>NZ_FPAI01000038.1 GCF_900116255.1 Halolactibacillus miurensis
CGTTATAAAGAGTCATTAATTCATGAGTAGATAGTGATGGCAAGTGGCATACAAAATTAATTGCCGTTTAACGCAATTCCCTATTGCCAAATACAAGATAGATGGAAATACAATACTTCTGGAATTATAGTTCATCATTTAGGAAAGTGCTGGGATGAATCTTTCGTACTTTTATTTCCGCTTAAAAATATACCTGGAAATTTAAGTAGATCTGATGTAGAGAGAGGTATAGGCAATTATCTTATAGATAAAGGAGTACCAATTCTTGATTTTTATTTTCACAACTATTAATTAAATATTAAATAGCCTAATCAAAAATCGGTATGTTGACTTGATAAAAATGATGATAAATCGATAAATATAAGCCTTTCGGGGTTTTTAGTGATAAATAATTTTGTTAGAAAAACGATGATTTTTTACTCTGCGGAAACTAGTCTAAGAGAGGCTTTTGACCCTGTACAGAGCGGATTAGATGTCACTGACCCCGTACAGAACAGATTAGATGTCAGAGGGTCCGTACAGAGCAGAATGGATGTTTTTGTGAATCAGTGGGGTTGAGAGAGTAGGTTGGATGTCGGAATAATTAAGTTGTGCAATAGGCTAATCAACATGACCGAAAATATTGTATTGTTAGTTAAGCTACGTGGTGGAATAATTATTATTGATTTTTGAGGAGAGTGAAAAATGATTGGATTAAAAAGGGGTACAGTAAAACTACTTAACCACGAAAAAGAATGGGAGCTTGAAGCTCAGAGAACAATTTTTCGCTTGCATAAGATTTTAGAAGCTGTCGCAAGAGATATTCAGCATGTGGGTAGTACATCTATACTCACAATAAAAGCCAAGCCGATAATTGATATAGCGGTTGCCGTAGATGATTTCAAGGATGTTCTTGCATTGGAAGCAGAATTAAATCATGATGGTTTTTATTATCAACCTAATGCTAATTCAGAAGACCAACTTCTCTTTGCCAGTGGTAGCTATTATGACGGCACAGGCGACCTGCAAACGCATTTCATTCATGTTGTTTTAGCTGATAGTATGGAATGGATAAACTACATCAATTTCAGAAATTATCTCAACAAGATGCCAACGGTCGCTAAAGCGTACGAGGATTTGAAAATATCACTTGCATCAGAGGCGCCTGTTGATAAAGGTAGAGAACAATATTTGAAGGGTAAGAACGATTTTATTGTTTATACTTTAAGAAAAGCCCTTATCAATTACTATCTTGGAAAAACAGTTAAAGTTAAAATTGATCGACCTATCGGTAGCACCCACCCCAACCACGCCGATCTTATCTATCCTGTCAATTACGGATACATTCCAGATGTTTTAGGTGGAGATGGCGAGGAATTAGATGTTTATCTTCTTGGTGTAGATAACCCCGTAAAGGAATATACGGCTCGTGTTATCGGTATTGCTCATCGTCATAACGATGTAGAAGATAAACTTGTAGCTGCACCTGAAGGAATAAGGTTTACCCAAACGGAAATCGTAGAAGCCATACATTTTCAGGAACAATATTACGAGAGTGAAATAGAAACAATGCCACAACTAAATTTCATTTCTAAAGAACCGATCAATAAAGGTTGGTCGTGCGATAAAAAATACTGTGTTACAGCAGATGATGGTGTTAAATACCTTTTGAGGGTTACTCCCGAAGAAAAAAGTGCTAATCGTGCAGATATGTTTCGTATGCAGCAACAGGTAGCGGCTCTCGGTGTTTCTATGTGTAAACCAGTTGAGTTTGGAAAGTGTGATGAGGGTGTTTATAATGTCCAGACTTGGGTTGATGGCGAAGACGCTGAAGAAATCATTCCTCATCTTAAAAATACAGAACAGTATTCTTACGGACTTGAAGCTGGTAGAATACTTAAGGTCATCCATTCTATTCCTGCGCCAGAAAATCAACTGGATTGGGAACAACGTTTTAATGAAAAAATAGATCGTAAAGTCAAGATGTATAACGAAAGTCCCGTTAAATTTGATGGAGCAGAAGACATTATGGGTTATATAAAATCTAACCGGCATTTACTAGCGAATAGGCCACAATCTTACCAACATGGTGACTATCATATCGGTAATATGATGATTGAAGATAATAAGATAGTAATTATTGATTTCGATCGTTACGATTTTGGTGACCCGTGGGAAGAATTTAATCGCATAGTATGGTGTGCTCAGGTCTCGCCTATATTTGCTTCTGGCATAATAGACGGTTATTTCGATAATCAAGTACCACTTGAATTTTGGAAATTACTTGCACTATACATAAGCAGCGATATGCTTTCATCTATACCATGGGCTATTCCGTTTGGAGAAAGTGAAGTAAATACAATGCTTAATCAGGCAAAGGATGTGCTGAGTTGGTATAACAATATGCAGAATCCTATTCCAACTTGGTATACCAAATAAAGAACCAAGGTGAAAATAAGTTTGTAAGTTAAATTTAACTTGATTTTGAGTAGGTAAGCTATGACATACAATCCAGAGTACATTTCATACCTGCAAAACCAGCTAAACGAGGGAAGCGGGTTGATATTTATTGTCGTGTAAGTACAAATGACATGAAACAATTAAATAGCCTATCTGCTTAGGTGTCTGCCCTCACTAGATTGGTAGCCTCTAATTCTCAGTGGCTACTAGTCGATGTCTACATGGATATTGTATCTAGTAAAGCGGGCACATCTAGAAGAGGATAAAATCAAATGTTAGAAGATTGTCAATCACATAAGTTAGAAATGATCATCACTAAAAGTATCAATAGATTTGGCAGAGATACAGTTGAAACGTTAGAGGCATTACAACTAATAAAAGATTCTGGTGTTAGAGTCATTTTTGAACAGGGGAATCTTGACACAGCAGATACCAACAGTGAACTTATGATTTCCCTTGTAGAGTCTTTTGCTCAAGCTGAAAATGAATCAAGAAGTGATAATATCAAATGGGGACTTAAGCAAAAAGCCTCTAGTGGCACATCAAAGCTATTTTCGGAAGTGCTATGGTTATGACCATGGTGAGGATGATAAGTTTATTATCAACGAAGATGAGGTGGTAAACGTTCGAAAGGTTTTTAAGTGGTATCTGGGTGATAAAAGTATTCTTGGCATTATGAAGCAATTAGATAATCATGGAATTAAATCATTTACAGGAAAATACAAATAACCTAAGTGTACGATTGATGGCTTATTGAGTAATGAAAAATATATTGGTAACGTGAGATTGTTTGATTCAGAAAAGAGAGATGTTCAATACTTATCTGAAGATAATCATCCTGCAATTATTTCAAAGGAAACATTTCAAGCAGTGCAAACAGAGAAAAGGAAACGCAGCAATGTGAATAAGAGCAAGGGTGGAATACAAAGGAAAGACAAAAAGTATAGTTCGAAGAAATACACTAACTAGGAAAGTGTATCTCGATAAGATGTTATTGCCAGCCAACCTGTTGAAACAAGGCTTGTTCAAGGATTTTCAGAAAGTGTAGAATAGACTAACTATTACACGTCGAGATGCTCTGTCTTTTAGAAAGAATATAGTGAATATTAACCCTGGAAATGCACTATTGGTGCTGTTTCCAGGGTTTCTTTCGTTGATTGTCAATTGGTGAATCATTTTTAAATATTTATGAACTTATGGTAGAGCTATTTTTTGTTTAAAAATGTAGAAGCTGAAGGATCTAAGAGGTGAAGAATAATTAATGGAGGGTGTTTAATATCTTTAATGAAACAAGAAGGTCATTATTCTTCACGCTTGATTGCATTCCCAAGTGTTATCAATCAATGCCGCTATAAAAATTTGACAACTCCTGTATCTTGCAATACAATATAGTTGTATATTGTATTGCAAGATACAGAGGGAGGTTTTATGTTGATTCCATCACAGATGTTAAAAGGCATATTAGAAGGGTGCATATTAGAAATCATTCAAAAACGGGAGACGTATGCTTATGAAATTGCGAAACAGTTAGAGGAGTATGGATTCGGATCCATATCTGAAGGAACCATTTATCCAATTATTCTAAGGTTGCAAAAGAATGAACTTTTAAAGGGTACTTTAAAAGATTCTAATAGTGGACCAAAACGTAAATATTATCGTTTAACGGTCAAAGGGGTTGATAATCTGAATCAGTTTAAAGACAATTGGCAGGAGATGAGTCTTGCAGTTAATCAACTGTTAGGAGGCGAAGACAATGAATAAATTAACAAAGGAATTGTTAAAGAAAAACAATACGAGAGAGAAAGCCATTTTTAAGAGCAATAATGACATCTATACAAATATGATTGTGTATTTACGAGGGTCTGATTTAACAGAGTACGATCAAGAAGTTGTGAGAGCTGATATTATTGAATTAATCTTAGATGGTCAACAGCGAGGCGATGATATTCAGAAGGTAATGGGTGGACAATATAAAGAAATTTGTGATGAGATCATTGAGGTTATGCCGAAAAAGACAAAAAAAGAAGTGACTCTGGAGTATGTGGTTATTTCTTTAAATGCGTTATGGATTTTAGGAGTTATTGCATTAGTGAAAAACTTGATAACTAACGTCATCTCAGAAGAAAATCAGATGGTATTTGTTTTAACATTAGGTGATATGATCAATGTAGCCGTCATTATATTTGTTGCGAATATAATAATATGGTACGTTACCCAAACAGCATTTGAAGCAAGAGCTGATAAAAAAATATTGACGTATCTAAAAATATGGTTTATTGCTACTGTCATTTTCGGTGCTATTATATTTAATAGTATTTACATTGATATGGTTGTGGTGAGTATTTCTTTATGGCTGATAGCAGTAATCCTTTTACTTATTTTTATCACTGGGAAAATGATAAGTAAAAAAGTATCATAACAGATTGACTAGTTAATGTGACTAATCAATCTTTCAGTAAACTGTTAGCGCCGCGAGGTTCGAATGTTTTTAAAATTGAACTGCCAGGAGTCATTAGTATCTCAACACAAAACTATACAATTTTTTTGAGGTGTGCCACTAGAACTATTGCTTCATAGTAGTTTAAATTCATACATTAACACTGCTAGCTTATTGTCACCCGACTATCTCTCTGCTCGCATGCAATCGAGCCTGTCAAGTTTAGTGTAACCTATCCAATATACCGCCATTATCCTCAAAGTTCTGAGCTGAACTTTAAGGTGGGTGACGGTATTTTTAAGGAGTAGTTTTTTAAAATCCATATCAAGCGTGTTTTATCGTTGCTTTAATGTCATCAAATATTAAAGTGGATTTAAATTTAAGTAGTAAGATGTATAAAAATATTGACAGAAAACCAAAATATGCTAAAATTAAATAGAATTTTATGTAAAAAATCGAATGAATACGTAGTTATCATGATAGACAATACAACTCAAATTCATATTGAGGTGAGCTAAATAACAACGAAAGATAAAAAGCGCCATTTAATAAGGATTATTATACTTGTGATTCTTGCGGGAGTTATAGCTTTTCCGAGTATCAGAGCGGAAATGAATGAAATTAATCATAAATCATTGATTGACAAGGTTCAAGAACAAGCGTTGTCTGGTAATATTATGATTATGACAGAAAGTAGAAAAAGTGATGGTGCATCCTATTCACCGAGTGGTAGTGGGGTTATTTTTGATCGGATTGGCGATAAATACTTTGCGCTTACAGCTCACCATGTGATCGCTGAAGCAGCGACGTCAGGGGATGCATCACTACGTGTCTTAACGTATGATGCGTATACTATTAATGATTTCATGAAAAGCAGTCAATATACAGGTCTATCTAAATATTACGAACAAGTTTCTACTGGCACGATTGAATATTATAATGAACAATACGATTTGGCCGTTATAAGTTTTGAGTCTGCGGACATATGTAGCGTTATTCCTATTTCAGATACGGAGCCTAGATATGGTGATGTTGTTACGACAATCAGTAATCCAGAAGGCGAAAGAAATGTTATTTCTGCCGGTAAAATAATTAGTAGGAAACAAAAATTATTTAAATTTAAGGGCGAACATATTCACTATCCCGTTATTAAACACTCCGCCGTTATTTCAGAAGGGAGTAGCGGAAGTGCCGTTTTAAATGAAGATTTAGAAATTATTGCGATTAACCTAGGTGGAAATGTAAATCTTTTAAGGCAACACATTAAAGGTGTGGCAATGCCACTTGATCGGATTAAGGCATTTTTAAATGAGTGGAAATATTCCGAGGGGATATAAGAGTATTGGATAGGCTGAATTTTATTCAATCCAGTTAGTAACTAAACGTGTATTATATTATTACCTCATGATAAGTGTCTGAATTAACATTAAGTGAATTGTTTTCTTCTGAATAACGATCATTCTGTAGATGTATGATCGAAATCATAATGTAGGTTGGTGAGTGAGATGGAATTTATCTTTGAAATTATTTTTGACTTTGTATCGGATGTCTTATTCGAAGGTAGTTATGCGTACGCTAAAACATCAAAGAAAGGCGCCATTGTTGTGCGTACGATGATCTTTTCTTTTCTCATTGGTATGAGTGGTTTGTTCTTGTATATGGGCTACATGATGCGAGATAAAACCACCATGATGTTTGTCTTCTATTGTGTGTCTGGATTGTTTGTCGCTTTAAAACTACGTCTTTTAGTTGAAATTAAAAGAAAAAAGCTTGAAAAAGGTAAAAGGGAAGAGATATGAACCGCTGATTGAGTGAATCAGCTCTTTTTAAAAAGGGTTGTTAAAAAACATTTTACACCAATTACACACGTCATGTTAGTGCACTAGAAGCGAGTATATTTAATGTGCCGCACTTCAGATGTTATGCTACACTGTAAACGTAATCAATGAAAGTTAAAGAGGTGGCGGAAATGAAACATCTACTAATCGAATATATGAAACAATTTACTGATCATTCTGATGCAGAATTAAGTGACATGATTAAAGATATACCTGTTAACCAGTTCAAAAAAGGCGATCTTCTTTTGAGTCAAGGAGATACGCCTGAACAGTGCTATTTCATTTTAAAAGGTTGCATCAGACAGTATGCTGTGGATGAACATGGGAATGAACATACTTCCAATTTCTACACTGAAAATCAAAGTGTGACGATATTTAATCAGCATAGGCATGATAAAGCCTCACCTTACGCATTAGAATGTCTAGAAGATACAGTAGTCATTGGCGGGGATTTAGCCACCGAACAAACAGCTTACGATGAGCATCCCGAGCTTGAAAGTATGACACGAAAAATGATTGAACAAGACTTTGGCACTATGCGAGCTGATTTCTCTTCTTTTCTATCATCAACACCTGAAGAACGTTATCAGGCGCTGGTTCGAAATAGACCTGAGTTACTTACAAGAGTGCCGCAGTATCAGCTCGCTAGTTACTTAGGAGTTAAACCAGAATCTCTAAGTCGAATTAAAAAACGGTTAGAAAAAGAAGCAACAACACTAGACGATTAATTGATGGTGACTTTACGCCCTGAGATTAATAACCAGATACCAAAACCTAATTCTCCAATGAACATCGGTGCCATCAAGATCAGTTCGAGAGATGTAATGAAAGAATCTAGACTAGGAACGAAGCTATACATTATGTGAATAATAGTGTAACTCGCGCCTGCCAAAATAATGAATATGCTGATGACTTTGGGAACTTTTTTAGTTTTGAAAGTGATGATGCCAACTAAAACGAGATGAAGACCAAAAATAATTAAACCAAAGAACCAAACAGCTTCGAAAGTGCTAAGAGACAACATGACGTGTTCAGTTAATCGGCCCACCTTTATAGATGTTTGAAGGGCCTGGTCAATCAAGATTAATTCAGTGACAGCCAAGGCGAGAATAGCCGTATAGATTAATCGAAACCATCCTGATAATAATGCGTAACCTTGATGAAACGGTTTGAGAAATTGATAAAACCCCCATGATACAACCACATCTGCAATAATAATAAGGAGCCATCCAAGGATCTCAAGTCTAAATAAAGCTTGAGTTGCTTGGATGTTTTTTAATGTAATGAGTGGTTCATCACTAATAACGAGTGAACTGTGTACATAGCCATGTGAGAAAAATGCAAGCAAAGCCATAATGATGAGCGCCACACCGGAAATGACCGCAGCCCTTTGTGGCAGATTTTTTGATGTTCTCATAATAATCATCCCCTTCTGAATAAGTCATTTATAAGAATAGTGTAAGATGACATCATCATCTTTGCATTGACTTAAGTTAATCATGTAAATCTTTTTTCGTTGAATGAATCGGTACAGATGAAAAATAAGACTAGAACATATGATATAATTCAGTTTAGGAGACAAGTCATTATATTTAGTGAATAAAATAAATAACTAAATAAGGGCTTGGATGGAAAGGTAGGCTGATAGTATGGTAGAGAATTATTTGAAATGCGAACTATATGATTTAGTAAAAAATGATTCTGCAATTTTTGAATTTATACAGTCTGGTTCGTTAGACGGCATTTGGTACTGGGATTTAGAGCAGCCTGAAAATGAATGGATGAGCCCGAAGTTTTGGGAGACACTTGGCTATAATCCAGAAGAAAAGAAACACTTGTCTTCTGAGTGGCAAGATATCATTCATCAAGAAGATTTAAAATTAGCCACAGAAAATTTCTATAAACATTGCGAAAATTCCGATTACCCCTATGATCAAATTGTGCGCTTTGAGCATAAAGATGGGTCAACAGTCTGGATTCGGTGTCGTGGACTCGCGATTAGAGATGAATCAGGAAAAGCCAAGCGGATGCTGGGGGCACACACAGATATTACGGATTTAAAAAAAGTTGAAAGTAATTTGTTTCGATTAACAAGAGAATATGAAAAAGTATTTAATGGAACCCAAGATGCCATGTTTTTAATGAAAGTTCTTTCACCTAATCGCTTTCGCTTTGTGAGAAACAATTTGGCGCATCAAAATAAAACAGGGTTACAATTAGAAGATATTAGAGATAAGACGCCGGAAGATTTACTTGGTGAAGAAGTAGGGCGGATCGTCTCAGAAAATTATCAAACATGTGTTGATAAGAAAACAAGTGTAACTTATGAAGAAGAGCTTGTCTTACCTGCAGGGAAGCGGATTTGGCAAACCACGCTCACGCCTATTTTTGAAGGAAAAACAGTCATCAATATCGTCGGTTCAGCGACAGATATAACGGAGCAAAAATTATTAGAGCGCGAACTAGAAAAACAAGCGAATTATGATAAGTTAACAGATTTGCCAAATAGAAAGTTGTTTTTTGAACGACTCGAAAGAATGATTGTAGAAACTGAGCGAGACCAGAAACAATTTGCTTTACTATTTGTTGATTTAGACGGCTTTAAAAATATTAACGATCAATACGGCCACCGCGCAGGTGATGACGTGTTGATTACGGTTGGTAAGCGTTTAACTGAAAGTGTCAGAAAATCAGATACCGTTGCTCGCATGGGTGGCGATGAGTTTACAATTATTTTAAGAGACACACATGACCGAGATAGTATAGAAAAAGTCGTTCGAAAAATTCATCAACGTGTAAAAGAAGCCATGCGTTTTGGAGACTGCGTTTGTCACGTTGATTCTTCCATTGGCATCGCCGTCTATTCTGATGATGGGTTAGATAGTGAGACGTTACTTAAAAATGCTGATGAGATGATGTATAAGATTAAACACAGTGGTAAAGGAAGTTATCGCTTTTTTTCGGATGTCACATCATAATTAAAAGCAAGAAGTTATTTCTAGTCGCATTATCATTCACGCAAATTAAAGGTTAGTTGAAAGCTAAGAGCACGTATGAATATGAGTTTTGATAATGAAAATCCTAACGCAATAACCTCAAACAAACTGAACTAAGAAGAACTTTTAAGACGGATTTTTTTGGCAGGTCATTTCAGGTTGGATTGTAATCAACATTATTGCCGCTATTTGTTTTTTGTGACAGCGATTGGCATGTGATTATAGAACAGCTCAGTATTATTGAGCTGTTTTTTAATTTTGTTTTACCATAGATTAAATGACCGCCTCAAATACACGAATTATAAACATCAAAAAAGAAACCAAAGGCACATTCTTACTATCCCATCATATAGATAGATATACAGCTATTTTTCAATATACGGAAAGATGTGGTGGTTAGATTATGTGTGGTATAGCGGGTATAATTGATTTTAACAATGATTTAACTAAGCAAGAATGTCAGATAAAAACAATGGCCAATGCCTTGCAGCACCGTGGTCCAGATGAGCAACAAGAGTGGATCTCAGAGCATGTGGCATTTGGTCATAAAAGATTAATCGTCGTTGACCCAGCAGGTGGTAAACAACCCATGCATTGCTTGGAAGAAGGAAATGACTACGTCCTTGTTTATAACGGAGAGCTTTATAACACGGAAGATATTCGAAAGGAACTACAAACAAAAGGGTGGACCTTCCATTCACATTCTGATACAGAAGTACTGTTAAAAAGCTATATCGAATGGAAAGAGACATGTGTGGATAAGTTCAATGGGATTTTTGCTTTCGCTGTGTGGGACTCAAATAAAGAAGCGCTTTTTGTGGCCCGTGATCGACTAGGGGTTAAACCGTTATTTTATACAGAACAAGCGGGTGTGTTTTTATTCGCGTCTGAGCTCAAAGCATTATTAGCACATGATGCAGTGAAACCGATTTTAGATCAACAAGGTGTTAGTGAAGTTTTAGCGCTCGGTCCATCGAGAACACCAGGAAATGGTGTGTTCAAGGGAATTCATGAATTACGAGCGGCCCATGTTGGCACCCTTGACCGAAGAGGGTTTAAAACATGGAGATATTGGGATGTTAAAAGTCAAGCACATACAGAAACCCTTGAAAAAACAGCGCAAACTGTTCGTGCGTTATTAGTAGATGCTGTCGAACGTCAACTTGTATCAGATGTTCCAATCGGTACCTTTCTCTCAGGTGGCGTTGACTCAAGTGCAATAACCGCGATAGCTGCTAATTATTTAAAAAAACATAAAAATCAAAGACTCCCGACCTTTTCAATTGATTATGAAGATAATGCGCATTATTTTAAAGAAAGTACTTTTCAACCGAATAGTGATGCCGATTTTATTGGGAAAATGGTTGAGGCGCACAATACCGAGCATTACACTTATATATTGGATAATAAGACACTCGCCGCATTATTAAAAGAGGCAGTCGAGTATCGAGACTTACCGGGGATGGCTGATGTTGATAGCTCATTGTTGTGGTTTTGTCAGAAAACAAAAAATGAAGTCACGGTGGCGTTATCTGGAGAGTGTGCAGATGAGATATTTGGAGGGTATCCTTGGTTTTACCGGGAAGAAGATTTAAAGCGGGAAGGATTTCCTTGGATTCGATCAGCTGATATTCGTACACGATTACTTACAAAAGAATGGCAAGAAAAGTTGGATCTTCACGCCTATATGCTAAAAAGATATCAAGAGACAATAGACGAAACACCAAAATACGCAGGTGATAGTGAATCAGAAACAAAGCGGAGAGAAATGTTCTACTTAAACATGCATTGGTTTATGCCGACCTTATTAGATCGAAAAGATCGCATGAGTATGGGGGCTAGCTTTGAGGCGCGTGTGCCTTTTAGTGATCACCGATTAGTTGAGTATGTTTGGAACATTCCGTGGGAAATGAAAAATTATCAAGGGAGAGAAAAAGGCATTCTAAGAAAAGCGCTTGAAGACTTAATTCCAGAAGATATTTTATATCGGAAGAAGAGTCCTTATCCCAAAACTCATCATCCTGCATATACAGAGGCAGTAGTAGAGTGGATGGAACGCATTCTGGATGATCCGGATGCGCGTTTATTTGAACTTTTTGATAAAGAGGCAATAAGAGAACTTGTCGCAACCAAAGGAGAAGAAATTGATGAACCGTGGTTTGGACAATTAATGAAAGGACCACAATTGCTAGCGTATTTAGCACAAGTAGACTATTGGTTACGTAAATATGATGTTTTCATAGAAAAATAACACTTCCTCCATCAAATATCTCGTGAATAATGTGACGGGTTATATTCAATGATCAAGTGTTTTAGCAACAATATTTACAAAAAGAGCCCTAAATACAAACAAGTAGCGCATGGTGACGCTACTTGTTTTACATAACGCTTTTACGACATAGTTTCACGATGCTCCAGTACTTCATGGCTATATTGACAAGTTTTTACTGACATAGGATAAGATAAATCTAAGTGTTTGTAGTTGGTAGAACTAATCAGGAAATACTACCTTTATTACCTATAAAATACATAGAGATTTTACGTCCTTTTTCCTGTATAATGCGAATATAAAAATAATTAAGGGGCGTTATCTAGATGAAAAGTATTAGGACAAAATTGGTTGTTTACTTCTCTGTGATTATGACAGTGGCCTTAGTTGCGTTAGGGTTTGTTATTATGAACGGCGCAAGTGACTCCATTCAAAATGATGCAGAAGAAAGTTTATTGTCTTTATCACATGAAGCGGCACGCGTAGCAGACAGTCGAATAACAGGTGAATTTCTTTACCTAGAAGGATTAGCTAACTTGCCGGAAGTGCAAGAAGAAACCCGAGATATTGATGCGGCCATGTCTGTATTTAAAGAACGGGTACAAGAAACAGGTTATTTACGAATTGGGATGGCCGACCTTGACGGAAATTTATACTTATCTGATTCTTACGGGGATGATGGCGATATCGTTGATATCTCAGAGCGTGACTATTATCAACAATCATTAAACGGCGAGCGAGGATTAATGCCACCATCTGAAAGTGTGAATGCGGCCGACGGTGACCGATTAATTATGGTCACATCCGTTCCTATTATGGAAAATAACCGCGTCACTGGTGTCATTGTTGCTGTTGGTGATGCTGACTTTCTAAGTGTGATTGTTGAAGATATTACATTTGGTGAGCAGGGTTATGCTTATATGATTGATGGTACTGGCACAGTGGTGGCTCACCGTGATCGTGAGATGATTCGTGATTTCTTTAATCCCATTACCTTGGCGGAAGAAGATTCATCCTTAAAAACAGTAGCGACACAGTTTGAAGACATACTTTCAACTGATGCGGGAGTAGGAAGCTATACCTTTAATAATGAGCTTATGTATATTGGTTATAGCAATATTGGTGACACAGGTTGGAGTCTTGTTGTGACAGCAGACGAGCATGAAATCTTATCATCGGTTGATGATTTACAACTGACAACGATTGTGATGACGGTTGCGGCAGTATTAGTAGCCATTATCTTAACCTTTATTGTTGGTTCACGTATATCTAAGCCGATTCGCTCCGTATCACAATCAGCTGAAAAGATTGGTGAACTCGATTTAAGACAGGACATCGAACCAGCCCTACTTAAAAGTAAAGACGAAGTAGGGCAACTTGCGACCTCCCTTCAAGCGGTGACAGAAAATATGCGCAGGGTCATTCAGCAAATCAATGATTCTGCAGGTAATGTCTCAGCAGCTTCTGAACAGTTAACGGCAACCTCAGAACAATCTGCCTCTGCTTCAGAAGAAGTAGCGGCAACCATTCAAGATATCGCCGATGGTGCGGAGAATCAAGCAGAGAATACCGAAGCGGGATCTGAAAAAGCGCATCAACTTGGCGAGATTGTTGAACAAGAACAAGTCGTTGTGAATCGTTTGAATGTGGCCTTTAAGAAAGTGCATAGGGCCGTTGAAGAAGGTATGACGGAAATTAAGCGTTTAGCGATGCTGTCTGACAAAACATCTAAAGCAACAAAAGAAGTAGAAAGCGGGATTCATAGTACAAATGATAGCTCACACCGCATTAGTGAAGCGAGTAGTGTGATTGCTAATATTGCCGATCAAACGAATTTATTAGCACTCAATGCGGCGATTGAAGCTGCACGAGCCGGTGAAGCAGGTAAAGGATTCTCCGTCGTCGCTGAGGAGATTCGTAAGCTCGCTGAACAATCAACCGAGTCTACAGCTTCGATTGATGCCATCGTAAAAGAACTCCAAACAAATGCGGAAAGTTCAGTTAAAGTCATGGCAGACGTATCAAGAGCGATTGAAGAACAACTAGCTAGCGTGCAACTCACACAGGCTAAATATGAACAAATTGAAACAGCCATGGTCACCTCAAATGACGCAGTGGATTCTTTAAATGACACAGGAAAGCAGATGGCAGAAATTAAAGAAGAGATTGTCTCATCATTAGAAAATCTCTCAGCCATTGCCGAAGAAAATTCAGCCGCCACAGAAGAAGTTTCAGCCGCAACCGAGCAACAGACGTCTTCGATGGAAGAAATCTCACGTTCAAGCTTAAGCCTCGCTGAACTAGCGGTAGAACTTAAAAAATTGATTGAACAGTTTAAAATCAATGAATGAACAGCGTCATTCACATCGTGTCATTTAAATAAACGACGACGAAAATAATCATCCTAGCATCCTTTTCATTTAGAGTATCAGTTATCTAAGTGAAAAGGATGTTTACTTTTTAAGCAGACAGGAAAAAAATAATAGTCATGATCAAAATGAATTAACAATAATAAATATTTACTTTAATAAAATTAAATGTTATCATTAATATTATTAAAGTAAGGGGTGAGATTGTGCCGATTGACATTGTGCCTGAGTGGATGAAAAATTTAGAAGAGGAAGACATAACGTTTATCAAAAAATTTGTGCTATCGTCAGGGTCGTTAAAAGAAATGGCCAAAGTATATGATGTGACCTATCCAACTGTACGTTTGCGCTTAGATAAGTTAATCGACAAGATTCATATCAATGACCGGGAAACGAATGAACCTTATGTCTCGCTCATAAAGCGATTAGCAGTAGATGATAAAATAGATTTTGATACGGCAAAAATATTGATCCAAGCGTATAAAAAACAAATGAGAGAGGAAGCTGCCGAATGATTATCGCATTACTTATGAGTTTAGTATATGTAGGTGTCTTACTTGGTATTGTTGGCGGGGTAATTTGGTTTCAAATTGTCTTATCAAAGAAGGATAGTAAATGGCCGGGATTAATTTTACCACTGATTTCCCTATTGTTATCATTATCGGTGACGCTTAGTATTGCTGCTTATTATTCGGTTAGCTCCGATCAAACGACCAATCAGGATGGTATTGTTACGAAAGTGGGAGAAGTAACGAGTACTATGCTGACAGATTTACTTCCAGTGATGGTGGTATCTAGCTTTCCGACGTTGTTCCTACTCGTGATCTATATCGTTATACGAAACAAAAAGAAACATCACCAGATGGTCGAAAGAATGGCGATTCATGACTTATAAGTGAATGTGTCTTATCCTCTATGTTTAACGAAGAGCTCAACACCTTTACGCAGTGTCACTTTAAGCTGTTAAAGGTGTTGTTTTCGTGTATAATCAAAAACATATTAATATACGGTGAAACGATAAGGGGTTGGATAATTGTCATGGAACGATTAAGATTGGTGTTACCTACAGCAGAATACAAAGCAGCTTGTTTAGATTACAGAAAAGAATTTGAACAACATAATGACGTGATGCATGGAACAGCTGGGCTTTCGCACATGGAATCTTTTGAAGCGTGGTTAAAAGATATTCAGAATAGTCATTTGGAAGAAGAACTGACAAATGACCGAGTACCGGCCACAACCTATCTTGCGGTCACAGTCGATACCCATCATTTAATTGGCATGGTGAACATTAGACATAGACTAAATGATGTTTTAAAAACATCCGGTGGTCACATCGGTTATAGTGTGAGAGCTTCAAAGCGACAGATGGGTTATGCGACAGAGATGCTCGGGTTAGCACTTGAAAAGTGTAAGACATTACGCATTCCGCGTGTCCTTATTACTTGTGATCAGGACAATATCGCCTCAGCTAAAACCATTAAGAATAATCAAGGGCAACTTTCTCAAAGCTTTATGCATGAAGGAGCAATGATTGAACATTATTGGATTGACTTAACAGAGGAAGCTTAAAAATACTTTATCGTTTTAAGGCGAGAAGACACCTTCCTCAAGTGTGTTAGCACTAGGTGGGTGATGAATCGCTTGTTTTGAATATTTTTGAAGTGACAAACATATATTCCGCATGGTATAATTAAAGCACTAACAGTGACCGTCACAAAACAAAGGGGGGGTGGGTATCATGGGCATGAAGGCCATTTTTTCAAATCGCTTATATAAGCATAAAATCGATGCAAACTTTGTTATGTCCATGGATCACACCCTTCGGGTGTTTAATCAAGCCAAACATTTTCGCTATCAAGCGGAGGTCCGGGAGCTTAGGGGCGTGAAAGCGAAAAATTCCGTCTCCATCCATCAACAATTGAAACAACGTTACGGATTAAATGATTATTATGCGACCAGTGCTGTTCAACAAGGACGGGCGCTTCTATCTGCGCAAAAAGAATTGAAGAACGTGTACATGCGTAATAAAAAAGAACAAATCAACGCCGTTAAAAGAAAAATAAAAGCGACGAAGGCGCGCTTGACGACACTTCAAAAGATAAAAGG
>NZ_FPAI01000040.1 GCF_900116255.1 Halolactibacillus miurensis
GTTACTTACCATTATACAAGACTTGGGGAGGTACTTCCTTTTTTATGCTTCAAAACCATTGGGCCGCAAGGCCTCAGAATTATGAAATTCATTCATCTAATAAATGTTTAAATTATACCATCGGATTTTATGAGATAAAACTGATACCTTGTCTAGCCTCATGATCAGCGCTGCATACTTAAAATATCAATTTCCATAATTAGTCTAGCAAGTCTAATAGACCTCAACTAAACTACCTGGTTAAGTGCAACCTATCCATATTAGGTAATAATTAAATCTTAAAAGGAAGAGAGATGATGATAATGATCAAAACTGTTATGTCTACTGTAACTGTTACGATGCTAGTATTCATATTATTTGGGTGTTCTAGTGATAAAGAAGTAGAAACGAATGAACAAATTCATGTTGAAAATAAAAATAATATTGACGAGTTGAAAAATGATATTAGTGAAATTACAAAACTAAACGAAGAGTTACGAGAAGATTTAGATCAGCAATCGAAAGAATTAGATCAACAACAAAAATTAATAAAACTTATACCTCAATCATGGGCAACAGCTGAACAATTTCTTAATGCCTATATTGAGCTTGATTATGACACTATGGATGAATTATTAACAAATAACTATTCAATTGAACAAGAGGGGATAATCTTGACCGATAATTCGACTAAAACACCTTATCTCGCTTTGCAGAGCAAAAGCATATCGTATCTTCTAAATAACTTCGAGTTAAATTCTGACCTTTCAAGTGATAAGATATTAATGAACGTATCATTCTATGTTGACACTGAGGATAATCCCTCTTCAGGAAGTGTTGTATTTATGAATTTAACTCTAGAAAAAATCGAAGAATTTTGGAGAATAACCAATATTGATTTATAAATGATTAATAAATGACGGCTCTCTTACAAACATACCAATATTAGTTGTGTAATTTCCACGACGGTGAATTTACACTACATTTCAATTTAAAGTAGGAAGTGAAGATGAGGACGTCAACACGATAAGACCTTTGAGTCTGTATTGCAAACTTGGATAGGTTACACTAAGCAAGACAGGATCCTTTAACCACACACTTCATTTCACGGCTATTATTCTGTTTGCCAAGCTATTTATCATTACTTGAGCGGGGCTTTTATATCGAGCGGCTGTCGTTCGGCAGAGCCAGCATGTATTCAGCTGGTTCTCTGACGCAAAAACCATGCCCGCAGGTGCTCGATGCCAAGCCACGTTAATTTCCTAGAGATGTAAAGGAAAAAGTGTTTTTTTAATGCACTGTTAAATACCTTGGCAGTAGTCACTTATCCAACTACCGAAAAAAATCAAGAAGTATATCTAAAAGTCGCTAACTATTTGTATAACTATCATAAAAAGAATCAAAATATTTTAAACTGGAGTAAAAACGCATCTGCAGTTTATTTAAAACTTGTTCTAATTCTTCTTTTGAATAAGAAGCTGTCAGTTCTGCTTTTTGTATAGAACTCTCCATTTCTATTATTGATTCTACTAGCAATTGTAAATAGTTTTTCGTATTTTTGTCATAATTTTCACTAAAGGTTAGATCCAGCAATATTTTTCTAGTTTCTATAACATCTATTTTAATTGAACTGAATTTTTCATTAGTAAACACAACTGAGTCCCCACTGATTAAAAAATCTTGGTGATAAACATCTAGCAAACCTTGTTGCATCCTGTTAATCGTTAAATCATTTGTTTCACTTTTTTCATAACTGCTTTTTAAGTCATTTAATTTAGATTCATATTGAGCAACCACCGTAGATTCAGGTGTGTAGATATATTGTTTATTTATACTAAGCAACGATAATGGATAGTAATGTGACAATATAAAAAGCACGCAGGATATTATAATTACTGGAGTGATTATCAATAATAAGTGCTTTTTTCTGAATATATTCATTGGAACTTCCTCCCTCTATAAAATAAGTTATTCTTGAAATCCCTCCGTGTTACTCCGTTTTTCTACTCAGGGTGATATCAAAATACGGATGAGTTAAACGTAATTAATCAATAAAAATGATTATTAGAACATGAGGCTCGGGCGAAATAAACATTGACGCTTAAAATTCATTCTATTAGATGACACTTACTACCATAACATAGGAAGGGAGGATTTGCATTTTTTAGGTCATTGATTCCTTCCTATTTAGTTTCTTAAGTAAATCTGTTATTCTTGTTCGGGTATGCGGTTATCGTTTTCTTTGAATAATCCTGTCTCTTTATGTTGATGAATCCACCTGCCAAAAGTGGATGGTATTAATTCGTATTCTTCAAATGATTTTATTTCTGGTTTTTTGTAACTACTAAAATAAAGTATACAGATTTCGTCAGATAAAATGAACACTTGCGTAACGAAACGAAATAAGGCTATAGTAATGAAGGAACAAAAAGAAGGGGAGTAGAGAAGCTTTATGTTTTATTTATTGCTAGCCATTATTTGTAGTGCATCCATTGCACTGATCTTTAAGTACACAGAAACAAGAAAGACGAATCGTTACGTTATTACAAGCGCTAATTATTTTATTGCTTTTACGACAAGCATTGTCATGATTGTGACAAAGGGCTTGATGACCGATTTTTCACTTGATGTTAATTTCCTCAGTGAGTTTAGCGCTGTTTTAAACTCAGATAACGCCTTGTTGTCACCAGCTTCAAGTATCCTTTGGGCACTGATGATTGGATCTGTTGCGGGCATATTTTTCTTTTTATCATTCATCTATTATCAAAAAAGCGTACGAGAAAATGGGGTAGGATTATCTGGCACGATTGCTAAATTAGGTATTCTAATTCCAATGATTTTCTCCATCATTATCTGGCAAGAGTTACCGACAATGATTCAATGGATCGGGATTGTTCTTGCACTTATATCTATTCTAATCGTAAACTTGTCACCCGAATCGCTTGAGCGCTTTGATTTAAAACCAACATTGCTGTTGTTGTTTGTTTTCGGCGGGATTGCGGAGTTTTCAAATAAAATCTATCAAAAGTATGCGTTAAATGATTATAAGGATGTCTTTCTATTCGCAGTATTTTTTATTGCGTTTATTATTAGTGCCACCTACGCTTATAAAAAGCAGGGCGACGTAAGAAAAAGCGATATTATAACAGGTTTCTTAGTTGGTATTCCAAATCTGTTCTCATCATACTTTTTAATTCTTGCCTTGGATACATTGAAAACATCGGTTGTCTTTCCAATATACAGCGCCGGCAGTATCGTATTGATTACGATTGGTGGATTTGTGTTATTCAATGAAACCATTAAGCGAAAAAATAAAGTTGCGATTGCTTTAACTATCGTTGCCTTAATTTTAATCAACCTATAATACACACACCGAAGACCTAACATGATTATTTTGTTAGGTTTTTTTGTTATAACGTATATTTTTTGTCAGTTATTTGCTATGATAGAAATAAGCCAATAACATCCAATTTAATCTATCATGTGTAAGAGATGTTTGTTGAAGTAAATGATTAAAAGGAAGGGGAAAGAGATGAATCAACACGATCTCTTTATCGCTGTTTATATCGTTTTACTATTAATGATTTTTATGATTGTTTGGCGTTTTACACTAGCATTTTTCAAGAAGACAGGTCCTTATACCAGTTATATTATTCAAGCCGCTTTCATTCAACTCATCTTGCAGCTTATTGTCATCATCAACTGGTTTTTCTATTACATGCATATCAACGCTATTCATTTATCGGTGGTATTATCTTAGGATCTCTTATCTGTCTTTCTACTGAAATCACACTCATAATATTACTGCTTATAAAAAGAAAGAAGCTTATATCGTCCTAGCACTACAAGGTCTCTTTACATCTAACATTTGAAAGGAGCGCGCATGCATTTGAAAAACAAACCGATGTTGATCAATTTAAAGCCTACTCTTGTTCTTTTCACTTTAAGCGTGTTGTCGTTAGGAGCTGCTTCATTCTCGAAATCATTTCATGATTTCTCGTTAGATTATTTGAAATTACATCCACTCATATTGGTCATCGCTTTATCAGTTTTGACCTTTTTTCTATCAATAGTTGCCATTTTCAAATCTAAGACGAAGAGAGTCGTCATCGTTCATCTAAGCCTTATCGTTGGAAGCTTATGTATTCTCTTGTTGTCTAGTTTCATTTTCTTATTCGGTAATGCCGTTGACAACCTATGATTATTGAACTGTAGATTTTAATTAAAGGCTGTTTTTAAAAAGTTGTTTTTTGCGAAAAACAATAAATTTAATAAAGCATATGAAGGAGGTAAACAGATTGAAAAACGTCATAGAGAAAGTCATTTATTTTGTATTTACGATCTTTATTTACATACTTTTAAGAAAAGTCGTAACGCTGGCATGGGATAATTTCGTGCCTTTGAATTTTAAAACAAACCTTTTAGGTGCATTTGTCGTCTTCCCAATAATGGTGGGAGCATCATTTATATTAGCCTCTATAACTTTTAAGTTCATCAAGAAGGCTTGAAAAAAAGTAAAGTAAAAATTAGTACGACCTCGATATAGAGGTCGGCTTTTTCATTTAAACCTTAGTATTACTAGCTTTCTAACAGGATAAAATATACGTTTGCTTTACACTTTTATCAACACCGCCTACGCCGACCTATAGAGATAGTCATCCAAATCATGAATGTCTTCACGTTATACCTTTGTAAAAACATGCATGAGTTAGCTGAACTTTCATTAGATATATTCGAATATTGGCTTCAAAATATAATCATGATTATATATTTACAGAAAAGAGATAGTATCAAAGAGCTTTGTTATAGATACACCTCATTATCTCTAATAATCAGTTTTCAATAGGATTTTTACAAAAATATAAACCGTGGTAATATCTAAATTAATCAACAAATCTATCCGATTAACTTCTTAAGTGAAAACCATTCGTGTGCATTTTCTTTAGATTCACATTACTTGTTCTAGACTTATTAAGTCCTATCATTCTATGACTCAATATTAGCATGCACTGAAACGAACTAAATTTTCCTGTTATTTAAGGATTGCCTATGCGATTGCGAGAGACGTGATATGACTGATTAGTTTAAATGTGTTTAAGAGGTGAAAAGCCTAAAAAAACTTGAATAATTTCACAAACAAATAATTAGCAATATTTTTAACTTTATCTGGGAGGATGATTTAATGAACGTATTTCGTGTTAAGTTTTTCACGACTTATTTTGCCTCAAGAAGCTTTGCCAACCTGAGTGATAGTATATATTCCATCGCTATACTTTGGTTGATTCAAACATCAACACTGAACGTGTCAGTAAACGGCTTTGTTTATGCGGCAATTAGTTCAGCAGCTTTATGTAGCATTTTCTTTGGACCAGTTGTTGATCGTTATGCGGCCGCGACACTTGCTGGTTTAGCCTTACTATTTCAAGCAATAATTGTGTTTATAATTCCCTTCATTTTTTCTACCGACCTTTTTATTGTTGCACTTATTATTGGTCTTGTTTTTATTGCATCGTTATTTTCTGCATTGTACTACCCGGCAAACAACAAATTGTTAACGCTGTTAATAGATGAACCGGATCAACTTCAAGCAGCTAATGCGGCGATTGGTTCATCCGATCAAGTCATCAACTTGATTGGCTACTTAGCTGGTGGAGCATTAATTGGATGGCTAGGTATTCAAAATGCCTATCTGTTATCCGCTGCTTTATTTTTACTCGCCGGCGTGAGCTTTCTTGGTCTATTAACTAGAAAGACAGCCCAACAGAAAACAACCCATCCATCCTCTGCACGTCAGTCATCGCTAAAGAAACGTTTTAGTTTATACCTAGCCGATATTAAAGCAGGCTTTTCATTCATTAATAAAAGTCGCTATTTAAAAATCATCCTCCCGTCAACGATTATTTCAGGGGCGATTATTGCCCTATTAATTATTATTTTACCGACGATGGGTGAACAGTATGGTTCTGCGATCTACTACAGTGGCCTTTACGTTGCCTTTTTCATTGGGTTCTTTATCGGCGCGATTCTATCAAATACTTTAAAAGCAAAAGGCTTATACGTGGCCATGGCCTGGCTCGGTAACGGTTTAGCTCTCGTATTATTTGGTTTAGCGTCTAACTGATGGATGACCGCTTCATCTTTACTTTTATTCGGGGCCTGTTCCGGGGTGATGAATGTGATTCAAATGTCGTTAATTCAAATCATGACACCCACCCATCTCATGGGTAGAGTCATGGCCACGTTAAGTACCGTCAACAATATCGCCACACCGATTGGGAGTTTAATTGGTGGGTTATTACTTTTATCATTTGATGTTCAGTCGATTATTATGACGAGTGCGATTATCTTTATCATAATAAGTGGTTATCTGTTGTCACAATCACATTTTACTCGTTTTGATACCGATGATGCCAAACAGTTTAAAGCGAGCTTTGAATCTTGAATTAACAATAAACAATCAGTAAAAGACGAAGGACATGAAAGGAGTGTAGAAAAATGGAAATGGTATTACCAGCAAATTATGTAATAATTAAAACAGAAGAAATGATGTATTTAGATGGTGGGTTTGGAGTACCTAAATGGCCGGTTTACATGGCAATTAATACTGGGATAGCAGTATTAATTGGTGGGGGTGGGGTCAAATTATTAATGCCGCTTATTAGGCGTAATGGCTCTGCAGCATCTAGAAAAACGTTTAATAATGTATTAATTCGATTTGTTAGTACTAGAGTTGCAAATACCTTGACAGGGCTTGTTTTAGGAGCCATTAATGGTTTTTTATATTTTTCTGTTGGTGCGGCAGTAACTACTATTTTTGATAGAAATGATACAAAACCAAACAATGGCTCTTTGAATGCTCTGTGGTAAATTATTATGAATAAATACTATAGCGTTGTTTTTATTATAACGGTTATCTCAATACTGATAACTGGTGGTGCTCTAAACTATATTAATAGTAGCCAATTTACTTTAGATAGTCCGTTTTTAAAGTGAATGATCATGCTATTTATTTTATTGGTTTTACAAATTATTTTGTTGCTTTTTATTTACTTCAAATACATTAAAAATGAAGTTAATAATTAAATTGTTTAATAGTGAATTTAAATTGAAATGTTATTATCCAGAAATGATGTGTAGATTGAGCAGGAAAAAATAATGTGTTTGGATGGGGGTGTAGGTCTTTACGTTAATTTAAGTAATAAGGTGCGGAATATGGTGGGAATTGTAGGCTATTCCATGAAAAAGGAACTTGGAAAAGTCAATCTAGGCATTTTTATTCTTGGTATTAGCTGGTTAAAGGCGGTTACTATATGATATCTAATAAAAAATATACTAAACCTTTCATACTTATATTCTGTTTAGTATTACTCAACATTTATACATTCATAAACTCTGAAGCGGAGATAGAAATTACATTTTTAATTTTGATTGTTTCGGTACTTATTGGTCTATACAAAGGGATAAATGCTACTAAATTTAGAGAGACATTTAATCTGTTCAAAACAGAAAATATCTTCCATGGCCCGATGAGAAAAATCGAGTTATTAGCTTCATTATTGTTGTGTACTAGTACAAATCATGCTAGCTATAAATTTATAAATTTGATGAGTATATCAAATATATTATATGAAATAGCTTTTCTTTTTGTATTCACGTTCGCTATGTATCGACTGCTATTTTTGAATTTATTTAAAGATTGATTGGTTTGTAAGTAAGCACAAAAGAATTCGATTTGAGACTTTAATTTTATTATTCATGGCTTTAATTTAGAAGAGGTTACGATGACAAAATCAGTCGAGTAAGAAGGCCATTATCAACTTCATGTTGAGTTAGTGCGTGTTCCTCATCATTGTCCGAGCTGTAACCAAGTAACAGAAAAAGTCCATGATTATCTGATCCAAAAAATTCAACATCACCTTATTTTTGATAGACAGACAATTTTATTTTACCGTAAACGTCACTATTGTTGTGAAAATGAAGCATGCCAAAAACGGTTCCATGAAGATAATACCCTCGAGGAGCGGTACCAAAGACAATCTATAGAATTTAGTCAGGCCATGGGGGTTGAATGGATTCAAGGAAAGAGCTCTAAGGATGTTGCTTCTCGTTTTGGCACCTCTCCAACGACGATTATGCGTCGTTACGATCAAATTTGTGCTCCGATGTTAAGGTAAACCAAACGGTTACCAAAAATTACAGCGATTGATGAATATAAAGACGATGCTGGGGGCAAAAAGTAGCTCCGATCGAAAGAAATTCTAAAAGACCGGAAAAAAGAAACCGTCATGGATAAATTATATTTATTTGGTTATCCGTCTTATAATAAACTATTAAGGGAGTGCTGTATATTGGGCAACATAAGTAGTTTGGAATTTTTTTATGTAGTTTTTGGCATATCACTTTTAATGGAATTGATTTACAATGTTATTTCTGAAAAAAATGCTATTATTTTTCTGCTTGTATACCATGTCTATGAGCCTGACAGAGCAGAATATGACTTTACTAAGACTTTAAGAAACTATAAGCTATTCGCTTTAACCCTCATAGTATATTCCGCAATAATTATAGTTCTAACATATATATTTGGGACCATTGTTTCTAAAGTTGGGATGTGGATATTTTTTTTAATTGTTATTATTGGCAGTAAATTCTTAAATCCTGTAAAAAAAACCTAGAAAAAATAGATTAAGTGCAATTATCTTTATCATATTAAGTGGTTATCTGTTGTCACAAAGACATTTTACTCGTTTTGATATCGATGACGCCAAGCAGTTTAAAGCGAACTTTGAATCTTGAATTAACAATAAACAATCAGTAAAAGACGAAGGACATGAAAGGAGTGTAGAAAAACGGAAATGGTATTACCAGAAAATTATGTAACAATTGAAGAAGAAATGACGTATTTAGATGGTGGGGGGCAGACTTATTCTGGCTATAGTGGTTGGCGAGAAGTTAGCAGTATGCTGGCCAGTTTAACACGGTCAACCATTTCAGCCGGAAAATCAGCTGTAGCTGCTGGTGCTTTAGCTTCAACAGGCGTGGGGGGAGTTGGAGCAATACTAATTCTAGCAGGAGCAAAAGTATCATTTATAAGTGCTGCTATAAATGTAGGAGCTGCAGCGGCTTCCATCACTTTCATGGCGAGGTATAATAAGTTTCAATCTAAATCATGGAGTATATTTGGGTTTGGTGCTCATTTAGTTAGAAGAGTATGAAAAGATTGTCTGAATCGTCATGGTTATATTTAATTTTAGGGTTCATTCTGTTAATTGCTGACAATATATTTATACCTGACAACCATCATTGGAATAATGATTATCCTATAATGGTTTTGATTATCAGTTATGCGACCATTATCTTATCATTACCCTTATTTTATATATCTTTTAAAATGGATTGTAAGAAAAAAGGATCGAAGTGGATTCTCCCTTCTTTATTTGGGAATAAAATACTATATATATTTCTCTTTCTATGTTTTGGTGTTCTTTTGAATTTTATACTAGCTTTCTTATTCAAGTGAATAATGTTTTTTAGCCATTAAACTCAACGACCTTAGAAAACGAATGGGACTCAATTTGGTCAAATTGGGACGATGGGCGGGGCAGCTTTAGGGACGTGGATGGTTAGCTAGGCTGCAGTGGTTGGATCTAATTTAGTTACTGCATACTCTCGAGGGAAAGGTGTTAAGTGGGACATAGGTGTGAGTTGGGCTGTAGTCCCTGGTCTAACTGGAACAGTTAAGTAGTAATTTAGAGAGATAAAACTTTTGGGAGATATAAATAATTAAGCGAGGAGATAGGCGTATTGAAACCAAGATCATTATTATTAATTATCAGCAGTATTTGGGCGTTCATATATGCTAATATGTTGTACCCATCCCTAGAAGATATAGAAGGTCTAAAAGCCTTTTTAATTGTATTTATTGTATGGCCAGGATTCCTATTTTTTCAACTGATTTGTTATGCATTGTTTAAAAAATATCAGAATCAAAAAATTTATGTTGGATTCATTCTCTTAAAGACAACCTTATTCCTCATTCAACCCATAATTGCCGAAAATCAACTGAACTCTATATTTTTTTATCTAACGATATTAGGCATCTTTCTAATTGATTTTCACATAATGACGCTAGAGAACATGATAAACTTCAAAGAATTAACAATGTCAGAACAAGAAAAGAAAGGCAGTTCAGAGTACTTTAAGGTATCTTGGTTTCTCATGGGTTCAGTTACATTATTGTTCGCTTTATATTTCCAACTTAGTGAAGGTAACTATATGATGATTATATCATTTAGTATTGTGTACATATTTCTCTTCTTAAGAAAACAAGAACCAAAGGGAAAGTTTATCTTTGTTCAATTATTTGGTCTGTTAGCAATTTATTTATTAGCGATACTTGATGCTCCTGAGTTTTTAAAAGGTATACTTTTAATCGGCGTCTTATTTCTTATTTATCAAATTAAAAAGCATATTCTTAATAAGAAAAAGTTATCTAATATTACAGATTAGAAAATTTCCATAAGAATTTTTTTATTGATAAATAGATGGTACATCTTCAAATAGCGTTTATTTTTGGAGCAGAGGCTCTTTATATTAAAGGATTATTCGCAAAATTGATTCGACCAACGTGACAGTAACAAAAATAATGGGTGGGGTTAACTTATAATGTCGACACTGATTTTATTTCTATCAGGGTTAGGTTTTATTTTAAGTATTTTAACAATGTATGTTTTACTGATTTCTATAAATTGGTATGTCAGCACAAAACTGTACAACTTTTTTAAGGAGCGAAACTCGGGCTATCGCTTCTTAGTATTTTAAATGCTTATATTAACACTGCTAGCTTAGTGTCACTTGACTGTCGCTCTGCTCGCATGCAATCGAGCCCGGCAACCAGATGATGCCAAGCAGTTTAAAGCGAACTTTGAATCTTGAATTAACAATAAACAATCAGTAAAAGACGAAGGACATGAAAGGGGTACTGTTAATATGGACTTAGAGCTGGATCAACGGTTACTTAGTGGTTCAAATAACACTCGAAGCAAGATTGAGACAACGGAGTACAAGGTTTATTTACCATGTCTTATTTGGTGAACAACGTCACTCATTCATTAATTTTGAGCAAAAATGGATTAACAGAAAAAAGCGCCACAATATTTTTCAGCTAACTAGGAAGGCGGTCAATGTGAAAATATGATGAAGGCAAACCGAATTAATTTACGTCTCAAAAAAATCATTCTATTGTCTATTTGGGTTATTATCTATTTTAAAATCAACTTTGGAGTAATGAGAAGTACGGTCTTTCTTGCTTTGTTAGAGAATGATCAATTCTTTTTAAATTTGATTATGATTTTAATTATATACTTATTTTGTAGGCAAGAATTAGACCAATCACTAAAAGAACTAAATCTTTCAATGATTAAAAAAACCTTATTAACTTTGATTGTTTTGATATTGACGATATATATCTATATGACGCTTGTATTTGATAGTTTTGAAGTGGCATCTCAAAACTATACTATTGAGTTTTTGTTTGCTGCTATAATCATTGCTCCGTTAAGAGAAGAATTAATTTATAGATACTTATTTTTAAGTGTAACAGATTCAAAAATGGGGAAAATAGTTTTAGGCGTAATTTCTGTATTACTCTTTGTCTACGGTCATAGACATATGCATAATGGGAATTTATTGGCGATGATGCAAGTAGTGTTTCTATCATTAGGAACAATTTTTCTATACTTAAAAGAAAAAAATATATTTACAGCCATTGTTTTACATGTCATGTTTAATGCTTTCGTTATCATCATGTCCTTGATATATTGAGCTAAAAAACTAGCTGGAAGAGTTTCTTTCTTGGCAGATGGCTTCTTAATTTAGATTGCTTAACTCGTTTCCAGGAAATATTGAAGACACCTTTTTGCGAAGTAGTAGTTGAATACATATAGTTTCCAGAATATTTATCATACACGCCCCAAGTAGCTATAAAATCGGAGGTGTTTTTGTATTCATAGTATTCACGAGATGCCAATGTTTCATAATGAATGTTAATCATCCCGTGTTTTAAAAGCGCTAAATCGGAACATAAGCATGAAGAACTTTTAACATCCGCTGTTTCAAACAGTCTCGCGACCTCGAGGTTGATAATAGAACGCTATCCAAAAGCTAAACTTCAAGAGATAGAGATTCAAACGTTAGAGCGTAAGTATTACCTATACTATCTAACCGTTTTAATTAAGACAGAAGGAGATTCATCGCCGAACAATCAGCGGTATCAATTTGAATTTATCGCTTTAGGGCGAGAAGACACCTTCCTCAAGTGCGTTAGCACTAGGTGGGTGATGAATCGCTTGTTTTGAATATTTTTGAAGTGACAAACGTATATTCCGCGTGTTATAATTAAAGCACTAACAGTGACCGTCACAAAACAAAGAGAGGGTGGGTTTCATGGGCATGAAGGCTATTTTTTCAAATCGCTTATATAAGTATAAGATCGACGCAAACTTCGTTATGTCCATGGATCACACCCTTCGGGTGTTTAATCAAGCCAAACATTTTCGCTATCAAGCGGAGGTCCGGGAGCTTAGGGGCGTGAAAGAGAAAAGTTCCGTCTCCATCCATCAACGGTTAAAGCAACGTTACGGATTAAATGATTATTATGCGAACAGTGCTGTTCAACAAGGACGCGCCCTTCTATCCGCGCAAAAAGAATTGAAGAACATATACATGCGTAATAAAAAAGAACAAATCAACGCCGTTAAAAGAAAAATAAAAGCGACGAAGGCGCGCTTGACGACACTTCAAAAGATAAAAGCCTCTTTTGTCAAAGGAACACCGACGTTCAATAAAACGTCACGTGAACAACAAAAAGGGGTCTTTTTTGTTGTGACATACAAGCATCACACCCGCTTATTTTACCGTGCCTACGATTTTGAACATCAACATCTTGATGTTGAAATCAAATATCTAAAGTCTCGCTTGGGTCAGTTGAACTTTAAGAAAGATCGATATGAAAAACAATTGATTAAATTGACAACCAAAGTGACGGGTGTGTGTTTCGGGAGTAAGAAACTCGCGCGCGGCCGGTTAACGCAAAAGTCTTATCACGCTCATCCTGAGCGTTGGCAGAAAGATTGGGCAGCGGCGCGTTACGGTAAGATGACCATTTCTGGGCGCAAAGATGCCAAATCAGGTAACTTTGTCTTTCATTATCACCCAGAGATGCATGCCCTTACCTTTAAAGCTATCGACCAATGCGTCATTAGTCTCTCTGACGTTGTTTTTCCTTATGGCCAAGATCATGTCAATTGTGCCATTCAGACACAAATGAACCTGAAAGATAAGAAAAAGTACGGGAAGCCTATTGGATGGTCACTTGAGGACCATGGTGACTACTACATCGTTAAATGCTTAATCGATGTGCCGGCTACACCTTATCTAAATACCTCAACATCAACGGGTATGGTTGGTGTTGATTTGAATGTGAATCATATCGCTGTCGCCAATGTCAACGACATTGGTCAATGTGTGGATGCCTTTACCCTCCCGTTTAACTTAGAGGGTAAAACCAGTGGGCAGGTAACGAAAATCATAGAAGCGGAGGTCATGGCCCTCGTTGACTATGCCGTTAAACATCATAAACCACTCGCCATTGAAAGATTGGATACAACGCGGTCCAAAGTGTCGCGTCCTTATGGACATAGGAAAGCCAATCGTCGAAT
>NZ_FPAI01000002.1 GCF_900116255.1 Halolactibacillus miurensis
TTTATCTTCTTTAGGTGGTGCTTGATCTCGCGCATTAAAGTGCGTAGAATCAATCGCCACAGTGTCATCAACGATAAAACCTTCTTGAATGGCAGCTAGAACAATACGCTCTTGAATCTCTTCAAGACAATGAGAATCACTCAGCTTGGTAATTAAGCGTGAATATGAAGCTTCGGATGGGATATGATCAGACACAAGAAATCCACAGTTAATCTTGAAAGCTATATCTTCATTTAGGCGTTTGACCAAATCTTTAATTGTAGGAATACGCTCAACATATCTTATAAAAACAGAAATAATCATAGCAGCGTAGTTAAGCTCCTCCGGAGCTCCAAGACGTGATTTTTTACTTACCTCACGGTAAATGTGGTCAATATCAATGACCGAAATAATAGCGTCATATCGTTGGGTAGGTTCCATTGCATATAATTCATTAATGCTAAATAAACTCTCTTGTCGTATAATAGGCATAGGGAGTTCTCCTCCAGTCTTTTGGTTTAGTTTGGTTACTTACCATTATACAAGACTTGGGGAGGTACTTCCTTTTTTATGCTTCAAAACCATTGGGCCGCAAGGCCTCAGAATTATGAAATTCATTCACTTAGAACACTATTAATAATCTAATCTATTAAAGAAGCAGTCGCCATTTTGACCTTAGGAGGTGATACGCCACATGCTTCATGTCTTTTCTATTAATAATCAAGTCGTATCACTTAACGAACGTGAACAGTACGTTTTAAATAAAAAAGATAAAGCAAGATTGTATAAGCAACTATCAGAGCAAGCGGCGACACAAATTGTCATTTTATCGACGTGTCAGCGCTTTGAAGTCTATACAGAAATGAGAAGAGGGGTGCAAGAGAAAATCAAACAGGTGCTCATAGACTTTTTTGACTTAACACCTGTCATCTTTCACCGTCAGTTTATTGAACATTCAGGTGATCAAGCTTTAATACACTTACTCAAAGTATCAACTGGATTACTTGCGCATGTGTTAGGTGAAACGCAAGTGCTAGGCCAAGTAAAAATAGCGTATGAAGAAGCGGTTACTCATCAGACGGTAAGTAAATCATTCCATACGATTTTCCAATCCACGTTTCACTTTAGTAAACAGATGCATAAACAAACCGGTATCAACGATCATCCGGTCTCACTCAGTTATAGTGCCTATCAATTTATTGAAACAAAGGTGAGCGCGCCAAAAACAATTCTTATTCTCGGTGCGGGAAATATGGGCCAGTTGTTTATTGAGTATGCCTTACCTAGTCAGCATCGACTCATTGTTTTAAATCGAGATCAAACAAAGCTAATAGGCTTACCTGAGACAGTAACGATAGGAAAGTTATCCGATTGGCCACATTATATTGAATCAGCAGACGTTGTCGTGTCATCACTTGAGCTTGATTCACCACTGATGACAAGAACAAGTCTTCAGCTTTGTCAGGTTGAAAACTTATTGATGATTGACTTAGCCTTACCAAGAAGTATTGAACCATCGGTTCAAACGTTATCAGGGATAGAGCTGTTTGATTTAGATCAATTAGGTGAGACGATTGATGCACATTACTTTGTTCGAAAACAAAAAGCCCAAATCATCATTGATTGCATGACGCAAGAAGTTAGCCGTCTGAACAGCAAACTACATAGTCAACAATTTGACGAAGAAAGACGCACATTATTTCTTGAACGCGATCAGTTATTAACCGAGGCGATGGCAGGCATTGATCGTCAGTTGCCGGCGCTCTCAAAAAAAGAGCGTACCGTCATTCAACATCACTTAAAACAAGCAGTGACTAAAGCGACTTTACTAAAGATAGAAGATTTAAAAGGGAAACAATCGAATCATCATACTTTTAATACTAAGGAGAGAACTCATGACTGAAACAAGACATAAAGCCGATCAATTGTATCAAGAAGCGATAGAGCTCATGCCAGGGGGGGTGAATTCACCCGCGCGTGCCTTTCGTTCTGTCGATATGACACCCGTATTTGCCGCAGAAGGTGAGGGCGCGTATTTAACGGATGTTGATGGTAACCGCTACATTGACTATATTTTAAGCTGGGGACCGTTAATTTTAGGTCACCGTCATCCAGCTGTTGTAAAACAGCTTTCCGCTACGTTAATGAGCGGGACGAGCTTCGGCTTACCGACGGAAAAAGAAAATCAACTGGCTAAAGCTGTTATTGAACGTGTACCGTCGATGGAGATGGTCAGAATGGTCAACTCAGGAACTGAAGCGACGATGAGCGCCTTAAGACTGGCACGTGGGGTGACAAACCGTAATAAAATTTTAAAGTTTGAAGGTTGTTACCACGGTCACGGCGACTCATTATTGATTAAAGCAGGTTCAGGTGTGGCCACACTTGGTTTACCTGATTCACCAGGGGTAACAGATGCCTTAGCAAAGGATACCATCACTGTGCCATATAACGATGTAGACAGCGTGAAACTAGCATTTAAAACATACGGAGATGATCTAGCTTGTGTGATTGTTGAACCAGTCGCCGGTAACATGGGGGTCGTCCCGCCGGTTGAAGGTTTTTTAGAAACGTTACGTGAATTGACGACAGATTACGGTAGTTTACTCATTTTCGATGAAGTGATGACTGGTTTTAGAGTAGGTTACTACAGTGCTCAAGGACATTTCGGTGTGACACCTGACTTAACGTGTCTTGGCAAAGTGATTGGGGGCGGTTTACCGGTCGGTTGTTACGGCGGAAAGAAAAGATATATGTCACAGATTGCCCCAAGTGGTAACATTTATCAAGCAGGTACACTATCAGGTAATCCGCTCGCGATGACTGCTGGATTGTCGACCTTAGAAAATTTAACGGAAGCGAGCTATCAACAGTTAAATGAGCGTTTAAACCAATTAAAACAAGGCTTTTTAGTGAAGAAAGAACAGTATAATATTCCGCTCCAAGTAAATATCGCTGGGTCTATGATTGGCATTTATTTTAGTGACACACCTGTTTACAACTATGAGACAGCTAAAAATAGTCGCCATGATTTATTTAATCACTATTATCAGACGATGTTGAAAGAAGGGATTTTACTCCCGCCATCACCGTATGAAGGGGTCTTTTTATCAACGGCTCATACAAAAGCAGATATTGACCGTACCATCGAAGCCGTTGATGTGAGTTTTAAAGCGATCCAATCGCTCCTTTAAAAAAATGTCTTTAATCATCTCCTTATGCATAGACTAAACTGATGAAACCTACAGAGTCTACAAAGGGGATGATTTTTTTGTGTAAGGATGATGTGACAGCTCTGGTCATTGACCAAACGTTTCAGCTACCTCAGCCGATTGACACATTAGTTAGTGTCAATGTAGAACCAAGTCAATTAATTGAAACAAAGGAGGGGCTACGAGGCACGCTTGATTTAATGATTTACTATGAACCATGTGAAGAAAGAGAGAATGAAGCCGACATCACTCAAGACGCGTTATTAATCACAGATGTTAGAGCGTCCGAGATGAATGAAGTTTGTGCTTATTTTAGCTTTCCCATCGAATTATACGGCGTGAGTGAGGAAACGCATCTTGCTGTAAGTGAATTGGATTATGTGTTACCAACCCGGTCGACATTCACGTTAAAAGCGAATGTTCAAGTGTTCCAACCATCCGTCCGTCATGATGAACATGATATGGCGCTACCTGACGTTACACCTACCGTTCATGATGATGAGACGATCGAACTTGAGACGGTCAAAGAAGAGACAAACTTAGACACAGATAAAGAAAGAGCAATGGATGAGGATGTAAAAGTCTACACACCAAAAAAACAGCTTGATGAGTCTGGGGAAAAGCGAGAACTGGAAGAAAATGTAGTAGATCCCTCTATAGATGAACCGATTCGTCAAGGAAGTCAGGATGAAGAACAAGTAAACGATACAGTGAACGCGATCGTAGAGACCGATTTAGAAAAGGAAGAAGTCAGTCAGGCTGAGACAGCAGCACGCACTGATCAAAGTGACCCATCATGTCATGCGAGAGAGATGACACCGTTAAATGAACTTAAAGAAGAACAAGCAACTGAGGAGGAAGACAGAGTGACTGAAGAGATAATTGATAAAAGTGATCGTGTCATCTACCAGCATTATGGTTTAAAAAGTTTAGACAACCCTCATGTGAAGTTACCATGTGTCATCATAAAAGAAGATACGTCGTTGTCTGAATGGTGTCATGAACGTGGTCTTGAGATGACGCGACTAAAGAGAGTCAATACACATGTAGAAGAGACAATCCAAGCGGGTCAAGTACTCATCTTACCGGACGGTGGGTCATCTACGTAAAAATGGATCTAGTGAGACTAGATCCATTTAAAATAGAAGGAACAATATAACAAAGTGATAATTAATAATAAGACGACATCAAAACTCGTAGGCAACATAATCGTTCGGAAAAATTGATAAACGAGTAACGGCGTGAGCCAACACTCAAAAATCGTTAACATTCGTCTAAGACCTTCTGGTAATTTATAGCGGTAATGTCTGGACAAAATATTTTCACCTCCAACGTTTTCTAAAGCGGTCAATTATTTAGAATAGAGAGCTATATAAAAAGATATGTTGATTTTACTCAAGTTATTCGCTAAAATAAAGAACAGAACAATAGCGATACGATGATGAGGAAGAGTAAGGTATTGATCTTCACAGAGAGAGAGTTCTTGGCTGAAAAACTCTTATGCCGTTAATACACTGAAGGTAGCCTCGGATGTAGCTTAATTGAACAATGAGTAGGTTAAGCCGGTCACATACCGTTATCAATGCATGAAGTGTATAGCGATATGGCTATAAACAAAGGTGGTACCACGGAAATGTAACTCAATTCGTCCTTTATTATTAAGGGGTTGATTTGAGTTTTTTTATATTTTAAGGGAGGCAGAAATGATTATGGAAAACACACACAACTTACCGCCAAAGTACGATTCAACGGCTGTAGAAAAGGGCCGCTACAAGTACTGGATTGACGGGAAATTTTTTGAAGCAAAAAATGATGAAACGAAACAGCCCTATACGATTGTGATTCCACCACCAAACGTGACAGGTAAATTACACATCGGTCATGCGTGGGATACGACCTTGCAAGACATTGTTACCCGAATGAAAAGAATGCAAGGCTATGATGTTTTATACTTACCAGGTATGGACCATGCCGGTATTGCAACGCAAGCAAAAGTCGAAGCAAAACTAAAAGAGACAGGCGTCAGTCGTTATGACTTAGGACGTGAAAAGTTCTTAGAAAAAGCATGGGACTGGAAAGAAGAGTATGCCTCATTTATCCGCACACAGTGGGAAAAGATGGGCCTTGGTCTTGATTATTCACGCGAACGTTTCACGTTAGATGAAGGACTATCTGAAGCAGTAAAAGAGGTCTTCATTAAATTATATGAAGAAGGCTTGATTTACCGCGGGGAATATATTATTAACTGGGACCCGCACACAAAAACAGCCCTCTCTGACATTGAAGTTATTCACGAAGATGTGATGGGGCACTTCTATCATATGACATACCCATTAAAAGACGGATCTGGTCATATTGAAATTGCGACCACACGTCCAGAAACAATGCTGGGTGATACAGCGGTCGCGGTACATCCAAAAGATGAGCGTTACCAACATTTAATCGGTAAAAAGGTTATTTTGCCGATTGTGGGTCGTGAAATCGAGATTGTTGCGGATGATTACGTTGACATGGACTTCGGTTCAGGGGCAGTTAAAATCACCCCAGCACACGATCCGAATGACTTTGAAATTGGTAACCGTCATAACTTAGAACGCGTGCTTGTCATGCATGAAGATGGTACGATGAATGAACGCGCCGGCAAGTATGAAGGTATGGATCGTTTTGAGTGCCGTAAACACATCGTGAAAGACTTACAAGATGCAGGTGTCTTGTTTAAGATTGAAGAACATATGCATGCGGTCGGTCACTCTGAGCGAAGCGGGGCCGTTGTAGAGCCTTACCTTTCTACTCAGTGGTTCGTAAAAATGCAACCTCTCGCAGAACAAGCGATTAAATCACAAGCGAATGACGATGAGAAGGTGAACTTTGTACCGGAACGTTTTGAAGGTACCTTCTTACGTTGGATGGATAATATCCGTGACTGGTGTATTTCTCGTCAACTTTGGTGGGGACATCGTATTCCAGCTTGGTACCACAAAGAAACCGGTGAAGTGTATGTCGGTAAAGAAGCACCAGCTGATATCGAGAACTGGAAACAGGATGACGATGTACTAGATACATGGTTCTCATCTGCTTTATGGCCGTTTTCTACACTAAACTGGCCAGATGTTGAGGATGAAGAATTTAAGCGTTACTTCCCGACGAATGCGCTCGTGACAGGATACGATATTATCTTCTTCTGGGTTGCGCGAATGATTTTCCAATCAAAACACTTTACCGACGAGCGTCCATTTGATGACGTGCTGATTCACGGTCTTGTGCGTGATGCGGATGGTCGTAAGATGAGTAAGTCACTCGGTAACGGGGTTGATCCGATGGATGTCATTGAAAAATATGGCGCGGACTCATTACGTTACTTCTTGGCGACAGGGTCAACACCTGGTCAAGATTTACGCTTCCAGTGGGAAAAAGTTGAATCAACATGGAACTTTATTAATAAGATTTGGAATGCGTCTCGCTTTGTCCTCATGCATGCCGAAGGCATGACAGTAAAAGATATTGACTTTAGTGAGCACCGGAACGTGAGTGATGAATGGATACTTACGCGTCTGAATGAAACGATTGCGCTCGTAAATAAGCATACTGATCGTTATGACTTCGGTGAAGCAGGACGTCATCTTTATAACTTTATCTGGGATGAGTTTTGTGATTGGTATATTGAAATGGCCAAACTTCCCCTCTTTGGTGAAGATGAGAAGGCGAAACAAACAACGCGGTCTGTGTTAGTACATGTATTGGATCAAATCTTACGGATGTTGCATCCAATGATGCCATTTGTGACCGAAGAAATCTGGCAACACCTCCCACATGAAGGCGAATCGATCACAGTTGCCAAGTGGCCAGAAGTGAACGAACAAGATATTAATCACACAGCCGCAGAAGACATGAAGCGTCTCATCAGCATTATTCGTTCGGTTCGTAATATTCGTTCAGAAGTGGATACGCCAATGTCTAAACCAATCGACCTGTTAGTTCAAGTCGATAACGACGAGGTGAAAACAGCGCTTAAAACCCAATCACACTACATCGAAAAGTTCTGTCATACAGAAAACTTAACCATAGATACCAAGGTAACGGTGCCAGAAAAAGCGATGTCCGCCGTTATTACCGGTGCGGAACTGTTCTTACCACTGGAAGGTTTGATTGATATTGAGAAAGAAATGGCACGTTTAACTCAAGAATTTGAGAAGTTAAATAAAGAAGTTGAGCGGGTAGAAAAGAAGTTATCAAATCCAGGCTTTGTGAATAAAGCACCTGAGAGTGTTGTTCAGGAAGAACTGCGTAAAAAGTTAGACTATATTGAAAAGCGCGAGAAAGTAGAAGCGCGTATTAAAGAGTTAAATCAATAAAGATATGCGTAAAGAGGTATAGGCTTATAAGGGCTTATACCTCTTTTTCTCGTATTAACATAGGACTTTCTTAAGAGTTTTAAAAACAGCCTTTTCAAGTGAGGTAAAAAGGTCTACAATGTTAGTCATGACAAAGAGAGAAAACGAAGGGGGTCTGTTGTATGTTTACAACGTGTACGTCAGTTAATCAATATTTAGATCAGCGTGAGAAAGTTGGGGTCAAGCCTGGGCTTCTTCGCGTAAAACGGCTGTTAGAAGCGGTGAATTTTTATGAACAACCATTTACCGGCATTCATGTCGCTGGAACGAATGGAAAAGGGTCTACGGTCACGTATTTAGCCTCTTGTTACAGGGTATGTGAGAAACAAGTTGGGACATTCACTTCCCCCTCGTTAACGGACCGGCATGCAATGATCAAGATGAACTTAGAACCAATTGATGAGACATTTTATGTAAATTATTTTAATCAATTAAAGCCAACAATCGATCAATTAGATAAAGAAAGTGATCCACCAAGCCCATTTGAGATTATGGTTGTGATTGCCTTAAAATATTTCCAAGACTATGCTGATGTTGCGATTATTGAAGCAGGTCTCGGTGGTCGTGATGATGCGACCAATGTGTTTAAACCGATTGCGTCAGTCATCACATCGATTGGTTATGATCATATGCAGTTCTTAGGGACAACCTTACCAGAAATCGCCAAACAAAAAGCTGGAATTATTAAAGAAGACGTTCCAGTGATTATCGGTGATGTACCTGATGATATAAAACAAATTATTCGAAAAGAAGCAAATAGTAAACGCGCACCGTTTTATTTTTATGGTGAAAGTTTTAGTGTGAAAAAAGCCGAGGAGGAATGGACCTATCAATCGATGAATTTAAAACTTGCTTTTCAGTTGAAGATGAAAGGCGATCATCAAGCGCATAATGCGGCGGTAGCGATTAAGACGTTATTTGTTTTGAATCAAGACCGTGATAATGTTAGTCTTGGCCAAATTAAACGCGGGATTAAAGATGCGGCGATTAAAGGCCGTTTTGAACAAATAGCGTCACAACCCGATATTATTATTGATGGTGCTCACAATGCTGAAGCGATGCAAGTGTTTGTCGATACCATTAAAGAAACACATGATGAAGATAAAGCGATTCAGATCTTGTTTGCGGCTTTTAAAGATAAACCGGTAAAAGACATGCTTGAGATCATTCAAACGGTGACACACAATATCGTCTTAACGACATTCAATCACCCAAGAGCTGCTTCTATCGAAGAATTAATGAAACTTGGACCTAAAGGTCTTCATGTTAAGCATGCGCCAGATTGGCAAGCATTTATAGAAGAAATTAAAGCGCCAGAACAAGTGACTTATGTCGTAGGTTCATTAGATTTTATTGGTAAAGTCCGCCAAAATATTAAGTGTAAGGTCTTGCAGAAATAGTCAGCTACGCTTATACTAAAAGAGTCAAGGGAGAATTATCACAGAAAACATCATAGAAGATTAGTTGAAGAGTTAACGTGCGCGTTAACTCTTTCTTTAAAAGGAAATTGAAAATAAACACCACAATATACTAGGCTTATAAGGTTCTAAACGAACATAATATAGAAATATTAACGGGTGAGGGGGAGATGTGTGTGATAAAAAAATACCGCAATGAGAAAGGACTAACGTTAGTTGAAGTACTAGCGTCGATTGTTATATTATCGTTAATTGTCGTCACTTTCTTAACATTTTTTATTAACTCTGCCCGTACAACTGAAATATCTCAAGATAATTTGGATGCCAGTTTTTTTGCGCAACAATATATGGAAGAAGTATATAATATCGTGACGGACCATGGATCACTTGGTGATATTCAAGCGAAAATTAACGCCGATGATAATAATGTGACTTCAACAAGTCCAACAACTTATGAAATTAAAGATGCCAATGGAACTGGAACCATTGTGATTGAACCAGCCAAAGATGAAAGTGGTCTAGAGATTCATCGCTTGTTAAAAGTCTTTGTGACGTATCGTATACCTGATGGAAAAGATGCGAAGCTCGAAACGCGAATGATTTACGGGGAGGTCGATGCAGGTGCTTAAAGATGAACGCGGCATCACCTTAGTGGAACTATTAGCCGTCTTAGCTATTTTATCCATTATTCTCTTGTTAGTAGGCTCCACTCATATCTTTGGCCAACGACAATATTTTGAACAAAACGAAACCATTGATCACCAAGGTGATGTCAGACTCATTATGAGTCAATTGACTACAGACGTTCGAAAAGTCAATGCCAATGAGGGCGCTACTACAAAAAATGAAAATGGTGTTTTTACACTTGAATTGGGAACAAACAATGAGTATACATATACTCATGAACCTACAACCACAACCCTTAAACGAAACGGTGTTATTTTAAGTGAGAATATCAGTGAATTTATATGGTCATCTACAACAAATGAAGCAGCCAACAAAATTAAAATTGTAAGTGTAGTGGATGACAAAGGTAAACAAGCGAGTCTGGAGACGGTTTTATACTTAAGGAGGTAACGATGAAACGATTAATGAAGAATGAATCAGGTGTGGCATTAGTTTTTACCTTAATGGTGTTAGTCGTCCTCAGTGTGCTTGGTGCGACCATTGGTACTGTGGCAATGGCGAATGTGAATTTAACGGAAAATGAGCGTGACTACCAGGCGGCCTATTATATTGCGGAAGCTGGAGTGAATGAGACTTACTTAAAAATTGAAGAGAAGATACTTGAAATATATGAAAACACTCAAAGTGAGTCAGCATTTTTTGATCAATTAAGTAGTAATCTAGCTGATTTTGATGACGTAGTTTACGATTATAGCGGTACGGGGGATCAAAAAACGGCTTCCGTCGAAATTATCAATAATCGTGATAATGTAACGATTAATTCAGTAGGCAATGTAAATGAAAAAAAAAGGAACGTCAGTAATAATATTGAGGTAAATTGGTCACCTAAAGGTGGTAATTTTCCTCCTTTTCCTGTTGATGCTTCGCTCTTAGTGAAGAATAGAGCTTCAATAACAGGGGGAGCAACTATTAATGGAGACGTATATATGGATCAACCATCAGAACAATCTTTTAAAATTAATGGTGGAGCTCAAATGTCCGGTATCTCGAGCAGTCAAGGTCATATTTATGTGAATAATTCAATAAGTAATGATTTGCTGGATCTTCCAAATAATTATAAAGGTATAGTCCCTAAAGTACATCAATCTTCCGTATTTGATTATTCTGTATATGAATCACTTATAGATACCATTCCCGAAGCACCTGATTATGATACCGTACTATCAAATATTAACTTAAAAGGTAGTGATAAAAAAAGCGTTAGAATTGGTGGGAATATATTCATTAATACCGTATCTCTGCAAAGTAATACCACTTTGAATCTCGAAATTGGATCTGGCGTCAGTAATTTAATAGTGAATACTTTAGATTTAAGTAACGGTCATATTATCATACAAGGTAATGGTGTACTTAATCTTTATGTTAAGGACTCTTTTGAAATAGGTTCAAGCAGTACAATAAATTCTGATGGCTCAGTAGAGACAATGAATCTATCTTACTATGGGAGTAGTGACTTTGCCATTTCAGGTGGTCAAAAGATAAAAGGCTCTGTTTATGTGAAACAAGCATCTGTTAAATTTACAGCTGGAGGAGGTTTGCATGGTGGATATCTAGCAACAAATTCAAACTCAGTCAGTTTTTCTGGAGGTACTTTTAGTGAGATGATAATGATTGCACCTAAAGCAGATGTATCAGTCACTGGTGGTGCAGAGATTAACGGTGTTATGCTTGCAAAAACATATGACGGAGGTGGTGGGACAAGCATTCAATTCCAAAATCTATCGGTCATCACATTTCCGTTCGGTAATACAAGTGATACAGACTTGATCATTAAAAGTCCTACATCTGAGATTAAATGAAATGTTTGGCTCATCTACACAAGTCATAAATATAACTATGATTCGTTATATATGTGCATATAAACAAAAGTAGGTAGGTGCAGTGAAGGGGTTTAATGAAGAGCAAGGTGCTAGTCTATTACTTGCGCTGATGATAATTACTTTGTCTGTTTTGGGTATTACACTTGGCACAATCGCGATAAATAATGTGCGTCTAACAAGTCAGGAACAAGAGTATCAAGCGGCCTTTTATATTGCAGAAGCAGGCCATAATCAAGCGTATCTAGAATCACTGATGCTTGTTGAAACAGATAGTGAAAGGTTTAATCAACCGGCTCTTTTTTTAATCAGTTCATTGAGGATTTAGACAGTGAACTTCACGATAATATATATTCGTATTATGAAGCAATTTCTAGTGAATCGCCATTTGCGACAATTAAGATTGACCGGATTAAAGGTAGTGGCAATATAAGAGAGATTACCCTCGTGTCACAAGGACAAGTCGGGGAACGTAGACAAAGAGTAAGTGGGACAGTTACTGTAACTTAGCATGATTCAGGGATATCACCTTATATCCCTGAAAATACTGCTGGAGATACTCGGCAACTAGGTATCTGTTATAGCGGATCGACTCCGATTCAAATTGGCGGATGAAATTTGATTAATGGTTCACTCTTTAAATTACAGGCTGATATGACTTTAACGAGTGGCTTTAGTTTTTAGTGGTTAGTTGGTCTCAGGTGGTTAGTCATTAAGTGTTCAAGGTGGCACCATAAAAGGTTTTATCGCAGCGAATCAGTTAATGACATCAGGTGGCGCAAAGCTATCGGTAGAAAAGATTGATACGGGTGATTTTCCGTTTGGTGAAAGAAGTAGTGGTAGTCAAGTGGAGGTAACTAGTCAGCCTCCTGTATTACATGAGTAAAGAATAGTTTAATGAGTTTCTTTTTGGGGAATTAGAGGAGGTTTATGATGGCGGTAAGATTAAAGCGTAAATTAGGTGATGTGTTAAAAGCCGAAGGATTAATTACTGAAGATGAAATTGTCGCAGCTTTAGAACAGAAGAAACCAAGACAAAAACTCGGTGATGCGCTCGTTGAACAAGGGTATATCACGGAAAAACAATTAATTGAAGTATTGGAGATTCAATTAAATATTTCGAGTGTCTCTTTATATCGTTTCCCAATCAATGAACAATTGATGGAGTTAGTACCGAAAGAATTGGCGCGTGAAAATATTCTAATCCCGATTGAACAACATGAAAATACATTAACGATTGCGATGAATGACCCACTTGATTACTACGCTATTGATGATATTGAATTATCAACCGGGTTTGAAGTGAAACCAGTTATTGCGACCAAGGAAGATATTCTCCAAGCTATTAATAAATATTATGACTTGGAAGCGGATTTTTCTATGGAAGGTGAGGGTGCGGATGCACCAGCTGTTAAATTACTAGATCAAATTTTACAAACGGGTGTCACGTTAAGAGCGAGTGATGTCCACTTAGACCCGAGTGAAGGAAAGATTGCGGTACGTTACCGGATTGACGGAATGTTAAGAAATGATCGAACGTTACCTAAGCGTATTCAAAACGCGCTCATTGCGCGGGTGAAAATCTTAGCTAATTTAAATATTACTGAAACACGTATGCCACAAGATGGTCGTATTCGATTAGTGATTGATGCTAAACCTATTGATTTACGGGTGTCTACGTTACCAACGGTCTTTGGTGAAAAAGTCGTTATTCGTATTCTAGACTTAACGAATATATTTAAGAAACTGACAGAAATTGATTTACATGCGGAGACGCTCAAACAATACCGCGATGTTATTAGTCGGCCATCAGGTCTTGTATTGCTAACGGGACCAACCGGTTCTGGTAAAACAACAACGTTATACTCATCGATTAATGAACTGAATCAAGAAGATGTGAATATCATCACGGTTGAGGACCCAGTTGAATATCAACTAGAAGGGGTTAACCAAGTTCAAGTGAATAGTGCTGTTGGCTTAACTTTTGCGGCAGGATTACGATCGATTTTACGTCAGGATCCAAATATTATCATGGTTGGTGAAATTCGTGACCGTGAAACAGCTGAAATTGCTATTCGGTCATCTCTAACGGGACACGTCGTTTTTTCAACACTGCACACAAATAGTGCTGTTGATGCCATTCCACGATTATTTGATATGGGGGTTGAACCTTACCTTGTCGTATCATCACTGACAGGCGTTATGGCTCAGCGTTTAGTTAAACGCGTCTGTAAAGACTGTAAAACCTCACGTCCTGTGACGAAGATGGAACAGGAATTATTTGAGAAGCACCATATTGACATCGATGAAGTAACAGAAGGGGCTGGTTGTGACAGTTGCCGCGGAACGGGTTATCGGGGACGAATGGCGATTCATGAGTTAATGGTTATTGATGATCAAGTGAAAAAATTGATGATGAACAATGCCAGTATGCGTGAAATTAAAGATTATGTTAAAGATAAAGGTATGCATTTCTTAGTAGATGATGGTTTACTCAAAGTTAAAGAGGGACTTACAACCATTGAAGAAGTTATGCGTGTCGCTATTGATGCATAGGAGGTTTTTCTTTGGAGGATTTAAAAGACTTATTGACACTAGCATTTAGAAAGAATGCATCAGATATTCATATCACAGTAGGCTCTGTACCGATTTTTCGGATTGATGGACGTTTGATTCCACATAAAGGAGAGGTGTTATCTCCTACAGATACGAAACGTCTCGCGCGTTCAATTGTGACGGATGATATGTGGGATAAATTCATCCGTGAAAAAGAACTTGATTTATCACATGGCATTGAAGGGGTCTCGCGCTTTCGTGTCAACATGTTTTATCAGCGCAACAATATCTCGATTGCTTTTAGGGTTATTCCGACCGCTATTCCGAAAATTGATGACTTACAGTTACCAAGCGTGTTGAAGGAAATTGCAACTAAAAGGCACGGTTTAGTATTAGTCACTGGTCCAACAGGAAGTGGTAAAAGTACGACGCTTGCTTCTATGATTGATTACATGAACGAACACTTAAATAAACATATTATTACATTAGAAGATCCCATTGAGTATTTGCATAAACATAAACAATCCATTATTGACCAGCGGGAAGTCGGTTTTGATACGATGTCTTTTCAAAACGGCTTACGTGCGTGTTTAAGACAAGACCCTGATGTCATCTTAGTTGGCGAGATGCGTGACTTAGAAACGATTCAAACTGCTATTACAGCGGCTGAAACAGGTCACTTAGTGTTAGGGACGCTGCATACTCAGAGTGCGAGTTCGACGATGGACCGGATCATTGATGTGTTTCCGTCTCATCAAAAAGATCAAATTAGAATATTACTTGCGAATGTTCTTGAAGCGATTATCTCTCAGCGACTATTTCCTAAAGCGCAAGAAAGTGGTCGCATTGCCGCAACTGAGATTCTAATTAACTCACCAGCTGTAAAAAATCTTATTAGAAATGAAAAAATGCATCAAATTCCAAATACGATGCAAACATCAAAAGATCTAGGGATGCATACAATGGAGATGGATATCACAAGAAAGGTAAGGGACGGGTTAATCTCTCAACGTGATGCAGACCCATATATCAGTTAAGCATAAGGAGGTGGATAGATGGCTATCTATCGTTATCAAGCGCGAACGGTTGAAGGAAAGTTATCGTCAGGCAGGTTAGAAAGTGAGAACGAAAAAGAAGCATTACTAGAGTTAAAACAACTTGGATTAGTTGTTTTTGATATTAAACGTTTAAACCCTGTCTTACATAAAGATATCTATATTGGTAATCCCATTAAAAACAAAGACTTTGTCATTTTCTTGCGGCAATTCTCTACGCTTATTGATGCAGGTATTTCACTTGTTGATGCGACCGAAATTCTTGCTGAACAATCGAATAGTAAGGCTTTAACTGAGGCGTTAGAAGAGGTGAAAGAGCATATTGAAGAGGGTGAACCTTTATCAGACGCTTTAAGCCGTTACCCAAAGCTATTCCCAGAACTGCTTGTCAGCATGATCAGTGCCGGTGAGGTCAGTGGTCGATTAGATGATATTCTTGACAGGATGGCCACTTACTATGAAAAGCAATACCAATTAAAACAAAAAGTCATTACGGCTTTAACTTACCCAGCTGTTATCGGGGTTTTAGCGGTATTTATTACGATTTTCTTAATGGCTTTCTTAGTACCCGTTTTTTCTGATATGTTTATTTCATTTGATCAGGAATTACCGGCCTATACGCAGCTTGTCCTTAATTTAAGTGAATCCATTGGTTCAACTTGGTGGATACTTCTCTTCTTTATTTTTATTGCTGTAGTTGTCGTGCGCACATTATATAAACAAGAAAAGTTTGCTTATATCTTTGATACGGTAAAATTAAAGGTGCCGATCTTTGGTTTGTTCATTCAAAAAGCAGCGCTTGCCAGGATGACTCAAACACTTAGTTCATTATTAAATAGCTCCGTGCCAATCTTAGAAGCTGTGATGATTACTGAACGGGTAGTGGAAAATCGCGTCATTAAAAAAGTATTAAGAGAAAGCTATAAATCACTAGAAGAAGGGGAATCATTAGCTGATCCGATGAAGGGGCATTGGGTATTTCCTAAACTAATCACTCAAATGATTGCGGTTGGTGAAGCAACAGGCTCAATGGATGATATGTTAAAAAAAGTGGCGCAATTCTATGAAGAAGAATTAGAAGAAGCGGCCGACAAACTTAAAGCATTGATTGAACCGGTCATGATCATCTTCTTAGCGGTCGTCGTCGGTGCGATTGTTTTAGCTATTGTTATTCCAATGTTTAGCTTATTTGAAGGTATTTAAAGTAGTACAGATGTATCGGTAAAGTTGTCACTAAAAGATGCAAATAAAGTTCAAATAATCCAAATAAAATGGTAGACATGTTACCATTTTGTAGTATAATAGCATTAAGTAATAACTCAGATGCGTTGACGGTTTATCCTTATTTGGGCACTTGGATAAACAAGAGCAAGTAGTGCAACCGGCTGACATCATAATGGTTTATTTATGTTGTGAGTCTTTTTTTATATCATCATAAGTCATCCATTACACACATATTAAGAGGAGGAATTATTATGGTTAACAAATTCAAAACATTACTTAAGAAAGAAAAAGGTTTTACGTTAGTCGAACTCTTAGCTGTTATTGTTATTTTAGGTATTATCGTCGCGATTGCCATTCCTGCGGTAGGGAATATTATTGATAAAGCGGAAACGGATGCTGATGCAGCTGAAGTTAAATTAATTCTAGATGCAGCGAGATTAGCCGATGCTAATCAAGAATTTACATCTGGTACAACTACTATTGGGGATCTGATTCCTAATTATTTAGATTTAAGAAGCTCTGATCTTCCTAGTGGCATAGCTGAAACTGATACAATATCAAAATCCGACGAGGGTATTTATAGTATTGACGGTTACACACCGCCATCTTAAAAAATATTTTTAGTTTAGACTCCTCCCAAAGAGGGGTCTTTATTTCTATCTAGGAGTGTTGTTATGACATTATTCTACAGCATCACCTTCTTTATCTTTGGTCTTGTACTCGGATCATTTTATAACGTTGTCGGTTTGAGGGTACCGAAGAAAAACTTTTTATCACATGACCGCTCATACTGTCCGAAGTGTCATAAACAATTAACGGCACTCGAACTGATTCCAGTTATTTCGTTTATTATCCAACGCGGAAAGTGTCGTGGATGTGGAACGAAGATTAGTTGGATGTATCCTGTGATCGAATTACTGACAGGTATCGGTTTTATGCTGAGTTACATTGTTTATGGTCTAACACTAGACACACTGATTGCGCTTGTTGCGGTATCGCTCGCCGTTATCATCATCGTGACCGATCTTACATATTTCTTAATACCGAATCATATTCTACTGTTTTTCTTACCACTGATTGTTATGTTGCGATTATTCGAGCCACTTGATCCATGGTATTCATCACTTCTAGGCGCTTTGATAGGATTTGGCTTAATCTTTGTCGTGATTGTCTTAAGTCAAGGTGGTATGGGGGCGGGGGATATGAAGTATTTCTTTGTGCTCGGATATTTATTTGGCATTGGCGGCGTTTTACTTATCTTTTTACTATCGACATTGTATGGTACGTTAGTCAATATAGTGTTATTGTTGCTCGGTAAAGTAACACGGAAATCTAAAGTGCCTTTCGGTCCTTACATTAGTATGGCGGCCCTTACGGTCCTCTTTACTGGCGATGCTATATTAGATTGGTATTTTAGCTTTTTCTAAACTGTTTATAAAGGATGACAGCATATGGGACTTTTTAAGAAAAAACATGTTTTTTTATCGATAAATGATCGAAGTATCCGTTACCTTGTCTGCCCGAAAATGAAAACGGATGAACATATAGATTTTGGAGAAGTCTTTTTTGATCAACTGGTCATGGAAGATGGTCGTATAATTAATGAAGCACAATTAAAACGCCACTTGCGAACGTTGGTCGAACAAAAGAAGTGGCGACGAGCTGAACTCTCTTTTCTTGTCCCTGATAGTTTTGTGACGATGCGGACAGAAGAGATTCCAAACCAACTATCTAATGATGAAGCGAAACAATATATTCGCTTACAGCTTGAAGGTAGTATTCGCTTACCATTTAAAGATCCTGTGTTAGATTTTGATGTCTTAAACTTCGGGGAAGAAACAAATGAGATTCTGTTATTTGCTTATCCTAAAGAACGCTTAAAACCTTTTGAAAAACTGTTTAATGACGTTGGTTTAAACCCTGCTGTCGCAGACATTTCGTTTCTCAGCGGTTATCGGGTGTATCAATCGCTTCATGACGCCACAGATGATGAACATTTGTTGATGATCCAGTGGAATAAACTTGATTTAACTTTAACCGTCTTCCATCATAATAAACCGAAATTTAATCGGCACGTCCATAGTTCAAATGCTTATCAAGCATGGCAACTGGATGAGGCGGGAAAAGAACTTGTTTCCACGCTACCTAAAGAAGAGTTAGAAGATGAGCGGGATAATACGTTAATCACGATTGAACGATTCATGGATTTTTATCAGTATTCAGTTCTAGACGGAAGTGCCGGTGTGACTGACGTTGCTTTTTTAGGTGACCATCCCGACCTCGTTCAATTAAAGGAGACGATGGCTGATCGATTTGACATTAGTGTGAAAACTCTCAACTTACCGAGGGCGTTACCTAATGGCTATGGAGCTTTAATCGGTCTAGGTTACAAAGAATCATCATCGAAAAAGAAACAAGTCAAACCTAAAAGTGCGGTAACAAAAAATAAAAAAAGCTCACGAAAACAAAAAGAGCAACAAATAGAACCATCAGTGGAGTCAGGACTGAAGGACGATTCAACGCATTCTAATCAAAATCTTGACCATACCGAAGAATAGAGGAGGCGAAACATGGTTAATATTAACTTTTTTGAAAAGAAAAAAAAGAACATCACACTATTTTTAATCAGTGTGATCGCCTTACTCTTGTTTGGATTACTCGGGGGTTATTTTTGGTGGATGACAGAATCCATTAAAACTGACACATCACGTAATAGAGACACGATTAGTCAACAAGCCGATGAAATCAGTGAATCACAACGGGTCAACTTAATCGGTAACCAAGTCTCAACATTAGTTAATCAACGAGACACATTGATGCAGAACCAGTTTCCGTTAGATGATTTATATCATGATGTGTTAGAACAAATACCAAGTCAAGCATCAGCAACTGTCGAGCGGTTCTTTTTCACCATTACTGGCATTGTACAGCTTGAAATTATATTTGACAATGACCAACACGTCGTTGACATGCAACGTAACCTGGTGAATTTACCTTATGTGACAAGTGTGACGTTAGAAACAATTGATGTAAATGATACGGCGTATGTGACGCAGTTTACTTTGATGATTGACCGGACGCAAGTAAGTGAGGTGTTTAGCGATGATAATTAAGTGGGGGAAAAATGAAACCTTGATTGTATTAATTATAGTTGCTGTCTTTGGGTTTCTGTTTTATTATGGTTCAGGCTATTTACTTGATCCGCTACATGAAGAGCTTGAAGTAACAGAACAAACTTTAGCTGAACACCGACTTGTCTTAAGGCAAGCAGAGATGAATGAACAGACTGAAAACGCCTTAAATCAAGAAGCTGAGGCCGTTAGAAATCATTTGCCTACTGAGGAAGCCGTTGATCAAATTGTTGAAACCCTGTTTGACTTAGAAACAAGGACAGGTGTTTCTATAACGTCCATTAATCTCAGTGGGGCAGGCTTGACTGAAGATGCGGCATTTTATCCGGACGGTGTCAGTGCCATTCACTATCAAGTGACCTTAACAAGTGATAACGTGATAGGCATAGAATCTTACATGGAACAATTAGAATCGATTGATCGCCTCATTGAAATAACAGAATTAGATTTAACGAAACAAAGTGACACTCAAACGCAAGCTATATTAACGATTCGTGCTTTTTATAATGAAAGTATCCTCATTGAATAATGAAGCGTGATTGTTAGACTATTTCATTAGGGAGAAAAGATTGGCGCATATGTGTCAATCTTTTTTTGATGCCATAAAACTTATAAAATTTTAAATTTAGCGCATGTTTTGTGGGTTTTTGAATGCTTTTAATGACAATTTATCTTGGTGACTTCTTATGTTTACTTGCAGAGTAGGTAAAAATGATTAAACTAAAGACATCATAAAGAAAGGAGGTTAGTGACATGTTGAAAGAACTCCATGTCCGAATGAAAGATATCCCCAAACAAGACAGGCCGAGAGAAAGACTCATTAACAAAGGCGCGAGTCATTTATCCGACCAAGAATTGTTGGCGATTGTGATTGGTTCTGGTACACGTGAAGAAAGTGTTCATGATTTAGCGATTCGCCTCTATCAACATTTTGACGGGATTGAATGTTTAAGAGAAGCCACGCTTGAAGAACTCGTTCAAATTAAAGGCATTGGACAAGTCAAAGCCGTCAGTATTTTAGCTGCCATTGAATTGGGTAATCGCATGGGTCGATTTAAAAAAACGGATCGTTATGTCATTCGTTGCCCCGAAGACGGCGCTAATTATGTCATGGAAGATATGCGTCTCTTAAAGCAGGAACATTTTATCGTCCTATTCCTTGATACGAAGAATCAAATTATCCATCAACAAACCATCTTTATTGGGAGCCTAAATGCTTCGATCTCGCATCCACGTGAAATCTTCCGTGAAGCTATTAAGCGCTCTTGTGCCTCGATCGTTTGCTTACACAATCATCCTTCTGGCGTGCGCCTACACAGTTAGTCCATCAAGTGGTTATTCACCCTAAAATGCTTATCACTTTTAGTAACAAGAGATCTTACCGTCAATTAGAAATAATCTGCGGGACCATCGCATGATCTTTTTGTTAAGTCATATATGGTAAAAGCTATACTGCCTGAACTCTAAACTTACAGACGCGTTGGATACGTGATAGGAATAAATATGCTGTGCGCGTCAGATACAGTATATGATAAGCTTATTCCTCTGAGTTTTCCCATTGGAAAGCAATAGTTGAAAGGAGTACCTAAGTATGACGTATCTTGATTGATTAGTAAGGTAGGGATTGCCTAAGTAGCACAAGTTATAAGGTAACGGAGTCTTCGTATTATTCAACGTTTGCAGGTAATCTGTTTAGCACGGAAAAGGAAGACAGGTGTGAGAAAGTATAAGGAGAGGAAAGAGAGAATGTGAAAGATCTTAATTATCCCCCTCTTTGGATTGTGTCAACGAGTGATCGTATGATGCATGCGCATGTATTAGCTGTTCTAGAAAATTTAGGGCTAATGTTTATTGATTTTAAAGAAACGTCACACTACCACATTATTTTTACGAGTGATCGTCCGGTATCGGAAGTGATACTTGCACTCCGTAGGCATCATGTGACACTCAAGGTCAAACGATTTGAAAAAATGATGTATAAAGGCTATCACATAAAAAGAGCGGGTCAGTCACTCGCTTTAACGATTCCGATACCGCAATTAACGCATCTCGCGCATTGCTTTAAGTACGGGGTGTATAATCATCATCGTCCGGAAAGTCGACGCTTTCTTGTCTATCAATCTATCGATTATATTTATAAACGGTACAAAGACGAAATGACAGCCATTCATGACTACTACCGGTATGCCACTAATAAAATAGCTCTAGCCAAATTAGACCACTTTGCCTATCAGAGCCTGGTATGTACGATTGCGCATAAATATCGCTTGACGAAAAGATGCGCCCGGTTGAAACTGAACCAAGTGGGTTTTCAGCCATTCTCTTATCTGAATCATCCTTCTCCTGATTGCCCTCACACTGGCGAGCCGTATACTTTGAAAGGAGTACGTACGGTTCTGAGGGAGGTAGATTCGCTTCTTACTACCGACCCTACGACCCATCACCATCTCAAGAAGATATTCAAGTGACCAAACGTTTAGTTGAATGTGGAGAACTGATTGGTATATCGTTACTCGACCATATCATTATCGGTGATCATAAATTTGTGTCATTAAAAGAAAAAGGGTACGTCTAACCCCTATCTATTTTTTTCAAATTCTCGTATAATTGAATAAGCAAGTTAAAAACTAAACACCTAACACGAGGTGAGCGACTTGTGTTAGGTGTTTACTATTACTATTATGACAAACACACATATCAAAGATAAATAGAGACGTGTAAATAAGGAAGGAAGATTAACGTGGGGAAATTTAGTTTTACGCAAGATTTAGGGATTGACTTAGGGACAGCGAATACGCTCGTATACATTAAAGGTAAAGGGGTTGTCGTTAGAGAACCATCCGTTGTATCTAAAAACAATACGACAGGAGCGATAGAAGCTGTCGGTAGTGATGCACGTAACATGATTGGTCGTACACCAGGCAATATTTCAGTTATTCGTCCAATGAAGGATGGTGTGATCGCTGATTATGATACAACCGCAGCAATGATGAAGTATTATATTCGTTTGGCTCAGAAAAAACGTTCACCATTTGCGCGTAAGCCGAATGTTATGGTCTGTGTCCCATCAGGCATTACGATGGTAGAAGAGCGTGCGGTGATTGACGCGACTAAACAAGCAGGCGCAAGAGAAGCCTTTCCTGTATCTGAACCTTTTGCGGCAGCGATTGGGGCAGGCTTACCTGTATGGGAACCGACGGGTAGTATGATTGTTGATATCGGTGGTGGTACGACAGAGGTAGCGGTTATTTCACTCGGTGGTGTCGTCACAAGTCAGTCGATTCGTACCGCAGGTGACGATATGGATGAGGCGATTATTCAATATATCCGTAAGAAATACAGCTTAATGATTGGGGTGCGTTCAGCTGAAACCGTTAAGATGGAAATCGGGCAAGCGCGCGTAAGTGAAGAGGAAACATCGATTGATTTACGTGGGCGAGATTTACTTACAGGCTTACCAAAAACGATTACAGTCACCTCAACTGAAATTGCCGAAGCACTTAGCGATACGGTGGCAGCGATTGTTGAAGCCGTTAAAGTGACCTTGGAAAAAACACCACCAGAATTGTCAGCGGACATTATGGAACGTGGCATTGTCTTATCAGGTGGCGGTGCATTACTTAAAGATTTAGATGGTGTTATCTCTGATGAAACAAAAATGCCGGTCTTTATTGCGGAATCACCACTTGACTCCGTTGCGATTGGGACAGGAAAAGCTTTAGAGTATATCGAACATTTTAAATCGCATCCTAACGTTGCTAGTAGAAACAACTAACGCTTATTGGAGGTTTCATTATGTCGTTTTTTAGAAGAAAACGGCTATTCACGATTCTTATTAGCCTTATTATTCTTGTGGGACTCATTGGCTATTCTTTAAGCAATCGTGAAGAGCTTTCTTCCGTTGAAGAGTTCATCCAAGATACCGTTGGTTCGTTTCAAAATGTGCTACTACGTCCTGTCTATTATGTCAGAGATGTTATTGGAAATATTGATGAAATGAAGCAGGTGTATGAAGAGAACCAACAATTGAAAGAGAATCTCTCAACGTACCAACAAAAGTTATATGAAGTACAAGAGTTAACGAAAGAAAATGAAGAATTAAAGGCGGTCTTAGATAAGACGGAAACAATGACGGACTATCGTCCGATTCAAGCGACTGTTATCGCCAGAAGTCCTGAACAATGGTTTAATCAGGTCACATTAAATAAAGGTAAGCAACACGGTGTTGAAAAAGATATGGCTGTGATTACAGCTAGCGGGATGATTGGTAAAATTCAATCATCGGCCCAGTTCACCTCGACTGTCTTATTACTTAATGGCTTTGACCGCTCGAATCGTATTTCTGTCAATGTTGATTTACCAGAGACGGAGACAGATGCAAAAGGGTTTATCTTAGGTTACGATGATACGCGAGAACAACTGTTACTTGAATTTACTGATAGCTATGAAGATATTCCACTTGATACAACCGTGTTTTCATCAGGTTTAGGTGGCGTCTTTCCTAAAGGCTTAGAAATTGGTTCGATAGAAGAAGTAACGACAGACCAATATGGTTTAACCCAAATTGCGTATGTAAAGCCTTCAGCGGATATTGAAGAGTTGAATCACGTGATTGTGGTTGATCGCTTACTTACGTCGATTGACGAGGTTGAAGAAAGTGGGGATGAGTAATGTCACGCTTATTCCCACCTCTCATATTGTTTATGTTGATCATTTTACAAGGAATTAATTTCTTATTTATTCCGGATAGTTTTGAAGCAAGTGGCTTTATCGTCACCATCCATGGGGTCTTTGTTTTTCTTATTATGATTGGCTTATACTACGATGAAGAGACGTCGTATTATAGCTTTTTATATGCCATCCTCAGTGGCCTTGTCCTGGATATCGTCTATAGTCAGATTATTGGTGTCTATATGTTTAGTTATGCTGTTGTGATATACGTTATTCATCATTTAAGAAAAGTCTTACATGTTAACTTTTATGTCTCAAGTTTTGTCTTCTTTTTAGCGATTATTTTAGTAGATGGGATGATTTATTGGCTCTACCAACTGATTGGTATAACAGGACTCAGTATTCAAGACTACTTGGAACAACGCTTATTGATGACACTGGCAATGAATTATTTAGTTTTTCTCATTCAATTCATGTTATTTAAACGTTTACTCGCACGTTATTCGTTTGAACGTTTTGAACAAAAGTAAGGATGGAGGTGTAGACATGTCTCAAAAACCATTAGTGATGATTAAAGGTACACGAGACGGTTTAACGTTATTTTTAAGTGATGATGCGCCGTTTCATGCTGTTAAAGAACAGTTGATTGATATGTTAAATCAAGACGATTTTGACGAAGTTGATTCGCTTATTACGATTAAAGTTGAACTAGGGAACCGCCTATTACATACGGACGAGAAAGAAGAATTAAAAACATTGATTCAATCTAAACGTCGTCTTGTTGTTCAAGATATCGTCTCGCACGTCATCACAAAACAAGAAGCCTTAGCTTTAAAAGAAGCATCAGATATTCATCTGCATACCCGTCCGGTCCGGTCAGGGCAAGTCGTTGATATTGTCGGCGATGTGCTTGTGATTGGTGACGTGAATCCGGGTGGGACAGTGAAAGCGACCGGCAATGTCTTTGTCTTAGGTGCCCTACGCGGGATTGCCCATGCGGGGTATGAGGGGAATACGGATGTCGTGATTGCAGCCTCACTCATGAACCCGGTTCAATTAAGAATTGCCGAACTGTATTCACGTGCCCCCGATTACGAAACGGATGGGGTGTACATGGAGTGTGCCTATATCGATGATGGTCAGATTATCATGGATCGGCTGCAACACGTGATGAAAAAGCGCCCAGTCATTAATGGGTTTGAAAGGAGTGTTTTAAATGTCTGAAGCGATTGTAATTACCTCAGGTAAAGGTGGCGTTGGTAAAACGACAACGACCGCAAACCTCGGAACAGCCTTGGCATTAATGGATAAAAAAGTATGTTTAATGGATACCGATATTGGCTTGCGCAACTTAGATGTCGTGATGGGTCTAGAAAATCGAATTATTTATGACATTATTGATGTGGCGCAAGGACGCTGTAAGTTGAAACAAGCACTTATCAAAGATAAACGGTTCGATTATTTATTCCTCCTACCTGCCGCGCAAACAAGTGATAAGCATGATTTATCACCTGAGGCTATGATTGAGATGGTTAATGAATTAAAACAAGAGTTTGATTATATTTTGATAGATTGCCCAGCAGGGATTGAACAAGGCTATAAAAATGCGGTCGCTGGAGCAGATCATGCGATTGTCGTGACGACACCAGAAAAATCAAGTGTACGTGATGCTGATCGAATTATCGGACTGTTGGAACAAGAAGAGATTACCTCGCCGAAACTTATCATTAACCGGATCAGAAATCATATGATGGAAAGTGGCGATATGATGACGATCGATGAAATTATTCAAGTGCTATCGATTGATTTACTCGGTATCGTACAAGATGACGATGAAGTCATAAAAGCTTCAAATCACGGTGAACCTGTTGCGTTAAATCCAAACATTAAGTCATCAATCAGTTATCGAAATATTGCTCGTCGCATATTAGGGGAATCAGTACCGCTACAATCATTTGATCAGGAACAAACCTTTATGACAAAAGTGAAAAAATTCTTCGGTATGCGCGAAAAATAATGAAAAAAGCATCAATCCTTTTTATTTTTAAAGGTTTGATGCTTTTGTTGTGTCATATTCTCTCTCTTAAAGACGTATCCTTTATTGTAACGCCATACATAGAGGCGGATGAAAAAGGAGAGGGTTATATGACACCAAAATCATTGTCACATATAAAAGCGCTTAATAAAGAGAAGGCAACACTTATGAAGAAAATGCATCATCCACAGGCATCTACACGTTCTCATTTACTCACGCCTCATCTTGTTAAATTAACACTATCAGCCGTGCTTTTTTGTCTGATGAGCTTTAGTCAATCAACAGATAGTCCTGCGTCATTAACAATGACTGTTAATCGCACGCTTTTACAGGATTTTCCTTTCGCTTCTGTCTATCAATGGTATGAGCAGCGCTTTGGTACCGTCATCGATGTCTTTCAACCGCTCCCACCTCACCATCAAACGTTAGCCATTACGGTCGCTGAGAAAGATCAACTAACCGAAGGTGTGACGGTTGCGGTTGGCGATAAAAATATTTATGCGGTACAATCGGGCTTGGTCATCTATGTCGGTAAAGGTGACAATGGTAAAGAAGCCGTGAGGATTCAACATGCGTCAGGAGAAAGTATGACCTATAGCGGTTTAGCTAAGACGAGTGTGTTACCTTATCAATTCATTCGAGAAAATGAACAGATTGGTGAAGTGACCCTTCAGAATAGCGCTGGGGTCGTTGACTTATTAGTGGAGCATCCAGAATGAAAATAACGAGATCTCGGCGAATGTCTATCGATATTAGTTGGCTGTTATTTGTCATCGTCGTCATTCTGACAGGTCAATTAACCAATTATCTCGTATTGTTAGTGATCATGTGCTGGCACGAATGTGGTCATTTTTTAACGGCGCTATATTTTAAATGGCCAATCAAAGAGTTACGGCTGTTTATGTTCGGATGCGTGATGGAAACAGACGCTTTTCTCATGCGCCCACTAAAAGAACAATGGCTCGTTGTACTAGCCGGTCCACTGCAGCATGTGGCTATTTTTTTTGCCTGTTTATTTTTAAAACAATCCGCTCAACCAATGACAGTGATCGATTTTGCGATGCGTGCGAATGTGACACTCGTCTGTTTTAACCTTCTACCGATTTGGCCGTTAGATGGTGGGAAAATCATCTATCTCTTATGTAATCTCCGCCTGCCTTTTAAAAAAAGTTATCACCTCACGTTAATGCTATCTATTCTCAATATCTTCATATTAACGTGGGGCTTTATTTTTTATGGTCACTTTTCTTTCGCTTTTCTGTTGCTTGTAGGTTTTCTTTTACGCGAAATTCGGCTAGACTTAAAAGATGAACCTTATATGTGGTATCGCTTTTTGTTATTTCGACGAAAAAACATGATAAAACAGCCATTACTGGCACACATTGATTCAGATGTTCAACCCAATCAAGCCCTCAAATGCTTACGCTTAAATCAATCAACGATGTTTATCATTAAACAAACACACCAACTGATCAGTGAACAACAGATGATTGAGCGATATATGAATCCGGTGAAATATTATTTAGAAATAGGTGACTGACATGACAACGCTCTTTTTACTGACACAACTAACCGAAAAATTACATATCACAACCGAACAAGAGATCATCACAGATCTTCAGTTCATCCGACCAAATGAAGATGTGTTGGTCGGCGCCATCTTTTATGGCCGAATCACGGATATTGACCACCAGCTAAATGCAAGTTTCGTTGATATTGGACTTGAGACACCGGGTTATCTAGATCATCACGATTATAATCAGCATGATCAAGCGTCCGGTTTAACCGAAGGGCAATATATCATTGTCCAAGTGACAAAAGCACCGTTTCTATCTAAAGGTGCAAGACTCACGAGGAAAATCAATCTATCTGATCAGGCGCTCGTCTACTTACCGTATGAGGAAGGGGGCAATGTCTCACGGAAATTAGCTGATGATAAAAGGCAGGAGCTGCAAACCTTGTTTAGCGGTCAGTTAAATACAGGTGGGGTAGTCGTACGCACAAAAGCGGATGCACTGTCTGACCAAGAACTATTAATTCAATTAGAAACGTTACAAGCGCGCTTTCAGCATTACCTCGCATGCGCAAAAGCACAGAACAAACCAGGGCAGTTGTCATCAACAAGTGAGACGCACCTAAAGTACCTGGAAGGACGAGATTTATCGACAATTGACCAGGTCATTGTCGATGATGTAAAGTTGAAACGACAAATCGAATCTGTCTATAGTGACCGTGTCCAGGTCCAAGTAAAAAAGGCTGCTATTCAAGGCCTTGCTCCTAAAATTACTGCGTATATTGAACGATTATCCACACCCATCATCGATGCCGGTTTAGGTGTGGAACTCATTGTCCAACAAACAGAAGCAATGACAGTGATTGATGTCAATTCAAAAAGCTATACGTCCAATCAATCACGGGCGCGGTCCGTGGTATCTATTAATAAACAAGCGGCTAAACAAGCCGCTAAAGTCATTCAGGCTCGTAATCTTTCTGGTATGATTGTGATTGATTTCATTCGGATGCCGTCCAGAAAAGATCAACAGGCGGTCATGGATACGTTAAAAAAAGCAATAGCCGAAGACACTTTACCAGTGAAATTATATGGTTTTTCCCGGATGGGTTTATTCGAACTGACGAGGAAGCGTGAAACAAAAAGTGTGATGGACACGTTATTTGATCAACAACTCATGCCTTCGCCTTTAAAACGTGCGACCCTTTGTTTTGAACTTGAACGTGCCATCGCCTCACTAACAGAGGATGTTGCGGTTGTGCGTGTATCACCTGATGTGTACCAAGCGTTTCTTGAAAATATTGACCGTGAAGTTCTCTCAAAAACGACTTCAGCTGTTGTGTATTTTTTACAAGACATGACCGAACCGCGTTTTTCATTCATACGTCATGGTAGTCAGACATTAATCGATACGTTTCTTTTTGAAAACCAATCAGAAACTATTGACAAGCTTTAATGCGCCGTGGTATGATTTGTACGTTATGCAAGTTATGTAGCACCCGTTGCTACAACCGCACTGACCAGGTTTTAAGCATGTGAATGCGCCTGTGATGGCGAGTCTGAGTCTTTAAGGAGGTGCAGTAGGATGTACGCAATTATCGAAACAGGTGGTAAACAAATCAAAGTAGAAGAAGGTCAAGAAATCTACATTGAAAAGTTAGCTGCTGAAGCTGGTGAAACTGTTACATTTGACAAAGTTCTTTTTGTAAGTGGTGACGACGTAAAAGTTGGCGCGCCATTAGTAGAAGGTGCTTCTGTTGAGGCGAAAGTTGAAAAACACGGTCGTCAAAAGAAAGTAACAATTTACAAGTTTAAGCCTAAGAAAAACTATCACCGTAAGCAAGGTCACCGTCAGCCATATACAAAAGTGGTTATCGAAAAGATCAACGCTTAAGGTTGGATGAACAATGATTAAAGCAATTATTTATCGTTTGCCCGATCAAACCATAGAAGGGTTTGAATTAAGCGGGCATGCGGATAGTGGCCCTCATGGTCACGATCTAGTTTGTGCTGCAGTATCAGCCGTTACTTTCGGTATGACCAATGCAGTCATGAAACATAGTGGAATTGAACCTATGATTGACCAAGGCACAGATGGTGGTTATTTAAAGGTGATCCTACCAAGCGACGTAAATGCCGACGCTTTAAATGCGGCGCGTTTGTTGTTAGAAGGTATGGTGACAACTTTAGAAACAATCGAACATGACTATGGTCAGTATATAACTATCTTTGAAAAACAAGGAGGTTGAAACCGATGATGTTACGTTTAGACTTACAATTTTTCGCATCTAAAAAAGGTGTAGGTAGCTCAAAGAACGGTCGTGATTCAGAATCAAAACGTCTAGGCGCTAAGCGTGCTGATGGACAAATGGTTACTGGCGGATCTATTCTTTACCGTCAACGTGGTACTAAGATTTATCCTGGTACAAACGTTGGTCGTGGTGGAGATGATACTCTTTACGCTAAAACAGACGGTATCGTACGTTTCGAGCGCGTTGGCCGTAATCGCAAACGCGTAAGTGTGTATCCTGTTGCACAGGAAGCATAAGACGTTAGAATAACAAGCGTGTCTCTTTAGAGTTTTCTTAGGAGGCGCGCTTTTTTATTTGATTATTTTTTTGATTCAATGTACAGGGTGCGTGATATTTGTTATAATTTTCATACAATTATCAAAGAGGTGACAAGTGTGAAGGAATGGACATGTCAACAGTTATTGAAAAAGAAACGCCATGATCATGCGAATCAACTACAACTCTTACTCGGTTATGAACAAATGCAAAAGAAAGAAAAAGTCGCTGAAATTCTTGCGGATTGGATGCAGCAATTAGAATTAGAACGACAGATACTCAGTCTCCCACTTGAGAAAACGAGTGTTGTGTTTGCTTATTATCAAGGGGATTTTACGCTTTCGATTGATGGCTTAAGCTTTAGTAACGTGCCATCAACCGAAGCAATAGATGAACGTATAGCGATGTCTGTCAATGAGGTGTTATCTTCCCTTTTGCCGCAACGGTCACACATCCACACGTTGCATGTGCGTGTGATGGCAGTCACTGATATATGTGTCACTATTCACTATACATGGATGTTAAATAGTGAGGTAGAAGACGTTGATTTAACGCATTTAGAGACACATTTTTTTGAAATTGAAGTAACTTCGAAAGAAATCATAATGAAACAACACGTACAAGTAAATAATAACTAGAACATATTGAAAAAGAGGTGAGGTTATGTTTGTCGATCAGGTCAAAGTGTATGTCAAAGCTGGTGATGGTGGGAATGGTTTAGCGTCCTTCCGTCGCGAAAAATATGTCCCATTTGGTGGGCCATCTGGTGGTGACGGCGGTAATGGTGCCGACGTTGTCTTTGAAGTAGATGAAGGTCTCAGTACGTTAATGGATTTCCGTTATCAACGTCATTTTAAAGCCAAACGCGGGGAAAATGGTATGAGTAAAGGTCAACATGGTAAAAATGCTGCACCAATGGTACTAAAAGTACCGCCAGGTACGACAATTAAAGATGATGAGACAGGTGAAGTGTTAGCGGATTTAACTGAACATGAACAACAGGCGATTATCTGTAAAGGTGGTCGTGGTGGTCGTGGGAATATTCGTTTTGCGTCAGCAAAAAATCCGGCACCTGAAATCGCGGAAAACGGGGAACCAGGTATCGAACGTGATATTGTCATTGAACTAAAAGTGATGGCAGATGTCGGTCTCGTCGGATTTCCGAGTGTCGGAAAATCAACGCTTTTATCGGTCGTCAGTGCCGCAAGACCTAAAATTGCTGATTATCACTTTACAACACTGCAACCAAATTTAGGTATGGTCGAAACAGAAGATCATCGCAGTTTTGTGATGGCTGATTTACCAGGACTTATTGAAGGGGCAAGTGAAGGCGTTGGACTCGGTCACCAATTCTTGCGTCATATTGAACGGACGCGTGTGATTGTCCATATCATCGATATGGCATCAACAGAAGGCCGAGATCCATATGACGATTTCGTGACAATTAATGAGGAGTTAAGAGCATATGATCAGACGTTACTTGAACGTCCACAAATCATTGTTGCTAACAAGATGGATATTCCTGAAGCAGAAGAACAACTAGCTTTCTTTAAAGAACAACTGACAGAAGATTATCCCATCTATCGCCTGTCAACGATTACACGTGAAGGTTTAAGAGAGCTATTATTTGCGATTGCGGATACACTTGACGAGACACCGCACCGCATTAAACCGGTTGAAGAAGCGCCAGAACATATCGTTTATAAACATCAACCTGAAGAAGTGCCATTCATTATTACTCGTGATGATGATGGAGCGTACGTCTTATCTGGTGCAAAAATCGAGAAGTTGTTTAAGATGACAGACTTAACGCGTGATGAATCGATTCAGCGCTTTTCAAGACAAATGCGTTCGATGGGTATTGATGAAGCCTTGCGAGAACGCGGGGCAAAAGATGGCGACGTTGTGCGCCTGATGAATTACGAATTTGAATTTATCGAATAAGTTGTGAGTGAGGGGGAAGCAGATGATGAAAAATGAAAAAGACACTTTTTATCTTGTGCGTGGTGATTTTTTACCAGAGGCAATGAAAAAGACGCTCCAAGTAAAAAAAGATTTGGAGCGTGGTAAAGCGACATCGATCTACGAAGCTGTACAAAAAGTTGGGTTATCACGCAGTGCCTTTTATAAATATCGAGACGCTGTTTTCCCTTTTCAAGCGATTCAACAGACAAAAATTATTACGTTGTTTTTCCATTTAGAAGATCGTTCAGGTACGTTATCGCATTTACTTGATATGGTGGCTAAAGCGGGCGGGAATATTTTAACGATCCATCAATCGATTCCATTAAACGGTAAAGCCAATGTCACCGTGTCACTCGATATTGAAAATCTGAAAATGGATTTAGACGAGTTATTAACACGACTCAAGCAACATCAATTTATTGAGAAGGTTGACGTATTAGGTTCAGGCGCGTGAGGCGTTAGAATGGAGGTAAGGGATGAGTTATTCAGTAGGCTATTTAGGGCCGAGAGGCACGTTTACAAGTATGGCGGTGGATGCGTTATTTAAAGGTGAGAAACACATGCCTTATCAAACCATTCCCGATTGCTTTGATGCGGTGAAGTTTGGGCATGTAAAATACGTGGTCGTCCCGCTAGAAAATACGTTAGAAGGAACGGTGAATTTAACGCTTGACTATCTGATTGAATCAAAACAGCTAAAAATCGTCAGTGAAATTGTTGTCCCTATTAGACAACATTTCATGGTACATAAAGAAAATGCCTTGCGTTGGCAAGACACAGATGTGATCTATTCACATCCCCACGCATTGGCGCAATGCCATCAGTTTTTAACTCAAGATATGCGACAAGTGAAGAAAGAAATGTATAATTCAACAGGTGCAGCAGCTCAGTTTGTCAGTGAACATCCAGAACAATTGATTGGAGCCATTGCCAATGAAAAAGCGGCCGAAACGTATGATTTAGCGATTATTAAACGAGACATTCATGATATTGCGAATAATCATACGCGCTTTGTCGTCTTACATAAAAATGATACGGCACTCAGGTCAAACAACTTACCCGTTAAGGGGTTTAAAACAACCTTTATGATTGCCTTACCGACTGACCATGCCGGGGCACTACACCAAGTGTTATCGGCATTTGCGTGGCGCCGGATTAATTTATCTAAAATTGAATCGCGTCCAATGAAAACAGCCCTTGGTCAATATTATTTCCTTATTGATATTGAACAAAAAATGGATGATATCCTTATTCCAAATACGATTCAAGAGCTAGAAGCTATTGGTTGCCAAGTAGAAGTTTTAGGGAGTTATCCTTATTACCACGTAACAGAAGTACTTCATGACGTTTAACGACATTTTTATATACAAAGGCCCAAACGACATTGTTCGTTTGGGCCTTTGTTGTTTATCGTATTAAGGCATGGTGTTTGATCACTGGCTATGTGTCCTTACCCTTCGGAATGGAAGATAAATCCTCGTTCTTCAAGCGCATGGATACAACTGTCAATCTTTTCTTCTCTATCACTTTCTAAGGTGTGAATGTGAACCCCATCGGTTAACTCAGCTAAATAGGGTGCGTTTGTCGTTTTAATTTTTGTTAGAAATTCATTGACATCGTGACGGTCTTTTAACATCAGTGTGGCCTCTAAGTCCCCGTATACAGGATGTTCAATAACGACATTCCTCACCATCACCCCTTGGTCTACCATGAGGTACAATTCTTCCGCTGTTTCTTCTGGTGTGTGCTGACAGACGATGAGGCGCTTAAAAGTCCGGTCGTTTTGGGTATGTTTGATTAATAAATACCCTTGGCTCGTCGCCATGATTTGTTCGCCAGTAGCTTTAAGTAAAGAGATATCTTGTACAATGACTTGACGACTGACGCCTGTTTTTTTAGCGAGCGCATTACCGGTAAGTGGTTCAGATGCTTGGTTAAGTACCTTTAGCAAGTAGTCGCGTCGGTCGGTGCCTGACATTTTTTGTTCTGACATAGTTTCTCATCCTTCATTCATTATCGTTGTATTAAGTTTAGTGTAGGTGTTTACAGCTGAAAATGCAACGGTTTCCCTATGTGATTTCAAATGAACAGATTAATTTCTTAAAAATTCGCTTAAAAGACCGCTTGTTTTTATAAATATAGACATAGGTGCATAGACTAACGGTAAAGGAGGCGTTAACTCATGCGTATTCATATCGTTCGTCCGAAAGAAACCTTTGTGACCATCGCCAATAAATATCAAGTAACGTTGGATGATTTAAGACAATTTAACCCTGATTTTATTCAACCCGACTGCTTAGTCGCTGGTATGAAGGTGTACATTCCTAACTTAAAAAAAGTCACCGAAGCTTTTCAAGACAGTGATCACCATCAAAGTCCAACAAACAGTAAAGAAATCAAAAAGGAAGGGAATGAAGAGGTAAACCTGAAATCGACTGAACACACCCTCTCATCTGAAAAAGAACAAGTGCTAACAGACAAGTCAGCTCTTATTTCTATGAAAGAAGATAAAAAAAAGTTAGTCATAAACAAACAATCAAACGCAAAAACAATGGAAAAAGGACAGGAGACTAAAGAAATACAGAAAGATTCTCAACCGTCTCACGCGACCAATATACAAACGCCAAAACGCAAGCACTATGAACCGTGGCCGCCAATTAAACGTACGGCTCAAAGTTGCCAATATTACTGTGGATATTGTCATCACTGTCGCTAAATGAGACCCAGTATGATGAAGAGATGAAACTCATCGTATGATTGGATTGAAACTTTCGCGTTTTTAAGGAATAATAGAACTAGACGAATAAAAGGAGCGAAAGTACTCATGGAGAAAAAAGTCAAACATTTAGTATCATGGTTAAAAGAAAAAGTGGGAGAAGCAAACGTAAAAGGATTAGTTGTTGGCGTCAGCGGAGGGATTGATTCAGCGGTTGTTGCCCATTTAATTAAACGCGCCATGCCAACCAATAGTTTAGGTGTGATGTTACCGTGTAAAAGTCATCCGGGAGACTTTGATGATGCGATGCGTGTGATTGAATCAGCTGATTTAAACGCAATCACCGTTGATTTAACTGCCACGCATAATACATTATTTAGTACAATTACTGACGTGTTAGCTGAAGAAAACATGCATCAACCAGCTAATGATCAGTTAGCTGATGCTAACTTGCGTGCGCGTTTACGTATGAGTACACTGTATACCATTGCGACGAATCACCATTATCTTGTCGTAGGGACGGATAATAAAGCAGAATGGCATACCGGTTATTTCACAAAGTACGGGGACGGGGGCGTCGATATTGCGCCGCTTGTACATTTAACAAAAGGAGAAGTAAGAGATATGGCGCGTTACTTGGGTGTGCCAACAGCCGTCATTGATAAGAAGCCAAGTGCGGGTCTTTGGGAAGGGCAAACCGATGAGAATGAAATGGGTACAACTTATGACATGATTGATCGCTATTTAAAAGGCGAACCTATTCCTGAAAAAGACCAGGCCATTATTGATCGTTTACATGCGCGATCACACCATAAACGTGACGGGATTGCTTTTCCACCGCCGTTTGAAGAAGCCTAGATAAGATTTTTTAAAATAGACCACTTTCATGTTAGAATGAAGAAGATGAGATGAACAATCACGATATGAAAGGGGTCATATAGATGGCTGGACACTCTAAGTGGAAAAATATTCAGAAACGTAAAAATGCTCAAGATCAAAAACGCGGAAAAATCTTTATGAAACTAGCAAAAGATATTTACGTGGCCGCTAAAGAGGGCGGTGCTGACCCGGAGATGAATCCGAGCTTACGATTAGCGGTTGATAAAGCGAAGGCCAACAACATGCCAAATGACAACATTGACCGTGCGATTAAGAAAGCAACGGGTAATTTAGATGGGGTGACGTATGAAGAAGGGTTTTATGAAGGATACGGGCCCGCGGGTACGGCTGTCATGGTTGAAATTTTAACCGACAATAAAAATAGAACTGCAGCTGATGTACGCCACGCCTTTTCGAAGCACGGCGGCAATCTCGGTGAGAATGGTTGCGTGAGTTTTATGTTTCATCGTAAAGGTTACTTATTAATTGACCGTGAGACAACAGAGGCGGATGAGGATACGCTCATGTTGGCGTTACTTGAAGCGGGAGCTGAAGAGATGGAAACGTCTGAGGATGTTTTTGAAATCTATACCGAACCTGAAGACTTTAAATCAGTCAAACAAGCACTAGAAGCTGAAGGTTATCAGTTCGAGGTAGCTGAAGTGACGTTTATACCGACAACAGAAAGTGCATTGTCAGAGACAGACCAACAACTATTTGATAAGCTAATCGATGCCTTAGAAGACTTAGAAGATGTTCAAGAAGTTTATCATAATGCTGCGTCATAAAGTGAGCCCAGTGAGATGAATCGATCTTACTGGGTTTTTTGCGTGAAATGATAAAAATGCGGTTTATTGATGAGAGAAAAAATAGAAAGTGGTGATATTTCTTCTTAATAGGCTATTTTACTATACGATTTGTTTAAAAAGTCGAACGATCATGACCAAAAGTTGATGAATAAATGTTATAATGGTGTATTGTATGCGCCTATTCATATGGAGAAAAAGAACGGATGGAGTGAAACCATGTTTGATTATATAAAAGGCACACTCGTTGAAATGACGGAAGTGTCAGCAATTATTGATATAAACGGCGTTGGTTATGATATTATTTGTGCCAATCCTTTTGACTTTGAACGATTGATTGGTCAGTCAGTAAAAATCTATACCCATTTTCATGTTAGAGAAGATGCACAAATACTGTATGGCTTTAAAAGTCGTGATGAAAAAACATTATTTAAGAAAATTTTAAATGTTTCAGGTATTGGACCAAAAGGTGCCTTATCGATTGTAGGACAAGGTGAGGTCGATTTATTTGTTCAAGCAATAGAAGAGGAAAATGAAAAATACCTTACCGGATTTCCTGGTGTCGGTAAAAAAACCGCACGCCAAATGATTCTTGATTTAAAAGGGAAATTGCCGTTTATGGTGTCTAAGTCAGATCAAGACAATAAGTCAACCGGTGAAGCGAATCCGCATGCGCTTGTTGAGGCAAAAGAAGCACTCAAAGCACTTGGTTATAAAGAGCGTGAAATAAAAGCCATTGAACCACAATTAAGACAAGCAAAAGAACAAACGACCGATGCGCTCATCCGTAAAGGTCTCATGTATTTGACACAGTAAAGGAGGCGGTAACGTGGAAGAGAGAGTGATTCAAGGTGAATCGTTGGTTGGAGAAGAAGAAGAGTTAAGTCTTAGACCACAAACATTGAAGCAGTATATCGGTCAAACAAAAGCAAAAGAAAACTTAGCCATTTTTATTGAAGCTGCAAAAATGCGCGAAGAACCACTCGACCATGTCTTACTTTATGGTCCCCCGGGGTTAGGTAAAACAACGTTAGCTCATATTATCGCCAATGAAATGCAGGTGGAATTTCGAACGACGTCAGGTCCTGCGATTGAAAAGGCGGGTGATTTGGCGGCTATACTATCTTCGCTTGAAGCGGGCGATGTGTTATTTATTGACGAAATTCACCGACTGCCGCGCGCAGTAGAAGAGATCCTTTATCCAGCAATGGAAGACTTTTGTTTAGATATTGTTATTGGAACAGGGTCCACTGCTCGCTCGGTCAGACTTGATTTACCGCCCTTTACCTTAGTTGGGGCTACGACACGAGCAGGACTTTTAACCGCTCCCTTACGGGATCGATTCGGCGTTTTAAGTCGGTTAGAATATTATGGGGCAGAAGCTCTAACAGAAATTATTATTCGTAGTGCCGATGTGTTTAATGTCGGCATTAATAAACAAGCGGCGATTGAAATTGCGAAACGTTCCCGTGGTACCCCAAGAATAGCCAATCGCTTACTAAAACGTGTCCGTGATATCTCACAAGTAAAAGGAGAGTCAGAGATTAGTATGTCAACGGCAAGTATCGCCTTAGATATGTTACAAGTCGATAAAATCGGGCTCGATCATATTGATCATAAATTATTACTGTCGATTTTAGATCAATTTAACGGCGGGCCTGTTGGCTTAGATACATTATCAGCGACCATTGGTGAAGAATCACAAACAATTGAAGACGTTTATGAACCTTTCTTGCTACAAAAGGGCTTTATTCAACGGACGCCACGCGGACGTATCGCAACGGAACAGACGTATCGGCATTTTAATCGATCGTATAAAAATGACACAAATCAATCATAGCAACGTGAGTCAACGCACGTTTACATGAGAATAATAATGAGAGGTGATAGAGGTGAATATAGAAGATTTTGATTTTCATTTGCCAGAAGAATTGATTGCGCAAACACCACTAAAAGATCGGTCGTCTTCTCGGCTATTAGTAATGAACCGACAGACACGGACGATAGAGCATCGTCATTTTAAAGATATACTCGACTACCTAAATAAAGGAGATGCGCTCGTCTTAAATAATACGAAAGTTCTACCGGCTCGCGTATTTGGCACAAAAGAAGAGACAGGGGCCAATATCGAAATGCTCCTCTTAACGCAACACGAAGGTGATACGTGGGAAGTCTTAGCTAAGCCGGCGAAAAAAGTGAAAGAAGGTACGATCGTTAGCTTTGGTGATGGCAGATTAACAGCCACATGCACAAAGATCTTAGATCATGGCGGACGTTTAGTGGAGTTTAGTTATGACGGTATCTTTTTGGAAGTATTGACAGAGCTAGGTGAGATGCCACTGCCGCCTTATATTAAAGAAACATTAGATGACCAAAGTCGTTATCAGACTGTCTATGCTAAAGAAGAAGGATCAGCGGCTGCGCCTACGGCGGGTCTCCATTTTACAGAGGCATTACTCGAAGAAGCAAAAGAAAAAGGTATTGAGATTTGTTTTGTAACGTTACACGTGGGCCTTGGGACGTTTCGTCCAGTCAGTGTAGATAAAATAGAAGAGCATGACATGCACAGTGAATTTTATATTTTAACAGAAGCTGAAGCTGAAAAAATCAACCGTGTGAAACAATCTGGTGGTCGAATCATTTCTGTCGGCACAACCTCAACAAGAACGCTTGAGACAATCGCGAGAGACCATGATGGGGCAATTACAGCTGCCACTGGCTGGACCAATATCTTTATTTATCCGGGCTACCCATTTAAAGCCATTGATGGTTTGATTACGAACTTCCACTTACCAAAATCAACATTAGTGATGTTAGTCAGTGCCTTTAGTGATCGTGACTTTATTATGGAAGCTTATCACGCCGCAATTAATGAACGTTACCGTTTCTTTAGTTTTGGTGACGCAATGTTTATCCAATAATTAGAAAGTAGGATGATGTATGACAGCAATACGTTATGAATTAATTAAAACATGTAAACAAACAGGCGCAAGACTTGGACGCGTCCACACCCCGCACGGGTCATTTGAAACACCTGTCTTTATGCCCGTCGGAACGCTTGCGACGGTGAAAACAATGAGCCCTGAGGAATTAACCGAGATCGGCGCCGGGATTATTTTATCAAATACGTATCATTTATGGTTAAGACCAGGTGAAGATATCATTGAAGAAGCTGGAGGTCTCCATAAGTTTATGAACTGGGACGGATCAATTTTGACCGATTCTGGTGGCTTCCAAGTCTTTAGTTTAAGTGACTTACGCAAAATTGAAGAAGAAGGGGTCCACTTTAGAAATCATATCAGTGGTGAGAAACTCTTCTTATCCCCTGAAAAAGCGATGCAGATTCAGAACTCACTTGGGTCGGATATTATGATGGCCTTTGATGAATGTCCACCGTATCCAGCCGAGCATAAGTACATGAAAAATTCAGTAGAACGGACGAGCCGTTGGGCTGAGCGTTGTTTAGAAGCGCACAAACGTCCACAGGACCAAGGGTTATTTGGGATTGTCCAGGGTGGTGAATACGAAGATCTTCGTCGTCAAAGTGCGAAAGATTTAACATCGCTTGATTTTCCAGGTTATGCGATTGGTGGTCTATCTGTTGGTGAACCAAAAGATGTCATGAATCGTGTGTTAGAATTTACAACGCCACTCTTACCGAATGAAAAACCGCGTTACCTCATGGGGGTTGGTTCACCGGATTCATTGATTGACGGGGCCATTCGTGGGGTGGATATGTTTGATTGTGTCTTACCAACCCGTATCGCTCGTAACGGTACACTCATGACCTCACAAGGGCGTCTTGTCGTAAGAAACGCGAAATATGCGCGTGACTTCTCACCAATTGACCCTAATTGTGATTGTTATACGTGTAAAAACTACACCCGCGCTTACGTGCGTCACTTAATTAAAACAGATGAAACATTCGGTTTAAGATTAACCTCTTATCATAATCTATATTTTCTGGTAAAATTGATGGAGCAGGTTCGACAAGCGATTCGAGAAGATCGTTTAGGTGACTTCCGTGAGGAGTTCTTTGAACAATATGGTTTTAACAAACCGAATGCGAAAAACTTTTAAGTAAGAGAGAGGAGGAAATAGTATGCAAGATTTATTAAATATGTTACTTGGCTTATCACCTATATTAGTGATGGTTGTGGTGTTTTACTTTTTCTTAATTCGTCCACAACAAAAACGTCAAAAACAAGTTAGTCAAATGCAACAAAATTTAGCTAAAGGTGACCAAATCATTACGATTGGTGGTCTCCACGGCACAGTTGATGCGATTGATGAAGATGTTGTTGTGATTAAGATAAACGAAAATAATCGTTTACGCTTTGATCGTTCAGCGATTCGTTCGGTTGTCCAACAAGAACAAGCATAAAGACCACATACACACGAAAAGCGCTAATGTTTGTAAAACATCAGCGTTTTTCTTTTTTTTTGCTTTAAAAGTTTTTTCATAAACAAAAGCAAGAAGTATGGTAAGGCTAAACCATAAACGTGAATGTTTTGTGAACAAAGAGAAAAACCTGTTTACTCATTCACAAATTAATCATACAATGAAACGGATTATGTAAACGTTTAAACATGAGAGGAGAAAAAACATGGAACAATTATTACAACAAGTAGAAAGCTTGCAGTTACTTAACCACTTTTTATTATCGTTGTTTATCATTATTCCGATGGTACTCATTGCCAGGACCGTGGTCGCTGGTACGAGGTACTCACCGATTTTAATTATCGTTATTTTTGGTTTGGCTATGGGCTTTGTGCTCGTATCAAGCGGCGTGGCAGAACCGGGGTTACAACAATTTCCGGTCGTTGAACTTATATCGAAAACAACCAGTATTGCCTTGATTGTGACTTTCTTTGTGGGCGGTCAAGAAATCAGAAAGATTTTCGGAAACAAAGAAGGCGCAACAAAAGATTTACTCATACATAATGAAGAAGAAGCGGTGTTAGGAACCACCCGGACACAAATGGTCTTAATTGTCCGCTCATTCTTCTTATTGATTGGGATTGAAGCATTAAGTCGAATTATTCTGGGTCTTAATTCAAGTCCACTATCGAGTTATTATCCGATTATGGCTTACTTAGGATTAGTGGGATCGATTATACTAATAGATAGTAAGGCGAAGATTTTAGAAAAACCTCTCTATATTAGAAAAGGTGTTTTAGAAATTATCGTGATTACGGGTATTCTTGTTTTAGCGTACCATTTATCGATCTTTGTTAATGACCTCGTTGCCCTACCATCGATCTTCTTTGCGATGGTACTCGCGACAGCTTTAGGGATGATTTGCTACGACTATGTCTTTGGTCCAACAATAAAAGCGTTACTCTTTGCGGGGATTCCCGTTGTACTTGCTGGGAACTTCACTGTTGGTGGTTCACGTATTATTGAAGTGTTTGATATGGAAGGCGCAGCTAGTGTCTTAGGCTATGGTTTCTTCGGCCAAGTCTTTTGGATGTTTGGCGGGATGGCCTTACTCATGTACTTTGGTAAAACGCAAGCCGTGAGAAACTTAGCACCAGGGATGGCAGGTGCCTTATCACATACAGGTTTAACGGGTGCTTGTACCGCAGGTGACTTAGGAAAGCGTGCGGCTAATCGTGCGCCGATGCTTGTGAATATTCCATTTGCGATGCACATCTTTGTCTTCTCAATTTTAGCGATGAGCTCTGACAGAGGATCATTGTTAATGATTCCAGCCATTATTATGGCTATCATCGGTTTTGGCTTACTTATTCTCGGATTAAAAAACATAAAAAAACCGGACAATGATGATAAAAAAGAAATGGCTGCCTTACTACAATTCGGCTTTGGCTGGCAGTTAATCGCGATTTTCGGCGGCTTAATCATGCTTAGCTTCAGTTCCATGAATCTTGACTTTGCGGCGATGGCAAAAGCGAGTGCGATTTCACACTTCGGTCTTTTTGCGGCTATTCAAGAGGGAATGTTTGGCGCAGAAGCCGCAGGATTAATTACGTTCACATTCTCTATGACCTTCCTTGTTCACCCATTCGTGTTCTTCATGTTTGGTAAGGCGATGGAGAATAATGAAGAGATGCCAAAATTACCGGTGTATATTTTAAGTATTGTCGGTTTTATTGGAATCGTCGGTTCGATTATCTTTTTATAAAAACACAATTAAATGTAGAGTTTACATGATTATTATGAACGACCAACAGGTAATGTTACCATGTTGGTCGTTTTTTTATCAGGCTTTCACCGTACATATGTTAGACTTTACAATTATGGTTATTTTTTAGAAAAAACGTGTAACTTTTTCTCGACTGATCCGTGGATAGAGTGAAAGGAGGTTTCGATGGAAAAGCATCTGGATTTAGAAGACATATATTTACTCTATATAAATGACTTGTACGCCTACATATTTTCTTTGTGTAAAAACAAATCACTTGCTGAGGACATTGTTCAAGAGACCTTCTACCGAGCCTGTCTATACTTAGAAACGGATAATATAGAGAAGATTAAACCGTGGTTGTTTAAAGTAGCCTATCATACGTTTATAGACGTTATAAGAAAAGACAAACGCTTAGTACAAGTCAAGGACGATGAAGTATTGAATCACCTACTTGACCAGAACCAGGTGAAAAGTGCAGAAGATGAATATATGGTAAAAGATCAACTGAATGATTGGTTTAGGGTAGTTGATCAATTAACGCTATACAAAAGAAATGTCATACTACTCAGAGAGTATTATCAATTATCTTACCAAGAAATCGCTGACATGTTAAATATATCATTAAGTAAGGTGAAGGTTACCCTTTATCGCGGACGAAAAGAGATAGAAAAAAAGCTAGACTGAATTTTCAAGGAGATGATTAGAGTGGAATGTAAGGACGTTGAAAATAAGTGGGAAGCGTATTTGAACGGCACATGTTCTGAAGAAGATGAACAATTGATGGATGAACATTTAAACAGTTGTGAGCGATGCCAACACAGACTTGAAATGGAGATGGACGAGCAAGAGAGTCAAACTATAAAAGAAAAAAGACTGATAGAGCATAAGGACAGGGTGAATGAGTTACCGGAAAAAAAACAGAAACGATTGTTGCGACGGGCTAAATGGAAAAATAGATTAACAAACGCCTTCACTCTCTTTTTCTTGTTTATCTTAATAAGTTTCATCTCTGGTTTACTAACGGCTTTATATTATGGGTTTGGTGGAGAAGACGGAAAAGCCAATCAAGCGATGCAGGTAGTTAAAACAGCTACACAAATGACTATGCCTAATGTATATCTTGGGAGTAGTGGATTACATACTAATTTATATTTTACTGCTGATATGGATTTATCTATTAAGAAACAACTGGGAAGGAAAAGAAAAACGATTGGTCAATTAGAAGGGAAAATGTTTTTAAATCAATTGACGGTTAATCGAGATTGGCATGATGGACAATATGATGTACAGTTATACTTTCTGCACCCATGGTTTGTATCGAAACAATCTGAGGAGGAACAGGGTTATTACGAGCAAACATTAAATCAAACATGGGACACGTTAGAACTACTTCCTGAAGGAACCGTGTCTGAATTGGCGATTACATTCGACGATTTATATGAATTCACAGAGGTGTATGAACTTTTAGAAGATATGGAGGTTGACATCGTTTGGTATGCGATTGATACTGGTACAGAAAAAAACGGATCTAGTGATGGTTCGCCATATTTAAGTGCTATTAGTGATATTTGGGGATTCCATGAAGATGCTGTATTTGACTTAACGAATTTTGATTTTATCACTGAAAGAGGAGATGGTGATAAGCGAGAGGAAGCATTTACAACAGGGCTCAAATTTCTTGCCGAAAATGAAAAACTAACAGAAAGGTATCTACCATTTATGAATCGAGACGTGAGTATAGATGAAAGGTATCGCTTTGTAGAAGAACATGGCGTGAATACTTATGGCGTTGTTGTCACAGGTCCTAGTAAAGAACTGCTCAAACTTCAAGAAAATGAAGCGATTATCTATGCCACAATGGGTGACGTTGATTTTTGGAATTGGTATAATAACTCTGCAGGTGGAACAATCTATAACTAATGTACCTTATCTCATCGAATCATTTATGTTAATGACATACTTTAATGAATTAATTACGTGAGTCTGACAAAGATTAAGAGCCAAACAGCGGCTCTTTTTGTTTTTAAAATACTAAAAGAAAGATATAATGATTTCTCTTTTAAAGTGTTAAGGTTATAACTTTCATTATATTCACACACACTAACGTATCATCAATGGATGTGGAGTTGATATTAATGGTATGGTTAACAATTGTGTCGTATTTAACAATGGTCACTGTCTTTCGGCTTATGGGTAAGCGAGAAGTAGGGGAATTAAGCTTGTTTGATGTTGTCATTTTTATGATGATGGCGGAATTAGGCGTGAATTTGATTGAAGATCCTGATTTAACGTTTAAAGACATTTACTTGCCGCTTGTTATTTTATTGTTTTGTCAACGCTTCAGTGCTTATCTAGCTTTGAAATTCCCCCGGGCAAGGCGTTTGTTTGACGGAGAAGCATCTTATATATATAAAGATGGTAAATTTAATCTAAAAGCGATGAGAAAAGAACGCTATAGCCTAACCGACTTTTTACAGCAACTGCACGAGAAAGAGATCAAAGGTCTGCAAGACCTTGATTATGCCTTACTTGAATCTTCAGGTAAACTATCCGCCTTTAAAAAAGACAAACAAGAATCTACCGGCGTCGTTTATGATGTTGTTCTTTATGGTGTACTTCAGAAAAACATTTTACGTCAAGCCGGTTTAACGGAAGAAGATGTGAAAAAATTCTTACGTTCAAATGGTTGTATCGGTTATCAAAATATTTTTTATTTAAGTGTGGACGGTGATAACCAATGGTTTTTAAAAAGTTTCAATGACGTTTTGACTTTCGCTGACTAAGCATTCGCCATTCACTTATTGTAAATAATTTAAAACCGAATGTTAGAAGAATAAAGATAATAAACAAGAAAGGAATACTGGATAATTCTAACCAAACGGACGCATCTATCAGTTTAAGCGCGAAGCGACAACTGGCTGTGATGGCCAGAAAGAAGATATATAACCCGATGACTTGATTTAAAAAAGGAAAAGTCAATTGATAACCGGTGGCTTTTTTAACGCTATTATAATGCAACAGAGTTGATATAATAGACAACAAAGATAAGCTGACAATGACGCCAACCATCGGATCAAGCCATCGCATAAAGTAGGTAAGGGCGGCTATTTTGACTAAGAAATTAATCATACTATTAAACATCGCCCGGTGGGTCTCATCGCTCGCCTGTAAAATGGCATGAAAAGGAAAGTGTAAATAAGTGAAAAAGTAAAAAAAGGCAAGCCATTTAATCAATGTGATACCTTTATCTGTATCGTACATTAAAAATAATAACGTATCAGGATAGACCATCAGAATGATGGTGAAAAAAATGCCGACCATAATGGAATACCTAACGGCTTGGTGAATACGGAAGTGCGTCTGTTTCATGTTTTTTTGCTCGATGGCTTCTGTTACACTAGGAATAGTTGCTTGCGCAATCGCTTGAGTGATAAACATGGGAAAATTCACGAGTGGAAATATATAGCCTGTCAGTAAACCATAAGCTTTTGTCGCGCCAGTAATTGATAAACCATTTAAGACGAATTGTCGATGAATGATGAGCGGCTCTAAAAAATGACCGAAACTGTGAATCATGCGCATACCGGTTGTTGGTAAGGCAATAGAGAGCAGCTCCTTGGTTAAGTGCTGTGGTCGCTTAGCCTGTTGCTTTTTAGGTAACTGAACATTTACATATAGGATTAATAAATAAAACAAGCTAAAACATTCACTGATCACACTTTGCCATAATAACTTTTCTGCTAAAACTTCAACGGTATCAAAGGGATAGTCTTTTAATCCATACAGCAACAATAACAGTCTAACGATTTGTTCTAATAGCTGAGATACGCCTTGCGGTCGCATATTATGTAACCCTTGAAAAAATCCTTTTAACACACTTGAACATGTCGCCAGTGGAATCAGCCAGAGTAAGGGCACGAGCGCAAGGTAAACGCGTTGGTCAGAAAAGAGCGGTAGTAAAAAAGTATCCTTAATAATAAACAACAACACACTCGTTGTTACACTCAAGATGAGAGCGATGGTCAGACTGGTATAAAATAAACGTCGTATCGTCTGTGTATCATGTTTACTATAATATTTACTGACGCGTTGACTAATTGCAACAGGTAAGCCTAATTGAGTAAAAGTAAAGATAAAAAAGAAGGTAGGAAGAACGAGGTGATAAAGGCCGATGGCTTCTTCTCCTACAGCTCTGACCATAATTAAACGAATGAAAAATCCAAGGAACCGAACGATGAGCCCGGTAATAACGAGTGTTAAGGTACCATGAATAAAACTTTGAGGTTTGGACAACTGAAATTCCTCCCTTTCCAAATAATGATTCTTCCGCTACAATAGATATGTTACAAATCTTCATCCTAGACTAATAATGATAGAATAATCGAATAAACAATAGACTGATGACATTTTAATTGAGAGGAGGAAATCTGGTGGAGCCTAAATTAGTATCCGAATGGAAACTGTCGCTCGGCACGGTTATTGATAGTAAGGTAAATGAGTTGATTTACTTAGGATATGATGAAGCGGATGCGACGACTGTATGGCAATGTCTTATGAAAAAAGTCTGGAAAAAAGATAAGAATCTGTCTTTACATCAAGTCGTTCAAGATATCTTGCATTTAAAGCCGCATTTTTTTATGAGTTATATGACACAAATGGCTTATCAGACCGATGATCTATCCGGTGCGATTCAAGATGTGTTCAAACATAACGACATGAATTAAAGTCATGTATGATGTATGTCATCACATGGAGAAACTACAGAGATGAGAGGGAACGTTACATATGATTAAGAAAAACCGTATTATCGGCTTTTTTATCGTGCTTGCCACGTTAATTGCCGTTATTTCTACAACTGTATTTAGTATTAGTGAAGATGTTAAACTCGGCCTTGATTTACAAGGTGGGGTTGAGATTTTATATGACGTCGAACCGTTAGATGAGAGTCAAGCGTTATCAGAAGATATGCTTGATGCGACGGTCGAATCGTTGCGCCAACGTGTCGATGTGTTAGGCGTCAGTGAACCGAGTTTCACTATAGAAGAGCCTAACCGTGTCCGAGTACAACTGGCAGGCATTCAGAATGAAGACGAAGCGAGAGAAATCTTACAAACGACCGCACAATTGAGTTTTAGAAACGCTAATGATGAATTAATGTTATCTGGTGCCGACTTAGTAGAAGGCGCTGCGCGTCAAGATTTTGATCCGAATACGAATCAGCCGATTGTTTCCTTAGAATTAAAAGATGGGGCAAAGTTCGGTGACATCACGAGAGAAATTTTAGAAAGTGATGTTCAAAACACGCTTGTCATTTGGCTTGATTATGCTGAAGGGGATTCCTATCAAGAAGAATTTAAAAAAGAACCATATTATATGGGTGAAGATAAATTAGAAGGTGAACCAAAGTACTTGTCAGCACCGTCAATTGATCAAGTGATTAATTCACCACAAGTCGTGATTAATGGTAACTTCACCATTGATGAAGCCCAGCAATTAGCCGATTTGTTAAATGCGGGGTCACTTCCAGTTGATTTAACGGAAGTCTACACCACATCAGTCTCGGCTCAATTTGGGGTGGATGCATTAAATGAAACGCTTTTTGCTGGGGCATTAGGTATTATCTTTATTTTCCTATTTATGCTAGGGGTTTATCGTTTCGGTGGCGTTATTTCCATCATTACATTGAGCTTATATATTTATTTAGTTATTTTAGTATTCGAACTTATGAATGGTGTCTTAACCTTGCCTGGTATTGCGGCCCTTATTCTAGGTGTTGGTATGGCAGTCGATGCGAATATCATTACATTTGAACGAATGAAAGAAGAATTACGAGAAGGAAAGTCGATGATTGCGGCCTTTGAATCAGCGAATAAGAACTCCTTATCAACGATATTGGATGCGAATATTACGACGTTAATCGCTGCAACCGTTCTATTTATTTACGGGACAAGTTCAGTTAAAGGGTTTGCGACATTGCTCATTGTCAGTATCGTCTTAAGCTTTATTACAACCGTCTTTATTTCTCGCTTCCTCATGGGATTATGGATTAAGAGCCGTGCTCTTAATAAACGCCCACACTGGATCGGGGTAAAACAGGATCAAATCAGGGAACTAAGTGATACAACAGAAGTTGAGCCAACGTTCTTTAATAAACGCATTGATTTTGTTGCGCACCGGAAAAAGTACTTTATAGCCAGTGGTGCTCTAATTTTTGTGGGACTACTATCCATGCTGTTTATCGGTCTTAATCTTAGTATTGATTTCACAAGTGGCACACGTGTGGAAGTCAATACAGTTGAAAATATATCAGAAGAAGAGGCAAGAACGCACTTTGAAACCTTTGATTATGATGTCGAGACTGTGACCTTTTCGGGTGAGAATAACGAAATAGCGGTTATTCGCTTAAGTGATCAATTAAATCAAGAACAAGTCGCCGAGGTGCGTACTTACTTTAGTGAAGTATATGAGACAGAAGCAAGTATAAGTACGGTAAGTCCTGTTGTCGGTCAACAACTGGCGAGAAATGCGATGATGGCAGTAGCGATTGCCTCGATCTTTATTGTTATTTATGTAACCATCCGTTTTGAATTTAACTTTGCGATTGCGGCTATTATTGCGCTCTTACATGATGCGTTCTTTATCTTAGCCATCTTTAGTCTGACGCAAGTGGAGTTCAATGTGACTATCGTGGCGGCGATCTTAACAATTGTTGGTTATTCCATTAATGATACAATCGTTAACTTTGATAGAATTAGAGAAAATATTAAAAAGAAAAAATCCATCCGATCTTTCGATCAACTTGCTCGTATTGTGAATGATAGTTTAATTCAAACACTCGCGAGAAGTATTAATACTGTATTAACGGTTATTGTTGCGGCTATTTTCCTATGGATCTTTGGTGCGCCAGCGATTACCAACTTCTCATTTGCTCTAGTTATTGGACTCTTTGCTGGGATGTACTCATCAAACTTTATCGCCGCTCAACTGTGGTTAGTTCTACGCGGACGTAATATTAAAGAAAAACCGATTGTGTTTGTTGAGAAGAAACGCAATGACGGACCACAAGTTTAAGCGCTATGAGGTTTAGAACGTTACCAAAAGTGGTAAAAGAAAGTATCATTAAATATAGTAAATGAGGTGACGTGATGAAAGGACAGACGTATGTTATAGCGGCACTACTGTTTGCGTTAATTGTTGCAACGTTTGCAGTCATTAATGTAGACCAAGTAGAAGTGAATTATTTATTCTTTACGAGTGAATCGCCACTTATTCTAGTGATTTTAGTTTCAACACTTCTAGGTGGCTTAATTACGAGTGGGTTTGGTATTGCTCATTTAATAGGCGCGAAGAAAAAAATTCGTCGGTTAGAGTCTGAAAATCAACAATTACGGGCATCAACGGCTGTCAATGTTTCTAATGAAACGGACTCAGATGACACAACAGCTGATGTAGAAGTGATCGATTCAAAAAATAATTAATGATGATTAATTGAACCCCCTGATATTGTCTAGTATAATAGACAAGTCAGGGGTGAATTTATGTTAGAGAGTAAAATGAAATGGTCGTTTGATTCACTTGAACCTGTGAATGAAGCCCAAACGATTATGACACGCTTATTAGAAAAGCGCGGGGTCACAACAGACAAGGAACAAAAGGCCTTCTTGTCTCCTTCAATGAAGGATTTAATTGATCCCAGCCTTTTAACGGATAGTGAAAAAGTAAAGTCCCGCATTTTAAAAGCGGTTGAAACAGGCGAACCTATCATGGTATTTGGGGATTATGATGCAGATGGTGTCACATCAACGGTGGTTATGATGGAAACGTTAATCGAATTAGGAGCCATTTGTGACTGTTACATTCCTAATCGTTTTACTGAAGGCTATGGTCCGAATCCTGACGCGATGCGTCAGATTAAAGAAGACGGCTTTAGTCTCGTTATTACGGTTGATACGGGTATCGCTGCTTTTGAATCAATTGAAGTAGCTAATGCGATTGGGTTAGATGTCATTATTACTGATCACCACGAAGTCCAAGAGGTCTTACCTGATGCTTTTGCGGTGATTCATCCAAAAGTATCAGAAGATTATTCTTTTAAAGCACTTGCAGGTGTGGGGGTTGCTTTTAAACTAAGTCAATACTTACTTGGCTATTTTCCGGAGCAATTCCTTGATTTAGTGGCGATAGGTACCATCAGTGACTTAGTGCCTTTAGTAGGAGAGAACCGCGTACTTACTACACTCGGTCTTAAAAAACTGAAACAAACATCGAGAACAGGATTAGTGGCATTAAAATATGTCGCTAGTATTAAAGATGACGTGGATGAAGAAGATATTGGGTTTGGGATTGGTCCGAGACTGAATGCTGTGGGGCGTCTCGGAAGTGCTTTACCTGCTGTTGAATTGTTAATGGCGACCGATCCAGTTGAAGCTAATCAATTAGCTGAGATGATTAATAACATCAATCAAGAACGACAAGAAATTGTGAAAACCATTGCCGCGGAAGCGATTGAGCTTGTTGAAAACAATCCAGTAGAACACGAACGAGTGATTGTTGTCGCGAAAGAAGGTTGGAATGAAGGTGTCTTAGGCATTGTCGCCAGTCGTTTAGTAAGGACATATCAGCGACCGGTTCTTTGTCTTTCGATTAAGCCGGACCAGGGGATTGCGAAAGGTTCGGCTCGTAGTATTGATGCCTTTAACTTATTTGAACACGGAATGTCGGTGAGAGAGTTATTCATTAACTTCGGTGGACATAGTCAAGCGGCAGGGATGACGGTTGATTTAGATCGATTAAGTGAGCTTAGAGCCGTATTAAATACGATTGCAAAAGACACGCTCTCAGCTGAAGATTATAAAGAACATAAACAGATTGATTTAGCTGTAGATGTCAGTCAGTTGTCACTTGATTTAATAAGTAACTTAAACAAGTTAGCACCGTTTGGGATGGCTAATCCTAAGCCGCTCTTTTACGTCACGGGTATACCAAAAGATATTCGTAAAATTGGTGCTGACCAAACACATTTAAAATTTAGTTTGGAACAGAATCAATATCAAGTCAATGTGATTGGTTTTGGCTTTGGGCAGGACTATCATCATTTAAATCAAGATCAGTCAGTTGAAATCATCGGGTATTTATCGGTCAATGAATGGAACAATATTCGCTCTGTTCAGCTTATGTTAGAAGACCGCCGAATTCTTAGCCAACAAGTTTTTGATTTTCGCGGACGTAAGTTTTGGTATAAAGATGTGCTGCCTCATGCGGGTGAAAATGTCGTATTCGTGCATTTTAATCAACCAACAAAGATTGAGGATAGACAAAGTGAGCATAGTGAAACCGTGATCGCTCGCGGGACAACGATTCAAAATTTAATTGTGACAGACTTACCTGAGTCACTTGACCATTTCGTTACATTGATTAAAAAGACGTCGCCTGAAAACATATATTTATGCTACCAAGCAGATGAAGAGACGTTACAAGTATTACCGTCGCGAGATGATTTTAAATGGTTGTACGCCTTTATTATTAAGCAAGGCCAATTTTATTTGGAACGTGATAGTTTACGCGTGGCTAAACATAAGGGTTGGAAAATAAATAAAATTAAATTCATGATTCAGGTGTTTTCTGAGCTCGAATTTGTTAAAATAGCGAATGGGGTTCTTGTACCCAATCCGTCTGTTGATAAGCGGCCATTAGAAACGGCTAATAGTTATCAACGCCAACAGAACAAAATTGACATTGAATCGATTTTATATTATTCAAGTTATCAAGCGCTCGTTTCTTGGTTACTTACTGGATTAGAGTCAAGTGACTCACTAGAGGAGGAAAAAGTAAATGGATTATAAAAAACACATTGCATTAGTAGAGGATTGGCCAAAAGAAGGGGTACAGTTTAAAGATATTACTCCACTGATGGATAATGGCCCGGCTTATAAGAAAGCAGTAGATGAGATTGTGACTTATGCAAAAGAGCGAGACGTTGATATCGTCGTAGGACCAGAGGCACGTGGATTTATTGTCGGTTGTCCGGTATCATATGCCTTAGAAATTGGTTTTGCACCTGTCCGTAAAGAAGGAAAATTACCACGTGAAGTCATTAAAGTAGATTATGGTTTAGAATACGGTAAAGATGTCTTAACCATTCATAAAGATGCGATTAAGCCAGGTCAACGTGTATTAATTACCGATGACTTACTCGCAACAGGTGGAACAATTGAAGCAACGATCAAATTAGTTGAAGAACTTGGTGGAGAAGTCGTTGGGTGTGCGTTCTTAATTGAACTAGATTATTTAAATGGTCGTGATAAGTTAGAAGGATACGATGTTTTAACATTAATGCATTACGAGTAAACATGACGCGCCGTTGGGCGCGTTTTTTGCTAGGTTTTTAAAGACGTGCTTTCGAAAAAGTGATGGTTGATTATTCTTCATGTGCGCGCGTATTGATTAAACGACGTAACTTATTATAAAATAGAGGGAATCCATGTTATGATGGTAGATAATAAAGAGACATATACAGACTAAAGGATTTAGGTGATAAACATGGCAAGAGATTTAGTATTAACAATCGACGAGGTGATTGAAGAAGCCTCGCGTTATTTAGATGAAGCTGATATTGCGTTTATTCGCCGAGCATACGATTATGCCGAACAGGCCCACGAAGGGCAATTTAGACAATCGGGTGAACCTTATATTATTCACCCTGTTCAAGTCGCAAGTATCATCGTATCACTCGGTTTAGATAAAGAAACCATTGCGGCAGGTTTTTTGCATGATGTTGTAGAGGATACCTCTATTACATTAGAAGAGCTATCCGCAACTTTCGGCGAAGAGGTCGCCATGCTTGTTGATGGTGTGACAAAGCTAGGTAAAATTAAATATAAATCAAAAGAAGCGCAACAAGCGGAAAACCACCGCAAAATGTTTATCGCCATGTCTAAAGATATTCGTGTCATTATGATTAAACTTGCTGACCGCCTGCACAACATGCGCACACTAAAGCATGTACCCGCAGAAAAGCAGCGCCGTATTGCTAATGAAACGTTAGAAATATTCGCGCCCCTAGCGCATCGACTCGGGATTTCTACGATTAAGTGGGAATTAGAAGATGCAAGCTTACGTTACTTAAATCCACAACAGTATTACCGGATTGTGAATTTAATGAAACAAAAGCGCGAGGAACGTGAGCATTATTTAGATGATGTAATCGGTGAAGTCAAACGCCAATTAGATGATGTCAATATTAAAGCAGAATTTTCTGGGCGACCAAAGCACCTTTATAGCATTTACCGTAAGATGGTGATACAAAATAAACAATTCAATGAGATTTATGATTTATTAGCGGTGAGAATTATCGTCGATAGTATCAAAGATTGTTATGCCGTCCTTGGCATTATTCATACGTGTTGGAAACCGATGCCTGGTCGGTTTAAAGATTATATCGCGATGCCAAAACCTAACCTGTATCAATCGCTGCATACGACCGTCATTGGTCCGATGGGCTCGCCATTAGAAGTGCAAATCCGGACGAAGGAAATGCATGAAATTGCCGAATACGGGATTGCGGCTCACTGGGCCTATAAAGAAGGTAAGACGTTAACGAAAAAGCCTAACTCCGAAGAAAAACTCGCTTGGTTTAGAGAAATTCTTGAATCACAGTCTGATACGCATGATGCCGAAGAATTTATGGAGTCATTAAAAGTGGAGTTGTTTGCTGATTTGGTTTATGTCTTTACGCCAAAAGGCGACGTCATTGAACTTCCTAAAGGTGCTGTACCGATTGACTTTGCCTATAAAATTCATACAGAAGTCGGTAATCATACGATTGGCGCGCGTGTTAATGGCAAGATGGAACCACTGGATTATCAGTTGAAAAATGGGGACATTATCGAAATGATGACCTCAAAACATTCATATGGTCCATCACGTGATTGGCTGAAGATGACGACCACATCACAAGCGAAAAATAAAATTAAACAATTCTTTAAGAAGCAACAACGTGACGAAAATGTTGTGAAAGGTCGCGAACTCGTCGACCGAGAAGTGCGTACGACAGGTTTTGATCCAAAAGAAGTGCTTTCACAAGACAACTTACAAAAAGTTGCCGATCGTTTTAACTTTATAAGTATCGATGATATGTACGCTGCTGTTGGATATCAGGGAATTAATGCCACGCAGATTTCGACGCGCTTAACAGATAAGTTCCGTAAAAAAGAGGATAAACAAGAGCTACAGGAAAGTATTGAAAAAGTCCAGCAAAAACAAAAGTCAAGACCAACGAAGTCGAAATCATCAGGTGTGAAAGTTGAAGGTGTCGATAATCTTCTTGTTAGACTGGCGAAATGTTGTAATCCTGTTCCAGGTGATGAGATTATCGGTATTGTAACGAAAGGTCGTGGCGTGTCTGTTCATAGGAAAGATTGTCCGAATGTCAGTAGCCAAGAAATGAAAGATAAAGCACTGTCAGTGGAATGGGAAAATCATGATAGTATGACGAAGCAATATCACGTAGATATTGAAATCTCCGGTTATGATCGTCGTGGATTGTTAAACGATGTCTTGCATAACATTAACGAGATGGGGACAAATATTATTGCTGTTAGTGGTAAATCTGATCGAAATAAGATGGTGATCATTCACTTAACCATTCTCATTCATAACATTCAACATTTACGTAAAGTCGTAGATAAGTTAAAACAAATTAAAGATGTGTATACCGTTGAAAGAATTGTACAGTAAAGGGGTTTTAATTTGAGAGTTGTCCTACAAAGAAGTAAAGAAGCAAAAGTCGTTGTCGATGGTAAAGTCACTGGTCAAATTGATTTTGGCCTAGTCCTACTTGTTGGCGTTACTCAAGACGACTCGGTCGATGATGTCGACTATTTAGTCAAAAAAATTCCGCATTTACGCATATTCGAAGATGAAGCAGGGAAGATGAATCATAGTTTAATGGATGTTGGAGGATCGATTCTGTCGATTTCACAATTTACCTTATATGGTGACACGAGAAAGGGACGTCGTCCCAACTTTATGGCGGCCGCTAAACCGACACAAGCTGAAGAACTCTACAATCAGTTTAATCAACAATTAATGGATGCAGGTGTTCACGTTGAAACAGGTGTCTTTGGTGAAATGATGGACGTGTCACTCACTAATGATGGTCCAGTTACATTAATAGTGGATACGGATGACCGAAAATAATAGGTGTTTAATGACGAAAGATGTAAGTTTCCTTATTATGAGGATGCTTACATCTTTTTTGTGTTTTCGTCCAAATTATAAAAGACGTTGGTGTATTTTTAGAAAAGTCATTGATTTTTTCGAGTGAAAAACAAGTAGGTAATTTTAAGTCAGGTGCTATTCTATAAAAAATTTAAAAAAATAAGTCATAAAAACGTTGATATATCAATGATTTAGCTAATAATCATAACAAGTTTGTTGAACTTTACAACTTCTTTACACACGATTAACGTTAGCTTCATAACCGTTCGTTATGATGTAAGTGTGGCAAAGAGATATGTCATAAAAAAAGAGATGCCAATAAGGAGGACGAAAGAAATGCTGAAAATGAAAAAGGTATGGGTACTATTTACTTTAGTTTTAATGTTAGGTGTACTTGCCGCCTGTGGTGGCGATGATACGTCAAGTGATTCAGGTACAGAAACTGAAGAACTATCTGGTAGCGTTGTTGTTGATGGTTCAGGTACGGTTTATCCTTTGATGGCACGTATTGCCGAAGAGTACATGGTAACTGAAGAAGAGAATGTATCAGTTGAAGTTGCCCGCTCTGGTACAAGTGCTGGTTTCAAAAAGTTCTTAGCAGAAGACGGTACAGACTTTAATGATGCTTCACGTCACATTAAAGAAGAAGAACAACAAATGGCTGATGACTTAGGTATTGAAGTCAAAGAATTAAAAGTTGCGCTTGATGGTCTGACTTTCGTACTTCACCCAGATAATGATTGGGCAACAGAGTTAACAGAACAACAAGTGATTGATATTTTTAAAGCAGATAGCGACATTGAAAAATGGTCAGATATTAACCCTGATTTCCCAGATGAAGATATTAACACTTATGGCCCAAATGAAAACCACGGAACGTATGAATTCTTCTATGAAACAATTTTAGAAGAACAAGATTTAAAAGCAGACGCTAACTTACAACAAGATTACTCAACGCTTGTAACATTAGTGAGTGAAGATGTGAATGCGATTGGATTCTTTGGATTTGGATACTATGTAAACAACCAAGATCAATTACAAGCGGTAAATGTAGATTTTGGTGAGGGTCCTGTTGAACCTTCACTTGACACAATCGCTGAAGACGGCGACTATGCGCCATTTACTCGTCCCGTGTTCACTTACTTAAATGTGAACATGGCAAAAGAAAAGCCACAAGTCAAAGACTATGCCGTTTACTTGATGGAAAACGTTAATACATTTGCAGGAGAAACTGGTTTTGCACCTCTTCCAGAAGAAGAAGTTCAAGCACTCGTTGATGAATTAAAAGGACTATAATTTTTAGATAACGATAGTCAGTGAAGTTGAGCCTTTGGGCTCAACTTATTGGCTTGAAAAAGGTGGGTTTACTGTGGTAGATAATAATAAAGAAAGCACATCTACTGTGCGTGTAAAAAGTATGATTGAAAAAAATCGACAAAAGCAATCTTTCCGTTCCATAGGAGAAAAAGCTGTACCGAATCTGTTGTTAGGCATCGCTATGATTTCGATACTAACAACGATTGGTATCGTATTTGTATTGATTTCAGAGACATTTGAGTTCTTTAATCGCGTGTCAATTGTCGAATTTTTTACAGGCACAGTATTACGACCGTTAAGTCAAGATCCAAAATTCGGGATTTTACCTTTGATTAACGGCACGATTATATCGTCTGTGATTGCGATGGTTGTAGCGGGACCCATCGGTATGATGACGGCAATCTATTTAAGTGAGTATGCTTCAGATAAAGCCCGTCGAGTACTAAAACCTGTATTAGAATTACTGGCAGGTATTCCAACAATTGTGTATGGTTTTTTTGCTTTTACATTTGTGACACCTTTTTTGCGCCAGTTTATTCCTGAGATGAGTGCCACCAATATTTTAGCGCCGGGTCTTGTTATGGGGGTCATGATTATTCCAATGATTGCCTCTTTATCAGAAGATGCGATGAACAGTGTGCCGAATGCGATGCGTGAAGGGGCGTTAGCGTTAGGTTCGACAAAGTTAGAGGTAACATTTAAAGTCATTATTCCAGCAGCCTTTTCAGGCATAGTAGCCGCTTTCGTTTTAGGGATTTCTCGAGCCGTTGGGGAGACCATGATCGTAGCTATTGCGAGTGGGAGTTCGAAGAACTTCACGTTTGATATCACCCAATCGATGCAGACAATGACAGCCTATGTCGTGGAAGTTGCTGGAGGGGATGCGAGTCGCGGGTCGACGATTTACTATAGTTTATACGCCGTAGCAATGACGCTCTTTGTCTTCACATTACTGATGAATATTTTAGCGCGCTACATTGCACGTCGCTTCAGGGAGGAATATTAATGGCTACACATATGACATCAGAAAGAATTCAAAAGCGCATGAAACGCCGCGTTGCGTTAAATAAAGGTTTGAGTGGCGTTTTCTTACTCGCGACCACGTTTGGTGTGTTTGTGTTAGGGGTATTATTTTATCAAATTATTACGGAGGGTATTCCTTATATTAATTTAGATTTTCTAACAGGTAAGTTATCCACCAATGCTGAACGTGCAGGTATCATGGGGGCAATTTTAGGAACGTTATGGCTCATGGCGGTTGTTATCCCGGTTACAATTATTTTAGGAGTCGGTACGGCAATATATAATGAGTTGTATGCAAAACAAGGAAAACTTCAAACGATTATTCAAACGAATATCGCTAACCTATCCGGGGTACCTTCGATTGTGTATGGTATTCTCGGGATGACTATTTTTGCGAACCTTTTAAATTTAGGTAGTGTCGTTTTAGCCGGGGGTTTAACGATGTCCTTACTCGTGTTACCGATCGTGATTGTATCGAGTCAGGAAGCATTAAGAGCCGTACCAAGTTACTTAAGTGAAGCCTCCATTGGGTTAGGGGCAACAAAGTGGCAAACAATTAAAAATATTATTCTACCAGCAGCCTTACCTGGTATTTTAACAGGCTCTATTCTCGCGCTATCGCGTGCGATTGGGGAAACGGCCCCACTCGTTGTACTTGGTATTCCTGCTTTACTCTTACCGTTTCCGGGTGGGTTATTTGACCGGTTTACCGTCTTGCCCATGCAGATTTATTACTGGACACTTGATGCGTCATTAGTCGAAGAATATCAATTCTTAGCTTCAGCGACGATTATTGTCTTATTGGTAATGCTATTTATTTTAAATGGTACAGCGATTGTAATTCGAAATAAATTCCAACGACGTTATTAAAAGGGGACTTAATCATGAAATTTGTGACAGATATTAAAAATACACGGCAAGAAGAAAAGAAACAACCGACAAAGGTGTATGATACGAAAGATTTAAATTTATGGTATGGCAACACACATGCCCTAAAAAACGTAAACTTCCCGATTTATGAAAAAGAAGTCACTGCCATTATAGGACCCTCTGGTTGTGGTAAGTCGACGTTCTTAAAGACACTTAATCGGATGGTTGAACTTGTACCTAGTGTGCACACGTCGGGAACGATTGAGTATCGTGGGGAAAACATTCTTGATCCAAACTTTATGGTGGAAGATTTACGAACAAAAGTAGGCATGGTATTTCAAAAACCCAATCCATTTCCAAAATCCATTTATGATAATATAGCCTATGGACCTCGTATCCACGGGATTAAAGATCGTAAAATTTTAGATGACATTGTTGAATCGAGTTTACGCGGGGCAGCGATTTGGAATGAAGTGAAAGACCGCTTGAAGGAAAATGCCTACGGCATGTCTGGTGGGCAACAACAACGTCTATGTATTGCGCGAGCCTTAGCGATTGAACCAGATGTGATCTTAATGGATGAGCCAACCTCGGCGCTTGACCCTAAATCAACCTTAAAAGTCGAAGAACTAATTCAAGAATTGAAAAAAGATTTCTCCATTGTTATCGTGACACATAACATGCAGCAAGCGGCCCGTATTTCTGACCGTACCGCCTTTATGCTAAATGGTGAATTAATTGAATATGATTATACAGATGATATTTTCCAACATCCAAAAGATGAGCGTACGGAAGACTATATTACAGGACGTTTTGGTTAATTAAGAGGAGGCTATATTCATGGTACGTAGACGACAATTTGAAGATGAGTTACTGCAAGTGAAACGACGCGTCATCGCGTTATTAGAAGCAAGTAAGGAACAGTTAAATCGATCAGTTAAAGCCTTATATGAATCAGATGTCACAGAAGCAAAACAAGTGATTGAAGATGATAAATCATTAGATGAGTTAGACTTAGACATTAATAATATGGCGATATTAATGATTGCGAAACAACAACCTGTCGCAACGGATTTACGCCGATTGATTGTCGCCATTCGTTTAGCGACAGATATTGAGCGTATGGCCGATAACGCTAAAAATATTGCGCGTTCAACGATTCACTTAGGTAACGAACATCAATTAACGATTGATCCGCGTCTTTATCAAATGACAAAAATCGCAAATACCATGATTGATCTTGCGATTGAAGCATATGATGAAGAAGATATTTTAAAAGCCAAGCAATTATCAGAAAAAGATGATGAAATTGATGCACTGTTTGGTCAAGTGTTAAAAGATATGTTATCAAATAAAGCGACAGAAAAAGATGAAATTCAACTCATCATGCAAGTCGCTTTCAGTACCCGATACATTGAGCGTTTTGGCGATCATTTAACGAATGTCGCGGAAAATATTATGTACCTCGTTAAAGGTGAAATTTACGACTTGAATAAATAAAGATAGATAAAGACCCAATCGCTACAGTCGTCATTAACGACACGTGATTGGGTCTTTCTTTTTCAAATAAATGATAGGACCATTATTATAAGTGAATAATTCAAGTGTTAGGGTCTAGTCTCAAAGTAGTCAGTAACCCCATCGGTAATGCCTTTAGCTAATTTTTCATGATAGCTTGCTTGTTTAATCATTTGTTCTTCTGCGTTATTAGATAAGAAACCAAGTTCTAATAATAAGCTAGGTCGACGATTGTTTCTAAGGACGCTGTAATTACCTGAGGCAACCCCGCGGTCGTTTGCGGACGTTTCCTCAAGCAGTGAGTGATGGACTGTTTCAGCGAGTGTTTCAAAACCAGGCTCGCGATAATAGGTATTAATCCCATTCGCTGATGGATAAGCGGGCTCACTGTTATAGTGGAGACTTAAAAACATATCGGACTTTAAGTAGTTACTGAGTGTCGCTCGTGAGGTCAAACTGTAGTAATAATCATCATCTCTAGTAAAGACGACGTTAGCACCTTGTCTTTTTAAGTAACGTTCTAGCACACGTCCCGTTTGCATCGCAAATTGACTTTCATATTCATCATTTAAACTAATAGCCCCAACATCGATACCGCCATGTCCAGGATCAATGACAATGGTTTTGTTGAGTAAAGGTGATTGACCAACAGGCTTTGTTAAAGTTAAATCAAGTACCTGTTTTTTTATATAACCTGTTGCATTATCTATCGCTACTTGGTACCAATCGCCTTGTTCATCCGTAATGGTGACAGGATCATTTTTATTTAGTCTATGGGTAATCTCACTTGTAAGAGACGCGTCTTGTCTTACATGGACCAATGGAATTGATATTCGTGTCTCATAAGGGTATGTTTGAGTCGGTGTGTCAGTGGGTGTCTCATTCGCTATTTCCTCATCTGACGCATCAATAGCCGGCTCACTTGAGATAGTGACATAATCTTCGTGTACCCAACCTGTAGTATTGTTATAAGTAATTTGTAACCAAGGTGATTCAATTGCTTCGATTGTGAACTGATCACCGGTATTCACGTGTCCAATCGGTTCATACGATGTCCCAGGACCGCCTCTTACGAGTAAATCATCCGTATCAATCATCGCCGTTTGAGCGAAGATCGTGAGGGGATGAATGAATAAGGCAAGAAGTCCCATGCCTATTAATATGTAAAGTCTTTTTTTAAAGTAGTCAATCATATTTCGGTTGCTTCTAAAAAGCAACAGTTCACTCCCTTCAGTATTTGTTTTTCAATCTCTATCATACGTGTAAAGCTTAGGTGAGTCAAAAGATTTTAAGCAACATCAAGAAGATTGTGCGTGACAAAACGTAAAGCGTATGTAAAGATTAAAAAAGGTAAAAAAACTTACTTGACATTCCTATGCTTTATCAGTAATATTATAAACAATTCAAACAATTTGATCGAATATCACCGATGATGAGAACAGTAGTTAAAAAGTGCGAATCAAGAGAGGGAGTTGCCTCGGCTGAAACAATTCCTATTTTGCGTTTTAATGAAGGACATCTCTGAGGTACTATATTGAAATGATAGTAAATATAGTCGCGAGCAGGCGTTATTGTGATAAGTGGAATACACGATTTTTGTATTCAACTAGGGTGGCAACACGGGTAATCGCTCGTCCCTTTCATAGGGAGGCGTTTTTTTTATGTCCAAATTGTAAAAATATACTAATTTAAGGGGAGATTTACATGATTCGTTTACCACGGGGAACGCAAGATATCTTGCCAGGAGAATCAGAGAAATGGCAATATGTCGAAGCAACATTTATTGATATATGTCGCCGGTTTAATTACCAAGAGATTCGGACACCTATTTTTGAACATACGGAACTATTCCAACGCGGAGTAGGAGATACGACCGATATCGTCCAAAAAGAGATGTATACATTTGAAGATCGTGGGAATAGAAGTTTAACGCTTCGTCCAGAAGGTACCGCATCTGTCGTGCGTGCTTTTGTTCAAAATAAACTCTATGGTTTAGCTAACCAACCGCAAAAACTTTTTTATAACGGACCAATGTTTCGTTATGAACGTCCGCAACAAGGACGGATGCGTCAATTTGTTCAACTCGGTGTTGAAGCGCTCGGGAGTAAAGATCCGGCGATTGATGCAGAAGTGATTACACTGGCGATGACTTTCTATCAATCGTTAGGGCTTCATTCATTAAAGCTCGTGATTAATTCATTAGGTGATAAAGAAAGTCGTGAGAATCATCGTCAAGCTTTAGTCAATCACTTTAGCCCTTACCGTGAGGAGTTATGTTCTGATTGTCAAACACGTCTTGATCAAAATCCACTCCGCGTACTTGATTGTAAAAAAGATCGCGATCACAAAGCAATGAAAGAGGCACCGAAAATCTTAGATTATTTGACTGACGAGGCACGTGAATATTTTGACCAAGTCAAACAATATTTAGATGCTTCAGGTATTCGTTATGAAGTGGATAGTAACTTAGTTCGTGGGTTAGATTATTATAACCACACGGCATTTGAGATTATGAGTGCGGCAGAAGGTTTTGGCGCGATCACAACCTTATCAGGTGGGGGACGTTATAACGGTTTAGTCGAAGACTTAGACGGTCCAGAAACACCCGGTATTGGATTTGCTTTAAGTGTTGAGCGTCTCCTTATGGCACTTGAGAATGAAGGGATCACTTTACCCGTTAACGAAGGACTCGATGTTTATGTCGTTAGTTTAGGTGAATCCTCAAAAGTACCGGCTTATGCCTTGACGCAAAGATTACGAAAGAGTGGTCTATCGGTTGATAAAGATTATTTAGATCGAAAAATGAAAGCTCAGTTTAAAGATGCCGACCGTAACCAAGCAAAGTTTGTCGTCGTACTCGGTGAAGAAGAAGTCAAACAACAACAAGCGACAGTAAAAGACATGGCAACAGGCGAACAAGAAATGGTCGCTTTTGATACGTTAGTCGATTATATTCAATCAAAATGATAGGGGGATAAAACATGACAGAGAAAAGACAACTTGCGGGAGAGCTAAGGCTTTCGGATGCTGGAAAACACGTGGTATTAAAAGGGTGGGTGCAAAAGCGCCGTGATTTAGGTGGCTTAATCTTTATTGATTTACGTGATCGCAGTGGGATTGTTCAAGCAGTATTTACACCGGCTAAAAGTGAAGCAGCCCTTCAGATTGCAGAATCTGTCCGCAGTGAGTATGTGATTGAAGTACAAGGTGAAGTCGTTAAGCGTGATGATGCCACAATCAATGAAAAGATGGTCACAGGTGAGATTGAAGTGTTAGTAGAAGCGGTAACGGTTTTAAATGAAGCAAAGAATCCACCATTTACGGTATTAGATGGTGAGGATGTATCAGAAGATGTTCGCTTAAAATACCGTTACCTCGATTTACGTCGTGAGTCGATGCAACAAACGTTTAAGTTACGTCACCATGCCTCACAAGTCATGCGTTCTTTCTTAAATGACGAAGGTTATTTAGAAATGGAAACACCGATGTTAACGAAAAGCACACCAGAAGGTGCCAGAGATTATCTTGTCCCATCACGTATTCATGAAGGTCACTTCTATGCGTTACCACAATCGCCACAGTTATTTAAACAGTTAATTATGGTCGCTGGTTTTGAACGTTACTTCCAATTTGCGCGTTGTTTCCGTGATGAAGATTTACGAGCAGACCGTCAACCTGAATTTACACAAATTGATATTGAAACAAGTTTTATGTCTGAAGAAGAGATTATGGCGATGACAGAGCGCATGATGGCGCGTGTCATGAAAGAAGTAAAGGGTGTAGATTTATCATTACCACTGCCACGCCTAACGTATGATGACGCGATGAGTCGTTTTGGTTCAGATAAACCCGACACACGTTTTGGTTTAGAACTTGTTGACTTATCAGAAACAGTGAAAGAGGCCGGATTTAAAGTGTTTAAAGATGCGGTCGCTGGTGGCGGTAAGGTAAGTGCGATTAATGTCAGTGGCTTTGCGGACAAATTCTCACGTAAAGACATTGATAAACTTACCGACTATGTTAAAATTTACGGCGCAAAAGGTTTAGCTTGGCTCAAAGTAACAGCTGATGGTTTAACAGGTCCAATCGCAAAATTCTTTGAAGCAGAAGAACAACAAGCGATTCAAACAGCCCTTGAAGCAAAGGATAATGATTTATTATTATTCGTTGCTGATAAAACATCTGTCGTGTATGATAGCCTAGGCGCATTACGTCAAAAAATTGCTAAAGACCTTGATCTCATTGATGAATCTGTCTTTAACTTCTTGTGGGTAACAGATTGGCCATTACTTGAATACGATGCCGACCTCGGACGCTATTTTGCGGCACACCACCCGTTTACACTGCCACAAAAACAAGATATTGATAAACTTTCATCAGCACCAGAACAAGTGAAAGCTTCAGCTTATGACCTAGTGTTAAATGGTTTTGAGTTAGGTGGGGGATCGCTGCGTATTTATAAGAAAGACTTACAAGAGAAAATGTTTGAAGTATTAGGTTTCACAAAAGAAGAAGCGAACGAACAATTTGCCTTCCTCATGCAAGCACTGGAATACGGTGCCCCACCACATGGAGGGATTGCACTTGGTTTTGACCGATTAGTCATGTTACTGGCAGGTAAAACGAATCTGCGTGATACGATTTTATTCCCTAAAACAGCATCGGCATCGGATCCATTAACAAACGCACCAGGTACAGTAAGTGAGGCGCAATTAGACGAATTACATCTGCAACTTCAAGCGAAAAATTCGGAAGAATAATAGACTGTAACCCCTTACAAATTGGGTTGATTATCACACTGAACTGTGCTAAGATAATCTTACAAGTTAATCCTGATGTGTTCGTTGAAAATCCAAATGTTTTGACCGAACATTTTAAAGTCGGGAGCCCAATGTTTTCTTGAGGATTACATGCCCCACTCGATTGAGGACTTAAGAGTCAAGAGACAGGGCACCCACCTGCCTAGAGCGGGTTCAAAACTTTCTATTGAGACGGCACGATCGGGATTATCTTTATACATGATGATTAAAAGCTCACCCTCTGGGTGGGCTTTTTTATGTTAAATCTTATAAAGCCACTGATCGCTATCGATATTTCCTTAACTTAAGAAAAAAAGATACTTCAAAGATAGCGTTTTCTCTCTTAATCAAACATGTTACAGTTAATGGGTAGGGAGGAATTCAATATGAAAAAAAGACAGTTACATTGGTGGATAGTTGTTGGTGTTAGTGTACTAATGATTGGCTTGATTATCATTTATGTATGGTTTGATTATCATTCAGAGAGCGACTTAAACCTAGTAGAAGAAAAAGAAACAAATGACACGTTACGTCACCGAATAACGCAACTAGAAGGAGAAATCAGTCGATTAGATCAAGAAGTTTTTAATGCCAAAAATCAAAATGAAAGATTACAACAAGAAATTGACATCTACCTTGATCTTGATCAATATGCCAAAGAATATATACACGCTCTAATTGATCAAGACATGGATGTGTTAGAAGAACTGACCTCGCCATCCTTGATGGTTTATAGTGATCGGATTGAAAAAACAGAAAATGGATCAATTGTGCCAGTGTATTTTGGCTTCTTGCGTCAAGATATCGAAGAGGTGGCATCGATTCAGATAGATCTGATTAACTTTGGTTACGCTAATCAGGGAGAATTTTTTCTTCAGTATGAATTAGTGGATCAATCCGGTGTCGCGTCACATGAGATGCACTTCTACTTTGACAAAGGACAAACACGTTGGCAAGTGAGGGATCTGGAACTAACAGAAATAGTTAGCAACAAAAAAGTATATGAGTGAAAGTGTATGAATAGTTTTATTATAAACGTTTTGTAAAAAAGACACGTCACCTGTTAGGGTAACGTGTCTTTATTTTGCGATGGATTGTAGATTGCCGTTTTTGTCCATGGTAAAGGTTTGTTGATCCGTTGGGTCAAGAACAACCATTTTTCTCGCTCGTTCCATAATAGAAATAAACGTGTGATAGTCTTCTTCAACCGATGTGAGTTTTGTTTCAAGTTGATGCACGGTTTGTTCTAATTTCTTGTTATCGGACTTTAATTGTTCGATTACTTTGTCTTGCTCAGCGATAAGGTTTTGTTGCTTATCTGTATAGTGCCCTAGCCGTTCTAATAGTGTATGAATCTCTTTTGGTGCGTCTTTTGTCATTTTTGTTTTGACCATTGTTTTGTGTTGTCGTTGACTACGTAAGGTTGCGTGTCTGACTGTTTTGGCCTCACTAATCTCTTTTTGATACCGACTTCGTAGTTCTTTGTTCCAGCGGAAACCGCAAGCAGCCGGTGTTCGGTGCACTTCTTTTGCTACTAAATCAAACGCTTGTAACTGAGTTTCACCTGATTCAATATGCTTGAGCACCGTGTCCTTTAACAACAAGTCTTCTTCGTGGCTCCATGCGTCTTGGCGTAACTTTGTCATATGAACATTCCTTTCTTATATCCTTGTTTTTACTAGTGTATGTTGTAAGACTTGTAGATATAAGTAGTGTGTTCATGATCACTAGTTTTTATTCAACGCTTTAATTTGTTCATGCATTTGTTTTAACGCACGTTCGAATTTTCCGGTTTCAATCGGTTGGTAATACTGCTTATGTTTAATTTTATCTGGTAAGTATTGTTGTTTCACGCGCGCACCAGGATAGTCATGCGGATATTTATAGCCAATGCCATGACCCATATGTTTAGCTCCTTGGTAGTGGCTATCTTTTAAATGATCAGGAACTTCTCCTGTATCCATTGACCGAATATCTTTTAAGGCGTGATCCAGTGCTTTATAAGCCGCATTGGATTTTGGTGATAGGGCAAGTTCTACCGTAATTGACGCAAGTGGAATGCGTGCTTCCGGAAAACCGACCCGCTCAGCTGCTTCAATCGCATGAAGCGTTCGTGGTCCTGCTTGCGGATTGCCAAGGCCGATATCTTCATAAGCAATCACGGTTAAGCGCCGGGCGATACTATCTAAGTCACCTGCTTCAATTAAACGCGCCAAGTAATGCAGAGCTGCATCGACATCACTGCCGCGGATCGATTTTTGCAGGGCAGATAGGACATCATAATGATGGTCACCATCTTTGTCATGGGTGAAGCTTTTTTTCTGCATGCACTGTTCGGCGACATTTAAATCAATAACGATGATGCCTTCACTGTTCTTAGCGGTAGAATAAGCCGCGAGCTCTAACCCGTTTAAAGCGGCACGCAAATCACCCCTTGAACTGTCCGCAAAATGAAGAAGGGCGTCATCGGTTACTTGAAGCGGCATCTCGCCAAGGCCTTTTTTCCGGTCATGAATGGCCCGGTTCAAGGCATCTAATACATCCGTCTTCGTAAGGGCTTGTAGTTCAAATAGGTGTACTCTGCTTCTAATCGCCGGATTGATGGCGTGGTAAGGGTTACTTGTCGTACAGCCAATTAATGTGATGAGGTTACTTTCAACATGCGGCAGTAAATAATCTTGTTTGGCTTTATCTAATCGGTGCACCTCATCCATAATCACCACGAGGTTACCGTGCATTTTTGCCTCTTCAATCGCAATTTCAATATCTTTCTTTTTATCAATCACCGCATTTAATACTTTGTAGCGTAATCCGAGTGTCGCTGAGAGCGCCATTGCCATCGATGTTTTACCGGTACCTGGTGGACCGTATAGAATCATCGAACTTAAACGATTGGCATCAACCATACGGCGGATCATGTTTCCTTCCCCAATCAAGTGTTGTTGTCCGATTATATCTGTCATGTGTTCAGGTCTTAAGCGATAGGCGAGAGGTTGTGTGGCCATGTAAAAACTCCTTTAATACAAAATTTTCTGCTTCATTTCGAATGACTTGACGTCGTATGACGGTTTCATATAAAATATACTACATTTGTAGGAATTAATATAGTGAACTGTTTAATGAGTTCGAAGACATGGCAAGTCGAAGCGTCTTCATGATATAATGACAACAGAAACAAACGACTAGGAGTGTTAATCGATGAAGATTTCAACGAAAGGACGTTACGGGTTAACCGTGATGATTGTCCTAAGTAAACATTACGGAGAAGGCCCGGTGTCTTTAAAAAAGATTGCAGAAGAACATGACTTAAGTGAGCATTACTTAGAACAGTTAGTCCCGCCCTTACGCAATGCTGGACTTGTAAAAAGCGTGAGAGGCGCCTATGGTGGTTATAAACTCGCAAAACCGGCTCATGAGATTACGGCTGGTGATGTGATTCGTATATTAGAAGGACCGATTACCCCAGTTGAAGGAATCGAAGACGAAAGTCCAGAAAAACAACACCTATGGATTCAGATTCGTGATGCGGTTAAAAATGTCTTAGATACAACAACACTCGATGATTTAGCTACTTATAAAGAAACAGGAGAAAATGAACCGTATATGTTCTATATTTAAGAGAGAGGATGAAGAAGATGGAGGCTTTATATTTTGACCATGCGGCGACTACCCCGCTTCATCCGGATGTCGCATCAACAATGTCCAACGCTTTAACTGAAGCCTTTGGTAATCCGTCAAGTATTCATCAATTGGGGCGGCTGTCAAGAAAAATAGTAGATGAAGCAAGAACGGTCATTGCCAAGTCACTCGGGGCAAATGATAAAGACATTATTTTCACAAGTGGTGGAACAGAAGCGGATAACTTAGCGATCATCGGTACAGCGTTAAAACATCAAGACAAAGGGAAACATATTATTACCTCAGCCATTGAACACCATGCGGTGTTAGATAGTTGTCACTACTTAGAAACGCTTGGATTTACTGTGACCTATTTACCGGTAGATGAAACCGGTGTTGTGGGGGTAGAGGCTGTAAAAGAGGCGCTGACAGACGAAACGATTCTTGTCTCTGTCATGATGGTGAATAACGAGGTCGGAACGATTCAACCGATCAAAGCGATGGGTGAGCTGTTAGAAGACCATCAAGCGTTATTTCATACCGATGCGGTCCAAGCATACGGTATTATGCCACTTGATGTGGAGGCGTTACACGTTGATTTATTAACCGTTACCGCTCATAAAATTAACGGACCAAAAGGGATAGGGGCACTTTATAAACGCCGAGAGGTTAAATTGCAGCCGCTCTTTTTTGGGGGCGATCAGGAACGAAAGCGTCGTCCAGGAACCGAGAACTTACCCGGTATCGCCGGGTTTAAACAGGCGGTTGAACTATTTTTAGGTGAAGAATTAAACCGTCAGGCACGTTTCAAACAGTTAAAAGCACTATTTGAACAAGAGCTAACAACCATCGATAACATTGTCATCAATGGTGATGAGAAAAAGGTTAGTCCACTGATTTGTAATGTGAGTTTCTTAGGTACGCGCATTGAGCAAGTGTTAATGAATTTAGATTTAGACGGGGTGTTTGTTTCATCGGGTAGCGCATGTACGGCGGGGGCGATGACGTCCTCACATGTCTTAAAGGCGATGTACGGTGAACAAGATGAACGTACGTTGAGTGCGATCCGATTTAGTTTTGGTCTTCATCATACAGAACAGGCGATGATTGAGGTTACAAAGCGTGTCAAACAAACAATTGAACGGTTAAGAAAGCTATCTGAATAAAAAGCGTGAATATGATGATTTTGGTTTTTATTCATTTATTTGTAGGTTTTTGGTAAAAGTGCATAATTGTAGAAGTTGATTCGGGTTAGTAAATTAAATGGAGGGTGTATGAAAAAGATATGCCGATTTATAATTATTATATTTTTAGCAATTATTCTGTTAGATAGCATACAACATCATATTATGGACAACTCGACAATTGAAAAAATTACTAATTATTTCGAAGGAAAAGCTGATAGTCAATATGAGGGTCAAGTAAACGATATTATTAGTGAAATGAAATATAATAAGAAATTAGTAGGTTCTACAGATGGATATATTTATACTAATATTAACGATACTCAGAAAATAGAGCGGGAAATAAGTCGTTCTGTAACTCAAATGGATAAAATGTTATCCGACATATCTCTTGGAGGAGATGAGCATTCATTTGAACTAATTTTGTACGCCTCTATGGAGGAATTTAAAACAAAAACAAAAGAAATAATACCGTCAAATCATAAAGGGTTAGCTGTATACGATGGATTAGTTATTCATATATCTGTGGAAAATATAGAAGATGTATTTTCTCATGAATATGTCCACTTTAAAACACATTCATTTTGTAAAGAAAACAATTTGAATTTTGATAATTATCCTGTATGGTTTATCGAAGGAATTGCAAAGTTAAGTGAAGACTATTTTGGTGTAGAGACGTCACCAATATTTTTAGGGAAAGTTAATAAGTTCAAAAAAATGAATAATAAAATGAAATATGATACGTCTTATTTACAAAGTCACATCGCACTACTTAAAGTCATTGAAATAAGTGAGGACGATTCTGTTAGAAATATAATGTTAGAGACACAAGAAAAAGAATTCTATAAAGCGTTTAAGGATGAAGTTGGAATATCAATAGAGGGTATAGAGGAAATATTAACGATGCAAAGCAAGACAAATCCAATTGAAAGCGGAAAAAATCCAAATGTTAGATTAAAAGAACTAGAGGCATATACAAATTCTTACCCTGGGGATAGTAAAGCCTTACAGCTATTAGGTTATTATTATTGGAAAACAGAAGATTTTCATCGCTCTGAAGAAACCTACAATAAATCTCTGGAGATAGATCCAAATAACATTATTACCATGAATCAATTAGCAATGATGTATGAAGATACATCAAGGAATGAGAAAGCTGCTAAGATAAGAGAAAAAATTCAACAATTAAAGACGATTTCCAATTAATGTAAATGTTTTAGTGCTTTTTTCTGGGTATTTAATATTAACTAAATATGATAAAGGAGCAGATAATTATGAGTAATAATAAACATACCCGCGTTGTTGTCGGTATGAGTGGTGGCGTGGATTCTTCCGTGACGGCTTTACTATTGAAACAACAAGGCTATGATGTGATCGGTATTTTCATGAAAAACTGGGATGATACCGATGACGATGGCTTTTGTACGGCGACAGAAGATTATGAAGATGTGATACGTGTCTGTAATCAACTGGATATTCCGTATTTTGCGGTTAACTTTGAACAACAATATTGGGATAAAGTGTTTACCTACTTTTTAGATGAATATAAAAAAGGTCGCACACCAAATCCTGATGTGATGTGTAATAAAGAAATTAAGTTTAAAGCCTTTTTAGACCACGCGCTTTCGCTTGGAGCCGATTATGTAGCGACGGGTCACTATGCGCAACTGAGACGAGAGAATAGTAAAATCGAATTGTTGCGTGGGGTGGATGATAATAAAGATCAAACCTATTTCTTAAATCAACTGTCACATGACGTGTTAGAAAAAGTGATGTTCCCACTCGGTCATTTACCCAAAAAAGACGTGAGACAAATGGCGTTAGAACATGACTTAGCGACCGCAAAGAAAAAAGACAGTACCGGTATTTGTTTTATCGGTGAACGTGATTTCAAAACGTTTTTAAGTGAGTATTTACCCGCTCAACCTGGTCGGATCAAAACGATGGACGGTGTAGATAAAGGTGAACATGATGGTTTGATGTACTATACGATTGGTCAACGCCAAGGACTCGGTATTGGTGGTCCAGGTGGCCCTTGGTTTGTTGTTGGGAAGAACTTAAATGACAATATTCTCTATGTTGAAGCGGGTGAACATAATCCGTACTTATCATCAGATGCTTTACTTGCCTCTGAGGTGAACTTTGTCAATCCGATTGAGGAAACAACATTTAAAGCAACCGCGAAATTTAGATACCGTCAAAAAGATTCTGGTGTCACGGTGACGCAATTACCAGATGGCAACCTTCATGTCGTGTTTGACCAAGAAGAAAAGGCCGTTACACCGGGTCAAGCGGTCGTCTTTTATCAAGATGAAGTGTGTTTAGGTGGGGCGACGATTGATGAGGTCTATAAAGACGGCAAGCGCCTCGATTATTTAGGTTAATAATAAAGAATATAAGAAAGGAGTCCGATATGACTTATATTGAACAAGGCATTAAATACATGCAAGATGAGAACTATGAAATGGCTGTGAAAGCTTTCAACGATGCGATTGAAGCGGAACCTGATAATCCAGTCGGATACATTAACTTTGGCCATGTGTTAGCGCATCTTAATGAAGACGTGCGCGCAAAAGATTTTTATGAAAAAGCACTTGAGCTTGATCCAAAAGCCGCAACGGCATATTACGGACTTGGCAATCTCTTGTTTGAAAAAGCGCAATATAAACAAGCGATTCGCCAATATACAGAAGCGATTGATTTAGGTTTAACTGAAGCGGATGTTTATTTTATGATTGGTTTCTCACACCTAAAAAGAGATGATTTTAAGCTAGCCCTTCCATTTCTTATGCATGCAAGTGAGCTCAGTCCAAATGATCGTGATATTGCGATGCAGTATGGGCTCGCTTTAGCAGAGCTTTCTCAATTAGACGAAGCGTATCGTGTATTTGATGGGGTTTATAAGAGTCACCCGACGCATGCAGATGCGCTTTATAACCGCGCCCTCTGTGATTTATTTTTAGAGCGAACAGATGAAGCTATCAAAGATTTAAACTGTGTCCTTGACTTAGACCCGGAACATACGCTTGCGCAAGGCACCTTGATGCAGATTGAACAAATATTAGATCAACAGTAAGAAAGTGGGCGGTGGACGTGTCAGAAGAAACGAAGTATATTCGTGGAGAATTGATTTATACGATTTATACCAATCAAGCCGAACACTTTTCCATTGCTAAAATAAAAGTGTTAAAGACGAACGAAGCATTTGATGAGGATGAACTCGTTGTAAAAGGCTACTTTGGTGAAATCTTTCCTGGTGAAGCCTATGTCTTTTACGGGGAGTTTGTCCATCATAAAAAATTTGGTGAGCAGTATCATGTCGATCACTACGAGCGGTATGTGCCAAAGACAGAGGAAGGGCTCGTCAGTTATTTGTCGAGTGATCTCTTTCCTAAAATCGGAAAAAAAACAGCGAGTCGGATTGTGGAAGCGCTTGGTGAAGGGGCGATTAATAAAATCATTCGCGCGCCCGATGTGTTAAAAGATATTAAAGGTTTAAATGATGAACGCCGGACGATTTTAGTCGAGCGATTAAAGACATATCAAGGGTTTGACACGGTTGTCGTTGCCTTGCAAAAGGTCGGGATTGGTTTAAAGCTGGCGCAAAAGATTTATCAACATTATCAAGATGAAGCCATTAACATTCTAGAAGAAAATCCGTATCAATACGTATTTGATATCGAAGGTTTTGGCTTTCACCGGGCGGATTTAATTGCGACTGATCGTGGCATTAGCTTAAATCACCCGTCAAGAATCAGAGCCGGAATTCTTTATGTCCTGAATGAATCATTAAATGACGGGCATGTTTTTTTACCAAAAGATTTAATAAGAGAGAAGGTCAATCGCTTACTGGAAGCGCGTCGGTATGATATCACCGACGAGATGTTGATGAAAGAATTAGTTGAAATGGCAGAAGAAGAGTATTTAGTTGAAGAACAAGACCGGATTTACCTACCCGTCAGTTATTATGCTGAAGCAGGACTAACGACACAACTCAAGCGCATCAGTGAGCTGGAAGTAGAAGAGACGATTGTTGAAGCGGATTTATTAAAGGTCGTCGGTGAAGTAGAAGAAGAGGAACACTTGACCTACGGCAAAGTTCAATACGAAGCGATTAAACAAGCACTCATGACGAAAGTGATGATTTTAACCGGTGGACCTGGTACAGGGAAAACAACGGTCATTAAAGGGATTTTAAAAGCGTATAGCGAACTGAATGATGTGAGTATGAAGTTACAAGATTATGCGAAGCGCAGTGAATTTCCGTATATACTCACCGCCCCTACCGGTAGGGCCGCAAAAAGAATCACCGAATCGACCGGCTTACCTGCCTATACGATTCACCGTTTACTCGGTTGGGATGGGCATCAACACTTTGAAAAAACGCAAGACAATCCATTAGAGGGTAAAATGATCATCATTGATGAATTCTCGATGGTCGATATCTTTCTAGCCAATCAATTATTTAAAGCGATCCCATCTTCGATGCAAGTGTTACTGGTTGGAGATGAGGACCAGTTACCGTCTGTAGGACCTGGACAGGTGTTAAGTGATTTATTACATAGTCATCAAGTGACACAAATTAAACTTGATGAAGTATACCGGCAAAAAGAAGGATCGAAAATTATTACATTGGCGCATCAAATTAAACATGATGAATTAACGGCAGCGGATTTAACTAAAGCGAGTGATTTCAACTTTATCCCGTGTCAGCGTCACCAGTTGTTGCACTCCATTGAAACGATTGTGATTCGGGCGATTGAGCGGGGATTTGATATTCAAGATATTCAAATTTTAGCGCCGATGTATAAGACGGATGTCGGCATTAATGAAATAAATGCTCGCATCCAGTCGGTTGTGAATCCTAAGCGTAAAGGTGCGCGTGAACTGCATACGAAAGATACCGTGTTTCGAACCGGTGATAAAGTGATTCAGCTCGTTAATCAACCGGAAGACAATGTGTTTAACGGGGATATTGGTAAAATAACCGCCATATTTAGAGAAAATGAAAATATTGACGGGGAAGACCAAGTAATTGTCACCTTTGAAGAGGATGATGTCACCTATACCCGGCAGGATTTATTAAATATTACCCATGCGTATTGTATTTCGATCCATAAGTCACAAGGGAGTGAATTTCCGATTGTCGTCATGCCTGTTGACCGTGCTTACCGGCGAATGCTTAGGAAAAACTTATTGTATACGGCAATGACACGAGCAAAACAGTCGTTGATTATTTGCGGGGACCAAGCAGCCTTTTTAGAGGGCGTCACCACGATTGACACGAATGAACGTTATACAACACTTATCGAACGTTTAACGGGTGTTTTTACCGATAAAGACTACCGTGAACGTTTAGAAGAAGATTTAGAAGAACAAGCTTTAGGCGATGAAGACGTCTCACCGTTTGATTTTATGTAAGATTAGGATAAAAAAGCAGAACGCATGTATAAACGTCCCCTTGATTTGGCTACACTGAATCAAAAAAAGAGGTGACGTGTATGCGGTGTTTTTACTGCCAGCACTTAAGTTTAGGTGAAATTTCCACTAAACATTATTATTGTATGGAATGCTGTTTAGAGTTTAAAGTTGTGGAAGACCGATGGTATGGCTATATGATAGATGAGGAAGGTGACCTTCACCTAGAGGTTTCATCAGACATGACATTTTCACCAGCTGGAACAACTCATCAGACTATCGATTGACAGCGGCAAAAAGATTCTCTATAATATCGGGTGAAACGATAGAAAAAAACGTCGAGAAACAGGAGTACATATCAGCCCATTTAAAGAGACGCTTACCCTTAGGCTGTAAGGTGAGCGAAATGAAGAGGTATGGAAGCTCGTTTTGAGTGTAAATTAACCATTTACCGGTTGAATGCCGTTATCATTCACTAAAGGTGATAGCGTTAGCTATAATCAGGGTGGTACCGCGAAGATAACTCTCGTCCCTGCAAGATATTGCAGGGATGGGAGTTTTTATATTGCCTATCGTTAGCAATAAATGGCTGTATATAAGTAATGATTAATAAAGGAGCGAACACAGATGAAAGCATTAACCTCAAGTGAAGTAAGACAAATGTTTTTAGATTTCTTTGAATCAAAAGGCCACCGGATTGAACCGAGTGCCTCACTTATCCCACAAGAAGATCCAACGTTACTATGGATTAATTCCGGTGTAGCAACGTTAAAAAAATATTTTGATGGACGCGTCATGCCTGCTAATCCGCGTCTAGCGAACGCGCAAAAATCGATTCGAACAAACGATATTGAAAACGTTGGCTACACGCCGCGTCACCATACGTTCTTTGAAATGTTAGGTAACTTTTCGATTGGTGATTATTTCAAAGAAGAAGCGATTGAGTATGCATGGGAATTTCTAACGAGTGATAAATGGATTGGTTTTGACCCAGAAAAAATTTCAGTCACCGTGCATCCAGAAGATGATGAAGCGTTCCGCTACTGGAAGGATACCATTAAACTACCAGAAGAGCGGATTATTCGTTTAGAAGAAAATTTCTGGGATATCGGTGAAGGTCCAAGTGGACCTAACACGGAAATTTTTTATGACCGTGGGGAAGCTTATGGCAATGATTTAAATGATCCTGAACTTTACCCTGGCGGGGAAAATGATCGTTATTTAGAAATTTGGAATTTAGTGTTTTCTCAATACAACCATAATCCTGATGACACGTATACACCACTACCGAAGAAAAATATTGATACGGGGATGGGACTTGAACGAATGATTTGTGTCATCCAAGGGACGGAAACAAATTTCGAAACCGATTTATTCTTACCGATTATTAAAGAAGTAGAAAAGTTAACCACCGTTAATTATGGTGACAACAAAGAAACGGATACAGCCTTTAAAGTGATTAGTGATCATATTCGTACGGTTAGTTTTGCGGTCGGTGACGGTGCCTTACCTTCTAATGAAGGTCGTGGGTATGTGTTAAGACGGTTATTGAGACGCGCAGTTCGTTTTAGTAAGCAACTTGGCATCGATAAAGTTTTTATGGCGTCACTCGTTCCTACAGTGGCTTCTATTATGGAAGCCTTTTATCCAGAAGTAAAACAAAAACAAGACTTTATTATGAATGTGATTCAAACGGAAGAAGAACGCTTCCATGAAACATTACATGACGGCTTAGTTATTCTGTCTGACATTATTGACCAACAAACGAAGAGCAATGAAACGGTTGTGCCAGGTGAGTATGTCTTTAAGTTGTATGATACGTACGGTTTCCCGAAAGAATTAACGGAAGAATATGCGCATGAACAAGGTTTTACAATTGATGAAGCAGGCTTTTTAGTAGAGATGGAAAAACAAAAAGCACGCGCACGTAATGCGCGTCAAAAAGTGGATTCCATGCAAGTCCAAGACAGTGTCTTTAGTGAACTAACAAAAGACAGTACGTTTGTCGGTTATACAACCCACGAAATCACCACGACGGTTGTGGCGATGATTGAAAATCAAACCTTTGTCGATCAAGTCACCGGAGAGGAAGCGTTTGTGATTTTAGCTGAAACACCGTTTTATGCAGAAAGTGGCGGTCAACAGTCAGACTTAGGCGTGATTTATAATGATCACTTTAAAGCGACGGTTAAAGAAGTGAAAAAAGCACCGAAAGGGCAACACCTTCACCTGATCGAAATCACTGAAGGTGAGCTTCAATTAGATGAGACTGTAACGGCACAAATTGACCGTGAACGTCGATTATTGATTGAGAAAAATCATACCGCCACACACCTATTACATCAAGCATTAAAAGATGTCTTAGGTACGCACGTGAATCAAGCAGGGTCACTTGTTAGTGCTGATCGGTTGCGTTTTGACTTCTCGCATTTTAGTTCGGTATCATCTGAAGAGCTTCAAGCAATTGAAACAAAAGTGAATGAACAAGTCTGGGCCTCACTTCCGGTTGAGATTACCAACCGTTCAATTGAGGAAGCGAAACAAATGGGGGCAATGGCGCTCTTTGGTGAAAAATATGGTGACGTTGTACGAGTTGTTAAAGTCGGTGACTATAGCCTAGAGCTATGTGGAGGTTGCCATGTCACGAATACCGCAGAAATCGGACTATTTAAACTTGTGGCTGAATCTGGTATTGGTGCTGGTACACGCCGAATTGAAGCGGTGACGGCAAAAGGTGCTTATCAGTTTGTTAATAAACAAGAAGTGGCTTTAAAACAAGCAGGTGAAAAGTTAAAAGCACAGCCATTAAACGTGCCAGAAAAACTTGATCAACTGTTTCTAGATATGAAACAACTACAAAAAGAGAACGATGCCTACCAACAAAAATTATCGAGCTATGAAGCGAAGAATATTTTAGACAAAGTTGAACAAATTAATGACGTTGATTGTTTGATTGCACAAGTGAATGTCTCAGATATGAATCAACTCCGCTCAATGGTCGATGATTTAAAACAAAAACTACCGTCAGGTATTATTCTCTTAGCGGCCGTCAATGATGGAAAAGTACAATTTGCGAGTGGGGTTTCAAAAGATCTTGTTGAGAAAGGTTACCATGCAGGTAAGTTAATTAAACAAGCAGCGACCGTTTGCGGTGGCGGCGGTGGCGGTCGTCCAGATATGGCGCAAGCAGGTGGGAAAGAGCCTGAAAAAGTACAAGAGGCGTTACAAGAAGTAAAAACAATGATTTCTTCACTCGGATAACTTGTTAAATAGACCACATTAACGGTATAATGGTCGTAAGTAAGATTTACGTCATTTAGAAAACTTCAGTTAAGGACGAGGTGTTAGTATGGAGAATATGGATCAGACGATGAAATTTAATTTCTCAGAGGAGCCAGTTGAAACAAATGTCAAAGACGTCTTGTTAACTGTCTATCACGCATTAGAGGAAAAAGGTTATCACCCGATTAATCAAATTGTTGGTTATTTACTTTCAGGTGACCCGGCCTACATTCCGCGATATAAGGATGCGCGAAACCTTATTCGTCGCCTCGACCGTGATGAACTCATTGAAGTGTTAGTCAAAGATTTTATCGATCAACATAAAGAGGTATAATATGAAAAAAATGGGCTTAGATGTCGGCTCGAAAACAATCGGTGTTGCGGTAAGTGACATGTTTGGGTGGACAGCGCAAGGAATTAAGACGATTCGGTGGGATGAAGAAGACATAACATCAGCCGATGAAGAGTTAAAGCAAATAATTCAAGAACATGAGATTTCTGAAGTTGTGATTGGTTTGCCTAAACATATGAACAATGATATTGGGGACCGTGGTGAAAAGGCACTTCACTATCAAAAACATATAGAAGAGACGTTTCAACTGCCAACGGTGATGTGGGATGAACGCTTATCAACAATGGCAGCCGAACGCGTGTTATTAGAAGCTGATGTCAGTCGCAAGAAGCGGAAAAAGGTCATTGATAAAATGGCGGCCGTGATGATTTTACAAGGTTACCTTGACTCAAAGTAACAATCAATGAATATAAAGGAGGTCAAAGAATATGGCTTTAATTGAAGAAGAACGCATTATCATTCCTGGAGAAAACGGTGAAGAAAATCTTTACGAGGTGATTTTCACTTTTGACATCGAGGAAAACAATCAATCATACGTCGCGGTTGTGCCAGTCGAGCAATCAGAGGATGAAGAACAAGAAGTCTTTGTCTTCCGTTATGAAGAAAAAGACAATCAAGATGATTTAATGTTATTCTCAATCGAATCAGATGAAGAATGGGATATTGTCGAAGAAACATTTAATACACTTGTAGACCAGATGGATCTATAATTAAAAACAAAGGTCAAAACATACAAAGTCGATTCGCTGACTTTGTATGTTTTTCGCTTTTGTTAGAAAAATGTAACATCACCCAATATCTTTGCGTCTTTAGTCATGAATACGTTAGAACAAACAACAGGCGCTAAAAGTAAATAAGAGAAAGCTGTGGAAAAATGCGTCGGGTTTTAGTATAATGTATCAGATGAGGAGGGACGCAGGTGACTGAAGATAACCAAAATAATTCAAAAGAAATAAACGAAGATAATCAAGATAATAATAGCGTCAAGCATACGTTTGAACAAACGAAGCAGAAAATGCATCATAACTTTTTAAATCGAGCAAAAGAAGCGAGTATAACGAGAAGAATCGTCGTTGTATCGATAGTTGTATTCATTATTCTGTTTGGTTTTGGTGGAAAGTTTGCCTATGATTATATTATGGACGGACTAAGTCCGGTTGATGAGTCAAGTATGGAGGAAGTACAAGTAACGATTCCTTTAGGTTCGTCATCATCGGCGATCGCGGAGATCTTAGAAGATAATGGTGTCATTAATAATGCGTTAATGTATCGTATTTACATTAAAGTTAATAACGTAACGGATTTTCAAGCAGGTGATTATACACTGTCACCAAGTATGACACTAGCTGAGGTTTCAAATGAATTGCAGTCTGGTCGTATCGTTGAAGAAGCGAAATTTTTTGTCACGATTCCAGAAGGTCGCACGATTGAAGAAATAGCGACGTTGCTTAGTAATAACGTGAATATTGATGAAGAGGCATTTTTAGATTTGATGACAGATGAGGCCTACATTCAATCATTGATTGAAAAGTATCCAAGTATTTTGTCGGAGACGATTTTAGATGATGATATTCGTTACCCGCTTGAAGGTTATTTATTTGCGGCAACGTATCCAATGTATGAAGATGAGCCGTCAATGGAAACGATTATTGAACAAATGCTTGATAAAACGGAAGATGTGTTACTCAATTACTTTGCGGAAATTGACGGATTAGAACAATTCTCTATCCATGAAATCTTTACCTTTAGCTCACTCGTAGAACGTGAAGCAAGAAATGAAGAAGAACGTCAAATGATTGCGGGTGTCTTTTATAACCGTTTAGAAGAAGGTATGAGACTTGAAACAGACCCGACCGTGCTTTATGCGCTAGGGGAACATAAAGATCGTGTGTTATTCTCTGATTTAGAAATTGATTCACCTTATAACACCTATCGTGTGTACGGACTTCCCGTTGGACCCATCTCAAACTTTGGTGAGAGTTCATTGGAAGCAGTGATTAATCCAAGCGACACAAATTATTTATACTTTGTCGCGGCGGATGGTGAGATTTATTACTCTGAAACGTTTGAAGAGCACCGCAGAAAAGCAAATGAATATTTAGATCGTGATATTTAAACAGCGAATCAGGGAAATGTGTTCCCTGATTTTCTCTGTGTATAAAGGAAGGTGATCACATATGGATGCACATGTTTTTGACTATATTAAACGATTAACCATACCATCGGTCTATCCGTTTAACGTCATGGAGCGTGAAGCTAAAGCGCAACATATTCCGATTATGGAACCTGATGGGATAGCTTTTTTAAAACAATTAATTCGCCTTCATCGACCGACGCGTATTTTAGAAATTGGTGCGGCAATTGGTTACTCAGCGCTACAGATGGCAAGTGTTCATGCCAATATTCGCGTCGTTACCGTAGAACGAGACGACGAACGCTTTAAAACAGCCGTAGAAAATATACACCAATATGACCAACATCAACAAGTAGAGATTTTGCATGGTGATGCGTTTGATTTAGCGGATCAGTTAAATAGTAAAGGACCGTACGATCTCGTGTTTATTGATGCGGCTAAGGGCCAATACCAACGTTTCTTTGAAACATTTACAACGAACCTGACGGACCAAGCGATGATTATTACAGATAACGTCTTATTCAAAGGGTATGTCTCAGATGCAAGTGTTGCGAGTAAACGCTTAGCTAAACTGTCTCAAAAAATTGATCGATATAATCAGTGGCTCACCCAACTTGAAGGGTTTACGACGGTTATTGTTCCTGTCGGGGACGGTGTGGCCATAACAACGCGACACATAAATGAATGAAAAAATGCGAGAAAAAATATCAATAAAGGGGTCTGGAAGTATGGAGAATGAACGTAGTAAACCGATTGTTATTGGGGTATCTGGAGGATCAGGTTCAGGTAAGACGTCGGTCACTCGGTCGATTTGTGACCGCTTCGAAGATAAGTCTGTCTTAGTCATTGAACAAGATTTTTATTATAAAGATCAATCACATTTACCATTTGAAGAACGCTTAAAAACAAACTATGATCATCCGTTTGCTTTTGATAACGATTTATTAGTAGAGCACTTACATCAGTTGCTTCATCATGAGGAAGTTAACAAACCTATTTATGATTTTAAACGTCATACACGTTCAAATGATACGATGCTTGTAGAGCCTAAAGACGTTATTATTTTAGAAGGTATTCTTGTGCTAGAGGATGAACGGTTAAGAGACTTAATGGATATTAAAGTTTTTGTTGATACTGATGCAGATTTACGTATTATTCGCCGGTTACTACGTGATATTAATGAACGTGGACGTACGATTGATTCGGTTATTGAACAGTACTTGTCGGTTGTAAGACCGATGCATTTACAGTTTACCGAACCGACCAAACGCTATGCAGATTTGATTATTCCAGAAGGTGGTGAAAACCATGTCGCAATTGATATTATGGCGACAAAGATTGAAACCATTTTGTCAAAACAACACAAATAATGCTGGGCGCTTTCAAAATTTATGAAAGAAATGTAAAAACCTATTGAAATATCAACGAGAATCCGTTAGTATGATTTTTAATAGTCTTTTGTTCATAATTGATAAAAGGCTAGCATAACGTTATAGAGACAAATATGTGAATGGTATTAAAAGGAGAGTTAGTCATGGCTACAGAAAAAAGTTATTATATGACCGAAGAAGGAAAAGAAAAGTTACAACGAGAATTAGAACACTTAAAAACCGTTCGACGTCCAGAAGTTGTTGAACGTATTAAAATTGCCCGTGATTTTGGGGACTTATCTGAGAACTCAGAGTATGATGCAGCAAAAGACGATCAAGCCTTTGTTGAGTCGCGTATTACCCAAGTAGAAACGATGATTCGTAACGCTGTTATCATTGAAAACGATGACAGTGACCAATCGACGGTTCAAATGGGACGGACGGTTACCTTTATCGAATTACCAGATGGTGACGAGGAAGAATATACCATTGTTGGTAGTGCAGAAGCTGATCCGTTTGAAGGTAAGATTTCAAATGATTCACCTATCGCCAAAAGTTTACTTGGCCGTGAAGTCGGTCAAGAAGTTAATGTGCCAACACCTGGTGGCGACATGCGTGTTCGTATCACTGAAGTAAAATAATAGAAAAGTAAGTGGCTTTCTCTTTCTTAAGTAAACAGTCATCAGATGCTGATTATGAAAGGTTTAGAAAGTCACTTTTTCTTTTGTTTTATAGCGCATACCTAAGAACTATTGTATACTAAGAGAATAGAATAATGATGAGGGAGGCTACATACGGTGGAAGATGATATTGTATTCAGCAGAACGAGACGTCTCAATAAGAAGCGTAAAAATAAGCGTTGGCTTGTTATTTTAATAGGCATTCTCGTTGTCTTTTTATTATCGGTCATTAGTGCGCCGATTATCTCACAAATCATGTTTAGTGAGGATGAAGCTACTGAGGAAACGACGGATAATCCTGTAGATGACCATACGGATGAAGAAGATCTTAATGACTTAGCGGAAGATGAACCAGTCGAAGATAACACCAATGACGAGACGGCAGCGGATGAGGTCACTGGTGAGGATGAAACTGATACAGAAGACCGAGACGCATCAGATAGCGAGACAACGGATGCACCTAAAAATCCAGATGATTATGACTTAACTTTTGTTGAGTCAACAGAAGACAATGTGCTTTCAAGTTATCAAGCGGATTGGGATGCGGTACCAACAACGCAAGCCGAACCTCATACCATCAGTTTTGAACAAGAGACAAAAGACTGGGAAGAAATGTTACAAGCGGCCACACTGGCGACAGGGATAGAGTCTGAGGCGATGCAGTACTTGTGGGTGAGTGGTAATGGCCCGAATAAAGTGTCGGCTACCTTTACGGACCGTGCCACACAGGAACATTTTCGCGTGTTGATTGAATGGGTAGAAAGTGAAGGCTATACACCGACACGTGTTGATTTACTAATAGAACATGATCAAATGTCACGCTTTTCTAGCCAGCCCGAGTCACAGAACGATGAGCAAGCAAATGATGCGTCTGAATCAAGTGATTCAGCTGAGAACAATTTAGAATGATAGTTAGGAGAACGAATGAATGATAGGAATTATTGGTGCTATGGATGAAGAAGTACGTTTATTAAAAGAACATATGACAATAACGGAGGAAGTTCAAGTGGCTAACTGTGATTTCACTGTCGGTAAGTTAATGGACGTTCCGATTGTTTTGTTGAAATCAGGTATTGGGAAAGTCAATGCTGCACTAGCGACGACGATTTTATTAGAGCGTTTTGATATTAAGGCTGTCATCAATACTGGTTCTGCCGGTGGATTAGATACAACATTATCGGTCGGAGATATCGTTATTGGTCGAGAAGTCGTTCATCATGATGTTGATGTTCGGGCCTTTGATTATGACTATGGTCAAGTACCGGGTATGCCAAAGCGTTACCTTGCTGATCATCTGCTTATTGATGCGGTTGAACAAGCCATTGAAGAAAGAAACGAGGTGCATTCAAAACAAGGTCTGATTGCGACAGGGGATAGCTTTATGCAACATGCCGATCAGGTAAATGGCGTATTAGAGCATTTACCTGACACAATGGCTGTTGAAATGGAAGCCGCGGCAATAGCTCAAGTTTGTTATCAATATGAAGTGCCGTGTGTTGTTATTCGCTCATTATCAGATATTGCTGGAAAAGCATCCAATGTTTCGTTTGATCAATATCTTGACCAAGCAGCAAAACATGCGGCTGAATTGATTATGCGCGTCGTTACCAAAATAGCTTAGTAAACATGCCGTGTGAAAGCAGGTGCTTTTACATGGCATTTAATCTGTTTGTTTAGCTTCAATGTCTTGTTGATAGGCTTTGAATAACTTGAATAACGCGCGTTTTTCGATACGTGACACATAACTTCTGGAGATGTTTAACGTTTTTGCGATGTTTTTCTGAGTTTGTTCAGTATGGTTACCTAAACCAAAGCGAAGCATCAGTACTTTTTTCTCACGGTCATCAAGTAGCGGGAAGTATTTTTTAATTTTTACGAGGTCATTATTTTGCTGGAGCTGTTCATCTAGATCAACTGTAGGAGAAGTTAATACGTCGAGTAACGCTATCGCATGACCATCTTTATCATGCCCAATCGGTTCTTCTAACGACGTTTCTTTCGATCGTTTCTTTTGTTGTCTGAAGTGCATTAAAATTTCATTTTCAATACAGCGGGCAGCGTAAGTCGCAAGTTTTGTTCCTTTATTGGGGTGGAATGTATCAATGGCTTTTATTAAACCGATAATCCCAATTGAAATAAGGTCATCCTGATTGGTCTGTTTTTTTTCGTATTTTTTTACAAGATGGGCGACTAAACGTAGATTATGTTCAATGAGTTTATCACGTGCTTGGTCATCACCTGCGAGTAATTGATCAATAAACATCGCTTCCTCGTCTTTTGTTAACGGTTGAGGGAACGTTTGATGTTTGACGTAAGTGACAAATAAGAAGCTATTGTTCAAAAGGAAGTGAAGAAGAAAAAACCAAGTTGACAATGCAATCACCACCATTTTCGTTATAATATAACGTATGACAAAAAGGTGGAATTATGCAGAAGGTTTTTCTTCTGGAAGAATCAGTCGACGCTTTTTAATTTCCTGATGTAGTAAGAGGATAAACCGTCTGTCTAAAGAGAGTTCTGATGCTTTTTTTAGTGTGTTTAACAGTTGTTCATTTGATAATCGATGCATGTGTTTCATGCCTTTCTATATAGGATACTCATACTCTATCAAATCGGCTTTATTTTGACAAGAAACGTAAAAATGTTGAAAACTTGTAGATAAGTTGTGGGTAAATACGTCGAATGCCGAAAAAAGATGAAGATAAGAGCGTTTATGAGTGGGTAAACTGTTGATAAAGTTATCCACAATGAAAAAAAGAAAGAGATTTGTCGAACGGTTTTTGTCATGTTATGATAAAATAATGTCAGTTTAAATAAAATGCGGATAAATGATTGAGGATATAAAATAAATAAGTCAATGAAAATATTGAGGTGAGACTGTGTTAAGAAAATTTTTACCCGATCAACATGTAGCAGATATTTTTGAAATTACGCCTGAAACGTTAAAAGAAAAAAATATTAAAGGGATCATTACGGATTTAGATAATACACTCGTTGCTTGGAACGAACCAAATGCAACGGTAGCGATTAAAGAATGGTTTAATCAAATGGCGAGTAACGGTATCAAAGTGAGTGTCGTTTCCAATAATGATAGAAAAAGAGTCAAGCATTTTACAACCCCATTGAATCGACCGTATATTCATCGGGCAAATAAACCGTTAAAAGGGGCTTTTCGTAAGTCATTAAAAGAAATGCAGTTAAAAAAGGAAGAAGTTGTCGTTGTTGGTGATCAAATTATGACCGATATTTTCGGTGGTAATCGCGCAGGTTTTCACACGATTTTGGTCGTCCCTATTCTTCAAACAGATGATAAAGCGACCAAGTTTAACCGCAAGATTGAACGGTTTATTTTAAATAAATTAGAGAAAAGGGGTTGGATTGAATGGCAAGGGAAGAAAAATTAACCTGTCAAGGTTGTGGTGTAGCGATCCAAACAGAAAATAAGGACAAACCAGGTTTTGTCCCATCGTCCGCGTTAGAAAATGAGGAAATCATTTGTCAGCGGTGCTTTAGATTAAAGCACTATAACGACGTGCAAGATGTTGGTTACTCAGATGGTGACTTTTTAAAGATGATCAGTCAGATTGCTGATACGAAGAGTTTAGTCGTCAAGATTGTGGATGTGTTTGATTTTAATGGGAGCTTCATTAAAAGTTTACACCGACTCACCGGTAACAACCCGATTATTCTTGTTGGCAATAAAATTGATTTATTGCCAAAATCAACGAATTTAAATCGGTTAAAGCAATGGATGAAGAAATCAGCTAAGGATTATGGTTTAACCGTCCAAGATGTCTTTTTAGTTTCATCAAAAACGGGTAAAGGTTTCGATGAGGTTAAAGCGAATATGAATGCTTATAGACAAGGGAAAGATGTCTATGTGGTAGGTTGTACAAATGTTGGTAAGTCAACGTTTATTAACTACTTAATTAACGAGTCTACCGGTACAAAAGAGGCGATTACGACGTCTTATTTCCCAGGGACCACGTTAGGTTTTATTGATATTCCGTTAGACCATAACGCCAGTCTTTATGACACACCAGGTGTAATTAACCGTCAACAATTGACACACTACTTATCGAAACAAGATATTAAGACGATTACGCCAACAAAAGAAATTAAGCCACGTGTGTATCAAATCAATGATAAGCAAACATTATTTGTGGGCGGATTAATTCGGATTGACTTTATCAAAGGAGAACGCCAACCATTTGTGTTATACTTTGCTAATGCTCTTGATATCCACCGGACGAAGTTAGAAAAAGCCGATCAACTGTATGTCGACCACCTCGGGGGTATGTTACAACCGCCAAGTGAAAGTTCCAAAGCTGAATATCCACCACTACAAGAGCGGACCTTTAAAGTGTCTGGTGAAAAAACAGACATTGTCCTTCCAGGTTTAGGATGGATTACCCTCTCCGGTGAGCCAGCGACCATTGCTGTTTCTTCACCAAGTGATGTCCCAGTCAGTGTCCGTTCAGCTATTATTTAAGTGGGTGATATGATGCGACTTTTTTTAATTGGCTATCCGCTCGGTCACTCTATGTCTCCGTTTATACACGGTTTGTTTCTCAATCAAATAGAGAGAAAAGGAACGTATGAATTGAAGGAATTATCACCAGATCATTTTGATGAACACATCACAATCTTAAAGCAATCGAATTTTGATGGTTTTAATATTACGATTCCTTATAAGGTCGATATTCTTCCATTTTTAGATGCGATTGACCCACAAGCAAAAGCCATCGGTGCTGTTAATACCGTAGTGATTCAAGACGGTCATTGGACAGGTTATAATACCGATGGTCAAGGCTATGTGCAATCATTAAAGTATCACTACCCTCATCTTTTTCATGCATCGAGCCGCTTATTAATTTTAGGTGCAGGTGGGGCAAGTCGTGGGATTGTGCATGCATTAAATGATCAATGCTGTGCGTCGATTACCATTAGTAATCGAACAGTAGAAAAAGCTGCGGCGATTATTGAGTCTTTACCAAAGAAAAAAACGTATCACGCCATCAGCTTTAGTGAAGCTGAAGCGACACTCGACCAATTTGATGCGATTATTAACACAACGTCATTAGGAATGGAGCCCCATGTGAAGACGCAAGCGATCCATTTAGACCGGATAAAACAAGGAGCCGTTGTAAGTGATATTGTGTACAAACCGTTTAATACCGCCTTACTAACCGAAGCAAAATTAAAAGGTGCCCATATCCATCATGGTCATGAAATGCTTGTCTACCAGGCGGCTTTAGCCTTTAAGTTATGGACAGGACATGATGTGGATGTACGCCCGGTAATTCAGGCGTTTGAAGAGAAATTAAAACAATCATAATGAAAAGAGGAAATCCGATGTTAACAGGGAAACAAAAACGATTTTTACGTTCACAAGCGCATCATTTACGTCCGATTTTTCAAGTAGGAAAAGACGGCGTTAATGAGAATATGATTACAACAATCAACGAAGCGCTAGAAAAACGAGAATTAATAAAAGTAGCCGTCTTACAAAATTGCTTAGAAGAGACGGATGATGTAGCAGTAGCATTAGTTGAAGGTACTGAGAGTGAACTTGTCCAAGTCATTGGTCATACAATTGTGCTATATAAACCTTCAGTAGAAAATAAAACGATTCAATTACCTTAAGGGATTGATACGATGAAGAAAATTGGTTTACTCGGTGGTACGTTTGACCCACCTCATATTGGCCACATGATCATTGCTGATGATTGTTTTCATGCGTTAGAGCTAGATGAGGTATGGTTTATCCCATCACAAATTCCACCGCATAAAAATAAAGCGAATGTCTCAAGTGACAAACGATTAGACATGGTAACCCGTGCCACCTGTCATCACCCGCACTTTAAAGTGAAGGATTTTGAACTCACTAGACAAGGGCGATCATATACGATTGATACGATGACGATGATTAATGCGGCCTATCCCGATTGTATCTTTTATTTTATTATTGGTGCTGATATGGTAGAATATTTGCCGCACTGGCAGGCAATTGATGAACTTGTAGAAGTCGTTCAGTTTGTCGGTATAAAAAGACCAGGATACACGCTAGAGACACCGTATCCAGTCAAGTTTGTTGATAGTCTTGAAATGGACGTTTCTTCGTCTATTATTAGGGAAAGAATGAAGACAAATCGACCGTGTAAATATTTGATGCTACCAGCTGTGTATCAGTATATAAAGGAGCACAAGTTATATGAATAAACAACAGGCGCTTAGCCTCGTAAAACCACATTTAACAGAGACCCGCTATCTTCATACAGAGCGTGTCGTTGAAACGGCTCTTGCGTTGGCCGCACGGTTTCATGTTGATCCAGAAAAAGCGATGCTTGCGAGTGCTTTTCATGATTATTGTAAATATCGGTCGTTAGATGAAATGAGACAACTGATTGAAGACAGCGACCAGTTACCACTACATTTATTAGATTTTCACCATGAATTGTGGCACGGGCCGGTGGCGTCTATTTTAGTAGAGACTGAATTAGGTATTAAAGATAGGGCGATACAATCAGCGATTTATTGGCATACAACCGGTCATGCCAACATGACAGATTTAGAAAAAATCGTCTATTTAGCTGACTATATTGAACCAGGTCGGGTCATTCCTGGGATTGAACACGTCAGACGGGTAGCTAATTATGACTTAGACCAAGCGGTATTTTTAGCTTGTAAAAATTCCATCGGTTTTCTCGTCAGCAAGTCACGTAAGGTTTACCCAGAAACATTAAATTTATATAATGACTTAGTCGGTACGATATAAGAATGAATGAAATTATATTAGGAGGGGTTTTATTGGATAGTCGAACTTTATTAGAACTAGCAGCAACAGCAGCTGATGATAAACGCGCGGAAGATATTATTGGATTGGATATGAGAGAATTAACATCGGTCGCTGATTATTATCTCATTTGTGATGGGTCAAATGAACGTCAAGTTCAAGCTATTGCGCGTGAAATAAAAGATCAAGCCGAAAAAAGTGGCATCAACGTTAAACGACTCGAAGGTTTTGATAAGGCACGTTGGATTCTCGTTGATTTAGGCGATGTTGTCTGTCATGTATTTCATCAGGAAGAACGTAATTACTACAATTTAGAGCGCCTTTGGGGAGATGCACCTGTCCTTATGTTAGCATCCAATCATGAGGCGTAACGATGTCTTACCAACATTTAGCTGCGCTTTATGACGAATTAATGCAAGATGCCCCGTATGACGAATGGGTATCGTTTACGGAAAAAATGCTTGAAACACCAGTCACAGCGATTTTAGATGTCGGTTGTGGCACGGGCCAAATTACCCGTCGGTTAAGTCAAAAAGGTTACCAGATGACGGGTGTTGATTTATCTGAGGAGATGCTGATTGAAGCGGCTAATGATCCAAGTGTTGAAACGAGTCACATTCAGTGGATAAAACAAGACATGAGGGAATTGGCAGGGTTTAATGATCAAGCGCTGATTGTGAGCTATTGTGATGTCTTAAACTATATCACGGAAAAAGAGGATGTCTTAAAAGCGTTTCGAGCGATTCATCAAAGTCTCGCCAGAGATGGGCAATTTATGTTTGATGTCCATAGCTTAGCACATGTTCAGTCGATGAGTGATCACATCTATTCAGAAGTCCAAGATGATTACAGTTACATTTGGTTTTGTGACCGTGGTCAGGCTGAGGGTGAGATGTTTCATGACATGACATTCTTTATTAAAGAAGGCCATTGTTATCAGCGTTATGATGAAAGTCATCATCAAAGAACATACAGTATGGCGACTTATACCGATTTGTTAAAACAAGCGGGATTTAATGACGTTCGCGTGTATAAAGATTTTGAGACAGATCCCATCACATTGGCTGATGAACATCACAGTGAACGACTCTTTTTTATTGCGAAAAAATAATGGGCAGGCTGTAGACACTCATTTTTGACAGAAAGGCGAGTGAAATTTAATTTCATTCGCCTTTCTGTTTTTATATTCGCATTTACGAGATCTATCCCCCTCTTTTGACGAACAATGAAATATGTTATAAGTAAAGAGATCATATCGAAAGGTTGTTGAAAAGGGGAGATGAGATGGGACGTATAAATGACTATAAATGGGTAATCGCCCTTGTGATCTTACTATTATTTGGTACAATCCTTATTTTGACTAAAAAAGAACAGGCGCTAATCGAAACCCCGCTCGAGACAGAAGAGACAAGTGAGGACTCACTAGAACACATGATGGCGGATGCTGAAACAGAGGCAACGGAAAATAGTGTAGCGTCTAAACAAGCTGGAAGCTTTATGTATGTTGACGTTAAAGGTGAAGTGTATCAACCGGGTGTCTATCGTGTAACGGAGGGGATGCGCATTCTTGATGTTATTGAAGATGCGGGTGGCTTTTCGAATGATGCTGATGTTAATCAAGTGAATTTAGCGATGAAAGTATACGATGAAATGGTCATTTATGTGCCGCATGAAAATGAGGTGGAAGAAGGAGAGAAGTTGGACCTCTACCCGGGTCAGAATCATGATAAAATAAGAATCAATGAGGCGACAATAGATGAGCTGATTTCTTTACCGGGCATTGGGGAGAAAAAGGCAGAAGCGATTCTTCAATACATCGAGTCCAATGGACCGTTTCAATCACCGGATGACCTAACAGAAGTTGAGGGAATAGGTGAGAAGACAGTGGCTAATTTTTCGGATCACATTCAAGTGCCTTAAGGCACAAATAAGAAAGGAAGGGATTATATGGAGAGAATTTCTTGGCACCAATATTTTATGGCGCAGACGCACTTGATTGCGCTGAGAAGTACCTGTGAGCGATTGACGGTTGGAGCGACGATTGTTAGAGATAAACGAATAATTGCCGGTGGCTATAATGGCAGTGTGTCTGGTAGTGCTCATTGCATTGATGATGGTTGTTATGTCATTGATAACCATTGTGTGAGAACCGTACATGCGGAAATGAATGCTGTTTTACAATGTGCTAAATTTGGCGTACCGACAGATGGATCAGAAATATATGTCACACATTTCCCGTGTTTGCAGTGTACGAAATCCATTATTCAGGCAGGGATTAAAAAGGTATACTATGCGAAAGATTATAAAAATCATCCGTATGCGATAGAATTATTTGGTGAAGCTGGAGTTGAGACGGAGAAAATCCCGCTTGACGACGAAGCTCTTCAACTGGTACATACACTTGAGTAGTCAGAGACACCTCATCGACCTAGGTGAGGTGTCAACATGACTCACCGATTATATTTACTTGTGCCAATGAGTCTCATAACCGTCGGTTTAACAAGCATGTCTGTTTCCTTTCTTTTGGCAACGATGATCGTTACTTCCTCTTTAGTCTTTCTTCTTTTTTTTCGATACCTCTCGCTATTAGAAGTACTCGTCTTCCTCGGTGTTTTTGTCGTCATTTTCTTTCGATTTACAGATGCATTCGAACCCTCACTTGTCGTATATCAACAAGATCTTAAAGAGACCATCATCGGTGAAGTGACGCAAGTGAAACACCAAGAAATTGCGTACCAGCGGTTTTTAGTCACACCAGAAAGTCAGTCGTCAAATATTCTTGTCACCCATTTTGATTCAATCGATTTTGACCTTGTCCCTGGACAACGTTTGCGCCTGCAGTTAACGTTTGAATCACCTGAACAGCCACAAAATCCCGGAATGTTTGACTATGATCGTTATTTACTCACAGAAAATGTGACCGCAAAAGCCGTAGCGCAAAAGATTGATTATGAAGGAGAAGCATTTTTTACACCAGTTTTTGCGTATCGACTCACATTTCTTGATTGGTTGCAAAAGCAACTAAGTGAAACGTCTTTCGGTCTAGTTAGTGCACTCGTGTTAGGAGAAAGAAGTCTACTCGATGACTCGTTTAAAGAGCTATTCACTCGGTGGCATTTGACGCATCTCTTAGCCATTTCTGGCCTGCATGTCGGTTTGATGGTGCATATCCTCTCGTTATTTTTATCCCGAATCGGTCGTTTAAGTAAAGAAACGATGCGACTTGTGTTAATGCTTGTGTTTATTTGTTTTCCCTTTATCGCTGGAGGCACACCATCGGTGTTTCGAGCAAGTCTGGTAGGCTTATTAGGCTATTTAGCGCTCGTCATTCGAACGAAAGTGTCAACGCTTGATGCCCTCTCATTTGTCTTTCTGTTACTTATGATCATAAAACCACATTGGCTTTATCAATTAGGGTTTCAGTATTCTTTTCTTGTTACGTTTAGCCTCGTGTTATCTCGACCGATCTTATTGCGTATTCATAAACCACTCCTTTCCTTGACTTTCATTACTTTTCTTAGTTTTTTTATCACGTTACCGCTTCAATTAAGTAAGTTTTACAGTGTGAATCTGTTTAGCTTATTCATAAACCCCTTAGTTAATCTACTGTTTTCATTCCTCATTATTCCGCTTTGTTTTGGTATGGTTATTATCGCGTTGTTTATACCAGTTTTGTTGCCTGTTGTTGATGGGATATTAGCCATGACATTTAACGGCTTATTTTTTGTTTTAACAGAGATAGATCGGTTGTTTTATTTACCATTTGTGACCGGTAAACCGCATATGTTTCACTTAATACTATATGTCATTATACTGTTTCTCTTATTAAGGGCCGTTGATCAAACAGATTACAAGAAGGCAGGTCGTTATGGGTGGGTGATTGTGCTCACTGTTAGCATGATTAAAGCGATGCCTTACCTTAATCCTTATGGCCAAGTGACACAATTAAGTATTGGACAAGCGAATGCGCTCGTGATTGAGTTACCACACCGACAAGGCGTCTATTTGTATGACATTGGTGCGACAACGGGAAACGATTATGTTGAAGTGACTGACGAAGCCTACACCCGTGTGGTTAAACCATTTTTACACTACCGCGGGATTCACCGTATTAACGGCGTGTTTTTATCTCATAGCCATCAAGATCACATCGGGAGTTTACCGTTTCTTATTGAGGATTTCCGAGTAGACCGTATTTATATTAATGCTTTTTTTGATCAAGCGAGTGTCCTGCCAGGGATTGATTATACGATACTTGAGGCTAATCAGCGCTACCAGATGAATCACCATGATTTTGATGTAGTCTTACCAACTCACCTGCAAGATGATCCAAATGATGAGTCAATGGTTATTCACACCACCTTTGGTCCGCTATCATTTTTATTAACGGGTGATATTTCGGCCCAACAAGAACAGGTCTTTATAAAACGCTACCCAAATAAACAAGTGGATGTATTAATGGTGGCACACCACGGGAGCCAAACCTCAACAGATGAGCGTCTATTAAAGCAATTTACGCCGTTGTATGCCGTTATTTCAGCGGGTCTAGACAATAGTTTTAAACATCCCCATCCCGCTGTTATTGAGCGTCTGAACGATTATAATGTGGCCGTGTTTCGAACGGATATTGACGGGGCAGTTATCTACCGGTTCCATAAACGTAAGGGGACGTATACGTGGGACAAAACAACCACCGTAAAAAAATAATCGTGAGGAACCACCGTTTCTACCTTGTCAAAGTGATGAAATAACTTTAAACTAAATGAGGGAGAACAAAACATCCAGGCATGTGTAACCATACCGGAGAGGGGGAAGCTCTAAAAAGAGCGACACTTAGATATGCATTATTTAGAAGCGAAGAAACAAATAAAAAAAATAGCGAAACAACCTGTGATCGTTATTTATGGCGATGAACAGTTTTTAATTGAATCACTTATACAATCGATCGTGGACGTGATCTTAACTGAAGCAGAAAAAGAGGAGCAACTCATTACTTATGACATGGAAGAACAACCACTTGCCGATGCCATCCTTGAAGCAGAAACCTTTCCGTTTTTTGGTGGGAATAAAATCGTGGTGTGTGAGGGGAGTTATTTCTTAACGGGTAAAAAGGTAAGAACACCTGTAGAGCATGATCTTGATCGGTTCATCGATTATTTGGAACAGCCAGTTGATTTTTCAACGTTGATCATTGTCGTGCCATATGAAAAATTAGATGAACGGAAAAAAGTCGTCAAAGCATTAAAAAAGCAAGGTGATCTGCTTGAATGTAAAACAATCATTGAACGCGATCTCAGCCAATGGTTTAGTTACTTTAAACAGCAGTATCAGATTGATTTTTCAAAAAGAATCGAAGACTTACTTATTCAAGAAGTGGGGACCTCACTTCAATTATTAGAAAAAGAAATTGAAAAGTTGAGTTTATTTCAAGGGACTGGTGCGATTATTGATGAAGATGCGAAAGCACTGATCTCTCACTCGGCAAAAGCATCAAGTTTTACGCTCGTTGATGCGGTGATGAACCGTGACCTTTCTTTAGCGATAAACACCTATAAAGATCTCGTCCGTCTAAATGAAGAAGAGATTGGTTTATTAGCTTTACTATCTTCGCAAATTCGAACGATTTATCAAGTAAAAACGTTACTGACAAAAGGATATAGTCAAAAACAAATTGCCCAGCAGATTAAAGTACACCCTTATGTCGTTAAGATGTCAGAAACACGCGCGAAGCGGTTTAATCTTAATCAACTATATCAAGCCCTTGATTTGTGTGCTGAAACGGATTACACGATTAAGCAAGGAAAAATGGATAAACGTTTAGCTTTTGAAATGTTGCTCTATCAGCTCGTCATATAACATCTAGAAACATCAATCTGTGGTCAGGGTTTAAACAGGCGTATCACTAAATGAAAAAAATGACCAAACAAAAAACGATCCTTTTCGAATGAGGATCGTTTTTTTATGTTGGTCATTGAAGTTGTTTATGCACCTAATTGGTTTACTTTTCTCACTAAACGTGATTTTTGACGTGAACCATTGTTTTTATGCACAATGCCTTTTTGAACCGCTTTATCAATTTTTTTAATTGCAACGTTAAGAGCTACTTTCGCATCCTCAACATTGTTTTCATTTACTAATTTTTCAACGCGCTTAATCATTGAACGCATTTCAGTTTTAACTGGTGCATTAAGTAAACGAGCATCCTCATTTACGCGGATACGTTTTTTAGCTGATTTAATATTTGCCATGTTTATTTCACCTCCACCTATAAACATCCATATAAATAATCATGGAACAGATGCTATTGTACCAAAGGTTCTTAAAGTTTTCAATATAAATATGTTGAATTTGACAACTTTGTTTTAAAAAAGTCGTGAAGTGGACAAGCTAGAAAAAAATATAAAGGAAGTGTAGCAAGTGAAGTCCTCTGAAAACCAACCATTATTTACGAGTGATTTAATTTTAGAATTGGATGAAGTATTAAATGTATCTAACCTTGATGAGACTGAGACAGGCATATCAGTAAAGGAAACGATACATGCAGATATAAACGTATCTGAAGTGATGATTTCAGATATAGGTGAAGAAAGGACGGGGAAGAAAGCGGGTAAATATATGTCGTTTCATTTGCCTCAACCGCTCAATGATCGGCAAGGTGTGATTGAAACAGTCGCTCAGGCAATGAATCAGTTAATTGGCTCCCCTGAGCGATACCCAACCATCCTCGTTGTTGGTTTAGGTAATCAAAATGTCACGCCTGATGCGCTTGGTCCGCTAGTCGTTGGACATTTAGATATGACCGCACATTTACCTGAAAAATCTCGTCCGTTCGTTAGTGGGTTTGTTCCAGGCGTGATGGGCGTCACAGGGATGGAAACGGAAAAACTAGTCAAAGGTGTAGTGGAACAAACCAATCCATCGCTCGTGATTCTTATCGATGCCTTAAAGGCGCGCCATATCGAACGATTGAATCGGACAATTCAATTGACAGATACCGGTATTCAACCCGGTTCTGGTGTCGGTCAACGCCGTACATCGATTGATCGAGATTATTTAGGTGTCCCTGTCATCAGTATAGGTATTCCAACGGTGGTTGATGCCGTGACAATTACGTATGACGCGATGATGTTGTTGTCACAGTACTTTAATCGCGCCCAATCAGCAGTGGATGCACCAAGGCAGCGATTATTTTCTGGCAGTTTACATGTGGGGGACCTCGGCGATACGGAAGCTCTACCAAAAGAGCAAGCGAAAAAGTATTTTGGATTATTTGGCTCACTGTCTCACGAGGACCAACGTCAATTAATGACGGAAGTACTAACTGAAGAAGGTAGAAATTTGATCGTCACACAAAAATCAATCGATGAAGACATCGATTACCTGAATCGATTGTTAGCTGAAGGGATTACTGAATATGTGAGACAGGCATCATCACAGTTCTAAGATTAAGGCGTTAAGCATAGATTAAGCAAGGCGTAATAAGGAAAGGGGATGTCTATGCTTAAACGCCAAAGTGAACGGTCATATTATCTTTTGCAACTCGTGTTTATTAGCTTATTTATCACCGGTTTATTCATTATCAGTTCCTTTATATCATTGGAGACGTTGATGTTTGATCAGCTACCGTTGATGAATCCAGATACATTATTCGCTAAGTCTACTCATACGGCGATAGAAGAAACACCGCTCATTACTTCCCTAATAAAGCCGATGGGGCCTGTAAATGACTATTTGGTGGCACATTATCAAGTAGAAGACATCCCGGAAGATCATGCGCGTACGGTAGTGCAAAAAGTCAAAACAACATCAACACAAAAGCGTGCGAGTATATTTCTTTATACGACGCATAATCGCGAATCATTTCTACCCGAGTTAGGTCATAGTCAACCTAACCTGGCCTTTAGTGACACGTCCAATATTCAGTCACTATTACCGTTTTTTGAAGAGGCATTAGAAAACGATGGTTTTCAGCTCTATACGGATACAACAGATATTCAATCGGTGTTAAAAGCGGAGAACTTAACTTATCAAAAGTCATATGACGTATCTAGACGCTCGCTAGAACAAATCCTCAAACAAGTACCTGATTTAGCTTTTAGTTTTGATTTGCACCGGGACAGTAATCGAAGAGCGGTTACGACAACTGAGATCGACGGTACCTCACATGCGAAATTTTTGTTTGTTATCGGTAAAGATCATCAGGATTATCATAAAAACGAAGCGTTTGCCAATCAATTATCTGATGCGTTAAATAGCCACTATCCTGGTTTAAGTCGAGGAGTAAAATTACTAGGTGGCAGTGGTAGAAACGGGATATATAATCAAGATGTATCACCAACAAGTATATTAATAGAAGTCGGTGGTGTTGATAACTCCTTAGCAGAATGTCGGGCGTCCTTAGAAAAACTTGCGAAGACGTTAAATGGTTTACTTGACTAGTCTCGCCGTGTTGACTAAATAATCATCATAAAAGAGAGGGAGAAAAAAGTATGAAGAAACTCGTCATTTTTATTGCGGTCATGCTTGTACTATATTTAATTGAACAAGAATTAACGCTTACAACAACGGCAGCTGTCACACAAGGACCCGACGTCTATAATCATCACTCGCATCTTTTTTATGAGATCAGTCAATGGATTGAGTGGCGTGTGATTTATGTTTTTGATGTCATTATTCGTGTTGTGGGCAGTTGGTTTTAAGTAACTGTCAAAAATAATTGAATGATTGGTGATTCACTGCTATAATCAACACTGTATTGTTGTCGAAAAAATAGGAGTGAAGTAATGTGAATAAAGGAAGAGACCAGAAAAGGGTACGTAATTTTTCAATTATTGCCCATATTGACCACGGGAAGTCGACGCTTGCTGACCGTATTTTAGAACAAACAAAAGCCCTCACCCAACGTGAGATGAAAGAACAAATGTTAGATGCGATGGACTTAGAACGTGAACGTGGAATTACGATTAAATTAAATGCGGTACAATTAAAATATGATCATACAGACGGGGAAGAGTATATCTTCCACCTTATTGATACCCCGGGACACGTCGATTTCACCTATGAAGTGTCACGTAGTTTAGCTGCATGTGAAGGGGCTATTCTTGTCGTCGATGCCGCGCAAGGTATTGAAGCTCAGACACTGGCGAATGTCTACTTGGCGTTAGATAATGATTTGGAGATTATTCCTGTCATTAATAAAATTGACTTACCGAGCGCAGACCCTGAGCGAGTGAAGCAAGAAATTACGGATGTGATCGGTATTGACGGTGAAGAAGCGTTGTTAGTTAGTGCGAAATCAGGTATTGGGATTGAATCAATTCTTGAAGCCGTCGTTGATCGAATCCCAGCACCTGACGGTAATGTGGATGAGCCGCTTAAGGCGATGATTTTTGATTCCCTTTACGATCCTTACCGCGGGGTTGTCGCGTATGTCCGTATTAAAGAAGGTTCGGTTAAAGTAGGCGATAAGATTAAGATGATGGCCACAGGTAAAGAATTTGAAGTAAATGAATTAGGTGTCTTTACCCCGAAACCTGTCAAGTTAGATAAATTAGAAGTCGGTGATGTTGGTTACTTAACGGCCGCCATTAAAAATGTCGGTGATTCACGTGTAGGTGATACGATTACGTTAAGCAATAACCCGGCCAGTGAACCACTACCAGGTTATCGTAAATTAAACCCTATGGTCTTTTGTGGGTTGTATCCGGTTGATGCTAGTAAATATAATGATTTGAGAGAGGCGCTTGAACGTTTGGAACTTAATGACTCCTCACTTCAATATGAAGCAGAAACATCTCAAGCGTTAGGATTTGGTTTCCGTTGTGGATTCCTCGGCTTACTACACATGGAGATTATTCAAGAACGAATTGAGCGTGAATTTAATATTGATTTAATTACGACGGCACCGAGTGTTATTTATCAAGTTGAAAAAACCGATGGTGACGTGATCTCGATTGATAACCCGTCCTTCATGCCAGACGCTCAAGCAATTGAAAAGGTCATGGAACCTTACGTCAAAGCAACCGTCATGGTACCTAACGATTATGTTGGTCCGGTAATGGAATTGTGCCAGAATAAACGCGGCGACTTTATTGACATGCAGTATTTAGATGAAAATCGAGTCAATGTCGTCTATGAGATTCCGCTCGCAGAGATTGTGTATGACTTCTTTGATAAATTGAAATCACAAACGAAAGGCTATGCCTCATTTGATTACGAACTCGTAGGATATAAAGCATCTAAACTTGTTAAGATGGATATCTTGCTCAATGGCGATACGATTGATGCGTTATCGTTTATCGTGCACCGTGATTTTTCATTTGAACGTGGGAAACAAATTGTTGAAAAGCTCAAGAGTTTGATTCCACGTCAACAGTTTGAAGTGCCTATCCAAGCAGCTGTTGGCAATAAAATTGTCGCTCGTTCAACGATTAAAGCGATGCGTAAAAATGTGTTATCAAAATGTTACGGTGGGGATATCTCACGTAAACGGAAGTTATTAGAGAAGCAAAAAGAAGGTAAGAAGCGGATGAAGATGGTCGGATCCGTTGAAGTACCACAAGAAGCGTTTATGGCTGTGTTACAGATGGATGATGAATAATGATAAACCTCACTAGCTTGTGTTAGTGAGGTTTTGTTTGACTTCAACTGAGAACTTTTTTAAGATGAATAGGGAATGTGACTAGGATAAAGAGCGCATGCCTTAAATACAAATAATAAACTCCTATGAGTTTATTGGTAGAAAGAAGTGAAACAATGATTACGTCCACATATATCCATATTCCTTTTTGCGAAAAGATTTGTCATTACTGTGACTTTACTAAGTTCTTTTACGAAGAACAGATGGCTGATGACTATCTTGATGCGCTTGAACAGGAAATAGCTTACTATATTCATACAAACCATCAACCGATGCGAACCATTTATGTCGGAGGAGGAACACCTACGGCGTTAAATGAGCGTCAGTTAGAGCGTTTACTTCAGATGATTCAACGCTTTTTTAATGTCGAAGATTGTTTGGAATACACCTTTGAGGCTAATCCAGGTGATCTAAATGAAGCCAAAATAAAACTATTGAAAGCTTACGGGGTTAATCGTATTTCAATGGGTGTGCAAGTATTTGATAATGATCTATTAGAAGAGCTTGGCCGCCTGCATCGAATCAATGATGTTGATGATAATATTAACGCATTAATAAAACATGGCTTAACGAACATTAGTATTGATTTAATGTACGGACTGCCTAATCAGACGTTAGCAGGATTTGAACAAACATTGGACCGGGCCTTAAGTTATGACTTGCCCCATTATTCTTCGTATTCATTACAAATTGAACCTAAAACCGTGTTTTATCAGCGCTACATGAAAGGGAAACTGCATAAAGCGCCAGAAGAATTAGAAGCCAACATGTTTGAAATGTTGCTTCGGAAAATGACGGAAAACGGGAAAATCCAATATGAAGTCAGCAACTTCGGAGAACCCGGTTTTGAATCTCAACACAATTTAACCTATTGGGATAACCAATATTATTACGGTTTTGGCGCTGGAGCATCCGGCTACTTACCTCACGAACGTTACATTAATAACCGTCCTTTCCCTGCTTACGTAAAAGCAGCGACAGAACGCGGAGCAGCCGTATTAAATCGAGAAGCCATTACGATTAGAGAAGAAATAGAAGAGCAAATGTTTTTAGGTTTAAGAAAACGTTCAGGTGTCGAACGAGAGGTTTTTTATAAGCGCTTTGGTTTTCAATATGATGCCTTATACAAGCAAGCCATTAACGAATTAGTTGAAAAAACATGGCTAGAAGATGATGGAGAAACCATCCGGATGACCGATCATGGCCAACTGTTTGGTAACAGTGTGTTTCAAGCTTTCTTATTGCCCGATGCCTTAGACATAAATAAATATCTCAAATAAATTCAGGCATCTGGATTGACAACTGGGAACGAATTTGATAATTTATTATTAGCATTAGCACTCGAAAGAGTTGAGTGCTAACAGGGGTGAATCATTATGTTATCGACAAGACAACTCTTAATTTTGCAGGTAATCATTGATGAGTTTATTCAAACAGCTCAACCGATTGGTTCACGTGCCATCTCAAAAAAGGATGAAATAACATTTAGTCCGGCAACCATTCGAAATGAAATGGCTGATTTAGAAGACTTAGGTTTTTTAGAAAAGACCCATTCATCTTCCGGGCGTATCCCTTCAGAAAAAGGGTACCGTTATTATGTGGATCATTTACTCATGCCGATTGATTTGTCACCACGGGATGAACAAACGATTTCGGGTGTCTTTAATCAGGGCATGGTTGAATTTGAACAAGTCATTCAAAATTCAGTGAATGTTTTAAGTGAGTTGACGAATTACACATCCATTATTTTAGGTCCTGAAGTGTATGCGACGACATTAAAACAGATTCAAATCATCCATTTATCAAAAACGACCGCAGTGGCCATACTTGTGACCAATACAGGTCATGTGGAGCACCGATCTTTTTCGATTCCAAAAGAAATTAATCCGCTGGATTTAGAAAAGCTTGTCAATATTTTAAATGAGCGGTTAGTCGGTGTGCCCATTATTCAATTGCCTAAGCGACTACAAATCGAGCTTACATCAATTATTGATCATTACGTCAAAGATGTGGCGACGGCGTTTAAGTATTTAAAAGGGGCTTTATTAGACCAACAGCCCAATAATCTTTACGTCGGCGGTATAACGAATATGTTACTGCAGCCAGAGTTTAGTGATGTCGCAAAAATTCACTCGCTCTATTCGGTTATTGAACAAGAAGAAACGATGGCGAACATTTTACGTTCACAAGACCAAGGGATTCATATTTCTATCGGTCAAGAAAATAAAATGACGGAAATGCAAGATTGCAGTTTAATTACCGCCACCTATACGCTTAAAGGTCAACAAATCGGGACGATCGCGTTATTAGGTCCGAAACGGATGGAGTATTCGCGCGTGATCTCATTACTTGATCGCTTGTCCAATGATATGACAAAGACTTTTAAAAATTGGTAACACAAGTAAACGTAGGGCTCTTTTTTAAGAGTAAGCTATAAGAACAGTAGTTAAGGGAGGTTTCCTGAATGGAAGAAAATAAATCAACGCAAGTTGATGAAGAAACTGTTGACGTTTCTGAAGAGGAAGTAGAAATCGTTGACGATCAAACAACAGAAGAAACAATGACTGAGGAAAAAGAAGAGCCAGCAGAAGCTGTGGTAAGTCAAGAGGCGTTTCAATCGTTAGAAAAAGATTATGAGGCGTTAAAAGAAAAAATGCTGCGTTTAAGCGCGGAGTACGATAACTTTAGAAAACGTACGCAACGAGAAAAAGCCGCAGACTTAAAATACAAAGCACAAGACTTGGCAACAGATCTCGTACCTGTTGTTGATAATTTTGACCGCGCGCTTCAAACCAAGCCGGATGAAAAATCAGTTGATTCATTCTATGATGGTATGCAGATGATTTATCGTCAATTGATGCAGGCATTAAATCAAGCAGGGGTTGAAGAAATTGACACAGAAGGTGAAACATTCGATCCGAATTTCCACCAAGCGGTGATGCAAGTGGAAGATGACCAGTATGACTCACAGGCGATTGTTGAGACCTTACAAAAAGGGTATCGCTTAAAAGACCGTGTCTTAAGACCCGCTATGGTGAAAGTAAATCAATAAATAATCAACGATCTAATGATCAGATTCATAGTAAATAACGTTTAAACAAACATGACATTTTGAGGAGGACAATGAATTATGAGTAAAATTATTGGTATTGACTTAGGTACAACAAATTCATGTGTAGCAGTAATGGAAGGTGGGGAAGCAAAAGTTATCCCTAACCCAGAAGGTGCCCGTACAACAGCTTCTGTTGTGTCATTTAAAAATGGCGAGCGACAAGTAGGGGAAGTAGCGAAGCGTCAAGCCATCACAAACCCTAACACGATTCAATCAATCAAACGTCATATGGGGACGGATTATAAAGTAGAAGTAGATGGTAAATCATTTACGCCACAAGAAATTTCAGCAGCGATTCTTCAATATATTAAATCATATGCCGAAGACTACCTTGGTGAAACAGTAGAAAAAGCGGTTATTACAGTACCAGCATACTTTAACGATGCAGAGCGTCAAGCAACAAAAGATGCAGGTAAAATTGCGGGTCTTGAAGTAGAACGTATTATTAATGAACCAACCGCGGCAGCACTTGCTTACGGTATTGACAAAGGTGACCAAGACCAAACAGTCTTAGTCTATGACCTTGGTGGTGGTACGTTTGACGTCTCTATCCTAGATATCGGAGACGGTACATTTGAAGTTATCGCAACAGCCGGTGATAATCGTCTTGGTGGTGATGACTTTGACCAAGTCATCATCGACTATATGGTACAAGAATTCAAGAAAGAAAATGGCATTGATTTATCTAAAGATAAAATGGCGTTACAACGTCTAAAAGATGCAGCTGAAAAGGCGAAGAAAGACCTTTCTGGTGTTGGTCAAACACAAATTTCTCTTCCGTTCATCACAGCGGGCGAAGCAGGACCATTGCATATGGAAATGAACTTAACGCGTGCGAAGTTTGAAGAATTATCTAGTGAATTAGTTGAGCGTACAATGGGACCTACGCGTCAAGCTTTACGCGATGCTGGTTTAAGTAACTCTGAAATTGATAAAGTCATCTTAGTGGGTGGTTCAACGCGTATTCCAGCTGTACAAGAAGCCATCAAAAAAGAAACGGGTCAAGAACCTTCTAAAGGTGTAAACCCAGATGAAGTAGTCGCTCTAGGTGCCGCTATTCAAGGTGGGGTATTGCAAGGTGATGTGAAAGACGTTGTCTTACTTGATGTAACACCTCTATCACTTGGTATTGAAACGATGGGTGGCGTGACAACGAAATTAATCGAACGTAACACCACGATTCCGACAAGTCACTCACAAGTATTCTCAACCGCAGCGGATAGTCAAACGGCTGTAGACATCCATGTCTTACAAGGTGAGCGTGAAATGGCCGCGGACAATAAAACGCTTGGTCGCTTCCAATTAACAGATATTCCACCAGCACCACGCGGGGTACCACAAATCGAAGTATCATTTGATATTGATGCTAACGGTATCGTTAACGTACGTGCGAAAGACTTAGGCACAAACAAAGAACAGTCAATCACAATCCAATCATCTTCAGGTCTTTCTGAAGAAGAAGTAGAAAAAATGGTGAAAGACGCTGAAGAAAACGCCGAAGCTGATAAAAAACGTCGCGAAGAAATTGATTTACGCAATGCGGCTGATCAACTTGTCTTCCAAACAGATAAGACATTAAAAGACTTAGCTGAAAACATTTCTGAAGACGAAAAACAAAAAGCAGAAGCAGCGAAAGACGCTCTAAAACAAGCATTAGAAGCAGACAACTTAGATGATATCAAAGCGAAAAAAGAAGCCCTTGAACAAGAAGTCCAAGCGCTATCGACTAAGCTTTATGAACAAGCACAACAACAAGCGCAACAAGCACAAGGCCAAGAACAAGCAGGAAATGACGACGATGTTGTCGATGCAGAATATGAAGAGGTTGACGACGAAGAGAAGTAATCTCTTTCTTTTGAAAAGTCAAAGTCAAGTCTACTTGGCTTTGACTCTTTTCATGTTAAAGATCTAAACAATATTGTACTTCTTATTTTGTGCATGTTATGATTACATTTATGTGAAACAAGAAGTGACGGGAGTGAAAATCTATGAGTAAACGTGATTATTATGAAGTACTAGGACTTGAAAAAGGTGCTTCAAAAGAAGAAATTAAAAAAGCCTATCGTAAACTCGCTCGGAAATATCATCCGGACGTAAACAAAGATACGGATGCTCCAGATAAATTTAAAGAAGCAAAAGAAGCGTATGAAGTATTAAGCAACGATCAAAAACGGGCACAATATGACCAGTTTGGTCACGCAGGTCCACAGCAACAAGGATTTGGTGGTGGCGGCTTCGGCGGCGAAGATTTTGGCGATATTTTCGATATGTTTTTCGGTGGCGGCAGACGTCGTGATCCAAATGCCCCGCGTCAAGGTAATGACTTACAATATACAATGGTCTTAGGTTTCGAAGAGGCGATTTTTGGTAAGGAAACAGACATTTCGATACCAAAAGAAGAAGACTGCGAGACGTGTCACGGTAGTGGGGCAAAACCTGGAACAAAACCAGAAACATGCCAACACTGTAACGGAACGGGTCAACTCAATGTTGAACAAAACACCCCATTTGGTCGTGTCGTTAATAAACGGGTCTGTCACCACTGTAATGGAACCGGACAAGAGATTAAAGAAAAATGTCCAACGTGTCACGGACAAGGTCGTGTGAAAAAACAGAAGAAAATTCATATTAAGATTCCAGCAGGTATCGATGATGGTCAACAAATTCGTGTGCCTGGCAAAGGTGAAGCGGGTGTGAATGGTGGACCAAGTGGCGATCTCTATGTTGTTGTGCAAGTAAAACGTCACGAATTTTACCAACGCGAAGGCGATCATATTTTCTGTGAAATGCCGATCACCTATACCCAAGCAGCGTTAGGCGATGAAATTGAAGTACCGACTGTCCACGGAAAAGTTAAACTAAAAGTACCATCAGGTACGCAAACGGGCAAGACGTTTAGGTTAAAAGGCAAAGGCGCACCCAATGTACGTGGCTATGGTCATGGTGATCAACATGTTAAGATTCGTGTCATTACCCCAACTAACTTAACAGAACGTCAAAAAGAGCTCCTTAGAGAATTTAATGAATTAAGCGGAAATGAGCCGATGGATGAAAATGAAGGGTCCTTTTTCGATCGAGTAAAACGTGCCTTTAAGGGTGAGTAAATAAAGAAGAGAGAGTGATTGTCATGAACTGGTCCGAACTCTGTATTCATACGACCAATGAAGCGATTGAACCGATATCGAATATTTTGCATGAAGCAGGAGCAAGTGGTGTTGTTATTGAAGATAAGGCAGACTTTTTAAAAATACGAGAAAATGTCTTCGGCGAAATCTATGATTTAGACCCAGAGGATTATCCAGAAGAAGGCGTCATTCTTAAGGCGTACTTGCCAGTGAATAGTTTTCTAGGTGAGACGGTGGACCAAATCAAACAAGCGATTAATCAATTGATGGCCTATGATATTGATTTAGGTTTAAATAAAGTGTCTGTAAGTGAAGTTAATGAAGAACAATGGGCGACCGCTTGGAAGAAGTATTATAAACCGGTTAAAATATCAAATCATATTACGATTACACCGACATGGGAAGAGTATACACCGGTTAGTGCAGATGAGTTAATCATTGAACTAGACCCAGGTATGGCGTTTGGAACGGGGACACACCCGACAACAGTATTAAGTATCCAAGCGATTGAAAATTATCTATCAGATCATGACACAGTCATTGATGTTGGTACTGGTTCGGGTGTCTTAAGTATCGCCGCGGCAAAACTAGGTGCCAGTCATATCGATGCGTATGATTTAGATGAAGTCGCTGTTCATTCAGCACGCATTAATACAAAGTTAAACCACGTTCATGACCAAGTGACGATCAAACAAAACAATTTACTCGAAGGTGTCGATAAAACAGTCGATATCGTGGTGGCGAATATATTAGCTGAAATTATTCTCTTGTTTGAAAATGATGCTTTCAAAGCTCTTAAACCGGGAGGATATTTCATCACGTCTGGCATCATTATGCAGAAAAAAGATCATGTCAAACAGGCATTAATAGATGCAGGTTTTGACATTGTTGAAGTAAACCAGATGGAAGATTGGATTTCCATTGTGGCTAGAAAGCCAGAAAACGAGTAAAGGGTGAGGCGTGATGCAATATTATTTTGTTGATAAAAATCAGTGGCAAGGTGATCAAGTCACCATTACAGGCGATGATTATCATCATATTGTCAATGTGATGCGAAAAAAAGTAGACGATCATGTTATCTGTAGTCATCCTGAAGGCAAACAAGCGATCTGTCAAATTACAGCGGTAGATGATGATATTACCCTGCGAATCATCGATTACTTAGATGCCACGACAGAATTACCGATTGATGTCACCATTGTACAAGGACTACCCAAAGGCGATAAATTGGACTGGATCGTGCAAAAAGCTACCGAGCTTGGCGCACGATCTTTTGTGCCGTTTAACGCTGTACGTTCCATTGTAAAATGGGATAAGAAAAAAGAAGGAAAGAAACTGGACCGACTGAGAAAGATTGTAAAGGAAGCAAGTGAACAATCGCATCGACAAATCTTACCCGAGATCCACTCTGTTCAGACACTGGCTAATGTTGTAGAATTAAGTCAAGGGTATGACCACTTATTTATGGCCTATGAAGAAACCACGCGAGAACTTGCCTCAGCAAAACTCTCTCATCGTTTTAAGCGGATTCAACCAGGTGATCGCGTCCTGATTGTCATTGGACCAGAAGGTGGCCTAGATGAAAAAGAAGTCCGTGCCTTCTATGAAGCCAATTTTCAAGCAATTCGTTTAGGGCCAAGAATATTGCGGACAGAAACCGCCCCTTTATACTTATTATCAGCATTATCTTATTATTTTGAAGAAACGGAGTGAGAAGATGACGACAGTTGCCTTTCATACGTTAGGTTGTAAAGTAAATCAATATGAAACAGAAGGAATATGGCAGTCATTTAAAGATCAAGGATATGAACGCGTTGATTTTGAATCCATCGCAGATATTTATGTGATTAACACGTGTACTGTGACGAATACAGGCGATAAGAAGTCACGTCAGGTCATTCGTCGTGCGATTCGAAAGAATCCAGAAGCGGTGGTCTGCGTAACAGGTTGCTACGCCCAGGTATCACCGGGTGAAGTTATGGAGATTCCTGGTGTCGACGTCGTTGTTGGTACCCAAGACCGCGCGAAGATGATTGACTATATTGAACAACACATTGAGACGCGCGAACCAGTAAATGGTGTCTCAAACATCATGAAAAATCGGGTCTTTGAAGAAATGGACGTACCAGATTTTTCTGACCGAACTCGAGCAAATCTTAAAATTCAAGAAGGATGTAACAATTTCTGTACATTTTGTATTATTCCGTGGTCACGTGGCTTATTGCGCTCGCGAGAACCAGAAAATGTGATCCAACAAGCGCAACAATTAGTCGATGCAGGCTATAAAGAGATTGTTTTAACAGGTATTCATACCGCAGGCTATGGTGAAGACTTTACCGCATATGACTTTGCTGATTTATTATCTGATTTAGAGACCAAAGTCGATGGCTTAAAGCGGATTCGTATTTCATCGATTGAAGCGAGCCAAATTACAGAAAAAGTGATGCAAGTGATTGACCGCTCAGAGAAAATTGTCCGTCATTTACATGTCCCACTTCAAGCAGGGTCTGACACCGTTTTAGAACGGATGCGACGGAAATATTCAACAGAATTTTACAAATCACAAATTGATCGACTTAAACAAGCTTTACCAGGTTTAGCGGTCACGTCTGACGTCATTGTTGGTTTCCCAGGGGAAACGGACGCAGAATTTATGGAGACGTATCGCTTTATCCAAGAGATTGGCTTCTCTGAGCTTCATGTGTTTCCGTACTCGAAACGAACAGGTACACCGGCTGCTAAGATGGCTGACCAAGTGAATGATGAGACGAAAAATGATCGGGTACATAAACTAATGGCCCTATCAGAACAACAAGCAAAAGTCTATGCGAGTCATTATGAAGGAGACGTTGTTGAAGTGATTCCTGAAGAAGTTGAGGAAGTTAACGGAGAAACATTATTGACGGGTTACTCTGATAATTATATGCGTCTTCAATTTGCGGGTGATGCGTCAATGATTGGAGAGATTGTCCGGGTAAAACTGACAAAAGCCGGTTATCCAATCAATCAAGGTGAATGTGTGCGCGTCATGTCAGAACCGCGATTAACTGAAGTATAATCACGCTTTCATCTTGATGTTTCTCGTTTTTTTGTCAAAGTTCTTGTTTGTTTGAAAACAAAACATTGACCTAAAAATATCTATATATTATAATGTCATAGAGACATTTTTCGCCTATGGCTAAAATGTCCTATTAAAATGTTGGATGCTTCGGAGGGAGGGAAATTAGCATGTCAAATACAACTCGCGTTCGTAAAAACGAGTCTCTTGAAGATGCTCTTCGTCGCTTTAAACGCAGTGTATCAAAATCAGGTACAATGTCTGAATATCGTAAGCGTGAATTTTATGAAAAACCTAGCGTAAGACGTAAGAAGAAATCTGAGGCGGCTAGAAAGCGTAAGTAATAAACGATAAGAAGTGTGTTTTCTTATAAAGAGGGTGTAGATTGTAATGTCATTGTTAGATACTTTAAACCAAGATATGAAACAAGCGATGCGTAATAAGGAAAAGCAAAAGCTGAGTACGATTCGCATGGTAAAAGCTTCCCTTCAAAATGAAGCGATTAAACTTGGTAACGAGTCATTATCAGAAGAAGCAGAACTCACTGTTTTAGCTCGCGAGCTAAAACAACGTAAGGATTCCCTCCGTGAATTTAAAGAAGCTGGACGCGAAGACCTTGTTGAAAATCTTGATCGAGAGATTGAATTTTTACAAGTGTATATGCCAAAGCAGCTATCAGATGAAGAACTTGAAGCAATTGTTGTTGAAACCATCGCACAAGTTCAAGCAACGTCTAAGCAAGAGATGGGTAAAGTGATGGGTGCGCTTATGCCGAAGGTTAAAGGCAAAGCGGATGGTACACAAGTGAATAAACTCGTGCAAAAACATTTATCATAAATATTTCGAAATCTCAAAGTGAAGAAAGACCTTATTCTATCGAATAGGGTCTTTTTTACTTTTCGTAGAAGATCGGATAGATTTTACGTTATTTTTTGATATTTACATGATATACTGATACCATAGTATGGTAAGGTTCTTCAATATTGACATTAAAAAGAAGGAGGTGGTGAAGTGAAGAAAAATTACTTGGCAATACTGTTGGTGATCATCAGTTTCTTACCGCTCATGCATCTTATTCAACCACAATCTATTCACGCAGATGGTGAAACCGTCTATGTGATACCGATTGAGAATGAAGTAGAGAAAGGCTTAGGCGCCTTTTTAAATCGCGCTATTGGTGAGGCGACAGAACAAGAAGCCGAACATATTATTTTTGAAGTGAATACCCCTGGTGGCCTTGTTGAAGCGGCCAATGATATTGGTGAACTACTGCAATCCGTTGAGATTGATACGACGACTTACATACGTTCACGTGCGCTCTCAGCGGGCTCATACATTGCGTTATTTTCTGATAACATTTATATGTCGCCACAAGCAACGATTGGCGCAAGTGGTATTATCAATAATGATGGGACTGCCGCTGATCAAAAAGCACAATCATATTGGCGTGAGGCGATGGGAAGTGCAGCAGAAGCTAACGGAAGAGAGCGCATTTATGCTGAAGCAATGGCAGATGCCTCCATCGACTTACCTGAATACAATGCTCCGGAAGGGACGTATTTGACCCTTGGCCCAACAAAAGCGTTAGAAGTAGGATATTCGAACGGTACGGTTAATTCACGTGCCGATGTACTAACAGCACTTGGGTTAGAGAATGCCGAGATTGTGGAAGTTGAACAACAACCGGCAGAAACATTGGCAAGATTTCTAACCAACTCTGTTGTTGTATCCATTTTGTTGTCACTTGCAGGTATTGGTCTTGTTGTTGAGTTGTATTCACCAGGTTTTGGTGTTGCTGGTTCGATTGGCCTTATAAGTTTAGTGTTATTCTTCTATGGGCACTTAATCGCAGGACTAGCCGGTTATGAAGTCTTTGTGTTACTTATTATTGGGGCCGCGCTCATTGTGATTGAATTCTTTGTCCCTGGAGGTATACTCGGTGGCTTAGGAACAATGAGTATTATCGTGAGTCTGTTTATGGCAACGGACAATATTTTTGCTTTAAGTCTGAGTCTACTGATCGCCATTACATTGACGATTTTAGTCGCGGTGTATTTATACAAACGCATTGGCTTACAGAAAGGGTTGTTACGCCATATTATTCTTGCTGACCGTGAGACAGTTGATAAAGGCTACGTCTCATCTGTCAGTCGCGAACAGTTAGTAGGGCTAAAGGGACGTGCGCTTACACCACTGAGACCTTCAGGCACTGGTTTATTTGAAGGCGAACGTTTGGATATCGTTTCTGTTGGAAACTTTATCAGACAAAATGATCCGATTGAAATCATCTCAGTCAATGGATCACGTATTGTTGTACAAAGGATCGAAGAGGAGGAAATGAATTATGAATGAATTTAATAGTGTGGCAGATTTTTTCCCAATTATTGCGATAGGGATTATCATTATTGCCCTGGTTGTGTTATTAACGTTTGTACCAGTGGCGCTATGGATTAGTGCTTTAGCTGCTGGAGTAAAGGTAAGTATTTTCACACTGGTTGGTATGCGCTTACGTCGCGTTGTACCAAACCGTGTCATCAATCCATTAATTAAGGCTCATAAGGCCGGTGTTGATGTTAATACAAATCAATTAGAATCCCACTATCTAGCTGGTGGTAATGTTGACCGGGTCGTTAACGCGCTTATTGCCGCGCAACGAGCCAATATTGAACTAAGCTTTGAACGTGCCGCTGCAATCGATTTAGCGGGCCGTGACGTCTTACAAGCGGTTCAAATGAGTGTTAACCCTAAAGTCATCGAAACGCCTTTTATCGCTGGTATTGCGATGGACGGGATTGAAGTAAAAGCAAAAGCACGTATTACCGTACGTGCCAATATCGACCGCCTTGTTGGTGGTGCGGGTGAAGAAACGGTTATTGCCCGTGTTGGTGAGGGTGTTGTTAGTACGATTGGTAGTTCAAAGTCCCATAAACAAGTACTTGAAAACCCAGACTCTATCTCGCATAATGTCTTAAATCGTGGGTTAGATGCTGGAACGGCATTTGAAATTCTCTCGATTGATATTGCTGATGTTGATATCGGTAAAAATATTGGGGCGATCCTTCAAACGGACCAAGCAGAAGCAGATAAAAATATTGCTCAGGCGAAAGCAGAAGAACGTCGTGCGATGGCTGTTGCCGAAGAACAAGAAATGGTGGCTCGAGTTCAAGAAATGCGCGCGAAAGTGGTTGAAGCAGAAGCAGATGTTCCACGTGCACTAGCAGAAGCTCTTCGTAGCGGTCATATGGGTGTCATGGATTACATGAATTACCGTAATATTGGTGCGGATACAGAGATGAGAGATTCAATCGGTAAAATGTCAGAAGAAGATACAGATGAAGAGTAAAATCTCTAAGACAAATTCGAAGCGGATGTGATCAAATGGATGATATTATTATTCCATTAATCAGCTTTTTACTCATTATTGGATCAAGCGTATTAAAATCTAAATCCGATGATAGTAAACAAGCAGAAAAGAAAACACCAAAACAAATGACACCAAAGTCTCAACCGTCTCAATCGACGATGCAACGAATGAAGCCGTCACCTCAGGTTGAGACATCTGGTGACTATTCACCATATACTGAAGTCAAAAGCGAACCGGAACTGTCTACAAATCAAACGATGGAAACACAACTTCGTGACTTACGTGATAAGTTAGCGGTTGATTCAAAAAAAGAATCGGATCGAAAAGTTAAAACGTCAAGACAACAAATGAAGAAAACAACCAATCGTTTAACTATGCTTGAACCTAAGCAAAAGGTGAGCAGTCCAATCGCTTTAAAAAGTCAGTTAACAAAAAGCGGATTGAAGCGCAGTGTGATTATGGCGGAAGTGTTATCAGCGCCACGTGCAAAAAAACCTTACCAGTCAAAAAGATATTTATGAGTTTTGGCCCTTAACGTTTTGAACGTTAAGGGCTTTTTTACGTCTTAGTCATATAAAAGTATATCTTACCATCGTGGGCATAGACTAATAACAGAGACTAAACAGAAATTAGGTGTTTTTATGAAACCATCGATGTCTAAATTAACCGAGATGACACAATTAATAAATCAGGTCAATATCAATCTTGTTGGCGATCATTTGATGGTCATTAGTCGTTATGAACAACTACTTATGTTGAGTCAGAGTCAAATAAAAGTTCAATTACAACATAAGTATGTAACGATACACGGGGAGGATTTAGTCGTTAATATATTAACCGTTGAAAGGTTGGAAGTCACCGGTACTATAGAAGCCATTCGTTTTGAAGGGAGATAATCGTCTGATGTGGCGAAGTTTAATTAAAGTAAACGTACACGGGAAACCAGAGGATACTTGTTTTTATATAGACGCAATACGTCAAAGAAATATTGATTTACATACGGTTGAATGTCTGGATGAAGCTGTGACTTTTTATGTTAGGAAACAGGATATAAGAAAATTAAGAAGGGTTAAACGTCATCATGTAAAAGTCTATTTCTTAACCCGACCAACCATTAACCACATCAAAAAACAGTTTGTCTTACATAGGTTTACGGTGATCCTTAGCTTGTTTGGTCTCGTTTGCTATTTATATTTAACGCAAATACTACTCATTGTAAGGATTGACGTAGACAATCCATATGATGAAATAGCGATGAGAGAAACGCTTGAGTTATTGAATGTGACACCGTTACATCGTCTCGATGATTTACCTGATTACGACAGCATTCGCTTAGCTTTAAAAGAACATTTCCCGACATACCGTTACTTTGATATTGCAAGAAAAGGGGGCGTTATGACTATTACGGGGGAAGGTGACATCATCGCTGATGTCGAAACAAGTAACCGTTATGCTTACTATGCCCCCAAAAAAGGGCTAATAACCTCTTTAATCACTTATCAAGGAAGAAAATGCGTGGAGGTCAATCAAGTGGTTGAACAAGGGGATTTACTCATTACCGGGGAGTTAAACGAGAAGATTACTGAAGAAGATCAACCAGATGATGTCTATGAGTCTAAACGTGTGCCAATTCGAGCGGAGCTTACTTTAAATACATGGTTTAAAGTCACTGCTTCTTATAATATGGAATCACTGTTTGATACGATGAACAATCAAACCAAGCACTATTATCGACTACGTTTGAATGATTGGACGATACCGCTCACCTTTCAGCGGAAAACAACAACCTCTAAAGCAATCATTGAACAGTTTAGTTTACCCTGGCTAGCGTTGAGTGTTGAAAAAATATTAGAGACGACACCGTATTCTATGAAGGATGAGTTAGACCAAGACGCGCTTTACCAATTAGCGCAACAACAATTAAGGCAGCGGATTTTATATGAACCGCATGTGGAAGAGGTCTATGATGAAAAAGTTTTGCATCAATCGATAGGGAATGGTAAAGTAAACGTAACCGTCTTTTTTTCAGTATTAGAGACTTATAAAATTGAATGATTATTTCACTTAAGGGAGTTTATTTATGACACAATTGATTGATTTAGTATTCAAAGACCACGATGAAGTGCAGGCCTTATTTGGCACGGAAGATCGCCATCTTCATCTTATCGAAGATAAATTATCGGTCACGATTATCACACGCGGTGAAGAAGTTAGAGTTGAAGGCAACGCCGACGCCGCCGCACTTGTAGATGCAGTATTGAAAGCTTTGATTGATGTAATCAGACGAGGTAATAGCATAACGGAACGCGATGTGATTTATGTTGTGGACCTTGCAAAGAAAGGCCGTATAGATCAATTTCATCAATTATTCGAAGAAGAAATTATGCGCACACATCTTGGACAGCCGATTCGGGTAAAAACGATTGGCCAACGTGGTTATGTGAATCAAATGAAAAAACAAGAGGTTGTTTTTGGCATCGGGCCAGCTGGAACAGGTAAAACATTTTTAGCCGTTGTCATGGCTGTAAAAGCCTTGAAAAAAGGTGAGATTAAACGGATTATTCTTACGAGACCAGCCGTTGAAGCAGGTGAGAGTTTAGGTTTTCTACCAGGTGACTTAAAAGAGAAAGTTGATCCATATTTACGTCCGTTATATGATAGTTTACATGCGATTTTAGGACAAGAACACACAACGCGTCTCATTGAACGTGGCACCATTGAAATTGCGCCGCTTGCTTATATGCGTGGACGTACGCTTGATGATGCCTATGTCATTCTTGATGAAGCACAAAATACAACGCCTAATCAAATGAAAATGTTTCTGACCCGACTTGGTTTTGGTTCGAAAATGATTGTCACAGGTGATATTACGCAAGTCGATCTACCAAGAGGGACAGAGTCAGGTTTACGTTCAGTAGAGACGAGATTAAAAAACGTCTCAGGTATCGGATTTGTTTATTTAAAACAACAAGATGTCGTTAGACACCCTGTTGTTCAACGAATCATTGAGGCATACGAAGAAGAATAGTCTAAGAGACCGTCATTTCATCGTGAGGGTCTTTTTCTCTGCTAATTTACCAACCAAAAAAAGTCGATGTGTGGTAAAATGTAGTTAATGTCACAAGCTAAAGGAGTTTTGTGCGTGAAAATTTGGTTAGAACGATTGGTCAAGTCGTATCAACATATCATCATTTGGGTCACCCTCGCTTTCATCGCGGTGGGCTTGTTTCTATTACTTGTCTCAAATGTTTTTACAGAAACGTACGAAATAGAACGATTTAGTCAAGCGAAAGAAACCATCCGCTCACCGATCACCATTGAGGATACAAAAGAAACCGAACGGTTACAACGTGAAGCCGTGCAAGCGGTTGGTGATCGATACGAGGTGCTACACAGCATTACATCGGAGCAATTGGCTTTAATTGAAGATGTTTTTGAAGCGATTGACGTCGTAAATGAACCTATAACGATAGAAGACGAAAGAGCAGATGACGCTAATAATGAGGAAACAGACACGAGTGATAATCAAGAAACAACTGAAACAGTAGAAGTTGAGCGAACCTTACCTGAGAAACTACAGCTATTAAAAGAAATGCTAGGAGAAGATGTTTATCAAGCGTTACCTGAATCCGAATGGCAAACATTAATGAACATGTCAGCGGCGCAAAAAAATAGTAGTTATACTCTGCTTGTCAGTACGTTAAATGAAGCTTTTAATGAGGGGATTACGCGTGATGAGTTAGCTGCTAAGCGAGAGGGACTTGATGACCGGTTAAAATACGCTATGTTACCGGAAGAAATCATTATGACCTTAAGTACACTCGGTCAGGAAATATTAGTAGAAAATTCGTTTTTCTCGATTGAAAAAACGATGGAAGCCGAACAACAAGCACTAAATAATGTGGAGCCTCAGATGATTAGAGCAGGAGAAGTTATTGTCAGAGAAGGCCAAACAATCTCTAATGATATATATGAGACGCTCTCGTTAGTGGGCTTACTAGACCAAGGACGTAATTTTTATCCGCTTATTGGGCTCGCCTTTTTTGTCGCGTTACTAGTGAGTGTTTTAGGTTATGGCTTTTACTTTGATATTGATTTAACGAAAGATGGCGGAAAGCATGCGTTAGCTTTACTCATTTTAACGTTAGTGCCATTAATCATGATGAAATTTATGAGTTTAATCGAGGTCGAGGCGACCTCGCTCTATTTACTTATGCCAATTGCCTCTGTCAGCATGCTTATTCGTTTGTTGTTTAAAGAAAAGCTGGCGATTTTATATGCGCTGTTTTTCAGTTTATCCGCAACCGTTCTGTTTAATCAATCGATTCCAGGGGCACTGAACTTACAGGCAGGTGTGTATTTGTTATTTTCACAACTCGCGACGATTTTTGTATTGCGAAAAGTGACGGAAAGGTTTACGATTTTAAAAGTTGTACTGGCTAACAGTTTGGTGAATAGTGTTGTTATTTTGAGCTTTTTGTTTATTGCTTATGAAAGCTACTCTTGGACGTTTATCATGTTACAAGTTGGCTTTGGCATTATTCAAGCAATGGTCTCAGGTATTGTTGTGGTCGGTACTTTACCGTTCTTTGAATCCATTTTAAGCATTTTATCCGATACTAAACTCATTCGTTTAGCTAATCCAAACCATCCGTTATTGAAAAAAATCTTAACGGAAGCACCGGGGACATATCATCATAGCTTAATGGTCGCTAATTTAAGTGAAGCGGCGTGTGAAGCGATTGGTGCGAATGGTTTATTTGCTCGCGTGGCAAGCTACTTTCATGACATCGGTAAAACAGCGCACCCGCATTATTTTATTGAAAATCAGATGGGGATTCAGAATCCGCATGATTTCTTAACTCCGATTCAAAGTGCCACGATTATTCTATCGCATACACTTGACGGTGCTAGGATTTTAAAAGCGAATAAATTCCCGCAAGAAATTATTGACGTGGCTAAGCAGCACCACGGAACAACACTCGTTAAGTATTTTTACTATCAAGCAAAAGAAACGTTACCAGATGTGGAAGAAAGTAAATTCCGCTATCCTGGCCCGAAGCCGCAAACGAAAGAAAATGCTGTCATCTCGATTTGTGATTCAGTCGAGGCGGCGGTGCGTTCGATGAAAGAACCGACGAAAGAAAAAATCGATCACTTAATTCAATCGATTATCAATGACCGCATGCAAGATGGTCAATTTGATGACTGTCACTTAACTTTTTTAGACCTTAGAAAAATCAGTTACACATTATCTGAGACGTTAAACGGTATTTATCATTCTCGAATTGAATATCCAGACGAAAAGAAAGGATGACTCCTATGTTAATAGACTATCTAGACGATACAAACGTGGTATTAGGCGAACACATGCAGCTCGTTGATGAATTGCTTCACTATGCAGCGCAAGAAGAAAAAGTATCCGACCTAGCCGAATTATCAGTCACATTTGTTGATGATGCTCGGATTCAAGAACTCAATCGTGATTTCCGGGATAAAGATCAACCGACCGATGTGATTTCATTTGCATTACTTGAGGAAACAGACGATGGTTATCCTGTCGAACCGTTACCCGGCATGCCAGTAGTACTTGGTGATATCATTATTTCCATTGATCGGACAAAAGAACAAGCAGAGCTTTACGAACATAGCTTTGAGCGAGAACTTGGCTTTTTAGCTTTACATGGTTTTTTACATTTACTTGGTTATGATCATATAGAACCCGAAGATGAACAAGTGATGAATAATAGACAAGAGGAGCTTCTCAATGGCTTCGGATTATCAAGAAATTAAACAAAAAACAATCGGGCTAAAATATGCCATTAACGGCTTAGTTTTTGCATTTAAAAATGAAATCAATATGCGGGTACATGTCTTACTAACAGTAATCGTTATTATATTAGGTTTTGTTTTTCAAGTGAGTTTTACCGAATGGGTGCTGTTATTTTTGACTTTCGGATTAGTTCTATCTTCGGAAGTATTTAATACAGCCGTTGAAATGTTATTGGATTATTTAGCGCCTGAGTGGCATCCAAAAGTAGGCATCATCAAAGATTTAACAGCGGGTGGCGTTTTAGTAGCGAGCAGTATTGCGCTCGTAATCGGTTCTATTATTTTTATCCCTAAATTGCTCGCTGTATTTTTCTAACAACAACAGATGGAGGAACATATATGACAAATCAAGCATTTAAATCAGGTTTTATCACGATCATTGGGCGACCAAACGTTGGAAAATCAACTTTTCTAAATCGCGTTATTGGACAAAAAATTGCGATTATGAGTGATAAAGCCCAAACGACAAGAAATACCATTCAAGGTGTCCTCACGACAGACGACGCTCAACTCGTGTTCATTGACACACCGGGTATTCACAAACCAAAGCACCGGTTAGGTGACTTTATGGTCAAGCTTGCTGAAAATACCTTAAACGAAGTCGATGCGGTGATGTTTATGATTAATGCAGAAGAAGGGTTCGGTCGAGGGGACCAGTATATTATTGACCGCTTAGCCTCTGTGAAAAAGCCCGTTTACTTAATCATTAATAAAATTGATCGCATTCACCCGGATAATCTGTTTACTTTGATTACGGAATACAAAGATAAATATGATTTCAAAGAAATTATCCCGATTTCTGCCTTAGAAGGCAATAATGTGGATCACTTATTAGAAGTCTTAACAGACCAACTGCCAGAGGGACCGCAATATTATCCGAAAGATCAAGTGACTGATCACCCGGAACGCTTTATTATTAGTGAGTTGATTCGCGAAAAAGTCCTGCATCATACCCGTGAAGAAGTACCACATTCCATTGCAGTTGTTGTTGAGAAAATCGAGAAAAATCCTGATGAAAAAGTCCTTGTTCAAGCAACGATTATTGTCGAACGTTCGACTCAAAAAGGAATCGTCATCGGAAAACAAGGGACGATGCTAAAAAAAATTGGTCATCAAGCACGCCGTGATATCGAGCGTTTACTCGGTAACAAAGTGTATTTAGAACTATGGGTGAAGGTGAAGAAAGACTGGCGTAATCAAGAACGTTACTTAAGTGAATTCGGATTTGATCCAGAAAATTATCGTTAAGGTAAATTTAAGGGTAGAGGACGGTTTTCATGTTTGAAAAAACAGAAGCAATTGTTATTCGTACATTTGATTACAAAGAAACACATAAAATTGTCACCTTGTTGACGAAGCGATTCGGTAAAATAGCGGTCATTGCTCAAGGAGCGAAAAAACCGAAAAGTAGAAATGGTGCCATTTCTCAAATGTTTATTCAAGGTGATTTTTTATTAAGAGTAGGCAAAGGTCTTGGTACGCTCCAACAAGGTGATGTGATTCATTCATTTCGCAAAGTGAGAGAAGACCTATTCAAAACAGCCTATGCGAGTTACATGGCAGAACTTACCTATCGTGTTGTAGATGAAGGTACGCCTTTACCCTTTATCTATGACCAATTGCTTAAGACGCTTACAGCAATTGAACAAGATAAAGACCCAGAAGTCGTAACGATGATGTATGAGATGAAACTTTACCCGCTCTTAGGAATTAAACCTATGTTAGATCATTGTCAGTCGTGCGGGACAACCGACAACTTAACTCACTTTTCGATTGGTGATGGTGGTGCGCTGTGTCAGTCGTGTGGCAAGCGAGATACGTATAGTTTGGCGTTAAATCCACAAGTGATTAAACTGATGCGACTCTTTTTAGAAGTGGACGTGAACCGAGTTGAGAATATTTCGGTTAAACCTGAAAATAAACAGCTATTAAATTATGTGTTAAAAGAGTACTTCGAACATCATTCAGGTGTCTTCTTAAAATCACGTCGGTTTTTAGATCAGTTGGATGCGTTAAAGTAGCACTTGACAAAAGCGCGTTGTTTCATTAAGATTTTAACTAGAATATGATTACTAGCGATGAAAGAGAAGAGTAAAATAAGGGAACGATTGACTAGCGAATTTGGGATAGTGAAAGCCAAATAATTGTCCTTATTTGAAGGCGCTCGTGAGCTATTGTTTTAAAAAAAGTGACTAAAGCTTGCTTTAGTAAATAGGGTGGAACCGCGGAAATCCCGTCCCTATGTTTCGATCATTGATTGAAGCATAGGGACGGGATTTTTAATGTGGTAGTTAAATAAGCGTACGACAATAACCATGTAAGAAATGAAGGGTTTAAAAAAGGAGGACAATGGTATGCATATTCAAGATATGATTTTAACATTACAAAAGCATTGGTCAGATGAAGGCTGTATTTTAATGCAAGCCTATGACACAGAAAAAGGGGCCGGGACGATGTCACCGATGACTTTACTAAGAAGTTTAGGTCCAGAGCCTTGGAATGTGGCGTATGTAGAACCGTCACGTCGACCAGCCGATGGTCGTTACGGTGATAACCCGAATCGATTGTATCAACACCATCAATTCCAGGTGATTATGAAGCCATCACCAGATAATATTCAAGAGTTATACTTAGATTCACTGAAAAAATTAGGTATTAATCCATTAGAACATGATATTCGTTTTGTCGAAGATAACTGGGAAAATCCAACGCTTGGTGCGGCAGGACTTGGCTGGGAAGTATGGTTAGACGGGATGGAAATTACACAATTTACGTATTTCCAACAAATTGGTGGTCTGGAAGCCAAACCTGTCGCGGTTGAGATTACTTATGGAATGGAACGTTTAGCTTCATATATCCAAGATAAAGAAAATGTGTTTGATTTAACGTGGACGGAAGGTGTCACGGTGCGTGATATTTTCTATCAACCAGAATTTGAACATTCAACTTATACATTTGAAGCGTCAGATACAGACTTGTTGTTTAAATTGTTTAATCAATATGAACAAGAAGCTAAGCGGGCGATGGAACAATCGCTTGTCTTCCCAGCATATGATTATGTTTTAAAATGTTCACATACCTTCAACTTACTTGATGCGCGTGGGGTCATTTCAGTCACTGAGCGAACAGGTTATATCGGACGCGTACGTAACTTAGCGCGAGAAATCGCGAAATTATATGTAGAAAAACGTGAAGCTTTAGGTTTCCCAATGTTAAAAGAGGAGGGCTCTCATGACAACAAGTAATGTCTTATTCGAAATTGGTTTAGAAGAAATGCCGGCCCGTTTCTTGACGGACACAGAAAAGCAATTATCTGAAAAAACAGCGGCTTGGTTAGACGAGTCACGGTTAGCTTATGAAAAAATGGACACATTTATTACCCCGAGACGTTTTGCGGTCCTTATTCATAACCTTGAATCAAAACAGCCTGATCTCCATGAAGAAGTAAGAGGTCCGAAATTACAAATTGCAAAAGACCAAGCAGGCGACTGGTCAAAAGCCGCGATAGGTTTTTGTAAAGGTCAAGGCAAAACGGTTGAGGATATCGTTGTGAAAACAGTCGATGGCCATGAGTATATTTTTGTTGAAAAATATACTGAAGGACAACTTGCAACCGCCATCTTACCAGATTTTAAAGACGTTGTTTTATCGCTTAACTTCCCTAAAAATATGCGATGGGGCGATCGTTCTTTACGGTTTATTCGCCCTATCAAATGGATACTTGCCTTAAATGATACCGACGTCATTCCGTTTGAGATTGAAGAGGTTGTGTCAAGTAATGACACGCGTGGCCACCGCTTCCTCGGTCACACTATCACAATAAGTGACGCTTTATCTTACCAAGCGGCCTTAAAAGATGAGTATGTCATCGCAAGTACAACTGAAAGACAGGCGATGATTGTTGAACAAATCAAAGCGCTTGAAACTGCACAAGATTTTGTTGTGCCAATAGATGAGGACTTGTTAGAAGAAGTCACGCACCTCGTGGAATATCCAACCGTGTTCTACGGAGAGTTTAGTAAAGACTTCCTAGACGTCCCTGAAGAGGCCTTGATTACATCAATGAAAGAGCACCAACGTTACTTCCCGGTTAGACAAACAGATCACACGTTATTACCGTACTTTATAGCGGTGCGAAACGGTAACGATGATCATATCGATACCGTGAAACGCGGAAATGAAAAAGTATTGAATGCGCGTCTTAAAGATGCCGTGTTCTTCTATGAAGAAGATCAAAAACAATCGATTGAAGCGAATAATGACAAGCTAACACGGATGGTCTTCCAAGAAAAACTCGGTACCTTACATGACAAAGTCGAACGTGTAACAGCCATCAGTCAAAGTGTGGCGATTGCGCTACAATTTGACCAAGCAGTCGTAAAAGATGTTCACCGTGCGGCTCACATTAGTAAGTTTGACTTAGTCACCCAAATGGTCAATGAGTTTACCAACTTACAAGGTGTCATGGGCGAAAAGTATGCACGCCTTAAAGGAGAAAGTGAAGCTGTCAGTGTTGCTTTAAACGAGCAATATATGCCGCGACATGCACATGACGCTTTACCGGTATCAACCGTCGGTCAAATTTTAAGTGTGGCTGATAAGATGGATACGATCGTGGGTTGTATTGCCGTTGGCTTAATGCCAACAGGCTCACAAGACCCTTATGCCTTGCGTCGACAAGCGATGGGGGTGGTTCAAATTTTAGAACGCTTTGGTTGGTCTCTATCATTTGAAGATTTACTCGACCTCATCGTGAGTCACTATGAAACAACAGCGATTGCCGTGAATGATTATGACGTGGTGAAACATAATGTGACGGACTTCTTCCGTGCTCGTGTAAGCTATATTGCTAAAGAACGCGGTGTGGAACGTGATATCATAGAAGCTGTCACAAGTTTAGGGCTGGGTCAGTTACATCAACTCTTCATTAAAGCTAATCTACTAGAAGATAGCCGTAAAGATGAAGCGTTTAAAGAAACGGAAGAAGCGCTCGTACGCTCATTAAATTTAGCAAAGAAAGCAACAACAACTGAGGTTGAGGCACATCTATTTGATAATGAATCAGAAACAGCTTTATATCAGACACTCCTTGAAGTGCGAGCCTCATTTGAAGCTCGGATCAAAGAAGAAGCTTACAAAGAGGCGTTAGAAGAACTTGAGGCACTGACACCGGCAATCAATCGTTTCTTTGACGAGACGATGGTGATGGTTGATAATGACAAAGTAAAAAACAATCGCCTTGCCTTGCTTAACCAAGTTAAACAACTCGTCGACCAGCTAGGTGATTTCACACAGATTGAATGGAAACAACAATTTTAAAAAGCTTGAGGTGGTAACATGGTTAAACCTGTGATTTATTTAGTATCAGATTCACTCGGTGAAACAGCTGAAAAAGTTATCAAATCAGCGCTGTTGCAATTTGGTGATCATCATGAATATGAATTAGTCAGAGAACCATACGTTGATGGAACAGAGAAAATCAATCATGTGCTCATGACTGTCGCAAGAGATAGGGCGATTGTTGGTTACACATTAGTTGACCCGGACTTGCGTGAATATATCAGTGAACGTTCCCAAGAACTTGATATTGAAGCCATCGATATTCTAGGGCCAATGCTTGATGCGATGGAGCGGATGTTTAGGAAAAAGCCGCGAGTAAAACCTGGTCTCAGTCATCAATTAGACGAAGCGTATTTTAAGCGAATTGAAGCGATTGAATTTGCGGTCAAGTATGACGATGGGCGAGACCCGAGAGGGATTGAAAAAGCAGATATTGTCCTGATAGGTATTTCAAGAACGTCAAAAACGCCTTTAAGTCAATATTTAGCACTGAAAAGTTTTAAAGTGGCGAATGTCCCTATCGTACCTGAAGTCGACCCGCCGAAACAACTGTTTGACGTGGACCCAAGTAAATGTATTGGACTTAAAATTAATTCAGAGAAATTAAATGATATAAGAAAAGAACGCTTAAAAGCCCTCGGTTTAAAACCGAATGCGAACTACGCAACAACGACGCGTATCGAACAAGAACTCGAGTATTTTGAGCGTCTCGTTGAAAGGATTCAGTGTCCTGTGATTGATGTTTCGTATAAAGCAGTCGAAGAAACAGCTAATATTATTTTACAGTTACAGATGTTGAGGTAACATAGTAGCAACCTTTTTGTTGATGGTGAACATTGGCAAAAAGGTTTTTGCTATTTAGCAATATATGTTTTGATGTTTTCGTTTATTTATACTATAATTAATATTTGCGTAAAAAACTTGTCTATTTTTGATTTTTTTTGTTTTGAAGGCAGGATTTTTTAACTTATATAAAGAATAAGTCATAAAAGAAATGTATTTGATAATGGAATACAGCTGAAAGACGTTTAATGCGTGAGTATTTAAGGTAAAGTAATACTATCATGAGGTGGGATTATTTTTTTCTTCTAGATGTCGAATCTTGAAGGAATTTTTGATTTCATCTAGAAATTAAGTGTTGGTGATATCAATGGCAGGTCAAATTCCTGAACAATTAATTGAAGAGGTACGAAAAGCGAATGACATTGTGGATGTTGTTGGTGAACATGTGTCTCTTAAAAAGAAAGGTCGAAATTATTTTGGTCTTTGTCCTTTTCATGGTGAAAACACTCCGTCATTTTCTGTGACGCAAGAAAAACAAATTTTTCATTGTTTTGGTTGTGGAAAAGGTGGAAATGTCTTTAATTTCTTAATGGAACTCGAGGGATTCAGTTTTTATCAGGCAGTTGAATACTTGGCCAATAAAAGTGGGATGGCGTTACCTGAGTCTGTCTCAAGTCAACACACCCAACAAAACAATCGAATGGACCAAGAAAGTTTAAATGCTTATGAATTTCTGACGATGTTTTATCATCATTCATTAGTACACGCCAACGGCGCAGAAGAAGCTAAGCAATACTTGACGGCGCGTGGATTAACAGAAGAGACAATGAAAAAATTTAATGTCGGTTTTGCTCCATATAAGAGCGATGTCACAACAACGTTACTTGAGAAGAAATCCTTTCATCTCAATCATTTAGCCCACACGGGTGTGCTTTCACAAACAGAAGACGGTAAGGTCTTAGATCGTTTTAGAGGACGCGTTGTCTTTCCGATTAGAAACCATTTAGGAAAAACCGTTGGTTTTGGCGGACGCACGATAAGTAATGAAGAACCGAAGTATTTAAATAGTCCAGAATCGAAGCTGTTTCAAAAAGGGCGCTTATTATATAATTTTGATCAAGCCCGTAGTGAGATGAAAAAGTTAAATCAAGCCATTTTATTTGAAGGTTATATGGATGTCATTACAGCTGATCAGTATGGTATTACTCACGGTGTGGCATCATTAGGTACCGCACTCACCGATCACCAAGCGCAATTACTGAAACGTTATGTTGATGAAGTCATTGTTTGTTATGATGGTGATCATGCTGGAATTGAAGCGGCTTTTAAAGCGGCTGAACGCTTAAAAAAAGCGGGACTTGAATCGCGTATTGCGTCGATACCTGATGGCGATGATCCCGATGATTATTTAAAGGCCTATGGAAAAGAAGCTTTTGAGCGTAAAATACTCGAACAAAGCGCCACATATATGAGTTTTGTTTTAACGTATTTAAAACGTCAGTATGATACGTCCATTGAAGCGAGTCGCATGCAGTATATTGATGAAGCCATTCGATACATTGCGACACTCGCTAAGCCTATTGAAAGAGATCATTACGCCAGAGAACTAGCGAATGAATATAATCTTTCTGTCGATACTATCATGGGAGAAGTGGCGTTAAATAGGCAACAAATTGCGCCAGAACAGAAACCACGGATTCAAAAGCAGACGGCAAGAAAAAAACAACAACGGTTATATCCCGCTTATTATAATGCTGAGAGAAAACTCATCAGTTATATGTTGTACGATGCAACGATTGCCGAACGTATGAAGCACCGTTTAGGTGCCTCGTTTAATGTTGATGTTCATAAGGTGATTGTGACACATCTTTACGCTTATTATGAGGCTGGTCACCCGGCAGATGTTAGTCAATTCGTTGAACGGATTGAGGACTCAGAAATGAAAAATTTGATCATTGAACTGGCAATGCAGTCACTCTCACCTGAGGTGACAGAAGAGGAAATCAATGATTATGTTTATATGATTCAAAGTGAACAAGGAGATAAAGCACTCATCAAGGAGCTGTTTTATCAACAAAAACAAGCAGAGATTGACAAGGACTATACGAAGGCCGCTCAAGTCGGTATGGAAATTGTTAAGCTTAAAAAACGTTTAAAAGAGCCATTACGTGAGTAGGATAAAGTTAGTTGGAGGGGGATGCTGTTATGGCAGATAAGAAGTCGAAACAAAATGAACCAGAAATTACATTGGACCAAGCCAAGGAGTTAATCACACAAATCGGGAAGAAAACAGGGGTCATTGCTTACGATGATGTTGCTGAGAGGTTAGCAATGTTCGAACTGGATTCAGACCAGATGGATGAATTCTATGAACAACTTCAAGACCAAGGGATTGATGTGATTGCTGATTCAGATAAAGACCCAGATGAAAAAGATATTAAAAAAGAAGAAGAGGAATTCGATCTGAATGATTTAAGTGTGCCGATTGGGATTAAAATCAATGATCCTGTTCGTATGTACTTAAAAGAAATAGGTCGTGTTAACCTACTTTCAGCTCAGGAAGAGGTTAGTCTTGCTGAACGCATTGAACAAGGTGATGAGGAAGCAAAACAACGTTTAGCTGAAGCCAACTTAAGACTAGTGGTGAGTATTGCGAAGCGTTATGTCGGTCGTGGGATGTTATTCTTAGACTTGATTCAAGAAGGTAATATGGGTCTTATTAAAGCGGTGGAAAAATTCGATCACCGTAAAGGGTTTAAGTTTAGTACGTACGCCACGTGGTGGATTCGTCAAGCCATCACACGTGCGATTGCTGACCAGGCTCGTACGATTCGTATCCCCGTGCACATGGTTGAAACAATCAATAAGCTCATTCGCATTCAGCGCCAACTCCTACAAGATTTTGGTCGTGAACCCACACCTGAAGAAATTGGCGAAGAAATGGATTTAACACCTGAAAAGGTAAGAGAAATCTTAAAGATTGCCCAGGAACCTGTATCGTTAGAAACCCCAATTGGTGAAGAAGATGACTCTCACTTAGGTGATTTTATTGAAGACCAAGAAGCAACATCACCTTCTGATCATGCGGCTTATGAATTATTAAAGGAACAGTTAGAAGATGTGTTAGATACGCTTACTGATCGTGAAGAAAATGTCTTGCGTTTACGCTTTGGTTTAGATGATGGTCGCACACGTACGCTTGAGGAAGTGGGGAAAGTTTTTGGTGTTACCCGAGAACGGATTAGACAGATTGAAGCAAAAGCTTTACGCAAATTACGTCACCCGTCACGTAGTAAGCGTCTGAAAGATTTCTTAGAATAAGTCGTGATTGGTATAGTCAATCCAGTCTCAATTGAGATTCAATTGATACTCGATTGACTTTTTTTACATAAAAATAATCTAGTGGCGTCAATGAGGTGATTGAATGGACCAACAACGAAAAGCAACGATTATACATGAAATAAAATACTGGAAAGATAATCATTTATTGCCCTCGCATTATTGTGACTTTTTATTGGCACTGTATACAGAGGGAACAGGAGCAACGGACGATGCACTCGATGACTTATTACCAAAGGATGCATCATCAGGAGATAGTGCGCTGTCAATGTTAATACCACATTTATTTAGTTTATTGATGATTTCTATCGTGCCACTTGTGTTAAGTGTGCTGTTGTTGATGGACTTTTCTATCGCCATTGAAATAACAATCATACTTGGTGGCATCATCGTTGTCTCAATATTTTATATGTTAAGTCAACATGTAAAAGTATTCAAAGTGAACTATAGTCGTGCATTGTATTTTATTAGTCTTGTTTTAGCAGGGTTATATGTCAGTGGATTATTGACCAATCCTTTTCTTTATCGGAGTATCATGCTTGTTTTCATGATCGTTGTTGGCGTCAGTTTGGGGTTAGTTAAAAAAGATCGCTGGCTACTTCTCATCAGTGGTCTCATGTTTGTTTTAGGTGTGATTGGGTTAGTTATATAGGTGAGGATGTGAAAAGATGGAGACAATGAAGTTATCAAATCGGTTAAAGCAAGCGAGTCAATATGTCAGTACAGGCGCTTTTTTTGCGGATATTGGCAGTGATCACGCCTATTTACCGATTTACGTCTGTCAAAAAGACGCATCAGCAAAAGGAATTGCTGGAGAGTTGAATCAAGGGCCGTTTGAGGCGGCGGTGTCACACGTGAAAGGGTATCAATTATCCGATCGCATTGATGTTAGAAAAGGTGATGGTTTGACGGTGATAAATGAAGAACCTATAGATACCGTAGTCATTTGCGGGATGGGCGGCGGTTTAATCCGCTCTATTTTGTCAGAGGGTTTACAATACTTATCACATGTTGAGCGGTTAATTTTACAACCGAACGTCGACAGTCATTATTTACGTGAATGGTTAGTGATAAATGATTTTCAGATCGTTGCTGAAGATATTCTAAAAGAAGATGGCCACATTTATGAGATCATTGTAGCGGATAAAGCTTCCGAGGCTGTTTCGTTATCACCAAAAGATGTCTTTTTCGGGCCATTTTTACGACGAGAGTCATCAGACGTTTTTAAAGAGAAATGGCAACGCGAGTATGATAATGTCGTTCGTGTCATCAATAATATGTCTCTAGCAAAACAAATCAATGAAGAGAAGTTAGCACTTTTTAATGAGAGAAAACAGTGGATCAGCGAGGTGTTAAGCGATGAATAAGGCTGTATACATCAAAGACTTTTTACAAGCGTTTGAAGCTGTTGTGCCCGAACGGTTAGCGTATGATTGGGATGCGGTTGGTTTACAAATTGGAGATATCAATACCCCGCTTACAGGTGTTTTAACGACGTTAGATGTAACAGAGAGTGTCATCGATGAAGCCATTGAACAAGGTGTGAATCTTATCATTAGCCATCACCCTATCATGTTTAAACCGATGAAAAAAATCGATTTCTCGACGATGAAAGGACGCATCATCAAGAAATGTCTATTGAACGATCTAACGATTTTCTCGGCTCACACGAATTACGATCGTGTTAATGGCGGGATGAATGACCGTTTAGCTGATCGGTTAGGGTTGATTAATAGAGAGGTGCTCGTTGAAGAAGATAGCTCGACACTTATTAAACTACAAGTGTTTGTACCAAATACGCATAAGCAAATGGTTGATCAAGCTTTGATAAATATGGGTATTGGCACGATGGGAGACTATGAAGCTTGCGTGTATGAAATGACAGGTACAGGGCGTTTTCAACCAACAGAGAAAGCTAACCCCTTTATTGGCACGAGTGGGGCACGTGAAGCAGTAGAAGAAATAAAACTTGAGTATGTGATTACGCGAGAACAAGTATCCGTTGCATTAGCGACGATTCATAGCACGCATCCTTATGAGACACCTGCTTTTGATCTTATTCCACTACTTAATACAGGTAAAGTATTCGGTCTTGGTCGTGTAGGTGATTTAACGGAGTCCTTACCTTTTGACCAATTTGTTGAACGTGTCAAATCAATCTTTGGTTTACAAGGCGTGAGAGTGGCCGGGTCAAAAGATCAAGTGATTAAGCGGGTGGCTATCTTAGGGGGAAGTGGTGAAAAGTTTGTGATGGATGCGCTGAAGAAAAAAGCAGATGTCTATATCACGGGTGATATGACCTTCCATCCAACGCAAGATGCGGAAGCTCTTGGTTTAAATATTATTGATGCCGGGCATTATTTAGAAAGTGTGATGAAAGAGGACTTTAAACAGATAAGTCAGTCTATTTTCACAAAAAAAGAATGGGATTATCCGATTGTGGCCTCAAAAGGCCATACGAACCCATTTCGGTATAAATAGAAGGTTGTACAATAGGCATAGATGCGAATCTAGGTTATACTAAACGTATAGTTTGGACGTTGTTTTAAAAAAAGGAGACCATTATGGAAAAACATTTATTTAAAGAGTATGCATTAAACAGTTGGATTCACGAGGTTGTAGATGGCCTAGGATTTAAAGAACCAACACCGATTCAGCAAAAAGTTATACCAGCCATGTTGCGCGGAGAAAGTGTTATTGGCCAATCGCATACAGGTTCAGGAAAAACCCATGCGTTTTTATTTCCTTTATTCAATCAAATAGAGGTAGATAAGCGGGAAGTACAATTTGTTGTGACCTCACCAACTCGTGAGTTAGCAACTCAAATTCATGAAGAAGTCAAGCGCATCATCGCATTATCACCACATAAAGAGGTGATTCAATCAAAATTGTTTATCGGTGGAACGGATAAAAAGCGTTCGATTGAAAAATTAAAAGAACAACCGCATATTATTGTGGCGACGCCAGGTCGCTTGCTTGATTTAATTAATGAAGGCGCGATTGATTTGTATTCAGCAAAGAGCTTTGTCGTTGATGAAGCGGATTTAATGTTAGATCTCGGCTTAATTAATGAAATTGATCAAATGTTAACCAAAGCGAATCAAAAGATTCAGTTGGCGGTATTTTCTGCGACGATACCAGAACGCCTTCATCCGTTCTTAAAGAAATATTTACAAAATCCGACGCACGTGCACATTAAAGATCACTTTGCGCCTGAAAAAATTGAACATCAATTAATTCCACTAAGACACCGGGAATTAGCGAGTGTGATTCATGATATCACGAAAGTGATTAACCCTTATTTAGCTATCATTTTTACAAACAATAAAGATGAGGCGAATAAATTACACAAAGGTCTTTTAGATAAAGGCATTAATGTAGGTATCATCCATGGTGGCTTGCCATCACGGGAAAGAAAACGCGTGTTAAAGGATATTCAAGCATTAAAATATCAATACATCGTAGCGACCGATTTAGCTGCACGTGGGATTGATATTAAAGGTGTGAGCCATGTCATTAATGCTCAACTTCCTAAGGAAGAAGAATTTTATATTCACCGTATTGGTCGAACGGCTCGTGCCGGTATGGAAGGGACAGCTATCAATATTTATCATGAGGACGATGTGCCATTACTGCAAAAACTAACGTCACGTAAAATTGACTTCACGACCTATGACATTATCAAAGGTGAATGGCGTGAAATTAAACCATGGGATGAGCGTCAGCGCCGGAAGAAAGACGGGCATGACACTGATCGTGAAGCTTGGTTAAAGGTGAGAAAACCTGATAAAGTCAAACCAGGTTACAAAAAGAAAATGAAACGTCAACAACAACGGATTAAACAACAATTAAATCGCAGTAAAAATAAACGAGGGTGAGTAGAATGTTGAAATTAGGATCACATGTTTCGATGAGTGGGAAAAAGATGTTGCTTGGTTCAAGTGAAGAAGCGGCAAGTTATAACGCAACCGCGATGATGATTTATACAGGTGCACCGCAAAATACGAGACGAAAAGCGATTGAGGAACTAAATATCGAAAAGGGTCTTCAGCATATGAAAGATCACGGCATCGAGGATTTAGTCGTCCATGCGCCTTATATCATAAATTTAGGTAACACAACGAAACCAGAAACATTTGAGCTTGGTGTCAACTTTATGAAAAGTGAAGTAGATCGCACCGAAGCTTTAACCGCCAAACAAATTGTGCTCCATCCTGGTGCCCACGTAGGGGCTGGTAGTGAAACAGGTGTTAAACGGATTATTGAAGGGTTAAACGAAGCGCTAACGAAAGGTCAAGACGTTCAGATAGCGTTGGAGACGATGGCAGGAAAAGGGTCAGAAGTCGGTCGCACGTTTGAAGAGATTGCTCAAATCATTGATGGTGTGACGCTAAGTGATCGTTTATCGGTCTGTTTTGATACGTGTCATGTGCATGATGCGGGATATGATATTGTGAACGATTTTGATGGTGTGCTCAATGAATTTGATAAAATTGTTGGTGTTGATCGCATTAAGGTCGTGCACGTCAACGATAGCAAAAATCCAGTCGGTGCCCATAAAGATCGTCATGAAAATATTGGCTTTGGCCACATTGGCTTTGAGGCGTTAAACTACATTGTTCATCATGAGGCATTTAAAGACATTCCAAAGATTCTTGAAACGCCTTATGTAGGGGAAGATAAAAAGGATAAAAAACCACCATACAAATTTGAAATTGAGATGCTGAAAAAGCAAGCATTTGATAATGATTTAAAAAATAAAATTTTAAATCAATAAAAATGAAGCTTTAAATCTTATGTTGAAAAGTATCATCTATCAAACCGCAAACGACCGTCACAATGGTCGTTTGCGGTTTTTTTTTTGCGTTTAATCAAACAATTCAATGAGATGATAAGACTCAATCAGGTCGATAAGCGATTGATGTATATAGGTGACTTCGTGTGCCGGTAAAATAGTACGTAAATAGCTAAACAAATAAACAAGGTTATCCTGTTTAAATGGATCTAGTGGCCGGATGAAAGCTAAAATATCTTTAGCGTGCTTGGCTGTTTCTGGTAAGTTGTGCATCAAAGCGAAATGTTTTATCTCGTCTGTGGATAACTCGTGAAAACGCTTTAATATCAATGGTTTAAGTATTTTTGACACGGAAAAAAACCTCCTAAAAATATCTTTTTATTAACTTAAATATGAAATTAAATGAATTAAATGTTAGATAAATACTATAAATGGGTAATATAAACCTTAAAGGTTGCAAAGGATTTTTAAATAGTGTAGTATAACGACTTGTATTGTCAAACAGACATACAGAAAGGAAGAAATTTATGACAAAACGCTACGTCGTTTTAGTAAGTGCTCTTATTTTTGTTATTTTATTATCTAGCATAAACTTACTAAATATTAACGAGCAAACAGTGCAAGCTGAAGAAAAAACATTTATAGCATCTGATAAATCACAAAGACGAATCGATGAAGAAACTTCAGCTTATGAAAAGGACACGTCCGATGTTCAATCGGTTGTGTGGCAAACAATTGAAAAGGATGCCGAAACAATGATGAATGATAGCGAAGGTCGCTTTAAAAAGAGTTGGGCTGTCTACATGATTAAAGAGGCAAGAAAATATGAGATTGATCCATTCATCGTGTATGAATTATTAAAAGTAGAGACAGGTCATACATTCGCACCTGATACGGTGGGACCAGAAACAATTTATGGTCATGCCTACGGTATGGCGCAATTTATGGAAAATACAGCGCCGTGGATTGCTGAAATGGCAGGTGTGGCATATGAAAAATCGATGTTATTTGACCCCTACTATTCAATGAAATTATCTGTCGTCTATCTTGATTATCTTTATGAGAAATATGGCCGCTGGGATGAAGCTTTAACGGCTTATCATCGTGGGATGACAGGTATGGAAAATTATAAAAAAGCGAATGGCACAGCAAAAAGTCAATATGCTACAGTGATCCAATCAAAAGCAAATCAGCATCATGCGATTGTTATGAAGTGAAATATAATGATATTAAGTCGGGAGCATGTGCTTCCGGCTTTTTAAATTGTGGAAAATAATAATAGCACTGAAGCGGGATACGGGTAAGGTTTTCTAAGTTGTTGATATCTTGAAACACTTCAATTCCTTTTATCGTTATCTGTGAGGCTGTTCCGTTTAATTCATATAGAGTGACTAAGATATCTGAAACATCATGAACATATTTAATTTTTACTTGATATGAAGCAGATGGAGGGGGATAATAGGAAGTGGAAGGGTCATTCATTTTTGGTAAGTTTTCATCTATGATTAATAAACATATAATGATACTACTCAAGATGATGATAGACTTTCTTTTCATTATTTAAAGACCTCACAAAAAGATTTTTTTATATAATATGAAGAAAGAAGGGGTTATATGCCAATTTTATCGACTTATCCTATCCTCAGCTTAATTGTAGTTTTATTTGCGACAATGTTTGTTTTTGGAGAAGTCTTAGTAAAAGCAAAAGGCTTACTTGCTGTTTTAGGATTAGGATTGATCACGTTCTATTTCTCTGTTTTCTTAGATCCAAGCATGGTGTTAATTGTTGGTTTAGTTTATGGTTTAGGACTTATTTTGATCTTTATTGATGGTGAATTAATTAACGATGGGTTGTTAGGTAGTATCGGTGTGCTACTTATGATTGGTTCACTCGCTTTTGCCTCACCTAATGTATCCACTGGTTTATATGCCTTTCTTGGATTGATTTTCGGAGCGGGATTAAGCATTGTCTGGTTGAAAATATTACCACGCCGAGCCCTTTGGTCTAAAGTTATTTTAGCTGATCGCCTTGATAGTGTATCAGGATATAATTCTGTTAATCCAAGCTTTCAATCATTCGTTAATCAAACAGTTGAAACTACGACGGACTTACGCCCTGTTGGTCGGATACTTATAGATGATCAAGAGTATAGCGCTATATCAAACGGTCAATATATCGCAAAAGGTGAACAAGTAAAGATAATCTCCGTAGATGGCACGCGAATATTAGTTGAAAAAATCCACGAACACGCCTAATTTCGGCGTGTTTTTTTATAGATGAAGCGTATGTTAGAAGTTTGTAAAGTTAATGTAAAGTTTCGTCGAATTATCTTTACATTTCATTTATAAATCGTGATAATGGATAAGGATTGTTTTAACACGTATATAATTTTTGAAATGAAGGGATTGGATTCCGTGGAAGTTAATGTGCAACAAATGTTATTTGAATTTTTTGGAGGGTTAGGTATTTTCCTTCTCGGTATTAAGTATATGGGAGAAGGGCTCCAGAATTCAGCTGGGGACCGACTAAAAGATATTTTAGACAAATTTACTAGTAATCCACTGATGGGTGTGTTAGCGGGGATTGTGGTGACGATTTTAATTCAATCAAGCTCAGGCACGACCGTCCTTGCGATTGGTTTAGTTAATGCAGGCTTTATGACATTCAGACAGTCCATTGGGGTTATTATGGGTGCGAATGTTGGTACGACAGTGACCTCCTTTATTATCGGTATTGATATTGGCGCTTATGCGTTACCGATCATTTCAGTAGGTGCCCTTCTTATGTTCTTTGCGAAAAATAATAAATTACAAAATTATGGGCATGCGATCTTTGGTTTCGGTGCGCTGTTCTATGGTTTGGAATTGATGGGTGACGGTCTTAAACCGCTACGCTACTTACAAGCGTTCCAAGACTTAACGATTCAAATGTCAGATGTGCCAATCTTAGGTGTTGTTATCGGGACGGTATTTACGTTTATCGTTCAAAGTTCAAGTGCGACGATTGGTATTTTACAGAATCTTGTTCAAGACGGGATGATTGAACTAGATGCTGCTCTACCAGTATTATTTGGTAACAACATCGGAACAACCATTACTGCTGTTATTGCGTCGATTGGAGCATCGATTGCCGCGCGTCGTGCCGCCTTAACACACGTTATTTTTAATGTGTTAGGGGCTGTTATTGTGATGCTTGTCTTATCACCTTATCAAGCAATAGTGGAATATTTGACGACAACATTAGATTTAAACGCCAGAATGTCGATTGCTTTTGCGCACGGTATTTTTAATGTCGCTGCTGTTCTTGTTTTCTTCCCGCTTATTGGTGTGCTAGCTAACTTAGTTACAAAAATTATTCCTGGTGAAGATTCAGTGATTGAATTTAAACCAACACACTTAGATCCGATCTTTATTCATCAAGCGCCATCAGTTGCTTTAGAGCAAGCGAAAGAAGAAATTATTAAGATGGGTGAATATGCGTATAAAGGCTTAGAGGAAAGCGCAAATTTCTTAAATAATCATGAACAAAAACATGCAGATAACGCCTTGCAAATTGAGAATGCTTTAAATAAGCTAGATTCTCAAATAACAGATTATTTGATTGACTTAGCCTCTGCCCCGCTTTCTGATGCGGATAGTGAGAAGCATACGGCACTCATTGATTCTGTTCGAGATATTGAACGTATTGGTGACCACTTTGAAAATATTATTGAGTTAATTGAATATAAAATTAAAAATAAAATTGTTATTACGGATGATGCTCGCGGAGATTTGAACGAAATGTTTGATAAAACTAAAAATATTGTGAAAGAAGCGATTGAAGCGATATCTGATATGAACCGTGAAAAAGCACTAGATGTAGTTAAATTAGAAAATCAAATTGACCGCTTGGAGAAAAAATTCCGTAAAAAACATATCATTCGTCTTAATGAAGGGTCATGTTCAGGACCATCAGGAATTGTTTATGTAGATATTTTAAGTAACTTAGAGCGTATTGGTGATCACGCATTAAATATCGCTGAAGACGTATTAGGTGAAAAAATACCTGAGACCGTGCATTAAAAACGATGGGATGATTTAAATAGTTGTGAGAACAGAGAGGGGTCAAGCTCTGTTCTCACCTACTATTTTTGGTCAACTAAAGAAATTTAAGATATTTTTTCCTAAATGTATTGACGACTATTTTAAAACATGATATATTATTAAACGTCGCTGAGTTACAAAAACTCAAACGACAACATTATTCCACAGTAGCTCAGTGGTAGAGCAATCGGCTGTTAACCGATCGGTCGTAAGTTCGAATCTTACCTGTGGAGCCATTATGGCGGCGTAGCTCAGCTGGCTAGAGCGTACGGTTCATACCCGTGAGGTCGTGGGTTCGACTCCCTCCGCCGCTACCATTTAAAAATTATATAGCGTTATGGCGGTCGTGGTGAAGTGGTTAACACATCGGATTGTGGTTCCGACATTCGTGGGTTCGATCCCCACCGGTCGCCCCATAAAGGACCCTTAGCTCAGTTGGTTAGAGCTATCGGCTCATAACCGATCGGTCGCAGGTTCGAATCCTGCAGGGTCCACCATCAGACGCTAAGTAATTAACATTATATTTCGGAGGAATACCCAAGTCCGGCTGAAGGGATCGGTCTTGAAAACCGACAGGGGCTTCACGGCTCGCGGGGGTTCGAATCCCTCTTCCTCCGCCATTATATCCCTTTTACGGCTCGGTAGCTCAGTTGGTAGAGCAACGGATTGAAGCTCCGTGTGTCGGCGGTTCGACTCCGTCCCGAGCCACTCGTTAAAACACCTAAGTACTCTGTACTTAGGTGTTTTTCTATGCATGTATATAGAATGTAAGATGATTAGAATTTCAAATATGTTTAAAACATATGACTTGTGGAAAATATAAGAGAAGGCGAAAATAGTTATGGCATAGAGAGGAGAGAGTTCTTTGAATAGTGAACAATTACAAACGATTAAACAAACGTTATTAGAAGAACAAGATACATTAATCGAACAAATTAAAAAGCATAAAGCAGAGGTATTTGATGATGGGGAATTGTCGCACTATGATAATCATCCGGGAGATGAAGGTTCTGCTTTATATGATGAAACATTAAGGCGCACTTTAACTGAACAAGAAATTCGACATTTAGGTGATATTAGACATGCACTTGAACGGATGAATGAAGGTGTTTATCATCTCTGTGAAGTTTGCGGGAAAGAGATTAATCCGGATCGTTTAGAAGCGCTTCCGACAACCTCAACGTGTATTGATCATGCTGAGCATGGATTAGACAGAAAGTTGTACCATGAGTCCAAAGAAGGTCTTGTGATTGATGATGTTGGTGCGCTTGAACAATTACAAGCGTTTGGCTCGTCTGATCAGATAGGTGATCAAGACGGTGATAATGAGGATCCGATTGAAAAAATAAGTAGTCACACAAAACATGTTTAACAATCTTCCGTGAAGTGAATATAGTATGATGAACAGGTAAGAATCAAAATGTTTGCTTCATTTATACAAATTTGATAAAGTATGAGTATAGTAAAAGTGAACATTTTGTGAATCATTAGAATCACTAAAATCTAAGGAGGAAATTTATTATGGCGAAATTTGAATTACCAGAACTACCTTATGCGTACGATGCACTCGAACCACACATTGACAAGGAAACAATGAACATTCACCACACGAAACACCACAACGGTTATGTGACGAAGTTGAATGCAGCATTAGAAGGTCACAGTGCGTTTGATGACTTAACTGTGGAAGAAATTTTAGCAGACTTAAATAAAGTACCTGAGGATATTCGAACGGCTGTAAGAAATAACGGTGGCGGTCATGCCAATCACAGTCTATTCTGGACTGTTCTTGGTAAAGACGGCGCAAAAGAACCTGTTGGTGACTTAAAACAAGCGATTGATGGAACCTTCGGTAGCTTTGATGCCTTTAAAGAAACATTTGCGAATACAGCGGCTACTCGTTTCGGTTCAGGTTGGGCATGGCTTGTTGTTTCTGATGGTAAGTTAGAAGTTTTAAGCACACCAAACCAAGATTCACCTATTAGTGATGGCAAAACACCTATTCTAGGTATTGACGTATGGGAACATGCTTATTACCTCAATTACCAAAACCGTCGACCAGATTATATTGATGCTTTCTGGAACGTGGTTAACTGGGATAAAGTAGAGGAATATTATCAAGCAGCTAAATAATAAATGAATGACACAAAGAATCATGCCTTAGGGTGTGATTCTTTTTTGTCTGTTAGTCTAATTAATGCTATAATACGTAGGAAGTATGTATAGAAAAAGGTGATCAAGATGGCTAAGAAAAAGAAAAAACGAGCACAAACAGCCATGCGTTTAAATATAATGTTTTTATTTGTGTTTCTCTTATTTTCACTGCTTATTTTGCAGTTAGGTGTTGTACAAATATTAAATGGAGAAGAAGCGCGCGAACGGCTGAATGAAACAGAAAATGCTAAAACATCGATTGCGGTGCCGCGAGGCTTAATGTATGATGCTGACGGTGAATTAGTTGTCGATAATGAACCGGTGCGTTCCATCACGTATACACCGCCTAAAAATGGTGATTCACATCTCGCAAAGATTAGTATTGCTGAAAAACTAGCAACGATGGTAATGATGGCAGAAGATGAAGAAGGATTAAATGAGATTGTAAATGAACGAGATAAAAAAGAGTTTTGGTATGTGTCTAATGAAAAAAATCGCGAACAAATTGAAGAGCGCTTAACGGAAGAGGACAATGAATTAGAAGCAGGAGATTTGTATCAAAGGCAGCTTGATCTTATTACGCCTGAAGATTACAACAGTCTTGACTGGTCCGATCCGTATCAACTAAATGTCGTGGCTATAAAAAAAGAACTCGATCAAGCGATAGAATTGTCACCGCACGTGATTAAAAATGAAGAGGTAACGGAGGAGGAATACGCTCAAGTATCGGAACACCTCAATTTACTTCCAGGTATTGATGCGAAAATCGATTGGAACAGAGTCTATCCATTTGACGATACCTTCCGCACATTTATCGGTAATATTACCGATGCTGATCAGGGGATTCCGCGAGATAATCAAGACTATTATTTAAACTTAGGTTATAGTTGGAATGATCGTGTTGGAGAGAGTGGCCTAGAACAGCAATATGAGGATGTGTTGCGAGGTCAAAAAGAAGTCATTCAATATACGATTAATAACGATGGAGAAATTGTCGGTACCAGCACTGTACAAGCAGGAAAAGCTGGGAATGATTTAGTTCTTACCATCGATATGGATTTTCAACAAGCTTTGGATGAGATTGTAAAAGACGAATTAGAAAAGTATATTGCCCAAGACCCTTATCGGAATCGTCACATGGAAGATGCCTTAGTAGCCGTTCTTGACCCACAGACAGGGGCAGTACTAGGTATGACCGCAGCTCATTACAATCGTGATGAGAATACTTTTGAAAATCAACCTCACCGTGTCGTATATGATGCCCATATTCCAGGCTCATCAGTGAAAGGGGCAACAGTGCTAACAGGTTATGAAACGGGTGTCATTGATATTGGAACAGTACTGAATGATCGTCCAATTAAAATAGCGGGGACCCCGATTAAAAAATCATGGCGTAATTTTGGATTGATCAATGACTTGAAAGCTCTAGAACAATCGTCAAACGTCTATATGTTTGAAATTGCGATGCGTATTGCGACTGCGGTATACAATTATAATGAACCACTCCGGTCATTTGACCAATCAAGTTTTCAAACCATGCGGAATCACTTCCAACAATTTGGCTTAGGATCAAAGACGGGAATTGATTTACCGTTTGAAGCGACTGGTTATGTGGGTTCTAATATCATTGATGGTGGTTTATTACTTGACTATGCGATTGGGCAGTATGATACGTATACGACTTTACAGATGGCACAGTATGTGTCAACGATTGCTAATGATGGTTACCGTTTAGCGCCATACATTGTTAAAGAAGAACACTCAGCAAATGGCGACAAAACCACGTTAGGACCAGTGGTCACGAGTACTACGCCAAATGTGTTAAACCGTATTGATATGGATGAGCGTTATATTGACCGCGTGCAACAAGGGTTTAGACTAGCGGCTACACAAGGGACTGGACGAGGACACTGGGCGAATAACCCTTATGACGTGGCGATCAAAACTGGAACAGCGCAAAATTATTTTTACGTTGACGGGGAAGAACAGCGGACGAACAACCTCACTTTAGTAGGTTATGCCCCATATGATGAACCAGAAGTTGCCTTCGCCATTATTATACCTAAAACAGGTGTAGGAAATGATCAAAACGGTATTCACCATAATATTGGGAATCGTTTAATCGAGGCTTATTTTGATATTAAAGAAGAAAAAGCCGAAGAACAGCAATCAAACACTAACCCATCAAATAATGAAGAAGTAAATGAAGATTCTCTGGATGAAGAAGAATAAAATAAATAAAAAAGCTTAAGTGAAGAAGAATATTTCTCCACTTAAGCTTTTACTCTTTATTTGCAATAACATCAACGACTTCATCTAATGTCATGTCACGATCGAGTTCAAATGAGCCCACTTGAATGTTCGTTGCATAACCGTTGTCTGATAAATAATTGATGAATTGTTCACGTGATTCGATTAGGTTGGCAATGATTAAGTAGTTCGAGACTTCGGTAACCGTCATACCTGGTTCAATCGTAAGGATAAACGATGACGTATCAACAGAAGATTCTTGATTATCCTTTGACGGTTCTTCTGGTGTAGGCTCATTTTCAGGTACTGATGATGGCTCGCTCTCGTCTATGTCTGACGTGTTATTTTGATTTTTTTCATCCGCCGTTTGTTCAGCTAATTGTTCGTCAATAAACCGTGTTAACTCATCATCTGTGTAAATATGAAAGCCGTTATCTTCTAAAGATTGAATCATGTCAGTATCACTTGGACGTGCTGTGGATGTATCTGTTTCGTTAAAAAAGAAGATATATATACTAAAAATTGTCGTTGTTGCGAGCATTCCTAAACTAAAAGCACGAAGCGTGTGTTTCATATTAATCTCCTAACTCATTTATCTTATTGTTTGAATAACCTGCTCAATATCGTATTCGCTAATGTTTGTTAGGTGGCTTATCTCTGATAGCGAATGACCGCTACGATACAACGATTCGATGCGTTGTGTCACGGTAGATTTACTTTGAGGTTTAAAATCTGTATGGACTGTTGTTGGTAATAGCTCTTCTTCAAGAATTTTTAGCTTTTGATTTGTTTGATAACTTTCCTGCATCTGATTAAGGGAAAGTTGTTCAATCTGATCCTCTATTTTTTTAAAGCGATCGCTCATAAAGAAAGAGAGTGCAAATAAAACAACACTTATAATGACTAAACCGATGATTAATTCCAGCAAATAAATTGCCTCCTTTCACTCCCCTTATTTATAGCATAATTTACTTCATGTCGTAAAGGTAAATCGAAACGGTGCGATACATGTGCAAAAACAACGGATAAAATAAAAGAAATAATAAACAAGTGCTTGATTATTTCTTTATATCTTGTTAAAATGAATGGGTCTGAAAATGATATTTTATGAAAATGATAGTTGAAAAGTTTGGAGGGATAATCATGCGTGTAAACATCACACTAGCGTGTACTGAAACTGGTGATCGTAACTACATTACGACAAAAAATAAACGTACAAACCCTGAGCGTATTGAGCTTAAGAAGTATAGCCCACGTCTTAAAAAACATACGCTTCACCGTGAAACAAAATAATGTTTGCTAAAACTCTTATCTTTTTACTTTAGATAAGAGTTTTTTCTATAATGAAAGAAGATAGCTTACCGCAGGTATAATATGTACAGTATACACGATTAGTAAATGGGGGCTCTAATGATGGAAGAAAAATCTCACATGCGTAAACAGACAATACAACGCCTCTTAGCTTTTTCGAAAACCCGAAGAAAACAAATAGAAACGACCCTTTATAATCAGTTCATTGAAACAGATCTATATAAAAACAGTAAGACTATAGGCTTGACCGTTAGCCATGCGCATGAATGGGAAACAAGACTAATTATCAAACAGGCGCTATCAGATGGAAAACAAGTCTGTGTCCCGCTCTGTTTAACCGATACAAAGACGTTAGCCTTTTATCAATTATCATCTATTGAACAGTTATCGGTCGGACATTTTAATTTATTAGAGCCTGATCCCACGGTCATGCATAAAGTTAGCAAAGACCACATAGATGTATTAATTGTCCCAGGCGTCGTTTTTGATACGGATCATTATCGCATTGGTCATGGTGGCGGGTACTACGATCGATTCTTAGAAACATTCTCGGGACAAACGCTGTCCATTCTTCATGAAACTCAACTTATTGATCATATTCCAATCGAATCGCATGACCAACCTGTTGGAACATTGATCATCGCAAGAAATTAATGTAATTTAATTTTCTATTTACTTAATAATTTGTTATAATAGATGGGGTGACGTTTTGAAAACATATTACGATGTACAAAAGTTTTTACGTCGATTTGGTATAGTCACATACATAGGTAATCGTGAAGCAGAAATAGAATTAAGCCTCATTGAATTAAAGGCGCTTAAACACGAGGGGATTATCGCCGATGATGACTATTATCAATGTTTAGGTGTACTCAGTTATGAAAAAGAATTAGAATTGGCCAAAAGGAGCGGGAAACAATGACAAAATATTTGTTAGGTGTAGATATTGGTGGAACGACGATTAAACTTGGTATAATTTCAGAATCAGGAGAGATTCTTGAAAAGTGGGAAATTACCACACAAACAGGTGATCAATCTGATCGTATTCCTCACGATATTTGGACATCGCTAACGGAACATTTAGCTACTAATCATATAGACAAAAATCAATGTTTAGGTATTGGTGTTGGAGCGCCTGGATTTGTGGTAGCAGATACCGGAGATATTGCTCAAGCAGTTAATTTAGGATGGGTTGACTTCCCGTTAGGCGACATATTACATGATTTGTCGGGGTTGCCTGTATACATTGAAAATGATGCGAACATTGCAGCTTTAGGTGAGAACTGGTTAGGTTCTGGTGGATTAGCTGAGAACTTAGTTATGATCACTCTTGGCACTGGTGTTGGTGGTGGAATCATTGTGAGCGGAAAGATTGTTAGCGGATCAAACGGCATGGCGGGTGAAATTGGTCATATGACAATGGATGTTCATGGTGTAAGATGTAATTGTGGTCGTAACGGATGTCTTGAAACGATTGCTTCAGCAACAGGTATTGGCCGGATTGCCCAGGAGCAAGTTGAACAACATCCCGAGACAATCCTTACGCCATTATATAAGAAAAAAGGTCGTCTAACAGCCAAAGATGTGTTTGATGCGGTCAAAGAAAATGATCAGGTGGCACAAGATGTTGTCCATCGAATAATGGATACGTTAGGATTAGCGATTTCTAATATTACGACGATTGTCAATCCATCAAAAATTGTCATTGGTGGCGGTGTATCTAAAGCAGGAGAGGCATTACTTCAACCGTTAGAATTGGCGTTTAAGCGTTATGCTCTGCCACGCATTGTAGAGGGTAGTACGTTCGAAATTGCTAAATTAGGTAATGACGCTGGCATTATTGGCGGTGCTTACCTCGTTAAACAACATCAATCATAATGTAACCTTTTTAGGTAGGACAACGTCTAACGAAGTAGAGAACGATTTTACGGTTTGTTTACAAGTCTGTCATAATCGTTTAGTAGAGAAAAATATCGGGTAGTTAGACGTTAAGGAGGACAAGGTAACTATGTTTAAAAAACAACAAATAAATCAATTGTTCGTGATTGCCAGCTTGTTATTTGGTTTAAAGACGTACGTGATTTATCGCTTCTTATTTAATATAAATTTAGAAAATAGCATGCAAGAGATGATTCTTTTCATCAATCCATTCGTGACAGCCTTCTTTGTTTTTGCTTTATCCGTTTGGTTAAAGTCAAAAAACCAAGTCAAGTATATTAAAGTGGTGGCTGTATTAGGGTCCGTCATTTTATATTTGAATCTTATTTTTTATCGTAACTTCGGTGATTTCTTAACGATTCCGATTTTATTCCAAGGGAGTAACGCAAAAGATTTAGGTTCAAGTGTGTTAAACCTAATCGAGTGGTATGACGTCTTGTTATTTACCGATATTGCAGCTATTTTTTATCTCGCTAAACCAAAAGTAGGTGCTGTGCATGTTATTGAAAAGATGCGTCCGAAACGAAAAAAATTAATTTTAAGTTTATCAATCGTATTTTTATTAGGAAACTATGTACTAGCGGAGATTGAGCGTCCACAATTATTACAGCGTGGATTTGACCGGGAGTACTTAGTTAAAAATATTGGGTTATTTAACTTTCACTTGTACGATATTGTGCAACAATCAAAGTCTAAAGCTCAACGTGTATTAGCAGATGGTAACGAATTATCAGAAATTCTTACCTATATCGATGAAGAGACGACGGACACATCGGAAACGGATATGTACGGGATCGCGAAAGATAAAAATGTTATCTTTGTTTGGTTAGAGTCATTGCAAACATTTGTTATTAATAATGAATTGCATGGCGAAGAAATTACGCCATTTTTAAATGATTTGATTGATGACAGTTATTATTTTGAAAACTTCTATCATCAAACTGCGCAAGGTAAAACATCTGATTCAGAATTTATTGCGGAAACATCACTCTATCCACTACCAAGTGGGGCGGTTTATTTTACGCACAGTGAAAATACGTATCAATCCCTTCCTGATATGTTAGGAGAGTCAGGTTATAACACGTCTGTCTTTCATGCTAATAGCGGCAGTTTCTGGAATAGAAATGTCATGTATGAAAATTTAGGTGTTGATCATTTCTATGATGTTGCAGCGTATGATGTGACAGATACGAACCAAGTTGGTTGGGGATTAAAAGATAAAGACTTCTTTAAACAATCCATGAAGTATTTAACAAGTTTAGAAGAACCTTATTATACCCGGATGATTACTTTAACAAATCATCACCCATTTACGCTTGGCGAAGAAGATGCCACACTTGCACCATTTGACTCAAATTCTAAAACATTAAATTATTACTTCCAAACCGTGCGGTATTTGGATGAATCGCTTGAATTATTCTTTGAAGAATTAAAGGCGTCAGGTGAATATGAGGACTCAGTTATTGTACTCATGGGTGACCATTATGGTATTAGTGATTTCCATGATCGCTCAACAGCAAGTTATCTAGGAAAAGATGAGATTACGCCATTTGATCATATTCAGTTACAGCGCGTGCCGCTTTATATTCATATTCCTGGTGAAGAAGGCAAGGTCATTTCTGACATTGCTGGTCAGGTAGATATTAAGCCAACACTCCTTCATCTACTCGGGATCGAAGGAAGCAATGACATTAGTTTTGGTACGAATCTTTTTGGAGAAAACAGAAAAGATTTTATTGCCTTACGTGATGGTAGCTTTATAGCAGATGATGTCATCTACACGAAAGATACGTTCTATGATCGTTCGACAGGTGAGATAATGGAAACGACCGATGACCTGCTTGAACTAAAAGAACGTGCACAACATGAATTAACGTATTCAGATCAATTAATTTATGGTGATTTATTGCGTTTCCACGATTTAAATAAATAACCTATCGAAAACCATCTGATAGACGAGTTGTCTCAGATGGTTTTCTTGTGCTATTCTTGATAAAACAACAGAAGTAGAGGTGAAATGATGGAGGTCAAGAAATATACGTTAGGTCAATTAGGAACCAACGGTTATTTACTAATGAATGATGAAGATCTAGTAATTATTGATCCAGCTGGTGAACCGAATCGATTAATAAAAGAGATTGAGTCAATAAATATTAAACCAAAAGCTATTCTTTTAACTCATGCACATTTTGACCATATTGGCGCACTTGACGCTTTGCGAGATGAGTATGGCGTGCCTGTCTACTTACATGCCAATGAACATGAATGGTTAGAGAATCCGGCATTAAATGGTTCGAAGTATTTCCCAGTAAAAGAAGTGATCTGTCAACCGACAGATCACACCTTAAATGCGGGGCCGATGTCGATCGGTGATATGCATTTTACTATTATTGAAACACCTGGTCATTCTCCAGGGGGTGTGGCATTTGTTTTTAACGAAGAGCGTTTAATTATCTCCGGTGATAGTCTCTTTCATCGGGGGATTGGTCGCACGGACTTACCGCTAGGGGATTATGATACGCTTATTCACACGATTAAAGAACAACTTTTTCATTTGCCAGACGATTATGTGGTATATCCAGGTCATGGACCTGCAACCACCATTGGTGATGAAAAGAAATTAAATCCATTTGTATAATGAAAAGCACGCCATACAGTTACCTGTATGGCGTGCTTTTATCGATGGATCGAATAGTAATGATCACGATCTCTTGCCTTCATGTATACGGGATGACATGATCAATCAGTTAACCAGATCATTGCCTCTGGTAGCGCATAATAGTAACGCATACTGAACGTATCTGTCGTTTGGCTGTCAATGTATAGTAGAGCTTGATTATTGATTTTAGATAAAGAATAACGCGTTGTTCCTGTAGGAAAGGTGAACTGGCCAAATTTGGCGGGGGGTACCTCTGTTTGATTGACTTGATTTAAAACAAGTTGATAGGTCATTTGATGAAGACTGTGATGGTTTAACTGGACACGTTCAAGTTCAGTGAATTGTTTTTCAGTTAAATAAACGGTTGTTAACGACGTTAATGATAATAACAACCCAATCACTACAAACAAAGCTAGAATAGTCACTGAACCTTGATCATCTCGAAGTGAAGGGCACGATAGTGTCATAGAATAATGCCTCCTCAGTGGTTTTAATGATAATATCTATCTCCTCATCTTCAGTTACAGTAAAATCTTTGACGTCTCGCAACAGTATTTCGTGTCCTTGTCCATTCACTTGCCGCCTAATGAAGTTTTGATAATGTGTAATAGATACGAGGTCACCATTAAGTGTCGTCAAGTATAAGGTATTATTTATAATATAAGTGTCGCTACTCGTTTGTATTTCTTTTTCAAGCGTGCCCATGAATTGATATACTTGAAACGTTTGATAGCTAGAGGGAGGTTTCATGTAAGGAATAATCATCATAAGTAACATCATAAAAAGCATCGTTAGTTGAATGGTTAATAATAATTCAATCATCGTAAACCCTTTGTTGTTTCGGTACATAATAGATAGTCATCACTTCCTTTTTATTACTTCGGTTTAAGTAGTGACCAGTAACTTTTACATAGTTGTCAATAGATTCGCGTTCGATCACGATCACATAGGAAGCCAGTGTAACAACCTCATCATATTCTTCAACTAATATATAGTCATAAAACTGATGATAGAGCGACAGGCGTTCTCTTTCTATTGATTGTTGATAGGCAATTTTCTGTTGAAGTGGCAGGTGGATAAAGATGATCATCGTCAACAGAGTTAAGACAAACAAAGCTTCTAACAACAGAAAACCTTTAGTGTTCTTTAGAAGTGACATAACATCTTCCTTTACCGAAAGGAAATACAATCGTATAAACATAATAATTGGTTTCTACCCTTATTGTTCCAGGCTCAAGAAATTGACCGTTTTTATTGAAGGCTAACTTATTTTTGGTTGATGCGAAAATGATACGCCAATCATCATCATAGGTTTTAGTAAATAGCGGCGGTTGCTTTGAATCAATGATGAGTGAATACCGATGATTAGATGAATCAAATTGAAGGTAAGGGCGATTATCCGAAAGACTGCTTCGTTTTTGGAGATACAAGAGATCCACCTCAAATTGTGTGTACCAACGGTTGAATGCCTGTTTGTCTTGTGATTTTTCGATAGGTTTAAAACCAAAAGAGAGTAAAAGTTGTATTACACTAAGGACAATAAGGACCTCAATAAGTGTAAAGCCACCTTGCGTTTTATTCACTTACAAGAGCCACTTTTTTATTCGAAGTATCAGTAAAGTCAATAGGCTTCGACGCACTGCCAATCAATTCGGCATCAATATAGTCATGTGAAACTAAATCATCTAAAGTTGACGGAAACTGTCCTTCATCTAAATAAAAGGCTTGAATTTGTGTGTTCACAAATCCGACTATAGCGTCATCAGACTTTCGGGTAATACTCTCTTGATGGTCAGCTAGTTTTGGTGTAATTAGGATGAGTAGTACAGCAATGATACTCATAACGATCAACATTTCAATGAGGGTGAATCCGTTGTTGTTTCTTAAATGTTTGTTTAAGTTTTTCAGCATGTTATTTTCCTCCTAAAGAGTATTCATCATCTCAACCATTGGCATCAGTAGCGACAAGTAAATGAGTACGATACTTAAGGCAATAATGGTAAAAATAATGGGTTGAATCAAATGGATGGATTTTTCAATAGTGTTAGTGACATCTTCTATCGTCTCCGTCATATAAATATCTAGTGATGAACGGATCAAAGTTTGAGCTTCATAGTTTTGAAAGATATAGCTAAGTCTTTCGCTAAAGAATGGTTGAATGGCTAGACATTGATATAAGGTTTCGCCGTCATTTAGGTTGGCTAATAATTCGATCATCGTTTGATTAAGAATGGAAGACCGCTCTTGATTATGAATCAGCGTGAACGCTTCCTTCATTGAATACTGGGCATCGAGTAAATTCTTTAAATGATGGGCAAAGAAAAAACTCGTGTGGAGGCGAGTAAGACGAAAAGCAATAGGCAGGCGTAATAGTATGGTCATTAACTGATCGGGGGTGACTTTTTTGTAGATGAGGAAAGTCAAGATTATGAAAAGAATGAGCAAGACGATAACAATCTGAACGATGTGAAATAGTAAAGAGACACTAAAGATGGCCGTTTCAATCAGATCAGGCGTTTGGTGTGCGGTTTGAAATAACTGAAGAAAATTTGGATAAATATACATTTGAATAAAGTACAGCATGATAAGGAAGCCGAAAATAAGCACAAGTGGGTATCGAATGGTTTTAAGAAAGTGTTGTTTCAGTCTGTGTTGTTTGTCAATAAAAGTGATGGCCTGTATGATCCCGTCAGAAAGGTGGCCTCGCAACAGTCCGTAATGTACATGTGTAATAAACTGTGGGTGAAACTGAATCTGTCTCAAAATATGATCAAGTGTGTCCCCATTACTGAGTCTTGCTAAGATGGTTTCTGCGACATGATGGAAAGTTTTATTGAATTTCAACACGTGTAAGGCTTCTTTCATCGAGTAATTGGCTTCAAGTAATGTGGCCAAGCGCTTCATAAAAGATAATTGTTGCATTAAGGATAATGAGAGAATAGATTTACGTCTCTGAAATAAAGCCATAAGCATATGCCTTCCTTTTTAAGTCGGTAAAAGTTGGTTCTCTAAATGTATCGAGTGTGAAGTCATGGCAATAGGTTGTGAGATTATCGCCAGTTAAAAATTCAATGATAGCTGCACGATCATGGACGGGATGATGAAGGTTTAACAGTTGAGTGGCGCAAATCGCCAATAAGTTTTGTGTTAAATCAATCGGTTTAATACCCATCTCTATTAATCTGTGAATCGTTCCTTTGGCATCTTTGGCATGCAGGGTAGAAAAAACTAGATGACCAGTGTAAGCAGCATGAAATACGAAATCGGCTGTTTTCGCATCCCTAATCTCTCCGACCATTAAAATGTCAGGGTCATGTCGCAGTGCGGCTTTTAATCCTGTATGATAGGTCATGCCACTTTTTTCATTAATTTGGACTTGAACAAAATGATTTAAATCTTTTTCAATCGGGTCTTCTAATGTGATGGTTTGGAACGATTGTTCTTTAAGAAGTGTGTCAATCAGGCTATACAGTAACGTCGTTTTTCCTGAGCCAGTCGGTCCAGTAAGTAAAATGATACCGGATGTTTTTTTAATTAGGGAAGTTAATTTATTGACTTGGTTATTAAATAGTAGCAGTTGCTTTAGTGGTTTTATTTCATTATGAGGAAGGAGACGAATCGCAAGAGATTCTTCTCGTTTAGCGGGTAATGTTGATAAACGTAAATCGATTTTCACTGTATTGACAAGCATAGTAACAACGCCATCTTGGGGCAACCTTTTTTCGCCAATATCCATTTGAGCTTGAAACTTTAAATAATTCAACAGCTGTAAGTAATGGTCCTTTGATATTGATTTGTACAAGTGTCTCTCGCCATGGACGCGTAAATAGACGGCAGTGTCATGTTCTCTAGGTACAAAGTGGATATCTGACACGTTTTCTTTCACAGCGAACATAATCAATGCATTTAAAAATCGATCGGAACTATACATCTTTTCACCTCCAGTGACTTTAGATAATGTTGATTGTAATGGAAATGATGTAAAACAACAAGTCAGTGACTAACAGGTTAATTCAAAAAAAGGGTTGTAATTGATGATAAATTTCAGTGAGGTAGAATTTTTTTCGTAAAACTTGTATAATAATTCAGACAACTTATTGTTTTTGAAAGGTGTGAAAATACATGACAGCCATCTATTTAGTAGGATTTATGGGAAGTGGCAAATCAACAGTCGGTCAATATTTAGCTGAGCTGACAGATTTACCTTTGATTGATTTAGACCAAGTGATTGAACAAGAGGCGGATATGTCGATTAAAACGATGTTTAAGGAATATGGTGAGACTTATTTTAGACAATTAGAGCATGATTGCTTAATGCGAACACTAGGACAAGAGGGTATTATATCTACAGGTGGCGGTATTATTGAACGTGCGGATAACCGTGAATGGCTAAAAAAACAACAGGTCATCTTTTTAAAAGCGTCGTGGTCAGACATTGTTGAACGCTTAAAACATGACAACGATCGCCCACTTTGGCAACAAGGTTTAGCGGATAAAGAAAAGTTATTTTACCGTAGACAACCGCTTTATGAGGAAGTAAGTCAACGTATCATTGATACGCATGGCAGCTCACCAGAACGTGTCGCTAAAATAATTGTAGAAAAAACTACTAATAAAACAAGCAGCTCATCATTTAAATGATGAGCTGCTTGTTTTATTATTTTGATGATTTTTTAATTTTGCCTTTCCAGTCTTTATAGCCACCTTTTAAATCATATAACTGTGTGTAGCCATTTTTATAAAGTAACCATGCCGCTCGTTGTGAGCGTGAGCCTGATTGACAGTAAAGATAGATAGGCATGTCTTTACGTAATTCTTTCATGCGTTGTTTTAACTGAGTAACAGGGACGTTTCTTGCGCCCCAAATATGACCGCCATCAAACTCTTTTTGTTCACGCACATCAATTAATTGTGCTTTTCTGTAACCTTCTCTAAACGCTTCCTCAGATAATGTCGTAAGAATTTTTTTGGTTTTGAAATAGCGATACAACGTGTAAGCAATATAAGCTACAGCAAGGGTGAGAAGTACTATCCAGTCCCAAGCAATCGCAAGTGTTAAGTTCATAATTAAAATCCCCTTTTTTTCAGTCTGCGTCTATTATACGCCTTTTTAGATAAAAAGTGAACCGTTTTCTTTTGCATGGAAAGAGAACAAGCGTGTGACGCTTCTGTTTGGAAATATTTCATTTGATGTGGATTTAGACGCTTTCTCATGATTGTTTTACAAACAATGCTTTACTTATGCTAAAATAAAGTGGTAAGCTTAAAAGTACTGTCAACGTTATAGCATTGTTGAGAAAGTGAGGGATGATAATGCCAACACCAAGTATGGAAGACTATATTGAACAAATATATTTATTAATTGAATCTAAAGGCTATGCGCGAGTATCTGACATCGCGGAAGCTTTATCTGTTCATCCTTCCTCTGTGACTAAAATGGTAAAAAAGCTAGATAAAGATGGGTATTTAAACTATGAGAAATATCGTGGCTTGATTCTAACAGCAAAAGGAAAGAAGGTAGGTAAACGCTTAGTCTACCGTCATGAACTGTTGGAACAGTTTTTAGGCATCATTGGTGTCGATAAAGAGAATATCTATGATGATGTTGAGGGGATTGAACATCATCTTAGCTGGAACTCTATCGACCGTATCGGAGATCTCGTACAATATTTTGAAGGGGATAAAAAAAGAGAAGAAGCCCTGAAAGAACTAAGAGACAAACAATCAGATGAAGTAAATTAAAAAACGATCTAAATAATTGGAAGGAAGACAAGCCAATTATTTGGATCGTTTTTGTTATAGCATCAATCGGTTATAAAGTCATTTTTTTATGCGTATCTTTTTTACCGTCAATGACTCGTAAATGAGACGCACGCTTATGTTTGCTCGTTTTTGATTTGGTTGTTACACGCTGTTTTTGTTTCCTTTGTTGCTTTTGAGCTCGCTGATAATGTGTTGGTTGATTGTGTGGATACTTCTTTTTTGATTGTTTGACGGCTTTGCGATATTTTTTTATATCATTCGGTTGGCGATGTCTGAGTACAAAAAAGTATACCAAACCATAAATAACCGCAATCATTAGAATAGAGCTCAGAATATTTCTAATGAGGCTCGTCATATCAAACAATAACGTCGTAACTAAACCTAGGGCGGCAAAAGCAAAAAGAATATACGTCCAAATCGGTAATCGTCGCCTCATGTCATTCACTCCTTCTTTGAAGTTCTTATAGTTTCATTTTCCCAATAAGTTAGTTTTTTAATCCTATAAATGTTATATTCCTAAAATATTTTGATTTACTGAACAGAAATGGGCGATGCTATAAAAAAATAATCGGTTATGGTACACTATATAAGGAAATCAACAGAAAGGGAAGTGACAAACATGCAAAAAATGACTAAACTACGCAATGAATTAAAAGAACAGAATTTAGATGGATTGATTATCACAAATCCATATAACCGTCGGTACATAAGTGGGTTTACAGGAACGGCAGGCATTGTGTTAATTACGCAAGACGAACAGATTTTTTTAACGGACTTTAGATATATGGAACAAGCAGCAAAACAAGCTGTTGGATACACAATTATTGAACACAAACAATCGATTATTAAAAAGTTAGCGGAAGTAATCGATGAACTAGACTTATCAACCGTAGGATTTGAAGAAGATGATTTGACTTATCAAACATACAAAGCCTATGCCAAGGAAATTAATGCGGAACTCACTGCGACATCAGGAATTATCGCTAACATTCGTATGATTAAGACAGAGGCTGAGTTACAAGTGATGGAAGAAGCAGCAGCCATTTCAGATAAAGCATATGACCATATCTTATCTTTTGTTAAACCAGGGATGACAGAAATTGAGGTGTCAAATGAATTAGAATTCTTCATGCGTCAACAAGGGGCGACCTCATCTAGTTTTGATATTATTGTCGCCTCAGGTGTTCGTTCAGCGTTACCACACGGGGTAGCCACGGATAAAAAAATAGCTTCAGGTGAATTGGTGACGTTAGATTTTGGCGCCCTTTATAAAGGATATTGTTCTGACATGACGCGTACTTTTGCCGTTGGAGAGATCAGTGATGAATTAAGAAAGATTTACGATACGGTACTGGAAGCGCATATGCGCGGCATTCAAGGGACTAAAGCAGGTATGACGGGTAAAGAGGCAGATGCGCTCACGCGAGATTATATTAAAGCAGAAGGATACGGTGATTACTTCGGTCACGGTACCGGTCATGGTTTAGGTATGGAAGTACATGAAGGTCCCCGGTTATCGCCAATGGGTGAGGTTATGCTTAAAGAAAATATGGTTGTGACAGTTGAACCAGGCATTTACGTCCCTGATGTAGGGGGGGGCCGCATTGAAGATGATATCGTTATTACGAAAGACGGCAATAGAAGCTTGAATAAAGCACCAAAACAGCTTATTATAGTATAGTTAGAAGTAATCGATACGCTTAGGAGGATTTTAATGATATCAGTAAATGATTTTAAAACAGGTTTAACCATTGAGGTAGACAATGACATTTGGCAAGTAATTGAATTCCAACATGTCAAACCAGGTAAAGGGGCGGCATTTGTACGCTCTAAATTGCGTAGTCTACGCAGTGGGAATATTCAAGAAAAAACGTTCCGTGCGGGTGAAAAAGTCGAAAAAGCCCACATTGATAACCGTAAAATGCAATATTTATATGCCTCAGGTGAAATGCATACATTTATGGATATGGAATCGTATGAACAATTAGAACTTAATCAAAAACAAATAGAATATGAACTTAAATTCTTAAAAGAAAATATGGAAGTCAACGTGATTTCTTACGGTGGTGAGATTTTAGGTGTCACGCTCCCAAACAGCGTTGAGCTTGAGGTGGCAGAAACAGAACCAGGAATTAAAGGCGACACCGCAAGCGGTGGCTCAAAACCAGCGGTAATGGAAACAGGTTTAACGGTACAAGTGCCTTTCTTTGTTAATCAAGGCGATCGTTTGATAGTGAATACATCAGACGGTAAGTATGTTTCACGCGCGTAAGTAATAAAGCATGAAGCTAAACAGTCATTGAATGTCTTTAGACAGACGATGGCTGTTTTTTTGTATGTCCTTTACCTTCGTCCACTCATATTGTAAACAACATCGACATACATATAATTAACGTGCTTGTAAGGAGGTAAAACATGGTGCCAATCGAGGTTTTATCGTTATTCACACACGAGGTAAAGACAATGCTGATGGATGGTGAAAAAACTAGAGGACCGATTGAAGAAATACGTGTGCGTGTATTCGAACCAGTGGAATGTATTGATCGCCTAGGATTTTATCCACTCGATTACGTGATGAACGAAGAGCGTTTTCGGATAATTCTCGATCAGTTATTTCAATCTTCTCGATACCGTTTTACTCGTGAGTTGCGAGAGGGCTTTATTACTTTATCAGGTGGGCATAGAGTAGGCCTCTGTGGTGAAGTCGTTATGAATGGTGATGGGATTGATCATATTGAGACAATCACCTCGTTAAATATTCGTATTCAACACAATAAACACGTCCCGTTTCGCTTATCGCATCGGCAACTTTTTCAAGAGAATCGCTACGTTAATACCTTGATTATAGGTCCACCTAATAGCGGAAAAACGAGTCTGTTGCGTTTTCTTATTCAGTCGATAAATGATGATCATCTTCCTTACTCAAAAAAGATTGGCGTGATTGATGAACGAAAAGAAATCCTTCCTGCGATGTCCTATCGACCATCGACTACTCTACGTGTTGACGCATTCAGTGGCTGCCCTAAACATTTAGCGTTACCACTTATTATTCGAGCCATGTCTCCTGAGTTAATCGTTATCGATGAAATTGCGACCCACCAAGATGTCGAAGCTTTATTAGATGGTATGAAAGCAGGGGTTTCACTTATCTGTACAGTTCACGGCACTAGTTATGACGATGTTTGTTCACGCTTATTTTTTCACCAAATAATCAAGCATCACTTATTTGATTATTGTGTGACGCTAGATCCTGCGCGTAGAGGTATAGTGAGTATAAAATCCATAGTGAAGCGAGCGATCATCTAATGCCTAGCTGGCTCTTAATTATGGTGTTTTTTTGTATCAGTGCTCTCGGTTTTGTCAAAGCTGAGAAACTCAAACGTCGTCAAACGTCTTTAAAAGCTTGTCACTTATTTTTTCAATCATTAAGGCGTGAAATAGATTATCACCACTATTATATTGACCAGCATATCAGTCAATATGTTAAAGGAAAATCCGGTCTGTTTTATGCCTTTTTAATCGAAGTGAGTCAGGGGAGCGGTTCATTTCAATCGCGCTTTAAAGTGGCGTTAGACATGTATCATGCCCGTTTAGCGTTATCAAAAACAGATGTCTTTATGCTGGAAGAGTTCGGTGATATCGTCGGTTCTACGAGTATGACAGAACAATTGCGCCATCTTGATTTTTTAGTTCAGTATGTCGAGATTGAGCTTGAAGCATTGAAAGGAAGAATCGATCAAGATGTTCATCTGTATATCATTTCTTCAATGTTGATGGGAGGGCTTATTATAATTTTATTATTGTAAGGCATGTTTTTCGCTTAACTGCGTATGTTGAGATAGGAGGGGAGGCCAGTAATGGGAGACACAACGATTATTTTTCAAATAGCGGGGATTGGTATTATAGTTGCGATGATTCATACTATTTTGAAACAACTCGGGAAAGAAGAGTATGCACAATTTATTACCTTAGTAGGGTTTATCATTGTTCTCATGATGGTCATCAATCAATTGTTACAACTTTTTAATCGCATTCAACAAGTGTTTCTATTTTAGAGATGATGGATTGGCTTCGTCTGATATTATTTATTATCATCATCCACATGTTTCGTACTTTGTTAAAAGAACAAGCCCCGTTGTTTAGTTTTTTATTAGGCATCATGGCTGTGATTTTTATTTATCTCTACATCATTGACCCACTCGCCGAACTGTTCGGGCTATTTGAAACGTTCATCTCTATGACAAGTATACAGTCACATTATGTCGGGATTATTTTTAAAATGATTGGGGTGAGTTACCTTATTGATTTTTTTCATTTGTTGTTAAAAGATGCTGGGGCAGAAGCTTTAGGCATGCTTGTCGATACCATCGGTAAAATCATGCTACTCATTATGGCTATTCCTGTAATCGAAGATATGTTTACCTTTATTTTAACGCTGCTAGACTAAGGGTGAAAATAATGCTCGCTACAAACTATCGCGTCTTTGTGACTGGTTTGATATGTGGGTTGATAGCTTTGGTTGGGCTATTTCCCTCTTCGGTCATCGCAACAGAAAATCAAACCAATCCAACGTCTTATGATACATTAATTAACGAATTGGATGATGATCTGGCACTAAAAAATGACGCGTCATTTCATTTGCATGCGTATTTAACCGGAACGTCCACCTTTTCACTAAAAGACTATGTTATGTCGTTAGTGCCACTGTTTTTTAGTGAAGTTAAAAATACGGTGACTATTCTTTATCGTATCATGATTTACCTTATTCTAAGTATGTTCGTCAGTGATTTTTTTTATAGTCATCTATCTACGATGGCTCAGTCCGTCATATCTTTTACCCTCAAATTATTGTTGATTAAAGAATGTTTAACGATCTTTCATCTGATTGAAAATGTGTTATCAACAACCGTTGAAACGATGTATGGATTTATTATCGTACTATTATCTTCCGTTAGTGGGTTATCGCTGATTCTCCAACCTTTATCCATGATGCAATCATTAAAGCCACTTCAATTATTATTATTACCACTATCGTTTCAAATATTTAAGCAAATCATTATGCCATTGATCCACTTTCAATGTCTCATGGCATTACTCGGTGAATTATTTGAACTCTTGCCACTCCAGCCATTAGCCAAAAAGATGGGAGATTGGCTCCATTTTGGTCTGTCTTTATTACTCAAAATTTATTTTTCATTTTTAATGCTCAGCAGTAGCTTTCGTTTTTTTCAAACCCGTCTATCACTGATGCAAGAAAAACATTTATTTAGCCAATTATATACGTTAACCGGTCATTGGTTTCAAGAAACGGCAGAAATGAGCTTTTTAACGCTCGGTGTTCTTCGCGATGCACTGGGGGTTTATGGCGTGATTGCGCTCGCACTCGTCGTGATGACCCCTCTCATCAAGATGACCGCTGTCTATATCGTTTTAACGGTGTTTGAAGCAATGATACAAACGTTAAGTCAATCAACGTTGGTCGCACATGTGACTGTGTTAAATCGTACGATTCTTATATCGATACGCGCCCTAGTTGTGTTCGGTTTTTTATTTATTGGAAATATTCTTGTTGTGATTATCTTTGCGCAATTTTTCCAACAATAATGAGGTATTTAAGAGAGGTTGAGATGTGTTTGGACAACTATTAAGAGACATTTTACTTATCGCTTTTGTTTTATCCTTGTTTCGCTTACTCGTTGCTGATAAGAAAAATAAACAACTCATTGAACGGGTGATCTATCTTATCTTTTTATTATCCGTTGTGTATATGATAAGTGATGGTTCTGTTTGGCAACGGGATCGTTTTATTTACGAAGAGATGGAGGTGAACGAGTGGGAAAATAAATATCTCGAACTAGGCGAAAGTATCTTAGTGGCTGATACGGAACAAACCGTCAGTCAAGCGATCCATGACATGTGTGCACAAATGGAAGGTGTTGATTTTGTTACAGTGGCCGTGCATAACCCAAAGAATCTCGAGGCACTTGACCTAGATATTGTTTTAAAGGTAGAAACAGGAAATGAACAAGCAGTCATGACGATGATAGAACGAGGTTTAATCGACGGTTTTGCTATAGACAAAGAGGCGCTAAACTTTATATTTAAGTAGGTGGTTAGATGCATCAATCAGCGCTGAAAAAATTCATCCAACGACTATTCTCACAATCGCCCGATGACCGGATGAAAATGATTGTTTGTTGTTTATGTGTGTTGTTCGGGCTAATTTTTCTATATCGGGGAGATAGGATGGATGAGGGAGAGGAAAGTGAAACGGGACAAATGGAAGGGGTGTCTCATCAACCTTTTTCTGAGTTAGAAACTTATTATGAGGAAAAAGTAAAGCTAGCGTTAGAATCAACAGATGGCCTTACCGTCAGTCACGTATTGATAAATTTTAAATCGACAGCTGAGACCGCCTATTTGACAGATGAACAGATAGATTATAATGAGCAAAGTCAAGCTTCTGGGGAAACAATAGATGAACAGGTATCACACAAAACATCAGCCACCATTGTTATGGAAGAGACTGATCGTGACCGAACACCTGTCGCGTATCAGACGAATAAACCGGCTGTTCAAGGTGTGTTAATTGTTGTTGATGGCGTCGCTGGGATCCAGGTAAAAAAACAGTGTGTGGAACTTGTATCAAAATATTTAGCGATAAGTCCCCACCGGGTAGCGGTTCAATTTAAGGGAGGATAAAAAATGAAAAAACAAACAGTATGGTTATTGACGCTTTTTAGCTTAATGGTTGTTTTAAGTGTATACTATTTAAATCAATCAGGTGACGCCTCTTTCTTAACTTTAAGTCCTCATCAAAGCGAGGTACCAACGACTCAGACGCCAGATGCTAGTACAGGAGAAGTAGACCAAGAGTCAAGTGGTGAGTTAACGCCGAGCGCGATGGAAGACGATTTATTCTCCTTTGTTCGACTCGAGATGAGTGCGAAACGTGGTGAGCGATTAGAACAACTAGAAACCGTCATTGCGGGAGAAAATGTGTCATCTGAAGAAAAATGGCAAGCTTTTGAAGAGATTGACCGGATTAATCAATTAGAAACAGGAGAAATCATTTTAGAAGAAACTTTAAAGAGTCGCTATAGTTTCGAAGATGTGCTCGTGCGTACATTAGACGAAGCGGTCGTTGTTTCAATTAAATCAGCGTCACTGACAAAGGCGGACGCAAATAACGTGATGCGAGACCTATATGATGAATTAGGGCCTGTCCGGGTGGAAGTGAAGCATTATCCCGTCGAGTCCTCATGAAAATTTCAATCGTTTCTTGAACTTTTTATGAACATCGACTAAAATATTAAGAGTAAGGATTAGTACCTGTTATTAAAAATGAGTGTTCATTTACTAACACATTTAAATTGAGGAGTGTCATAACCATGTTTACTATAGCAGAATTAAAGGAATTGATTGAAGCTCTAGACCAATCAACATTAACAGAATTAGCATTGGAGCAAGATAATCAGAAATTAAAACTTAAGAAAGAGATTCACACGTCAGTGGCTGATCAATCAGTTTCACACCAGCCGTTAGTCACAACGGTGAGAGAAGAAGCTAAAGCCATGCCCGCTGAAAAACCATCAGCTGAACAAGCACCAGCTGAAGCAGAGACGAAAACTTATGATTATACGATTAAATCACCAATGGTCGGAACGTTTTACTTAACGTCATCGCCTGATAGTGACCCTTTTGTTGCTGTGGGTGATACCGTGAAAGATCATACCACTGTCTGTATCATTGAAGCGATGAAACTATTTAATGAAATCGAAGCAGAGGTTGACGGTGAACTGGTTGAAATTCTGGCGAAAAATGGAGAGCTTGTTGAATACAATCAACCTCTATTTGGTATTAAGACAAAATAGGGGGTGATGACACATGATTAAAAAATTATTAATAGCTAACCGCGGAGAGATTGCGGTAAGAATTATTCGAGCATGTAAAGAAATGGGGATTGAGACGGTCGCTGTTTTTTCAGAAGCCGACCGTGAATCACTCCATGTCCAATTAGCGGATGAAGCCTATTGTATTGGCCCAGCCAGTAGTTCTGAGAGTTATTTAAACTTCACCGCCATTATGAGTGTCGCTAATTTAACTGAAGTGGATGCGATTCATCCCGGTTATGGTTTTTTAGCTGAAAACGCTGATTTCGCTGAGATTTGCGAGAAATGTAACATTACCTTTGTTGGACCAAGTGTCTATGCTATTCAACAAATGGGGACAAAAGATGTGGCGCGTGAAACGATGAAACTGGCAGGTGTGCCGGTAGTGCCAGGCTCTGAAGGTATTATTCGATCAGAAGAAGAAGCGGTGACAGTAGCGGAATCTATCGGTTTTCCTGTCATTATTAAAGCAACAGCGGGTGGTGGTGGAAAAGGGATACGAATCGTAAGAGAACCTGAGGCCCTTTTAAAAGCTATTCGCGTGACCGAACAAGAGGCCGAGAAAGCATTTGGAAATCCTGGCGTCTATATTGAAAAATTTATTGAAGATTTTTCGCATGTCGAGATACAAGTACTAGCCGATAACTTTGGTAATGTGATACACTTAGGGGAGAGAGATTGTTCTATTCAACGTCGTATGCAAAAACTAATCGAAGAGACACCTTCTCCTGCCATTAACGAAACGATTCGAGAACAAATGGGACAAGCAGCCGTTAACGCAGCTAAAGCCGTCGATTACACTGGAGCCGGCACGGTAGAGTTTATTTTTGATAAAGCGAAACAAAACTTTTATTTTATGGAGATGAATACCCGTATCCAAGTGGAGCACCCGGTGACTGAAATGGTGACAGATGTTGATCTCATAAAAGAACAAATTCGTGTCGCGAGTGGTGAACAGTTATCACTGAGTCAAGAAGATGTGGTGTTTAACGGCTGGGCGATTGAATGTCGGATTAATGCAGAAGACCCGAACCGATCCTTTATGCCGACGCCGGGACAAATTCAGTCATACTTAGCACCTGGTGGATTTGGCGTGAGAGTGGATTCATTTGTTTATCCGGGCTATAAAATCCCACCGTACTATGATTCAATGGTAGCAAAATTAATTGTTCATGGTAAAACACGGACTGAAGCGATTGATCGAATGAAGCGTGCACTTGATGAATACTTTATCGAAGGTATAAAAACAACCCTACCTTTCCATCAACGTATGATGACGCACCCCGTGTTTCTTTCAGGAGACTTTAACACGAAATTTTTAGAGAACTATCCAATTATGGAAGAGTAGCAACGACTGAGCTAAAGAACAACTCGATAAACATTAAAGGGGTCGATCCAAATGAGTGAACAAACATTAAGAGTAAGCGAAGATCTAAAATTAGGTAAAGTTGAAATCGCGCCTGATGTCATCGAAGTCATCGCTGGTATTGCTACAAGTGAAATTAAAGGTGTTTATTCAACACGTGGAAACTTTGCTGTGGGTGTTGCTGAGAAATTCGGTCTTAAATCACATAGTAAAGGAATAAAGGTAGAACTCACTGAAGAAGGCGTCATGATTGATGTCTTTGTTGTATTTGATTTCGGTGTGACGATACCTGTCGTCGCTCAAAAAGTACAAGCGAATATTCGTGAGACGCTTAAAAATATGACAGCGTTAGAGATTCAAGAAATCAACGTCCATGTTGTCGGTGTTCAGATGGATAAAGAAGACGAACAGTCAAAAGAATAGTAAAAAAGAGCATGTAGCTTTTGCATGCTCTTTTTTTTAAGTATGTGTGGTTGTGAATAATTACGGTTTTATTATGAATTCTCTTTATCAACATAGCTAAACTGTGATAAGATAAACACTTAGTAGAGTAGAATTTGTATTGGAACGAGGAGAATAATAAATGAAACGACGATTAGCAAGAGAAAAGGCATTCCAAGTGTTGTTTTCAATAGACAACGAAGACTTTGATGTTGAAGAAGCAATTATGTTAAGTATGGAAGACGAAGAAGTAGATGATTTTTTATCAACACTGATTCATGGTGTTGTTGAAAATAAAGAGACCATTGACAATAAAATTGATGAGAATTTAGAAAAGTGGTCGTTTAAACGTTTAGCAGCGGTTGAAAAAACGTTGTTGAGACTGGCGACTTATGAAATTGATTCAGCGCTTCAAACACCGATTGGTGTGGCCATTAACGAAGCGGTTGAACTTGCTAAAATCTATGGGGATGAGAAATCGGGCAAGTTTGTCAATGGTGTGCTTTCTAAACTATATAAATAGATAAAGGGGATGACGGTTTGGCAGCAGAAGTTATTTATGGAGATCAATTAGCGCTCTCTTTACGCGAAGAGATGAAAGAAGAAGTGACACTGTTAAAGGAACAGGGGATTATTCCTAAACTCGTTGTTGTATTAATTGGTGACGATCCAGCATCAAAGTCTTACGTATCGGGTAAACAAAAAGCCGCGGATTTTATCGGTATTGACTCAGAGCTTATTACTTTAGACGACACAACAAGTGAACAAGCGTTACTCGAATTAATTGAACAACTAAATAATGATTCACGTGTGAATGGGATTTTGGTTCAACTACCATTGCCTGATCAAATCAACGAACAGGCCATTATTGAAGCGATTGATCCTGAAAAGGATGTCGATGGTTTTCACCCGATTAGTATCGGACGGATGTTAACGCAACAAGAGACATTTTTACCGTGTACACCTTATGGCATTTTAACGATGTTACAATCGAAAAATATCGAGATTGCCGGTAAGCATGCGGTGATTATTGGCCGAAGTAATATTGTTGGTAAACCAGTGGGACAATTATTGCTCAATGAACATGCGACGGTGTCTTATTGTCATTCGCGCACCAAAAATTTAAAAGAAATCACCCAGCAAGGTGATATTTTAATTGTAGCGGTCGGTCGTGAAGAAATGATTGATGCGTCTTATATTAAACCAGAAGCCGTTGTTATTGATGTCGGTGTCAATCGTACGAAAGAAGGTAAGTTAACAGGTGATGTTGATTTTGAATCAGCAAAAACTGTTGCTTCATATATTACACCCGTACCAAAAGGTGTTGGACCGATGACGATTACGATGCTCATGAAAAATACTATTAAGGCAGCTAAAAACCACAATACAAAGAAGTAAGGTGTTTATATGACGAACAAAATATTAACGGTGACAGCACTCACCCGTTATATTAAACATAAATTCGAAACCGATCAGCACTTAAAATCTTTTTGGTTAAAAGGTGAAATCTCTAATTTTAAACACCATAATCGTGGTCATATGTACTTAACGATCAAAGACCAAGGCGCACAAATTCAAGCCGTCATGTTCCAAGGCTATAACAGACAACTAACGTTCACACCTGAAAATGGTATGGACGTTATTGTGCGAGGAGAAGTAAGTGTCTATGAAGTCCAAGGAAAATATCAACTGTATATCCAAGAGATGCAACCGGATGGTGTTGGGGCATTACACTTGGCTTTTGAACAACTAAAGGAAAAATTAGAGCGTGAAGGATTATTTGATCCAGCGCATAAAAAAATGATTCCACCGTATCCTGAGCACATCGCGGTGTTAACCGCAAGAACGGGCGCCGCTGTAAGAGACATTCTATCGACTTTAAAGGCACGTTATCCGATTGCTAAGGTTACGGTATATCAAACACTTGTCCAAGGAGCGAATGCGAAAGAAGATATCGTGAAACGCCTGAAGGAAGTGAATGATCATCATCAGGCCGATGTCATTATTTTAGGTCGTGGTGGTGGCTCTATTGAAGATTTATGGCCATTTAATGAAGAAGATGTCGCACGAGCCGTGTTTTCGTCAGAGATTCCGGTAATTTCAGGTGTTGGGCACGAAACCGATTTTACGATGACCGATTTTGTCAGTGATTACCGCGCACCAACACCAACAGGCGCAGCGGTAAAAGCGGTGCCGGAGCTTACGCAGATAAAGCAGAACGTGAATGACGCATATTCACGTCTTCAAAGACAAATAGATGAGCAGTTGTTGTCGAAAAAAGAGCAGGTAGCGCGTTTAAAAGCAAGTTATGCTTTTAAGTATCCGAAAAAATTGATCTTTGAAAAAGACCAACAGTTAGATCAACTATTAGAGCGGCTCTCTCGTGCAACGAAACATGTACTCGCAGCGAATCAAACAACACATGACCACCTTGCACACCGGTTAGGAAAAATATCACTTCGTGATAAAGTAACACGCCATCACCAAGACGTCACGCGGTTAAATCAAGCACTTGATAAATCAATTCTCCATCACGTAGAAAAAAACAAACACCGTTTCTTTCGAGTAATGGAAGCGCTGGAATTAATTAGTCCGTTAAAAACGATGCAGCGAGGCTATAGTTTAATTTACAAAGGAAATGCTTCATTGGTTAAATCGTCTCAAGACGTGCAAGTTGGTGAAACAGTAAACATAAAACTGGCAGAAGGTAAGATTGAGGCAGTGGTTCAAAAAATAGATAACCAATCGGATAATAATTGAAGTAAATGTTGATGAAAATGAGTTGAAAGAGGTTAAAACATGACACAAGAACGTAAATTTGATGAAGTGTTAAAAGAATTAGAAACGATTGTGACAAAACTTGAAGCAGCAGATGTGCCACTTGAAGAAGCCCTTGATTACTATCAAAAAGGGATTGCGTTATCGAAGTGGTGTGATGAACGATTAAAATCAGTTGAGGAACAAGTCGTTGAATTAATCGATGAAAATGATCAATCACAACCGTTCCCGTCTGATGGAGAAAACACATGACGATCACGCCTAATCACAAAGTAAGGGAATATAAGGACATAATCGATCAGCAATTATCAACATTATTTGATGATGTCACGATGAACACACGTATCAAAGCAGCCATGAGTTATTCACTGACCGTTGGTGGTAAGCGAGTACGTCCGGTGTTAATGATGTTAACAGCAGACGCCTTTGGTGCAGATGTTGAAAAAGTACGACCAGTTGCGTTAGCATTAGAATGTGTGCATACGTATTCATTGATTCATGACGACCTTCCCGCAATGGATAATGACGATTATCGTCGCGGAAAATTAACCAACCATAAACAATTTGATGAAGCCACCGCAATTTTAGCAGGAGATGCTTTACTAACGTATAGTTTTCAGCTGATAAGTGACGCTACACAGCTGTCAGCCGAAGAAAAAGTTTATGCATTAAAACGGTTAAGTGAAGTCAGTGGACCATTAGGTATGGTCGGTGGTCAGATGTATGATCTAAGTTATGAACAAACAGATATTTCACTGGACCAGTTAGAAGAAGTGCATGATTTAAAAACGGGACAGTTGCTCATCTATGCGTTAGAAATGGGGGCGTTTTTAAGTCATCAACCGATGGAAGTCATAGAAGCGATGAAAAAAGCAGCGACAGCAATCGGACTCACTTTTCAAATTCAAGATGACATTTTAGATATTATTGGTGATGAAACAGCACTCGGCAAAAAAGTAGGCAGTGACGTTTTAAACGATAAAAGTACGTATCCAAAGTTACTAGGCTTAGACGGGGCGATTAAAGAAAAACAAAAGTTTGTAGACGAAACAAAAAAACAACTCGATTTTGCCGGTGTATTACAAACGCCATTGGCTCAGTTTATTATTTCGCTTAGTGAACGCACCGTATAAAATAATAAACGTCAAACAATGGTCAAACATTATTTTTTTTGATATACTTAAGATAATGGGAATGGTGCAGTATTCTAGTCGATTCTCCGTTTCTGAAGGCAGGGCTAAAAATCTGCCAAAGGGCACATCGATGAAGTTTCTTGTGTCGGCTTGAGGCGCCCAGCCTTGGGTCGGTGCTGGAAGTTAAGGTTGTAGGGCGATCCACAATGGCATGTGGGCGTTGACCCTACTTCCGCGGAGGCCCATCTCTGTCGTGCCTTTTTAGCTAAAAAGCATGGCGGAATGGGGTATGAACCTGTTAAGTGGATCAATTGGGATGCCAACTGACAGCGTAGCCTGCCTTGAGTGATTACCGAGGGGATTACAGCAAATCGTTAACTATTATTTAGGTGGCCACTAAATAAGGTTGGCCGTCTGTATGAAATTGGTGTTGCAAAAGAGGCTAGGAAACGGTTAAGAGTTGTTGAGGAAAACTCCTAGACTGTTCATAAGACATTTATTAGGGATTATAGTGCGCGCTAAGTGGCAATCCAGTCTAGCAAGCGGTGACGTTGTTAAGGTGCAATTAAAGGGGAACCGCCAAGATGGCAACATCTGGTTTGTACTTGGGAAAACCTACTGGACCTAAGCCGCAGTTTTTACTTAATAAATGACCATTCCATTACATAATTTTTATGAGTGAGGTAGGATTTACATGGCGAAGTCATCATCGCAACTTAAAAAATCGTTAAAATTTAGTATAAGTATTGCCGTTATCACCTTTGTGTTAGCGGCAATTTTTTCAGTTATTTCATCATCTGTTTTAGGTGGTGTAGGGTGGGTTATTGGCATTTTCATTGTCTTTTCGATTGTGTTACTTGGGGTGTTATTTGATACACTCGGGGTTGCGTCGACAGCTGCGATTGAAACGCCCTTTCATGCGATGGCCGCAGAAAAGGTGTATGGAGCAAAAGAAGCGGTATTAATCGTGAGGAATGCGGACCGTTTTGCAAGTTTTTGTAATGACGTTGTCGGTGATATTTCCGGTGTCATTAGTGGAACGGCATCAGCGATTGTTGTGTTACAATTAGCTCGGCTCTTTGGGTATGGTGAAGGTAGTCTGATCCAAATCACGATCAATGTTTTTATGACCAGTGTCGTTGCTGCTTTAACGGTCGGAGGAAAAGCCATTGGTAAATCAGTTGCCATTACCTTTGCGACGAACATTATTTTAGTGGCAGGGAAAGTATTGGCCTTTATGGACCATCGCTTTAAGATAAAATTAATTAAGAAATAAGTGTGAGAGATCATAGAAAAGGAACGATGTTATGAAAGCTAAGAAAGTACGTTTAGATGTGTTACTCGTAGAAAGAGGACTATGTGAAACGAGAGAAAAGGCTAAACGAACGGTAATGGCTGGCTTGGTTTACTCGGAGACAGAACGTTTAGACAAACCGGGAGTCAAAGTAAGTGAAGATATTCCACTTGCTGTAAAAGGTCAAGTGATGCCATATGTTGGACGTGGAGGATTAAAGTTAGAGAAAGCGTTAACTTACTTTGATATTGATTTAACGAATCGGATCATGCTTGATATCGGGTCATCGACGGGTGGTTTTACCGATTGTGCCTTAATGAATGGGGCAAAATTAAGTTATGCTTTAGATGTCGGCTATAATCAACTCGCGTGGAAGTTACGAAATGATCCTCGTGTTGTTGTCATGGAACGAACGAATTTCCGTCATGCGACACCGGATTTATTCAAAGAAGGCTTACCAGATTTTGCGACAATTGATGTGTCATTTATTTCGTTAAAATTGATTATCCCGCCGCTTAAAGATATTTTATTAATGCAAGGTGAAGCTGTCGTCTTAATAAAACCGCAATTTGAAGCAGGTAAACATCAAGTGGGTAAAAAAGGCATTGTTAGAGACGCTTCGGTTCATCAGGATGTGTTAGAAAGAACGCTTCTTTTTATGATGGCTGAAGGTTTTACTGTTTGCGACCTTACTTTCTCACCTATTACAGGTGGCGATGGTAATATTGAATTTTTAGCGCATATTAAAAGGACAGCAACAAATGAAACAACCCTTGAGGTACATGAGTTGATTGAACAGACAGTAAAAGCTGCTCATCAATCCCTTACACATTAGTGAGAAAGGTCGGAGAGCCATGAATAAAGGACAACGTCATATTAAAATTAGAGAATACATTACAAATCATGAGATTGAAACACAAGATGAACTGGTTGATGCTTTGCGAGAAGAAGGTTATCCGGTAACCCAAGCAACGATTTCGCGTGACATTAAAGAATTGCACTTAGTTAAAGTGCCAACATCAGAAGGACATTATAAATATAGCTTACCAGCGGATCAACGCTTTAATCCTTTAGAAAAGTTAAAACGCCTTATGCGTGATGCATTTGTAAGGATAGATAAAGCGACGCATTTTCTCGTAATAAAAACATTGCCAGGTAATGCGAATGCGCTTGGTGCGCTAATAGATAACCTCGATTGGCCGGAAGTACTAGGGTCGATTTGTGGCGATGATACGATTCTCGTTATTTGCCGGGATGTTGACGTGACGGATGAAATAGAACAACGTTTTTTAGCGATGTTGTAAACATGGAGTTGGGAGTGATTCAGATTGCTGAGGGAATTATCGATTAAAGATTTTGCGATTATTGATCAATTACAGATCCCATTTAAAGAAGGATTAACGGTCTTAACAGGAGAAACCGGTGCAGGTAAATCCATTATTATTGATGCGATTCAATTATTAGCCGGTGGCAGAGGCTCGGTTGAATTTGTCAGACATGGCGCAAAAAAAGCTTCGTTAGAAGGGTTATTTACGATTGACAATCTAAAGCACCCCGTCTATAAAATTGCTGAAAGCTATGGCGTTGAAATTGATGAAGAGATGATCATTCTTCACCGAACGATTTCACATTCAGGTAAAAGTATTTGTCGCGTGAATGGATCACTTGTCACACTAGCGATTTTAAAAGAATTTGGCCGGGTTTTAATTGATATTCATACGCAACACGAAACTCAATCGTTGATGAATCAAGAGCTGCATATTGACTTACTAGATTTGTTTGACCAAGAAGGTATTGGTCAAGCGTTATTGGAATATCAAGATATGTACCGTCAGTGGAAGATAATAAAAGATCGCTTAATGCACTTACAGACGAATGAACAACAGATCATTCAGCGGTTAGATTTATTAACCTTCCAATTAAATGAACTGCAACAAGCTGAACTTGTGCCTGATGAAGACGTTGAGTTAAATGAAGAGCGAGAAAAACTGAGTCATGCTGAAAAAATATATGCGGGTGTGACAGAAGCTTATAAAGCGCTGTCAACTGAGCAACGAGCGAATGATTGGCTGGCGATGGCGCAGACATCACTATTAGATGCAAGTGAATTTGATACTGGCTTAGCAGAGGTTAAAAACACCTACATGGAAGCTTTTTATATGATTGAAGATGTGACCTACCAATTACGTGATTACTTAGATCAATTTGAATTCAATCCTGAGCGGTTAAATTTTATTGAGGCACGTTTAAATGAGTTGCACCGTCTCATGCGCAAATACGGGACAAGCGTGAATGACATGTTAGAGTATCAAGCGAAAATTAGCGATGAGATTGATCAACTAGAAGACCGTGACGGTTCGCTTACCCGACTGAAAAAAGAAGTCGAAGATAAAGTGCGTGATGCGGCACTTGAAGCAGAACATTTACATGATTTACGTATAAAAGCAAAAGAAGCATTAGAAATAGCGATCAGACAAGAATTAGCTGACCTTTATCTTGAAAAAGCCGATTTTCAAGTAGAAATCACGAAAAAACAAGACTTAAGTCAATTAAGAGAGGACTACATTGATCAAGTAAAAATAGCGCCAAATGGCAATGATCATGTTCAGTTTTTACTGTCAACAAATCCTGGTGAACCGATAAAACCGTTAAATAAAGTCGCCTCTGGTGGCGAATTATCTCGAATTATGTTAGCATTAAAGAAAATTTTCGCAAAACATCAAGGTATGACTAGTGTGATTTTTGATGAAGTGGATACAGGTGTAAGCGGACGTGTCGCTCAGGCCATTGCCGAAAAAATCGGCTCGATTGCTGACGGTTCACAAGTGCTCTGTATTACGCACTTACCTCAAGTCGCCGCAATGGCAGATACACACATATTAATTGAAAAACAACAAACAGATCATCACACGTATACAACAGTAACTGAATTAGCTCTCGAGCAACGAACCGATGAATTGGCTCGGATGATGACAGGGAAAGAAATTACTGATACGTCACGCGCGCATGCGCTATCACTTATCGATTATGCCACTGATTATAAGAAACAACGCGACTAAGCCTTATCACTCTAGTGGTAAGGTTTTTTTTTTTTAATGAAGGATGATGCACGAAAAAGCAGTATCCATCATGCCTGTAACGTTATTGTCTTCGACATATCTACGCTATTCTCATCTCTCTTAGTAATTCCTGCTAGCTTTACTTAACATTACAATGAGTACAACACGTCATTTTGACGTAAGCTAGTCGTATCAAATTGAAAGGAGAGGATGACATGATCAAACGTTTAAATTTAGCACTCTTTGTTTTTTTAACGGTGCTAACCATGGTGTTTCCAATGGCTTTAACGATTCATGCGGAAAGTCTGCCACGGTCCCAATTAAGTCAAAAAAATGAAAAGGAGGCAGGAACATTTACGGTTGTTGATGTGACTTTAGCTCAAAATGATGTACCGGCATTAACAACCAAGGTGAGACAAATAAGCCAACAACTTATTCCTTCAGGACAATCGATTGGCATGCAAATTGAAGGCAGTGGGGTAGTTATTGTTGGATTTGAAGAATTATCCTACAATAACGAAAAAGTCTCACCAGCAAAAGACGCTGGTTGTGAAGTTGGTGATATTATTGTATCCATCAACGGAACAGATATACGAAAAATGTCTGATGTCACGACATCTTTAAAAGCGTTACCTGAAGAAAAAGACTTAACAATGGAATTATTAAGAAAAGGAGAAAAAATCGCGATTCATTTAACACCCATCCAAGATGATCAAGATGTATCACGACTGGGTCTGTTAATCCAAGACCAGTTATCAGGTGTTGGTACACTGACGTATATTGATCCTGAAACAAAGAGTTATGGTGGTTTAGGTCATAATATTTATCCGTTAGATCAACAAACAGAGAATGTGGAGGAAGGTTTGATTTTTTACTCATTTGTTGATCGGATAAATAAAAGTGCCAAAAATGAACCAGGAGAAAAAGAAGCGCATTTTTTGGCTGAAAAAGGTGTATTAGGTGCCATTCGTCAACACTCAGTGTTTGGTATATTTGGTGAATTAACCGAAGTCAATGGTGCCATTCTCGGGTTAGATCCCATACCTGTCGCTAAACCGAGTGAGGTTGAAGTTGGACCAGCTGAATTTCTCACGGTTATTTCAGGTGAGAAAATCGAACGCTTTACGTGTGAAGTGATTGATGTGTCCGAACAAACGACACCAGCGATTAAAAGTTTTATTATTAAGTTGACCGATGAACGCCTGATTGAAAAAACAGGCGGAATTGTGCAAGGGATGAGTGGTAGTCCGATTATTCAAAATGGAAAGCTGATTGGTGCAGTGACGCATGTGTTTGTCAACGATCCACTAAAAGGATATGGCGTCCATTTAGAATGGATGTTAAGTGTCCAACAACAACATCAAGAAGAAGCAGCATAATAGAAATAGACAAGCCACATGGCTTGTCTATTTTTGTCGAATAGTTACTTCTTTTAGCAAGTTTTAGGAAGTTTATTAAAAGATGCAGGAATTTCATTCGCGATGTCGAAATTAACATGTGGTTTACATCGTAAAAAGGAGGAAAAAGTGATGAAACAAACAGAAGTGGTGTTTATTGATGATAATCTGGCTTTAACAGAGATGCTTGAAGAATATTTCTCTGAAAGACAAGGTTATGATGTGTTAGGCGTTGCCAATAATGGTGAAGAAGGTGTCCAGCTAGTCAAAGACATGGAACCAGATGTCGTGTTATTAGATATTATTATGCCACAAATGGACGGTATTAGTGTGCTGGAAGCGATTCAATCGATGCGCTTGAAGAAGAAGCCACAGGTCATTATGTTGACGGCATTTGGTCAAGAAGATGTGATGAAGCGAGCGAGTGAATTAGGCGCGAGTTATTTTATCCTTAAGCCGTTTGACTTTGAGCAGTTAGAGCATAAAATTCAAGCGGTTCAAGGTTTTAATGAAATGAAACGCAATACAAGCAAATTACCAGACCATAACCGTAAAACATTTGATTTAGAAGCAAGTATTACCAATATTATTCATGAAGTCGGTGTTCCAGCTCATATTAAAGGTTATATGTATTTACGTGAAGCCATTACGATGATTTTTCATGATATCGAATTACTAGGCTCCATTACGAAAATTTTGTATCCGGATATCGCCAAAAAATTTAATACAACACCTTCGCGAGTGGAACGTGCGATTAGACACGCGATTGAAGTGGCTTGGGCAAGGGGGAATATCGATTCAATCACAGATTTATTCGGTTATACCGTTCATGCGAATAAGGCGAAACCGACCAATTCTGAATTTATTGCGATGGTCGCGGATCATTTGCGTTTAAAATATAAAGCTAGTTAGTCGGGTGCTACATAAAAAAATTCAAATAATCTGAATTTTACTATAACAATTTCTGCGCATATATGATAATATTTATACTATTATAAAGATTATTGGAGATGTTAAAGAGATGAAAGTAGCAAAATTCGGGGGAAGTTCAGTCGCAAATGCTGAGCAATTAAAAAAAGTAGCCAATATTATTCAAGCAGATGACGATCGACGTATCATTGTCGTCTCTGCGCCGGGAAAAAGAAATAGTGATGATATGAAAGTCACTGATTTACTCATTGAACTAGGGGAGGCGTATCGTCTCGGTCAATCACATGAGGCGCCACTTCAAAATGTATTAGATCGTTTTGATGCCATTTTAGAAGAACTACAGCTATCGAAAGTTGTGTTAGCGGATATTCAGTCGCAAGTAGAAAAAATCTTTAACGATGGTAATGATCTTGCTTCAAAACTCGATGCCATTAAAGCCATTGGAGAAGACTCGCTTGCTAAAATATTAAGCGAATACTTACAATCATTAGGTATTCACGCTCGTTATGTTAATCCAAAAGAAGCGGGTCTCATTTTAAGTGATCAACCTGGTAGTGCTCAAATCCTAGATGAGAGCTTTGAGCTGATTCATCGGTTACGAGACAGTGAAGACATTGCTGTCATTCCAGGCTTTTTCGGATATACTAAAGAAGGGAAATTAGTCACTTTCTCTCGCGGAGGCAGTGATATAACCGGTTCGATTGTCGCAGCGGGTGTGAAAGCTGATTTATATGAGAATTTCACCGATGTTGACTCTGTTTATTGTGTGAACCCCCAGATTGTCAATAATCCAAAAGAAATTACGTCGTTGACGTATAAAGAAATGCGTGAATTATCCTATGCAGGCTTTTCAGTCTTCCATGCCGAAGCACTCATTCCAGCTTTTAAAGAAAAGATTCCTGTCTGTATCAAAAATACGAATAACCCAACTGCCAAAGGCACAATGATTGTTAGTGAGAAAAAAGATGTGAATCAAGCCGTTGTTGGTATTGCGAGTGACGCAGGGTTTGTGAGTCTATATGTAAGTAAGTATTTAATGAACCGCGAAATTGGTTTTGGCCGACGGTTACTTAATATCTTAGAAGATGAAGGCATTTCATTTGAACATACGCCTTCAGGAATTGATGATTTATCCGTTATTATTCGAGCGAATCAACTGACAGAAGAAAAAGAAGCGATTGTCATTAACCGAATCAATAAAGAACTAAAACCCGATACAGTTTATATTGACCGCGGTCTTGCGCTTATTATGATTGTTGGTGAGGGCATGCATAGCTTTGTAGGAACCGCCGCAAAAGCGACAAAAGCTTTTGAAGAAGCCCATGTTAATTTAGAGATGATCAATCAAGGATCTTCAGAGGTATCGATGATGTTTGGTATTAAAGAAGAGGGTGTGAATCGCGCGGTTCAATCACTCTACAAAGTATTTTTTGAAAACAATTAAATGTAAGCTGATGTGAAAGACATCCGTCTGTCCTAATAGGAATAGACGGATGTTTTTTTGCCGTTAATAGCTTGAAAAGTGATTGTTATATAACCAGGTACTAATATCTAATTATAATTACATCTTGAAAATTATATAATAAAGCGCTATGATGAAACATGTATGAGGTGCTATAAATCTTATATTAAAAGGAGTCTTTTTATGTCAAAAAATTATGACCTAGTCATACTGGGTGGTGGTATGGGTGGCTATATATCTGCGATTCATGCCCGACAATTAGGTAAAACTGTCGCCTTAGTAGAGAAAGAAAAGTTAGGTGGGACCTGCCTTCATAAAGGGTGTATCCCAACAAAAGCACTACTAAAGAGCGCAGAAGTATTTCAAACAGTAAAAAAATGTGGGCGTTTTGGTGTGAAGGTAAAAGAACTTGCTTTAAATTACGTTGAAGCATTCGAACGCAAAAATAACGTCGTTGATAAATTGTATCAGGGGGTACAACAGTTGATGAAAAAACATCGAGTAGATGTGTATAAAGGCGTGGCCAGGTTGCTCGGTCCGTCGATTTTTTCTCCAATGGCTGGTGCCGTCTCAGTAGAAATGGAAGACGCGAATGAAACATTAATAGGGAAGAATGTTTTAATTGCGACAGGCGCACGGCCGAGAGAAGTGAGTCAATTACCCATTGATCATCAACACATCTTAACGTCCGATGATTTACTTGACCTTGATGACTTACCGACATCGCTTACGATTGTGGGTGGGGGTGTGATTGGTGTGGAGTGGGCATCGATGATGCTTGACTTTGATGTACCGGTTACGCTGATTGAACGAGAAGGAGCACTGTTACCTGGGTTTGATCACGATATTCAACAAGAAGTGTTAAATCAATTAAAACAACGCGGCTTAACCGTGCATCTAAATGCTAATGTGACCGACACGAAAGTACAGGAAGACACATGTGTTTTGACAGGCATGAAAGACGATGAAACATTTACCGTATCATCAAGTCATGTACTTGTCAGTGTCGGACGGGTGGCTAATACCGACCAACTCGGTCTTAGTAATACGAATATTACGACCGACAAGGTGGGTTTTATCGAGGTGAATGAACATTTTCAAACAAAAGAGTCACATATTTATGCTGTTGGGGATTGTATCGGTGGCAAACAACTCGCACATGTGGCCAGTGCCGAAGGAAAGCTCGCGGTTAAGCATATGTTTGATGAAAAAGTTGATTTAACCCCACTTCACTATATTCCTAGCTGTGTCTATGCTTCACCAGAAGTAGCCACCGTCGGTTTAACTGAAGAAGAAGCGAAAAATCAGTTTGCGGATGTGAAAACAGTAAAGTTTCCATTCCAAGCAATAGGAAAAGCGATTATTTCAGATGAGACAAATGGGTTTGTAAAGCTAGTGATTGATCAACAAACACGCGATTGTCTTGGTGTTTCTATTATTGGCGAAAAGGCAACAGAACTCATTTCTGAAGCGGGAATGGCACTCGTATTAAATGCATCCATTGATGAATTAGGGGAGACGGTACACCCGCATCCTTCATTATCTGAAGCAATCGCAGAAGCTAGTCTTTTAGCAATGGATCAACCGGTGCATATTTAGCATGTTGAAGGAGGATGACACGATGTCAGAAAAAAATCAAATATTAACAGATCGACAGCTATTAGATATGTTTTATTATATGTTATTAGCAAGACGCAGTGATGAGCGGATGTGGTTACTGAACCGTTCAGGGAAAATTCCCTTTGTCGTCTCATGTCAAGGACAAGAAGCGATGCAAGTTGCGAGTAGTTTTGCCTTAGCAAAAGGTGTTGACTATACCGCCCCATATTACCGCGATGTAGGTGTTGTGTTGACGATGGGCATGACCGTTAAAGAGTTATTTTTACAAGCTTTCGCAAAAGCAGAAGATCCTAATTCGGGTGGTAGACAAATGCCAGGGCACTTTGGTCACCGAAAATTGAATATGCTGTCAGGATCATCTCCAGTGACAACACAGGTACCCCATGCTGTCGGTATGGCCCTTGCATTAAAGATGAAACAACAACCGGCTGTCAGCTTTGTGACACTTGGAGAAGGCTCTAGTAACCAAGGTGATTTTCATGAAGGTTTAAACTTTGCGAGTGTCCATGATTTGCCTGTCATCGTTATGGTTGAGAATAATCAATATGCCATCTCTTGTGGGATTGAGCAACAAGTGAATTGCGCAAAAATTTCTGACCGCGCCCTCGGTTATGGTATTCACGGTGAGACGGTTGATGGGAATGATCCAGTTGCTGTTTATACAGCCGTAAAAGCAGCAAGAGAAAGAGCGTTAAACGGAGAAGGACCATCATTGATTGAGGCAGTCGGTTACCGTTTAACACCACACTCAAGTGATGATAATGATTTAACATACCGTACGAAAGAAGAAGTTAACGCTGCAAAGGAAAAAGATGGTTTGATTATCTTTAGACAACAATTAAAAAAACAAGGGATTTTAACCGATGAACTCGAATCAGGTTACGAATCAAAAATTAAAGCTTTAATAGATGAGGCAACAACCTACGCAGATGAGGCACCGTATGCCGATGAACAGACATTATTTGATGGTGTGTATCACCAATAGGAGGGTTCAATATGACAGTGATGTCTTATATAGAAGCGATCAATCGTGCAATGAAGGAAGAAATGCGTCGAGACGATGATGTATTTCTACTAGGAGAGGACGTCGGTAAACGTGGTGGCGTCTTTCGAGCAAGTGAAGGATTATATGAAGAATTTGGAGAAGCTAGGGTCATCGATACACCTCTAGCTGAATCGGCGATTGTAGGTGTGGGAATTGGTGCAAGTATGTACGGCATGAAACCTATTGCTGAAATCCAATTCGTTGATTTTATTTTACCAGCCGTCAATCAAATCATTTCAGAGGCTGCTAAAATGCGCTACCGTTCAAATAATGATTGGAGTTGTCCGATCACTATTCGGGCCCCATACGGTGGCGGCGTTCACGGGGCGTTGTATCATTCGCAGTCACTTGAAGCTCTATTTGCTTCACAACCGGGCTTGAAAATCGTCATGCCATCTTCACCAAAGGATGCCTTAGGTTTATTAAAAGCCGCTATTAGAGATCCTGATCCAGTGCTGTATTTTGAACATAAAAAGGCATATCGCTTACTAAAAGAAGATATTCCAGATGAAGAAGTCTTGATCGAAATTGGCAAGGCCAATACCGTTAGAGAAGGTGATGACTTAACCGTTATTACGTATGGCTTATGTGTTGAGTTTAGTAAAAAAGCAGCCGAAAAGCTAGCAACACAAGGCTACGAGGTCGAACTGGTAGATTTACGTACGGTCTATCCATTAGATGAACAAGCCATTATTGAGGCGGCCAAAAAAACAGGTAAAGTCTTACTGATCACGGAAGATAATAAAGAAGGCAGTATCATTAGTGAGGTTTCAGCGATTATTGCGGAACATTGTTTGTTTGACCTCGATGCGCCTATTTTTAGATTAGCGGCACCGAATGTACCAGCCATGCCTTATGCGCCCCCACTAGAAAAAGCGTTTATGGTCAGTGAGGACAAAGTGTATGAAAAAATGTTAGAAGTCGCCCAGTACTAGTAGAGGAGGGAAAACCATGACGTTAAAAACAATGAATATGCCGCAGCTCGGCGAAAGCGTAACTGAAGGAACGGTGAGTCAATGGCTTGTCTCCGTCGGCGATGAAGTCGATCTGTATCAACCGCTTGTCGATGTAATGACTGATAAGGTTAATGCTGAAGTGCCTTCAAGTTTTAAAGGCATTATTAAAGAGTGCCTTGTTACAGAGGGGGAAACGGTCGCTGTTGGAACACCTCTTTGTCATATTGAGGTAGAAGAAGTAGAATCACCTAAAAGCGAAGCAACAGAAGCAAAAGCGACAGAGCAAAAACCGTCTGTCGCTCAGGAAAATCAATCGATGAAGAAACGTTATTCACCGAAAGTCTTAAGTTTAGCGAGTGAACACGGTGTTGATCTAAATGCTATCACGGGGACAGGGATAAATGGTCGGATCACAAGAAAAGATGTTGAAGTCTTTGTAGAAAAACAAACATCACAAACGACCAATGAGAAACAAACTGACATTTATTTATCTCAACCGACACAAACACCAGCGACACAGGATAACTTTACTAATAATAAACAATCACCGCGTCCTGAATTTAAAGGGGATCGTGAAATTCCAGTGACGGGTATCAGAAAATCAATTGCTGAGAACATGGTCCGGGCAACGTCAGAAATTCCACATGCCTGGATGATGATCGAAGTCGATGTGACAAATTTAGTGAACTATCGTAATGCTGAAAAAGCGAAGTTTAAAGAACAAGAAGGCTATAACTTATCGTATTTCTCTTTCTTTTTAAATGCTGTCGCAAAAGCACTAAAGAAGTTCCCTGAACTGAATAGTTCTTGGCAAGGCGATACGATTGTCCAACACAAAGATATTAATTTATCGATTGCGGTCGGAAATGAAACAGAATTATATGTCCCAGTCATTAAGAATGTCGATGAGAAAAGTATCAAAGGCATCGCAAAAGATGTCCATGTGCTCGCCCATAAAGCGAAACACGGACAATTAACAAAAGAAGACATGACCGGTGGAACATTCACCGTAAACAATACCGGCACATTCGGTTCGGTGCAGTCCATGGGTGTCATCAATTATCCGCAAGCCGCCATTCTCCAAGTCGAGTCGATTGTGAAGCGTCCGGTGATTATTAATGATATGTTCGCTGCTCGTGATATGGTGAATTTATGTCTCTCACTTGACCACCGCGTGTTAGATGGCGTGATCTGTGGCAGGTTTATGTCACATGTCAAAGAAATACTTGAGAATATCTCGGGAGATACGACGCCGATTTATTAATATGTACGCATGCATATAATATAGTTAAACAAGAAAAAGAGTCAGTGGTTTTGACTCTTTTTCTTGTTATTTTCAATTTTAAGGGTCTTATTTATAATCACACTCGCAACAACCAAGCCAATGAAAAAAACAGCTAAACCAGTAAATACGACACCATAAACTATGTCACGAGCGTTAAACTGATTATAAGCATGAAATGCCATTGTGGTCGCACTTATGGTTAAAGACACTATGATTAATGGGCGGGTTTTCACATTTTTCAAAACAGTTTCCCCTTTCTTTAACTTTCAAAAAACTATGAGGTGGTATATGTCGCATGCGCTTAGTTAGTCTCAGTATAGCACATATGAAAATGACTGGAATAAAAGGACATGATAGCATGAGTCATCTTACTAAGTCATGATTTTTTAAATTCTGAGGAATGAAGCAAATACAGGCTTAAAGTCTTTGGTTTAAAAACATGTGTCAATAGCAAATGAAAGACGTGTAGATGCTAGATGTATTTATATTAAAAAAATGTATAAAAAGTATTTAATGTTTGTGACAATTCATGTATAATTGTGTAATGTTTCACATGAAAGGGGTGGGTGTATGTCGAAAAAAATAAAGAAGACATCGTCAAAAAGAAAGATAGATCAAATAACCCAACAGAAAAACAGAAGGGGGATTAGACAACGACTGACAGTGGCGTTTAGTATCGTTTCGCTACTGGCTATCTTTGTGATAGGTGGACTGGTTTACTGGTTAGCATCTGAAGCTTTAACAGATGAAGTAAGCGAAAAAGTTGCAACGACATCCGACATACATATGGAAAAGTTAGACCGTTTTATGTATGAACGTACATACGATTTAAATGTATTGCAACAACGCTTAATATCAAGCCCAGACGGAAATAATAGCTTGATTAAAGCACTTCGCGAAGAAGTTTATTTCGAGCGCCTCACGGTGTTCGATGCTAGCGGGAATGTGATAGAAGATACTTCACAAGCATCGACTAATCTACTGCCTGCGATAGAGTTAGCGTCGTCTTCTGAGGTGACTGTCTCAGACGCCTTATATGATGACGCTTTAGGTGAACAAGTGATATATATCTATTATCCGATGGATAATAACGGTGTCTTACGCGGAGCCTTCCCGATTCGTTACATTTGGGATGAAGTCAATCAGATTGCCAGTGACACTGTGACGGTTGAGTTAGTCAATCAAGCAGGTGAACAATTGGCCGACACAACAACGAGTGCCTCGGTTGAAGGTGAAACGAAAACAGCCTCACTTGATCCGGATTCTCTGTTATATAGACGGATCAATAGCCTTGAAAAAGGGGAAGTGGGTAGTGTACACGCCGATTCAAGCACCGGGATTGATAGTTTGATTGGCTATAGTAAAAGTAGCGGTTATCAAAACTATCAAGGCAATGATTGGGTACTGATTGTGACAGAACCGACCAGTTTAGCCTTAGCGCCAGTCGCGGAATTACGCCAAATTATTCTGATTGTCGCAGGCGTCACTTTGCTGGTTGTTATTTTAACGGCGCTGATGTTAGCACATTCAATAGCCAAGCCGATCATTTCACTCGCCAAAACAGCTGAAGCAATCGCAAAAGGTGAATTGGATCAAGCGGTTGATGTAAAAGCTACAGGTGAAGTGGGGACTCTTGCGGCTAGTATTTCAACGATGGTTGAGAACTTACGTGATTTTGTTAAAACAACGACAAAAGAAGCGGATGCTTTAGATGGTGAATCAAAACAATTATCATTAGAAAGTCGTGCCTTAACGGAAGGAACGACCCAGCTCAATGATGTCATGACCTCGATTGCTGAAGGAGCAGAAGAACAAGCTCAAATAACGGCGGATATCTCACTCTTTACAGATACGTTAACAAAAGAAACCGAAGCAATGCTTATGCAATCAGATCAACTGAAACGTTTCTCTGAAAAAGTGAAGCAATCGTCGGTTAATGGATTATCGCAAATGGATCATTCATTTAAGCAAATGAAAAATATTAACCAAGACGTTGAAACGGCCAATAGTCGGATGCAGTCACTTGAAGCGAAAACAAAAGCCGTTGTCGATTTAACCTCTGTCATTAATGACATCACCGAACAAACGAATCTTCTCGCTTTAAATGCAGCGATTGAGTCAGCACGAGCCGGTGAAGCGGGTAAAGGCTTTGCGGTAGTTGCGAATGAAATTCGCAAATTAGCCGATCAAGTCTCAAAAGCGGCGGTCGATATTGAGACGGTTATTCTTGAGATGAATAATGAATCACGTCTTGTCAATGAAGCGCTAAAAGAAACCGTCAAAGAAACAGGTCAAGGTATGGCGGAGTTAACAAAATCAAAAACGAACTTTACAACCATTCATGACCAAGTAACAGAACTAAATGATGTCATTGAACAGATGAAATCACAATTACAACAAGTGGATGCCAGTAGTCTGTCGATTCATACTAGTGTGAAAAAAGTGGCGAATATTAGTGAAGAAAGTTCGGCAAGCATTGAAGAAACAACCGCAACAATTGAAGAACAAAAGCGAGCGGTCGATGAGTTAGATGAACAGGCCCATACACTGGAACGTTTATCACTCAGACTAAAAGAACAGCTCTATCGTTTTAAAATATAATGGGGACGGTCCAGGCATCAATTGCTTGGGCCGTATTGACATGAAAAGGATGTAAGATTAGGATATAATAAGAGCATAAGAACATGATAAATGTTCTTGAGATAAGAGAAAGAGGTGATGGGATGCAAATAGGCTATCGTACGCTAAAAACGGCCATTGCGGCACCAGCAGCGGTATTTATTGCTGAGATGTTGCAATTAGATAATTACGGTTCGGCCGGGATTATATCCGTTCTTTGTATACAACCGACACGGAAACAATCGTTTTTAACGGCTTGGCACCGGATTGCTGCGGGGTTATTATCCATGGTCTATGCTTATGTCATTTTTGAGTGGATCGGTTATTCACCACTGACCATCGGGCTATTACTGTTACTGTTTATCCCAGTCACAAATAAATTACATATTACACCGGGGATTGTGACCAGTCTCGTCATATTGTTTCATTTTTATGCCGCAAGGCGCGTGGACGTAGATATTGTGATCAATGAGTCACTCATTATGTTTATTGGGATTGGTGTGGCGCTCTTGTTAAATCTTTATATGCCGAACTTAGATAACAAGTTTATCGAGCTCCGTAAAGATGTCGAAGCGAATTATCAAACCTTTTTCCGCAGTATTGCCTCCTATTTAAGAGGCGAAAGTACGATGATTAATACAACTGTACTCGAGAGCACGAAGAAAATTTTGCGAGAGGCAGACGATTTAGTCCAGCGAGATATGGAGAACAGTTTTTCAAAAAGTACGAGTTACCGGCGTCGTTACTTTTCGATGCGTGACATTCAACTCCACTCATTGGAGCGCATGTTAAAAGTGATGCGTCCACAAATGGTGTCTGTGAAACAAGCCAAATTGATTGCTGATTTATTCGATGATTTAGCTGATGCGATTTACCCGGAAAATCCGGTTGAATATCATATCAGCTATGTCGATGACTTATTGGAACGTTTCGAAAAGCAAGATTTACCGAAAACGCGCGAAGAGTTTGAAATCCGTGCAGATTTATTTCAGTTACTCAATGAAATTGATCACTATCTTGCCATCAAAAATCAAACCGTAAAAGATGTGATTGATTGAAGTACGTGATTGACATATAGATTATAAAAAAACGTCAGGTCCCGTAATGGGTCCTGACGTTTGTCGATGGTGACATTATAAAATATAGGTTAAACCAGATGCCATTAGTGAACCGACCATCGCAAGAATCATGACGTAAACAATGATTTTTTGACGACGCTCACGTTTTGATGGCTTTCTTGTTTGTTCTTGTGGTGCTTTTTTTGTGTGCTTTGCCATTAGTAAACCTCCAAGCATGATGTAAGTTTTGAAATCATTGAATATTATTAGATTATCTCTACTCAAACAGTCTTTCAAAATAATTTCTATTTTTATTTTAGCGCGAATCCAAATAAGATACAAGTAAAACTTCTCAGAAGCCTTCATCCGCTGCCATCATTGACAAACGCTTGATTAATGGAGTAACGTAGAAGGAGAAAAATATGAAACTGAAGGGAATGGACAAAATGATTAATGAAGCACGGTTAGTCGATGAATTTTTAACACTCGTTCAAATTGATTCAGAAACAGGACATGAAGGAACGATTCAAACACGATTAAAAGCCTTATTTGAGTCACTTGGTGTTGAAGTAAAAGAAGATCAAGCGAAAGAAGCGACGGGATTTGGAGCCAATAACTTGATTTGTACGTTGAAAGGTAATGTAGATGCCCCGACCATTTACTTTACCTCACATATGGATACGGTGGTACCTGGTAAATGTGTGAAGCCCCTCATTGATGGTGACGTGATTAAATCCGATGGGTCAACCATTCTTGGCGCCGATGATAAAACAGGCCTTGCGGCCATCTTTGAAGCAATCCGAGTCTTAAAAGAACAAAATATAGCTCATGGTGATATTCAGTTTGTTATAACTGTCGGTGAGGAATCGGGTCTTGTTGGTGCCAAAGCTTTAAATAAAGAGATGATTCATGCCGAATTCGGTTATGCGCTTGATAGTGATGGACCTGTTGGGGATGTCATCGTGGCAGCGCCAACACAAGTGAAAGTGTTTGCGAAGCTCCACGGAAAAACAGCCCATGCTGGTGTCGCACCGGAAAAAGGCGTTTCCGCGATTACGATGGCATCCAAAGCGATTAGTCGGATGCCCCTCGGCCGGATCGATGAAGAAACAACGGCGAATATTGGCCGTTTCTCGGGTGGGGATAAGACGAACATTGTTTGTGATTATGTCGAAGTGTTAGCAGAAGCGCGTTCACTCGACCAGGATAAGGTTGAACAACAAGTGAAAAAAATGGTGGAGGCGTTCGAGGCAGTCGCGGCTGAAATGGGTGGTCGGGCTGAAGTGGAAACAGAATTTATGTATCCAGGCTTTAAACGAAATGAATCAGATGACGTTGTTCAAATCGCCAAAACAGCCATTGAACAAATCAATCGTACGTTTGTCGTTAAAACGAGCGGCGGCGGAAGTGATGCTAATATTATTTCTGGTTTTGGGATTCCAACGGTCAACTTGGCGGTAGGTTATCGTGATATTCATACAACGAATGAAGCCATGCCGATTCAAGAACTTGTTAAAATTACTGAACTCGTTGTTGAAATCATTAAAACAGTCACACAGAAAGCTTAATGTTCCTAACCACACTCACGTAAACGGGTGTGGTTTTTCAATGTTTAGATCAATGAAGATCCAACACGTGCATAATTATTTGTTGTGTCCGCCATCACAAACACATGTATTCCCTTTTACTTTCAGGTTGTGATACGATAGAGCTAGAACGGTTGTTCTTAAGAGAGGAGAGTCAGATAAGGTGAGTTATTATCCCAAAAAAGGACGCGTTATTTTTCATGTGGATATGAATAGTTTTTATGCCTCAGTTGAAATGGCGTATAATCCTTCGCTAAAAGGAAAACCGCTTGCCATTGCTGGAAATCCTGAGGAACGCCGCGGTATTATCGTCACAAGTAGCTATGAAGCAAGAGCCAAAGGTGTCAAGACAACGATGCCACTATTTCAAGCGAAAAAGCTTTGTCCGGAATTGATTGTCTTAAAACCTAACTTCGAACGTTACCGCGAAGCATCAAAAGCCATGTTTAAGGTAATGGCAGAGATTACTGACAAAGTTGAACCCGTTTCGATTGATGAAGGGTACTTAGACATTAGTGAGTGTGAGACGCAAGGCAGTCCACTTGAAATCGCTGAAAAATTACAACAACGTCTTTTAAATGAACTAGATTTACCATGCAGTATCGGGATTGCCCCGAATAAGTTTTTAGCTAAGATGGCCTCAGATATGAAAAAGCCACTCGGTATTACGGTGTTACGAAAAAGAGAACTAGCGCAAGTGTTATGGCCACTAGATATTGGTGAGATGCACGGGGTTGGGGCTAAAACAAAAGAAAAGCTTAATCAGATAAATATTTATACAATTGGCGACTTAGCTGTGGCTGATGATGTCATTTTAAGGCGTGTGCTTGGCATTAACGGAGTAAGGTTGATCAAGCGCGCTAACGGAGAGGATCATCGAGCGGTCGATCCTGATAGTGTGTTTGATTTTAAGAGTGTGGGCCATTCAGAAACATTAAGGCACGACACCATCGATGAGACGATACTGTTATCATTGATTCGGAAACTATCCAATAAAGTATCGATCCGTCTTAAAAGAAAAGCTTACATCGGTGAAACGGTCCAGCTGATGATTCGTTATTATGATCGTAAAACGATTACGCGAAGTGTCACGGTCCATCGACCGATTGAACAAGCAGGGGATATCTATGGCCTTGCGACCCAGTTATTTGAGATGCATTGGAATGGTGAGGCGATTCGTCTACTTGGTGTGACTGTTCAAGGACTGATTGAGAAAAAACACTACTACGAACAACTCGATTTGTTTCACTATAAAGATCATTTAAAACATGAACAACTCGAATCAACGATTCAAGCACTAACAAATAAGTATGGATACAACCCGTTTGATCGCTCTTTGAAGAAAAAGAAACAAACTGATTCGCTGATTGATTCAGAGTCAAATCAACCGACAACAAGTTTTCAAAAAGATTTTTTAGATGATTATCGACAAGACAACTAGCCACTTTCCTTAATATAAGGAGGTGGCTAGTTGTCTTTCATTACGATCGCTTCGGGACAGTGTAAGTCATAAAATCATAAGCGAAAGCGGTCTGTTGAAAAATTATTTGTGCATCTTCTAAGAGCGTGTTCAGTTGATGCGGATCATAACGCTGGGATAGGTGATTAATAATGAGCTGGTCAACATTTCCTAATTGAGCAAGTTCACATGCTTCATCAATCGTACTATGCGAATGACTTCTCGCAAGTTCCACGAGTGCTTGTTCATAAGTCCCTTCATGAATCAGTAATTGACTCCCTTTAATAAAATCAACTAAAGCGTCAACAGGGCCGGTATCACCGAGAATGCTTATGACGCGGCCTTTTTTATCAGGACCGATAACATCACGGCGCATAATCACGCGCCCGTCAGGTAAGGTTGTTTCTGGTTGGTCTTTGATTTGTTGATAGAGGGGTGAAGGTTTGAGACCAAGTGCTTGTAACTTTTGAACGTTTAGTTCTCCTAATTGATTGTGCTCACACACTTTAAAGCCGAAAGAAACAAGACCATGGTTTAACTGTTTGACGTGAACATCACATGTCTTTAGCTGGAACACACCACCGTCGACTAAATCATGATAATGAATCACATAAGGTACATGCGTGCCACTCACACGAAATGCCGTGTCAATAAAGGTCTGTATACCCTTAGGTGCGTAAATATCGACAGGTGACGTACCATCTAAAAAGGCACGACTTGACAATAGCCCCGGTAATCCATAAATATGATCGCCATGTAAGTGCGTGATGAAAATTTTGCTAATCTTACGGGGCTTGATCGATGTTTTTAATATTTGATGTTGGGTAGCTTCCCCGCAATCAAATAACCAAATACCCTCCCCTTTATTCGTTAAATCAAGAGCTAAACTAGACACATTACGGTTATTAGACGGAAGACCAGAACCTGTGCCTAAAAAAGTAACGTGCATTAGTTCCACCCTCGCTTATATGGTGTAGGTGCTTCCAGTTCAACGTTTAATGCCTCACTAGCCACTTTTGGCCAGTACGGATGACGTAAGAGCTCGCGTCCAATAAAAATCAAATCCGCTCGTTGATTGTTTAAAATCTCTTCGGCATGTGCCGCTTCCGTAATCAAGCCGACGGCGCCAGTAGCAATGTCTGCCCCGCGTTTAATCATCTCGGCGTGAGCGACTTGATAGCCTGGGAAGACATTGATAGGCACATTCACGACACCACCGGTGGAGACATCGATTAAATCAACGCCTTGAGCTTTCATTTCTTGGCTGAAGTAGATGAAATCTTCAGCCGTATTGCCTGCTTCATGGTATTCATCTGCAGAAATTCTAACAAACAATGGACCATGAAAGACAGCTTTAACGGCGTCAATGACTTTTTTTACTACCTGATAACGATGTTCTCTTGTGCCACCGTAAGCATCGCTGCGTTTATTCGTAAGCGGTGATAGAAATTGGTTTAATAAATAACCGTGAGCCGCGTGAATCTCAATAATATCAAACCCTGCTTTTCTCGCACGAATCGCGGCGACTTTGAATTGGTCAATCATTTGATCAATCATGTGCGGCGTCATAGCTGTCACAGTACCCTCTTCACTAAAAGGCGCAATGGGTATGTCATTTGTCTGGGCTTTTATACCGGCATGTCCAAGTTGAATCGCCGCATGAGCCTCGTGGGCGTGAATCCGGTCTGTTAAGGTTTTCAACCCCTCAATATGATCATCTGACCATATACCTAAGTCACTAGGTCGAATCCGTCCGCGTGGTTCGATGGCTGTTGCTTCGACCATCACAAGACCTGTGCCTCCAATAGCGCGTGATTCATAATGTGTCACATGAAACGGGGTCACGATTCCGTCTTCTTTTTCCACAGCGAACATACACATGGGTGACATCACGATGCGGTTTTTCAATGTTATATTTTTAATTGTAAAAGGTTCAAATAATTTTGCCATAGAAATCACTCCTAAATTTTTAAAATGTTAAAATAAGGGCTTTTAGAAGCCACCACGTCAAAATACGTTAGAGTTTAAAAGGTCGATAATTGACCTAACTTAAACATCTGGTGATGTTCTTAATGCTGGGTCGTCAGTAATAATCCCGTCAACACCTGCCCGTAAGTAGTCATCAAATAAGACCGCATCATTGACGGTATAAAGATGCAAGTAAAGACCAAGTGAATGGACGCGTTTTAAGTAGTCCGTTGTAAAAGCTTTATAATGTAAATGCACACCGTCAATATAGCCACAGTGTTTTTTCAATAAACGTTCACTCAGTTGTTTTTTCGTCAAATAACCTGTCGTAAGTGCTGGATTTAACGTTTTTACTTGTTTTAAATACGCTGGATTGAAACTGGACAAAGTTAATTTTTCCGTTTTCTTAACGTGTTTTAACTGTCTCAGCGTTTCACTAACAAGTCCACGGTCGTTATAGCGATGGCTTTTTAATTCAATATTTAAAAACAGGTTGGTTGTTTCCCACCAATCAAGCAATTGGGGTAGGGACAGAATTTTATCTTCATGAAAAGCCTGATCAAACCATTCACCGTTAGATAACGCTAATAATGTCTTTAATGTGTAATCCTTAATTTTACCATGCGCAGGTGTCGTGCGATCGACCGTCGCATCATGCATAACGATAACGGCGTGATCCTTTGTTAATTGAACATCTGTCTCAATCCCGTCAGCTTCTAAAACTAACGCGTGTTTAAAGCTTGACAGCGTGTTTTCAGGCGCATACTTACTTGCCCCTCGATGTGCATAAATAAGCGTCACCAACATCACCTCAATTTTTGTTTGCAGTCTCTTTTAAATCGTAGCATAATAAGAGGAGAGAAAACAGTAAAAAGGTGGGGCTTTTATGAAAAAAGATACGATTGTCATTACTGGCGCAACCAAGGGGCTAGGTCGGGCGTTAAGTTATCAATTAGCAAGAGAAAACCGTACGTTAGTTCTAATTAGCAGAAGTGAAGATAAACTAACGGCATTGGCACATGACTTACAATCAAAAGGAGCCACCGTCTTTATTTACCCAATGGATTTAACTGAAACGTCAAAGCTAGGGTCACTTGTTGAAGAAGTTTTGACCGATGTTTCTTCGGTGGATGTCATCATTAATAATGCGGGCTTTGGATTATTTGAATATGCTACAGGCACGCCCAGAGAAACGACTTCACAAATGTTTCACTTAAATGTGCTCTCTATGATGGAACTTAATCGTTTACTTATACCTGAGTTTATCAGACGCAACACGAAGACACACATTATTAATATCGGCTCTTTGGCAGGTAAATTAGCGACGCCTAAAGCGACGAGTTATGCGGCGACAAAACATGCGGTGATTGGTTATTCTAATGCTTTGCGACTGGAATTAAACGATACAAATGTTGCGGTGACAACCGTTAATCTCGGTCCCGTCAAGACGTCATTCTTTAAAACAGCAGACCAATCCGGTCAGTATGAACAAGCGGTTGAAAAAATCATGTTAACACCTGAGAAGGTGGCAGTAAAAATTGATCGCTTACTCTATACGAATAAACGCGAACTAAATTTACCGTTATGGATGAGTTTTGGCAGTAAACTACATGCTTTGTTTCCGCGAACGTTAGAATTTTTTATGCAAGGTGCTTTTAACAAAAAATAATGAAAACACGAAAAAGTAACCAACTTAATTAAGGAGTTTTGAAAAATGAGTAAACGTGAACTGAAAAAGATGACAAAAGATGCCGAAGAACGTTTAGGTAAAAAAGAAGTTGATTTACTACAGCGAATGAAATCAAAATTATTGAAAGACGAAGAAGAAGCATTAGGGCGCCAAAAGAAAGCCAAACGAAAAGCTGCGCTCGAACGCGAAAAAAATAAAACGTTCGAGGAATTGTTAAGCGAGAGTGAGATGGACTGGCATCAGTATAAGTAATCCGGTACAGTAAAAATGAGCTTAACCATACTTAGGAGGGAAGACATGAGTAAATTTGAAGAAAAGACAATACTATCACAAGAGATTTTTAACGGTAAAATAATCAAAGTCAGTGTGGATGATGTGTTATTACCTAATGGAGAAACCTCGATTCGTGAGCTTGTAAAACATCAAGGTGCTGTTGCAATTATTGCTGTGACGAAGGATCAACGGGTAGTGATGGTTGAACAATACCGTAAGCCGCTCGAAAAAAACTTAGTAGAAGTGCCCGCCGGTAAGCTTGAACCGGGTGAGGCTCCTGAAGTGACTGCGGTGAGAGAATTAGAAGAAGAAACGGGGTTTACCACAAACCAATTGGAGTATGTCACGTCGTTTTATACAACGCCAGGCTTTTGTGATGAGCGTATTTATTTATACTATACGGATAAATTAATCCCATTAATAGAAGAAAAAGCCCTTGATGAAGATGAATTTTTAGATTGTGAGACTTATACGATGGAAGAGCTTGATCAACTTGTAAAAGATGAGCGCATTCATGATTTAAAAACGATGTATGCTCTGCAGTATTTGAAATTACGCGGCTTTTAATTATTATGTGAAATTGTTGATCACCTGATATTTAACATCATTCTGTCGTTTCCTTCATAGAATAGAAAAGAATAACTATATGGAGGGACGACTTTTGAATCAATCAACTATTTTTCACTACATCATCCAACATAAACATCAACTCATTGGTTTGTTTGTTCTGTTTCTTATAGGTGTCGTATTAGGCAGTTATACGTTGGTCCATTCTTTTTCTGAGACGTTCACCTTGTCTGTCCCGAGTTTTACCGTCAGTGAATGGTCATTAACTGAATACGGGACGTTGTTGATAGACAATATGTGGCTATACGTCGTCATATATATTGCTGGACTATCCTTCATTGGTGTCCCCATCATTTATTTTATATACGTATTGTTAGGCGTACGGGTCGGCTATACGATTGCGATATGTTTGTCTACTTTTGAGTTTAAAGGGATAGGACTAGCGATGAGCGCATTGGTGGTCGATCACCTTGTTTTCTTGCCGTTAAGTTTAATATTTGGCATTCAAGCGTTACATATACATAAACTGTTTTTTAGTAAACAGTCATCTCATACGTCAATGCAGCTCCCTCGTACATTGAGTCTCTACCACCGACGGATGGTTTTGTGGGTTGTCGTGATTATGGTTTTATCTGGTATCGAATACAGTTATTTTATGTATGTCTTCCCAAAACTTTTGGCTGTTTTCACTTAACGCTCATGATAAGAATGTGTTATTGATAATCATTTACACTTGATAATAATTTTAATTGACAGACGACATATCGCTGACTATAATTGAGAATGTAGGGAGGTTTCCGTGATGGAACATCGTATTGAACGTATTAAAAAACAATTACATGCTGAAAGCTATAAGTTAACCCCTCAACGGGAAGCGACCGTACGTGTACTACTTGAAAGAGAAGAAGACCACTTAAGTGCTGAGGATATTTATTTACTCGTGAAAGAAAAAGCACCTGAAATAGGTCTAGCAACGGTTTACCGAACCCTTGAATTATTATCAGAACTTAAAATTGTGGATAAAATTAATTTTGGTGATGGTGTCTCACGTTATGACTTACGTAAAGAAGGGGCAGCGCATTTTCACCATCATTTAGTCTGTATGGAATGTGGCACAGTGGAAGAAATCGTTGAAGATTTACTTGAAGATGTTGAGAAAAAAGTTGAAGATCAATGGCAATTTCAAGTGAAAGACCATCGATTAACGTTTCACGGAATTTGTCGCCATTGCCAACAAAAAAATAAGGAATCCAATTAAATCACAGGTGACCTGTGATTTTTTGTTTCATTTTTACTTTTTCGTATTTTTATGTATCAATGAAAAGAGGGATTAAATGATAAATGAACGTCAAGATTTTATTCAGTATATTAAAATTGAACGTGGCTTAAGTGACAATACGATTGAGTCTTATCAGCGCGACTTAATCCAATATGAGGTCTTTTTAACATCGCAACAGATTAAGCAGTGGGAAGACGTGAGTCGTGAGGTTTTGTTGATGTATTTGTATGACATCAAAGATGCTGGAAAAAGCGAAGCGACAATCCAACGGGTTCTATCAACCTTACGGTTGTTTCACCAATTTTTAAAACGAGAAAATCGCGTGTCACATGATGCGAGTTTACATATTGATACGCCAAAAAAAAGACAAACATTACCTGAAGTCCTCTCTGTTAGTGAAGTTGAACAGTTATTAGATATAGACGTGACAACACCGCTTGAATCACGCACGAAAGCGATGCTTGAACTCATGTATGCGACTGGTTTACGTGTGTCTGAATGTATCGGACTAAGTCTTAATGATTTACATTTAGATATTGGCTTTATCAGGCTCATTGGAAAAGGGAATAAAGAGAGGATTATCCCGTTAGGTGAAGTAGCAACAGAAGCGGTTAGTGAGTATATTGCCCATGCTCGATTAGTACTCATAAAAAATAAACAGCATCACACGTTATTTGTCAATCACCATGGCAATCCTCTCTCTCGTCAAGGATTTTTTAAACTTATTAAGCAGCGCGCAAAAGATGTTGGGATAAAAAAAGATATCTCGCCTCATAAATTGCGACACTCGTTTGCCACGCACTTGTTAGAAAATGGGGCGGATTTAAGAGCAGTGCAGGAAATGTTAGGGCATAGTGATATCTCAACGACACAAATATATACACATGTCACAAAAAAACGACTCCAAACGATTTATCAGACCTATCATCCAAGAGCTTAGCGCTAAACACAGGGAAACCTGTGTTTTTTTCTTTCATCCTTTTTTATTATTTTTTTCTGTTTTCAAACGAAAGCTCTGATGTCGATTCTCTTCTAGTTTTAGCGATAGCTGACTAGTTTTCTGGTGTGGCAGGTAAACCGTCTTTCCTCGCCGAAATCTGTTGATGAAAGTGAAATTAACGTAATCTATTCAGAGAGGAAGACGATGATGGGATTAATGAAAGAATTCGAAGTACACGATGATTGTTTAATTGTCAGATTAACAGGAGATTTAGATCATCACGAGACAGATCAGTTTAGAGAAGAATGGATGTATTATTTAACGAACTATCCGATTAACCACGTTATTTTATCACTTGCAGGTGTTGACTTTATTGATAGTTCGGGTTTGGGTGTGATTTTAGGCCGTTATAAAGTACTAAAAAGTTATGGAGGGAGTTTAGTGATTTGTGGTATTACCCGACAAGTTAAACGCCTATTTGATTTATCCGGGTTATTTAAAATTATCACGTTCACTGAGGACGAATATGATGCGCGTGAATGGCTGGGGGTTTCCTAATGAAAAATGAAGTAGTTGTTCAGTTCCCGAGTTTAAGTGAGTATGAAAGCTTAGCGCGTGTGATTGTCTCTAGCTTTATGTTGCCATATGACCCGACCTTTGATGAGCTATCTGATGTGAAGACGGTCGTCTCAGAAGCGGTCACCAATGCGATTATCCACGGCTATGAATATCAACCGGGCATTGTTGAATTAAGGCTAGCTATTGTCGCTGGTATATTAACGATTGTGATTAAAGATAACGGTCAAGGCATTGACAATATTGAACAAGTCAAAGAACCATTATTCACAACAAAACCAGAGTGTGAACGTTCTGGCATGGGCTTTACTATTATGGAGCAATTTATGGACCGTTGTCATATTGAGTCGACACCTGGTAAAGGCACTGTCGTGACGCTTGAAAAAATGTTAGTGTCCGTTGCGATGGGTGTATAAGATGGCGGCAGATTTACTAAAAGATGATGAATTGAAACGATTAATTATTCAAGCGCAACTACACGATGCGAACGCCAAATCCATTCTTGTCGAAAAAAACGAACGGCTTGTTTGGTCGATTGTTAATCGTTATAAACATCGGGGTTACGAGTCGGAAGATTTATTTCAAATGGGTTCCATCGGCTTAATTAAGGCGATAGATAAATTCGACTTGTCTTACGATGTGAAGTTTTCAACATATGCGGTCCCGATGATTATCGGGGAAATCCAGCGATTTTTACGTGATGATGGTGTGATTAAAGTCAGTCGAACGTTAAAAGAAATCGCCGTAAAAGTCCATCATCAACGTGAACGTATCATGAAGTCGACAGGTAAAGTGCCAAGTATTCATGAGTTAGCGGTTCAATTAGACTTAACAACGGAACAAATCATTGAAGCAGAAGAAGCGGTAAGACGTCCACAATCGATTTATGAATCGATTTATGAAAGTGACGGACAAGCGATTCTTTGTTTAGATCAGCTCGCCAGTGACGCACCCGATGTCGTTGAGCGTTTGTTAGTAACAGATAGCCTCAACCGTTTAGCAAGACGCGAAAAAATCATCATGTACTTACGTTATTTTAAAGACTGTACCCAAATGGAAGTAGCCGAACGTTTAGGTATCTCGCAAGTACAAGTGTCACGCTTAGAAAAGAAAAGCCTCCAATTACTTAAAAACTATTTATCTCAAGAAGTATAGCCCGATTCTTTTTTGACTAAACTGTCAAAAAAGGAGGGAAATAGATGGATGAGAAAGTAGTAGGGCGTTGCGATCTAATCAAAAAGAAAATGACCCGTGAAATGGGGCTAGGACAATCGTTCGACTTAGGCATCAGACGGTTTCATTTGCAGGGGGTTGAAGTCGACTTATATTTTGTCAATGGTTTAGCTGATACAGAACAAATTATTCGTTTGCTTGGAAATATGCAGTATCAACAAGAAACTCGAGGACTTAATGTCTTTACGGTTTTATTTGACCGTTTAACGCACCAACAAGTGCGGGAAGAGAAAGATTTTACGGTCGCCATGACCGATGTCTTGTCCGGTTTGATTTGTTTAGTTGTTGACTGTGACACCCGCTTTTTATTGATTGATGTCAGACAGTACCCTGGGAGAAACTCAGAAGAACCCGATACAGAACGTGTCGTAAGAGGCTCACGTGATGGCTTTACCGAAAATATTATAGAAAATACGGCGCTTATTAGAAGGCGGGTACGCGACCCTCATTTGCGTCATGAAATCATTAAAGTTGGTAAGCGATCACAAACGGATATTTGTCTATCCTATATTGAAGGATTATGTGACCAAGACCTCGTCGACTTAGTCAAAAAAGAACTGGATATGATTCAGATTGATGCGTTGCCGATGGCTGATAAAACACTAGAAACCTATTTAGTTAAACAAGGGTATAATCCTTTTCCGTTAGTCAGGTATTCAGAACGACCGGATGTGTGTGCCGCCCACTTGTTTGAGGGACATCTACTCGTGATTGTAGATACGTCACCAAGTGTGATGATTGCGCCAACAACGTATTTTCATCATTTACAACACGCGGAAGAATATCGACAATCCCCATTTATCGGGACATTTATTCGTTGGATCCGTTTTGTCGGGGTGTTTTTATCGTTGTTTTTAGTCCCGATTTGGTATTTATTTAGCGAATACCCTGAACTGACACCTGACATACTTAGTTTTGTTGGACCGAAAGAAGAGGCCACGCTCAGTTTGTTTATCCAGCTGTTTCTAGCAGATATGGGGATAGAATTCCTACGTATGGCAGCCATTCATACGCCGACACCCTTAACAACAGCGATGGGGCTCATTGCGGCCGTTTTAATTGGTCAGATTGCTATCGATGTTGGTTTATTCGTACCAGAAGTCATTCTCTATATTTCGATCGCTTCGATTGGTTCTTATCTGACACCAAGTTATGAGTTAAGTATTGCGAATAAGGTGGTGCGACTCATGCTTTTAAGTGTGACTGCCCTATTTGGATTATGGGGGTTTATCGGTGGTGTCACGTTCTTATTCTTATTCCTGGTGACGACAAAAACGTTTCACGTGCCTTACTTATGGCCGGTTATACCGTTTGATTGGCCGATGTTTAAACAACTTGTGTTTAGAACAAGTAAGTCCAGTCAAGAAGCTCGACTGAAGCCAGTAAAGAAACGTAAGAAAACATAACACCTGTCGCTTTTGATTGATTAGTCGCCCTAGATATGATAAATTAATGCTATTCTAAGAAAGTTTGACGAGAACGTCGTCAACTGTTTCGACTAGAGGAGGCAGATGGGTGAGTGAGTTAGTAGAGGTGAACGAAAAAGGACATATGGTGTTTGCAGGACGTGACGTGGTTGAACTCGCACAAACGTTTCAAACGCCTTTATTTGTTTATAATGTTGAGAAAATTCGGAAGAATGCTAAAGCTTTTGTTGACGGTTTTAAGTCATTAGGCGTAAAAGCACAAGTCGCTTATGCGAGTAAGGCCTTTAGTTCAGTAGCCATGTTACAAGTGGCAAAGCAAGAAGGGTTAAGTTTAGATGTCGTATCACAAGGTGAGCTTTATACCGCGATGAAAGCTGGTTTTCCTATGGAAAAGGTTCATCTTCACGGTAACAACAAAAGTCGCGAGGAATTAAAGATGGCTTTGGAGCAACGCATTGGTTGTATTGTTATTGATAACTTTCACGATATTGCGCTATTAAAAGAATTGCTTGTTGACTATGATGGAACAATGGATGTGTTACTAAGGGTGACGCCTGGTATTGAGGCTCATACTCACGATTATATCTTGACAGGGAATGAAGATTCAAAATTTGGGTTTGATTTAAAAAATCAAGCGAAACAAGCGTACGATCAAATTAAACAAATCGATCGATTACATTTAAAAGGGTTGCATTGCCATATTGGGTCACAAATATTTGAAACAGATGGATTTATTATGGCGGTTAAACGCTTATATGAAGTCTTAGTCGCGTGGCATGTACAAGATGGTTTTGAAGCAACGGTTCTTAATTTAGGTGGGGGTTTCGGTATTCGTTATACGGATGAAGATGAGCCATTACCACTTGATGACTATGTCAGTGCACTTGTTGACGAAGTAACGAAGGAAGCTCATGCGCATGGGTTATCCCTACCAGAAATTTGGATTGAACCTGGTCGTGCGATCGTAGGTGATACTGCGATTACATTATATGAAGTCGGTTCTAAAAAAGAAATTCCTAATGTAAGAAATTATGTCGCTGTTGACGGGGGTATGACGGATAATATCAGACCAGCTCTCTATCAAGCTAAATATGACGCAATTATTGCTAACAAAGCCCATGCACCTAAAACGTATCCATGTTCAATCGCAGGTAAATGCTGTGAATCTGGTGATATGTTGATTTATGATACTTTATTGCCAGAAGTAACACCAGGTGATATACTAGCAGTATTTAGTACAGGTGCGTACGGATACTCGATGGCTAGTCATTATAATCGCTTTACCAAGCCAGCGGTTGTTTTTGTTGAAGACGGTGAAGCTAAGTTGGTAGTGAAACGAGAAACGTATGCAGATGTGACACAAAATGATTTATCATATGAATAATGGAGGAAATGTACATGGCTAAACAAGCAACAATTACGTTTGAAAATGGTGAAAAAATCATCATCGATTTATTTGAAGAGGCAGCGCCAAAGACAGTTGAAAACTTTGAAACGCTTGCTAATAAAGGGTTTTATGACGGCGTTGTTTTCCACCGCGTCATTCCGGGATTTGTCGCGCAAGGTGGCGACCCAACAGGAACTGGCATGGGTGGTCCTGGTTACACAATTAAATGTGAAACAGCAGGTAACCCACATAAACACGTCGCTGGTTCATTATCAATGGCACATGCTGGGAAAGATACAGGGGGTAGCCAGTTCTTCTTAGTACATGAACCACAACCACATTTAGACGGGGTACACACAGTCTTTGGTCAAGTCAAAGAAGGCATGGATGTTGTTTTACGCATTAAACAAGGAGACGTTATGGAGAAAGTTGTCGTAGCGGAAGTTTAATTGAATGAATCGTCCACTCAGACGTTAAAGACCTTTAGGTCTAGTAAGGAGTTATTATGTTAATACGGTTTAAAAAAACAATGGAAAAAATCGCTATGGGATTATTATCGTTTACGCCTGAAGAGAAGGATGTTAAAAAACTTCAAGAAACGATTAAAAACTATAGTGAGAATCAGGATGAGGTACTCTTTCTTTGGAAAGAAGCTGAAGATATGATTGGGGCCATTGGTGTACATGTTGACGATGATCAAAAACAAATCATGATCCAACATGTGAGTGTAAACCCTTCGCATCGCGATAATGGCATTGGCCAACAAATGGTACAAGCTTTGTGTCAGCGCTATGAGTCGTATGAAGTTGTTGGTAACGAACTAACAGATGACTTTTTAAGTAAATGTAAATAGACGTGTAAAATACCACAGAATTGACTGTGGTATTTTACTGTTTACCTTTATATGTAACGCATCAATCAATGTAAAAATGACATACATAAAAAATAAAAGACATAGCGGTAAGTAAGAGTGAAGACTAACATGGATAGAAGGTGAGGTGACATGATGAGGCACGTGTATAAAGTGGAAACAGATTTATTCGAAGGACCACTGGATTTGTTGCTGCATCTCATCAACAAACTAGAGATTGACGTCTATGAGTTACCGGTAAGTGAAGTGACCCGGCAATATATGACGTATATTCATACGATGCAAGAGTTAGAATTAAATATTGCCAGCGAATACTTAGTGATGGCGGCAACATTACTTCAAATTAAAAGTGCGATGTTATTACCTAACCCGACACTCGAAGATGAAGGTGATTATGACGAAGGGGAAGACCCAAAAGAAGCGTTAATTGAACGGTTAATGGAATACCGTAAATATAAAGAAGTGGCAAGTGATTTAGAAGAACGTCAAACAGAGCATAAAGAAAGTTATACGCGACCGCCGCTAAAGGTTGAGGTAAAAGAGCAAGATACGGTTATCGAACAAAAAGGGTCCATCTATGATATGTTGAAGGCGATGCAAAAAGTCTTTGACCGCAAAAAGTGGACGCGACCTATGACGCGAACGATTGAGAAGATGGATGTCCCGATTAGAAAAAGAATGGAACAAGTGCTTGATGTCGTTGACCAGGCACCGAATGGTGTACCCTTTGATGATTTATTTCCTTACCCATCTAAAAGTCACATGGTTGTTACCTTTATGGCTATGCTTGAATTAATGAAAGAAAAGGAAATTTATTGTGTGCAACACACAACGTTTGATGAACTATTACTATTTCGATGGAGGCAAGCTGATGAATGAGCAACAATTAACCGGTATTATAGAAAGTTTACTGTTTGTCTCAGGGTCTGATGGCTTAAGTGTGAGGCAAGTCAAAACAATTCTAGAAATAGACGAAGACAAAGCGGTGAGTATGTTAAAGAAACTTCAAACAGCGTACCAAGATGAAAGTCGAGGGATTCAGTTAATCGAAGCAGAAAACGCCTATTATTTAACGACTAAAAAAGACCATGCGGACTACTTACAGTCGCTTGTGGCGAGTAACAAACATAACAAATTATCACAAGCAAGTCTTGAGACTTTGGCTATTATCGCTTACAATCAACCGATTACTCGATTAGAAATTGAAGAAGTTCGGGGAGTTAAAAGCGACCGGCCGGTTCAGACGTTATTGTCTCGAGGGCTTATTGAAGAAGCGGGAAAAAAAGAAACGATTGGTCGTCCGCACTTATATAAAACGACGCTCGATTTTTTGACGTATTTCGGCTTGAAATCGATTGAAGAATTACCCGCTTTGACGGATCAGTTAGATGATTTAGATTTTAGTGATGAGTTAGATTTATTTTTTACTGACCCAGGCAGTGATTCTAACGAATAGGTTATGATGCCCTCTTTATTGACATATGTTTAATTAAGTAGTCAAAAAGAGGTGAAGCTGATTGGAAAAAATACGGCAACGTGGTCTAGTATTACTCATACTGAGCATCATTATTTATACGGCGAGTATGACACCGGTTCAGGCTTTTTCATTTGAGAAAGCGGTCGTGTTGAATGGTTTAACGGGTGATGTGCTGTATGAAAAGCAAGCGTATGAAGCGAGTCGCGTGGCGAGTTTAACTAAGATCATGACCGCTGTGGTTGCTTTAGAATATGGACAATTATCTGATACAACCACGGTTAGTCAAGCGGCTAGTGAGATGACAGGGTCTAGTGTCTATTTAAAAGTAGGTCAACATGTCACGTTGGAAGAATTACTCTATGCGCTCATGTTGCGCAGTGGAAATGATGCGAGTATGGCGATTGCTGAAATGATTGGTGGAAGTGAAGCAGGTTTTGTTTTCTTAATGAATCAGAAAGCACGCATGTTAGGGTTACACCAATCTACTTTTAAAAACCCTCACGGTTTAGATGAAGAAAATCACGTCTCAAGTGCTTATGACTTAGCGGTTTTAACGCGTCATGCCCTCACGTTTCCTGATTTCATTAATATTACGAGTGAAAGAGTCTATCAATCGAAGGTGAGTACGTATCCGTGGTTGCATAAGCACAAACTGGTCAAGTACCAATATGCGCAAACCATTCTCGGTAAAACCGGTTATACAACACTAGCTGGTCGTACGTTAATGACCGTGTTTCGTAAAGATCAACACCCTGTAATTGTTGTCACGTTAAATGCACCGAATGATTGGGCAGACCATCAATCATTGATGAGACAAGTAACGATCCCTAAAGAACCAGACGTTTTCCCGTACTTAGGTGTCAGCCTATGTCCATGATTTGGCTTGTCTTTATTTTGTTAGGAATCAGTTCGCTTTTATTCACACAACAGACCGATGTATTAACGATGCTTATGATTGAGAGCGCAAAAGATACCGCGATGCTTAGTGCGCATTTACTTGTGTTGATGATGTTTTGGTTAGGTTTTATGAAGATTGCCGAAGCCGGCGATCTTATACAATTATTGACTCGACTCATGAAGCGTCCTCTTATGTGGCTATTTTCATCGGTGGATCAAAACAGTCAAGCTTTTAGCTATATCGCCAGCAATATTTGTTTTAATATGCTCGGATTAGGTAATGCGGCAACGCCATTTGGCCTAAAAGCTATGCAGTTACTAAAAGGGAATAATCAAGCAATGACGACGCTTGTTATTTTAAATACCTCCGGTTTAGCGCTCTATCCTACAAACTTAATTGCGTTGCGGCTCGCCTTTGACTCACGTGAAGCGAGTGTGATTATTTTACCAGTGTTAATCACAAGTTTTATTACGACCGTTAGTGCTATTATTTTATTGCGCGTGACTTTTAACGCGCGCCATAAGTGGGTGAAGCAATGACGATCGCTCGTTATATTTTACCTGGTCTAGTTTTCATCATTGTTTGTCGGGCCATCTATAAAAAACTGCCTGCGATTGACTTATTTGTTGAAGGGATAAATGAGGCCATCACCTTAATGAAACAACTATTTCCGCGCTTATTAGCGCTTATTTTTTCGGTCAAATTATTGCTTTACTCTGACGTGTTTGGTTGGATAAAAACCGGGCTTAATACCATTACTCACGAACAAATCTCAGGTGAGTTATGGCCATTATTATTAATCAAGCCTCTATCTGGTTCAGCTTCGCTTGCGATTACAGAAGATATTTTTTCGCGTTTCGGGCCAGATTCTTCTCTTGGTTTAATCGCATCAGTCATGCAAGGAGCCACCGATACAACGCTATACATTGTGACGGTGTATTTCGGTGCAGTCGGGATTAAACATGTGAAAACAGCATTAAAGGTTGGACTAATGGCTGACTTTATTGGTATAATGACGGCGGTATTTATAGCAAAATGGTTTTTCTCCTTATGAAACAGTTGTGAATCAGTCAATAATTTGAGAGAATAGAACATAATAAGATTTGACGGTTTCATTGATGACTCGGTGCTATTTGATACAAGTTAGATGAAACTCAGTACGTCCGAATGATAAATATTAAAAAAATGCATGTAAGATGAAGGGTGAAAACATGGAACAACATAAAGAACGGTTACAGAAGGTGATTGCACACAGTGGCGTCACATCAAGAAGAAAAGCAGAAGCAATGATTGAAGAAGGTCGTGTTAAAGTCAATGGTGAAACGGTGACGACGTTAGGTGTGAAAGTGACACCAAGTGATCGTGTAGAAGTTGACGGTGTCCAGTTAACAAAAGAAACACGCGTGTATTATTTACTTTATAAGCCGCGCGGGGTTATTTCAGCCGTCACCGATGATAAAGGAAGAAAAGTAGTGACGGATTTATTGCCATTTGTTGAACAACGGGTCTATCCGGTCGGTCGCTTAGATTATGATACATCTGGTTTATTATTGCTGACAAACGACGGGGAATTGGCCCAGTTAATGATGCACCCAAGTTATGAGATGGATAAAGTATACGTCGCGAAGATAAAAGGGGTACCAACGAAATCTGAATTACAACAATTTAAGCGCGGTATTAAATCAGAAGGTGATGTATTAAAAGCCGTGAGTGCAAATATTATCTCAATCAACAAAGAAAAACAACAATCCATCATTGAAGTGACGTTACACGAAGGTAAAAACAGACAAGTCAGACGTATGTTTGAAGCGTTAAATTATCAAGTGATGAAGTTAAAACGTGAACGTTATGGCTTCCTTGACTTACGCGGGATGACCTCTGGTGACTATAGAGAACTGTCGCCACACGAAGTAAAACAACTGCGTGCGCATGCACTTGACCAACATAAATAAACATCGGCCTGATTAATATACAGGCCTAAGTTTAACTTATTTAGATACTTTTATATTCATAAAGAAAAAAAAGGATAATAAAAGAGGGATTGGGAGACGTAAGAAAGGGGTAGTGAGATGGACACACAACAAACCATACTCGTCATTGAAGATGAAGACCGCATTCGCAAATTAATCACGATGTATTTGGGTCGGGAAGGGTTTGCGACAGCAGAAGCAGCTAATGGAAAAGATGGTTTAACATTGGCTTTAGAAAATGATTATGCTTTGATCATTCTTGATCTTATGTTACCTGAAATGGATGGCATTGAGATGTGTAAGGCACTCAGAAAAGAAAAGTCTACACCTGTCATTATGTTAACGGCAAAAGGTGAAGAAAATCATCGTATTGAGGGATTTGAAGCAGGGGCAGATGATTATGTTGTTAAGCCATTTAGCCCAAGAGAAGTAGTGCTAAGAGTCAAAGCGATGCTTAGACGCTCACCAGATGTTGATGTGGCGATGACAGAGACGACGACAAAAAACATTCTTGAATTTGAACATATGCGAATAGACCATGATGCCCATAAAGTGACGGTAAAAGGACAAGAGTTAACGCTCACGCCTAAAGAATACGAATTATTGTACTTTTTAGCGAGTCATGAGGAACGTGTTTATGACCGAGAACACCTGCTAAAAGAAGTGTGGAAATATGAGTTTTTTGGTGATCTACGTACAGTTGATACCCATGTTAAACGCTTAAGAGAAAAATTAAGCAAGATATCAAAAGAAGCGTCACAAATGATTGTAACGGTTTGGGGTGTCGGGTATAAATTCGAAGTGGATGATCACTAATGATTAAGCGAGGGCTGTCAAGAACAGCTTTGATAGGGCTTACCGCTATGTTGATGGTGTTGATCGCGGTAGCTGTATGGTTTAAACCTATTGTCACGCCACTGGTGACTAAACGCCATCTAAATGAATTAGCAGCATTTGCTCAATCAGAAGTTGCTGTAGACACATCGCTGCTTCTTCCGCATGATGTCACCGTTATCAATCCGTCATCAACGATGTTTGAACAGCTGAATTTTTCAACAGCGACAACGCTAGATTATGCTGATGAGACGTGGCTATACGTTGAATCAGATCGACTGCTGGCGATGAAACAAAGTACGGTCATTACTCAGGAGGTAGGGGTTTTACGTCACACCTTGTTAATGGTTTTGACATTTTTTTACCTTGTCGTGATAATCATTCACTGGTACAATGTTGTACGGATTAAAAAATCACTCCAACCGTTTCGCAAGCAAGCTTTAGCCTATGCTAATTACGACTTCTCTCAGCGAGTCAATAGTCGTGCACCGATAACTGATGAGTTTGCTTTAAGTTTTAACCGGATGGCGAGACAACTTGATCAACATTTAGCTCAATTAGCACAACGCAATCAGATTTTTGATTATGTTCTTAATGCGATGAGTGACGGTGTATTAGCGATAAACGTCGATAAAACCACGCTCGTATCAAATAAACAAGCCGAGCGTATGGTGAGGTTATTTAATGATGACTCGGCCCAACAACATCACGAAATCCCAGCGGAATGGGTTGACATGATTGAGAAAGTGATCGATAAGTCTTCTGTGATGACAAAAGAAGTTCTCGTTCACGGGCGCCATTATTTTTTGCTGTTTTCACCTTTGATGAAAATAGATCAGGTCGTAGGAGTTGTTATTATTTCGCGTGATATAACGGAAGAAGTTCAACTTAATGAGCTTCGTGAGTTATTTGTAGCGAATGTTTCACATGAGTTAAGAACGCCCATTTCTTTATTACAAGGCTATAGTGAAGCGATTGTTGATGGCATTACTGAAACGAAAGAAGACCAACAAGCGTTAGCGCAAGTTATTTTAGATGAGTCAGAACGAATGGGGCGTTTAGTGAATGATTTGTTGGATTTAGCTAAAATTAAATCAGGTCATATTGAGTTGAATAAAGACATGTATCCCGTTAAAGATTTTGTGGATCGCTTAATAGGGAAATTCTCACATAAGGCTGCTAATAAAGCGGTACACATCTTTAGCGAAATCGATCCATCGGTTGAAGCGTTAAACTTTGATTATGATCGAATGGAACAAGTGTTTACAAACTTGATAGACAACGCTTTACGGTATACCGAAAACGGGTCGATTACACTCGGTGTAAACAAGGTGGCAGAAGAGGTGAGTTTTGCCGTGTCAGATACTGGAGTCGGTATGGAAGCTGATAACTTACCGTTTGTATTTGAACGCTTTTATAAAGCCGACCGCTCACGCACACGCAATAAAACAGGGACCGGGCTAGGTCTTGCGATTGCTAAAGAAATTGTAGAAGCACATGGTGGGTCAATCAGTGTCAAAAGTACGATTGGAAAAGGAACAACATTTACGATTACTTTGCCGATTGTTACGGAATAAAAAATTCATAAATGGGTGTATAACAGGGAAATTGGTGAAAGTCCAATACTGTCCTCGCAACTGTAAGTAGTATCGAACGGAACATAACCACTGCGATAAACGCGGGAAGGGTTCTTAGTAGCAAGCTATAAGTCAGTAGACCTACCCTTTATTTAATTATAGACAATGCTTCGAGGATTGAGCGTTTAACCTAGAAGAACTCTAGGCGTTTAATCCTCCAAAAAATGGAGGAATTATAGATGAAAAAATGGTTGTTTAGTTTCTTAGTTGTATTAGTCATGTTGACAGGTTGTGCCAATGATGGAGAAGGGGCTTCTTCAGAAGTGACCGATCCCATTGATGTCGACATCATTATTAGTCTTGACAATGATGCAGAACGTTTAGTAGATGAGACACTCACAGTCAATGATGGTGCGAACTTACTTGAAGTGTTAACGGACGAGTATGACATCGAAAAAACGGCTGATGGTTTTATTCAATCCATCGAGGGTCATGCGCAAACGTCTTCGGCATTTTGGTTGTTTGATGTGAACGGTGCACCAAGTGAAGTCGGTGCAGGTGACGTCGAACTTAGTGACGGTGATGACATTCATTTTGATTTACATGAGTACGAAGGCTAATGAACATGTCGACGTATCGACTAACGCTCATCGCTGTTTTAGCAGCGATGGCGACCGTTGGTCGTTTCTTTTTGCAACATATACCTAATGTCCAACCTGTCACGGCTATTATTATCTTATCGGCTTTCTTTCTTGGTCCTTTTTCAGGTTTTTTACTCGCTTTTTTAACAACATATTTAACTAACCTTGCGCTTGGCATGGGGATTTGGACACTATGGCAGATTCTTGCCTGGTCTCTCATCGGTGTCATCGCAGGCTTACTCGGTAAAATAATTAAACGACGTGTCCTCGTCTATTTAACCGTCCTCGCTTTTTTTAGTGGCTTTTTATTCGGCTTCTTTTTTGCCGTCATTAACTATATTGTCTCAGGTAAGTTTCTCGGTTATTACTTATTGGGGCTACCTTTTGATTTTTACCATGCATTAAGTAATGTGTTATTTATTATCTTACTTTATCGACCATTCTCACAGCTCTTTGCCCGTGAATTTGATCGAGTTAATCAACGAAAAAAATAAACTTACATAGCATATGTAACGTTTTTAATAATATAACGACTAATTTAGGGAAACAGGGGGTCTCACTATATGAAGACCACATTTGATTATTTATATGACACATATCATAACGATGTGTATCAATACATCTTTTATTTAGTGAAGAATCATCAAGTAGCTGAAGACCTCATTCAAGAGACATTTATTAAAGTGTTAAAAGCACATAAACAGTTTCGTGGGGAGAGTAGTGAAAAGACATGGTTATTCTCGATTGCGAGACATACAGTTATGGATCATTTTAGAAAACAACAACGCGAAAAAAATAAATGGTTCGGTTTGTTTAATAAAGGGGATGATTGGCAACAAATTGAAGCGAATGACCCGCTTCCTGAAGAGTTGCTGATTCTCAGTGAAGAGCATAAAAGGCTCTATCAACAATTGGATTTATTGACACTCGATCAAAAAAACGTCATCATTTTACGTTACATTCAATCGATGTCTATTCATGATACGGCGCGTATTTTAGAATGGACAGAAAGTAAGGTGAAGACAACGCAGCACCGTGCCATTAAAAAATTACAACAATTACTGATGAATACTGAAGAGAGGTGAGGGATTTGACGACAAGAGATGACGAACGCAGAATCATAAATCAGTTAAGTGATTTTCCTCACGTACGTTCAAAACAATCGAAACAAGTGTTATATCAAAAAGTGAGTAGTAGTTTGACGCCCGAGCAACAAAGAAAATCAAAGAAGTGGATGGTCACTTTTCCAGCACTTGCGACCGTTTTTGTCTTGGCCCTTGTCTTTTTTGTATTAAAAGATCATTTGCTTCCTTCTCAAACAGAACAAGCTGTTAATGATTTAGCGCTAGAAACGGCACAAGAAGGACGTATAACCGACACAGCCAGTGAAGATGCGCCTGAAAGCCAACTACTTCGAGACGACATGATGTTGTTTAACTCAACGACGTATCAAACAAGTGACTTCTCAAATGTTCTTGGGCACCACGTAATTTTGCCAAGTGATACTGTAAACGAACAATCGAAAATTCCGGTTGTGGCGATGGATGCTTCTGTTATGTATCCTGTGCCATTAACTATTATTGACCAACAAGCTGAACCGCTCACATTTTATAACGAACAATTATCATCGTTTGATTTTAATCAACTCGGTTTAACGGCAGAAACATTTAATTTCGGGACATTCTCGCAAGAGAATCAGGCCATAACTTTATCAATCGATGCCGAAGCATCTGACATTGGAAGTTCTACTCAAGCTACGGTCTTTGAACAAACGTTACGCTACATGTTCCAAGATACTTATGAAACGGTATTCATTGAAAATACCGGTGGACAGCCCATTGAGTTAGGACCCTTTGGAGAAATTAACCGGATTGATTTTAAGGATGTAGAGAAATTGAGTTATAAATATGTGTACACGTCCTCTGGCCATAAATTTATGATACCAATTGAAGCAACATTAAATGGTGAAACATTTATTACCATAGATGAAGCACTCGTTGATATGCAAGAACCTATACCGGAATTCAATATTGAACCTGCCATCCCTGAAGGGGTGACGTATACCCTTGATTTGTCAAATGATGGAGAAATACGCTTGACTTTTGATGAACATAAGTTATTTGGTGACAATCCTGAAACAATCGATATGATTGAAGCGATTCTTATGACAGCCAAAAGTTTTGATTTTGGTCATGTCTCTATCTCGATTAAAGGTTTAGATAGTCATCAAGTAGGTCCATATTCACTCGGTGAACCTTTACCGCTTCCAGTGGCGATTAATCCAGTGAAAATAATTCAATAGCTGCTGGCGTCTCTTAACAAACTAAATTAAATCATAATAAAAAGCGTACACCACTTCGGTGTACGCTTTTTAGGTTGTATAATATTTGGTGTTGGTGAAGGGATTTTAAGTGAGATAGAGATTGCTCACTAAAATTACTCACTAGCACCTTTTTCTTTCTAAATAT
>NZ_FPAI01000005.1 GCF_900116255.1 Halolactibacillus miurensis
ATTTACTATTTGATGTATCGACGTATCAAGACGAACAAATAAAAGGGGTCGCCCAATTAAAGATACTTTTTACGGTATGGCGCAATCTTTATACGGAAAATCCAGCGGATTTAAAAGAGAGTATCTATCAGGCGGCGAAAGCCTTAAATACGCTAGATGAAAAAGCGTCCGCATCGCCTATTTTGAAACGTTGATGCGGTATATTTTTAATGTAAGTGATGCATTCACTAAAAATGATATCCGTGATATAGTAAAAACATTAGAACAAGCCTATCCTATGGGGAGTGATGTCATGAAGACTATTGCTGATGTGTTACGAGAAGAAGGTATAGAACAAGGAATAGAACAAGGAGAACAAAAAGGCATAGCAAAAACATTGTTGGCCTTCCTCAGCCGAAAAATTGAGCACTTGCCTGAAGAAACAAAAGATAAGTTACGACAGTTAGATGGCCAAAAACTTGAAACAATTGTAAATGACTTTCATCAGATCGAGACAGTCGAGGACTTAAATAAATATCTTTAATTGTTGACTTATTTCATATGAATGACGTAAAAGACAGGTGAAGGCCTGTCTTTTTGTGTGGACATTTTTTGAAAATCTAAAGACAAGTGTTTTTCTTTTTTTGTTTTAGTGTTATAGTTAAGTGTAACACTAAAACATTATGAGGTGAGTACATGTTTCAATTAGAAAAAGTGTCATTTGACTATAGTGAAGAGCGTGTCTTTGACCGGATCAATCTTGACGTAACATCAGGGTCAGTTATTGGTATATTAGGACCGAACGGTGTCGGTAAGACAACGTTATTTCAACTACTGACAGGCTTGTATTATCCGAGTAGTGGGAATGTGAGCGTTCTAGGATATGAACCAAGATTACGAAACAAACAGTATTTAGAGAAAATCAGTTATTTACCAGAGACTTTACCAAATATTGAGCTATCCATTGGGGCATACGGTGAGTTGATTGGTCCGATGTATCCGAATTTTAGTCGAGAAAAGCTGACAGCTTATTTAACCGCCTTTGATTTAGAAGAAGATTTAAACTTGATTGACCTCAGTGCTGGAATGAAACGAAAAGCCTTTGTGTCGATTACTTTAAGTCTCGGTACACCGATGGTATTTCTTGATGAACCAACAAAAGAAATGGATTTAGAAGGACAACGTATCTTTAGGCAGCTGTTAATTGATGCGCAGTCTGATGGACGTATGATTGTGATTGCGACCCACCACTTAAGAGAATTAGAACCATTACTTGATCACGTTATAATTATGGACCGAAGAGGACATGTTGTGATTAATCACGCGACCAATGATTTGGACCAAGTCTTGTCGTTAAAAGAAGTAACAACGTTGCCTGACGAGACGATGTACTTAACGTATCAACGTTTACCCTTCGGATACCGGTTACTCTGTCATACACCGTCAAGTGAACCAACCGATATACCGTTGGAACTTGTTTATCAAGGTTTTGTAGGAGGTAAATAATATGGTGCGTTTTATTCATGCGAGTAGTCTCTATGGCAATAAAACATTTTTAAATATGTTTAATGCTATTACGATTTTACTCATCGCAGAAACGCTTATTAAATTTGGACTTAGTGAGTTGTTGTTTCAAGAAATAGACGCTGTTCCTGAACGCTTAGAATTACCCTTATATTTTTTCATTGCGTCCTTGTTGTTGGTGGGATTAACGGAGTATAATATCCGACTTATGAGAAAAGATGATAAGGTCACGACGATCAGGCTATTACCACAACGAACAGTAGTTAAGGTGAGTCTTTTCAGTTTCTTTCACGTCGCGTTACCGGTCTTGGCTATGATTTTTGCCATTCAATTTGTCCGCCCAACTATTCTAACAGCCGATGGGTTATATGTTTTAGGGGTAGTCGTACTCGGAGTATTTTTTACTCTACGGGCTTTATCAAAACCAACACAATCAACGAAGCAACAAGTCACCCATTGGTTTATCAATAGTGGCCTTGTTTTTATTGTTTCAGTCGCTTTTTATCTGAATGCGGGACTCGTCATCGTTAGTTTAGCTCTCATCACTGTAGGTGTATACCATTATGCCAAAGCGGCTTTTTCCGGGGAGAGAAGGACATATCAACGAGCGAAAAATAACCATGAACCAGCGTGGCTCATTCAATTGATTAAGAAACGTTACCTGAAAGTCAATCTACTTATTCACTATGACCGTCAGTTTTTTCTTCATCCGTTTCGTGAAGTGGCCGTCTTTACTGGGCAACTTATAGTCATTATAGGTCTAATCATTGTCTTCATGTTTCAAGACATGATGACGGCTAATTTTTCAACAATTGATCCTCAGATCATTACATGGTGGACGACCGTCTTTGCGGTTTTTTTCGTCATTTTAAATTTATCACAGATAAAGACAACCGACGTCACGCTGTTACCGTTTAAGCCATTTGAGCGTTGGTCACTCATTTCAGGATACCGCCATCTGAAAATTATCTTGTTGTCTACTGCTGCTGTTGCGACTGTGTTGACCGTCATTCATGTTGGGTTTCGACTATTTTATCTGTTTAACTCACATCAGATGTATGACGTGAATGTAACATATATAGACTTCTTAATGACTGGTTTCGAGTCGTATTTTGTCGCTTTCATATATGTCTTAGGTTTCTATCATGTAACGTTGATTTTACATCACCTGTTTTTATTATTGACCCGTGATGCAAAACTCTATCTTAGAGAGGGATTTAATAAGAAAAGTCAATTAAGCTTTCTTTATATCATTGTCTTTCCGTTCCTTTTGTATGATTATATCTCAAATATACGGTTCATAACGAATACCGTTGATTTAAAGTATGTAGGTCTTGTCATTATCCTGTCACTCTTAATAGATTACTATGCCAATCGTAAACTGGAAGTGGTGACGTAATGACGGAACTTTTTAGTGAATATCAAAGCATCTACCGCCAAATCGCGGACAAAATAAAAAATCAGATCTTAAAAGGGGACTTAAAAAAAGGGGATAAACTCCCCTCCCTTAGAGCACAAGCCGTGGAACTTGAAGTAAATATAAATACCATCACAAAAGGGTATAATATATTAGAGAATGATGGTATGATTGAAAAACAACGTGGTTTGGGCTTCTTTGTGACAGAGGATGCCTACGTGCGCGCATTAACAGAGCGAAAACAACGGTTTCAAGAAGAGACGTTGCCGAAATTGAAACAAGAGCTTGCTTTATTAAATCTGTCAGAACAAGCGTTATTACAACTATTAAAGCAAATTAAATAACTTGTATTCAAATTGTATCAAACTGTTTCAGGTGAGAAATAATAAACAAAGCATCGTTTGATTAACGAGCGAGCAAACAATAAAACGTGGAGAAACTGTTCATTTTTTAAGTGGACAGTTTTTCTATTTAAAAGGAGATAAAAATCTATGCAAGATTTTACTATGTTGAAAGACGAGGCGTTATTACGCCGTTTAAATGAGAAAGGTTTTACGACACCCACACCCATTCAAGAACAACTCTTACCAATGATTGTGGACGGTAAAGATGTACTCAGTCAAGCTGAGACCGGTAGTGGTAAAACATTAGCCTTCTTACTACCCGTGTTAGACCGATTAGATTTTAATGCGAACGATCCATCCGTCCTCATTTTAACGCCAACACGTGAATTAGCGCTTCAGATTGAAGGGGTTGTGAAAGATATTGCGGTATACAAACGTTTAAAGCCCGTGACTGTGATTGGGGATATGTCTTATGAAGCCCAAGAAGTCCAACTGAAACAAAAAAGTCATATCGTCATTGGAACACCAGGCCGCGTCTTAGATTTAATGAGTAAAGGCACAATTAAACGCGCGCTGATTGATACGTTGATTATAGATGAAGTGGATCATTTATTTGACCGCGGGTTCGCGGAGACGATTGAAGAAATTATTAGCCTGTTACCTTATGAAAGACAAAATATTTATACCTCAGCAACAATGAGTGACGAGATTGAACCGTTTATTAACGAAACGTTAGTTGATCCTGTACGTGTGACAATTGAACCGAAAAACCAACAAGTGTTTGACCAAATCCGTGTCGATGTTGACCCTTACGATAAAATCGAAACGGTAGTGGATGTCCTAGTAGAAGAACATGTCTCTGAGGCAATTATCTTTTGTGAAGAGAAGCGCACGGTCGATGAAGTTGCTGATGAACTGAGTGACTTAGGGATTCCAGTCGTGCGCCTGCATGGTGATTTAAAACAGCCAGTAAGAATTAAAGCACTCAAACAATTTAAAGAAAAACATCGCTCGATTCTTGTCACGACGAATTTAATGGCTAGAGGGATGGATTTAATCGACTTACCACTTGTGATTAATTATGATTTAGCTTATACAGAAGATGTCTTTACGCACCGGATGGGGCGTACCGGCCGGATGGGTAAGAAAGGAAAAGTTGTGCATCTTCTTGCACCAGATGAACAAGCGAGCTATGAAGCGATGAAAGACAACCTCAAGTTTCATGACCGTGAGCTTACGTATCCACAACGAGAGAACAGTGATACAAAAGAGTATGTGAATATGCTCGGCCGCCAAAAGAAAGTCGAGACAAATGACTCTGTCACGACGCTATACTTTAACGGTGGTAAAGAGAAAAAATTACGGGCCTTTGATTTTGTTGGCACAATCAGTTCTTTGCCAGGTATGGATTTTAATGATATTGGTGCGGTGACGGTTTATCCGAGACATACCACTGTCGAAATCCTCAATGGTAAAGCCGAAGACGTCTTAAAGAAAATGAAGCATACGAAAGTAAAGAAAAAACAATTAAAAGTCCATATCGACCGAGAGACGCATCTTTAATATCGTCTCGTGAGATAAGGTTTTGATAAAGACTAGCTGAGTTATAGCGTAGCATCGCTGTTTCTCAAGCTTGTCTTTTTTTTGCATTATTTTCTTTGTCACTCATAACCCAATCTATAGTTTTTAAATCGTTCAACGGCAAGACTATATGAAAATCACTGTAAAATCAATAGATAACACAGGCATGACACGTTACGAAGTGACGTGATAACTAAACTTTTTGAAGAAGAGACTAAACCACCACTGGTACGCATAATGTAAGCGCTTCACTATAATAGAAAATATACGACTTTACATAGGAGAGGAGGCTAATGTTTCTTAATCACTTACTATTACTAGGAGGTCAAACATGTCAAAACAGAAGCAATCGAAATGGTTTATTTATTTCCTTATTACTTTGATGTTGTTACCTAACTTATCACCCCTTACTGTCTATGCTGAAACGAGTGATGTGATCTTGCATCATGATTTTGAAACAGATACCGATGGATGGGAAGCATTAGATTGGGGGGATTCGACTTCCCCACTCACGAGAGAATTAACTGAAACAGAGGCCTTTAGTGGCCAAAAGTCACTAGAGGTAAGCCGTGAGGCATACAATAGTAAGCTAAGTTTTAATCTTACAGACCAACTTATTGAAGGTGAGTCATATAAACTTTCCTTTAGTATAAAACTGAAAGAAGGAACGGAAACGTTACGTCTTGCTTCAAAACATAGTTATCCAGGGACAACCAATGAATACCCTTGGGTTATAGGGAATAATGAGGTTAGCACGGAATGGGTGACTTTTGAGTCTGAAGCGATTCATTACGAGCCAGGAACAACAGAATTTATCGTTTATATTGAATCAAATCAAGAAGTAGGAACACCAGCTGTGTATTATTTAGATGATATTCAAATGATTCAGCTTGAAGGTGAAGACACTCCTGAAGAACCCGAGGGAGAAGCTGTTTCGATAATTAAACACGATTTTGAAACAGAAACGCATGGTTGGGAAAAACTCAGTTGGAGTAATGAGGGTTTAACGACAGCTCTAACAACAGACGAAGCTTATACTGGAGATCAGTCACTAGAAGTGACGCGTACTGGCTTTGGTAGTAAGCTCAGTCTAAACTTAACGGATCAACTCACAGAAGGTGAGACATATAAACTATCGTTTTATTTAAAGCTTAAAGAAGGGACAGAACAACTACGTCTCGCATCTAAATATAGCTATCCAGATACATCCAACGAATACCCGTGGATAATTAATACAAAAGAAGTAGGAACAGAATGGGTAAGGTTCGAATCTGGTGAAATTAACTATATGCCAGGAACAACAGAATTTATCGTCTATTTAGAATCAGAACAAACTGAAGGGACACCGTCGGTGTATTACTTAGATGATGTCGAGGTCGTACATTTGGAAAAAGAGACGACTGACGATAAACCAGCAGCGGAGATATTATCACCGATTGATTTTGAATCAGGTGAAGCAAGTGGCTTTGTGGCGCGTGGTGAAGTAGAAGACCTGACCGTCACTGATGAAACAAACCACACACCAGACGGTTCGATGAGTTTAAAAGTTGAAAATAGAAGTCAAAACTGGCACGGACCATCACTCGATGTTTACAATTACGTTGACCAAGGAGAGTTATACGAGGTTTCTGCTTGGGTGAAGATGGTTGAAGGCTCAGATGAACTTAAATTATCAACACAAGTAGGCGCAGGTGATACGGCAAGCTACAACAATATCACCTCAGCTCAAGTCACAGCAAATGAGTGGGTGAATTTAAAAGGGACCTATCGCTATTCAAGTTTAGGTGGAGGTAATTTAAGTATTTATGTGGAAGGTGCGAGTGCAACGTCTAGTTTCTATCTTGATGATGTGACGTTCACAAAGCTTGAAACCGCTCCGATTGTCATCGAAGACATTACCCCAATTAAAGATGTCTACCAAGATGACTTTTTAATTGGAAATGCGGTCTCGATGTCAGAATTTGAAGGGATTCGCCTCGAGTTATTGAAAAAACACTTTAACTTAGTCAGTGCAGAAAATGCGATGAAACCAAGTTATGCGTATGATGATGAGGGGAACTTTGATTTTAATGCAGAGAAATTGCTTGTAGAAACAGCGATTGAAGAAGGTTTTGATATTCATGGCCACGTGTTAGTTTGGCACCAGCAATCACGTGACGCATTGTATCAAGATGAGGAGGGAAATCCGCTCTCCCGCGAAGAAGCACTAGAAAATATGTACACGCATATTGAGACGACGATGGCGGCGTTTAAAGACTATGACGATCACCTCATTTCATGGGATGTGGTGAATGAAGCGATGCTTGATAGCGCAAATGCCCCGTATGACGATTGGGAAAGTAACTTACGTCAATCAGGTTGGTACAAAGCCATTGGTTCTGACTACATTGAGCTCGCCTTTAAAAAAGCACGTGAAACAGCCGATCGCTTAGGACTTGACGTTGTTTTATACTACAACGACTATAATGATGATCAACAAAATAAAGCCCAATCGATCTATCATATGATTAAAGATATTAATGAACGTTACCAAGAAGAAAATCCAGGTGAGTTACTGATTCAAGGGATGGGCATGCAGTCACACTATAATATGAACACCAATCCTACAAATGTGCGCCTTTCAATGGAACGTTTCATTGAGTTAGGTGTTGAAATTGGTGTGACGGAACTTGATGTCACTGCTGGTTCTGGTGGGGTACAAACAGCTAAAGAAGCAAATCGTCAAGCTTATATTTATGCAGAGTTATTCTCACTTTACAAAGAACACGCAGAACATATTTCACGCGTGACCATTTGGGGTTTAAATGATGCGACGAGCTGGCGCGCAGAACAATCACCACTTGTCTTTGATGCTAACTTACAAAGTAAATTAGCTTATGAGGCAATCATGGACCCAGAGACATTCTTATTAAATTATGAAGAAGAACAGGTACCTGTTAGAGAAGGACAAGCAATAAAAACAGAAACAACGCCAATCTTAGACGGTGTGGAAGATGGGTTATATAAAGAAGCCATGACGCTTTCAGTTGACCGATTCCAACAAGCATGGTCAACAGCAACGGCCGAGGCGAAAGCTGTTTGGGATGATGATTTCTTATATGTCCTTGTCAATGTGACAAATGATGTCCTTGACGTGACAAGCGCAAATGCTTGGGAACAGGACTCAGTTGAGGTCTTTGTCGATCAATTAAACAGTAAAGCGCCTAACTATGATGCCGCTGAAGGTATTGGACAATACCGTGTCAATGTCGAGAATGTTCAATCATTTGGAAATGGTAATGTTTATGAGGGCTTTAAATCAGCGACGAAAGTCAATGGCACAAGCTATACAGTTGAGATGGCGATTCCATTAACGAACATCACACCATCAAATGAGACGGTTATTGGATTTGACCTTCAAATTAATGATGGAGAAGACGGGACAAGAGTCGGTGTCGCTACATGGAACGATACAAGTGGACAAGGCTTCCAAGACCCGTCTGTGTTTGGAGAAGTGACACTAGTATCTGATGATACTGATGAAACACCAACACCAGGCGAACCAGGAGAAGAAACCCCGACACCAGGTGAACCAGAAGAAGAAACACCAACACCAGGTGACGAAAATTCAACGAATAATGACACCGTGATTGGTTTATCAAAAGCACCGGTTCGTGTGTCTAAAGGTGAAACGATTGTTATTGAGGATTTAAAAGCGACGATTAAGATGCCAAACGACCTACCTGAAGGCACAACAATCACAGTTGGTACGTATGATGAGGAAACCTATACGGCCGCAAATGGCGAAAAGCTTAACGTTAGAGGAGAAATCATCACGGTTAACCTCGTGTTCCCGGAAGGTTTTGAGGGCTATGAAGGTGAGTTTAAATTAACTCTAGGTGTAAATGCCGATGCTGACAATCCAGCGGTCTACTACTTAGGCGAAGATGGCTGGGAATTACGCGGCGGTGATTACGACGAAGAGAACGGAGTTATTCGATTAATGGTCTCAGGCTTTTCTACTTATGGAGTATTTGAAACTGAAGTAGACGATGCCGCAGGTGAGACATTACCTGATACAAGTACGATGATGTTTAATTGGTCAGTGATTGGGGCTATATTACTTCTCGTAAGTGCGGGGTTATTCCGCGTAAATAAGCGTAAACAAACGGTTAAATATTAAACAATGAAGAAAGATCTCAAGCGGTCACCATGACCGCTTGTTTTCGTTCATAACTCGACACATGAGGAGGTTAAAGGATATGAAAAAGTATGGTAGGTATATACTGTTATCGCTATTGATCTTATTGGTCGGATGTAGTGAGAGCGCTACCTATGAAGCCGAAGATGACTACTTTAAAGTAGAAGCAACCATAACGGAAACAACCGATGACAGTGATACAAAGTTTGAGGTAGAGGCACAATTAACCCCGAAACAACCAATGGAAGCTGAATCATTTCACTACCAAATGGTCATCGAACCACTCGGTACGAGTGAAAAAACAGAAGATTACGATGAGGTTGTGGAACTTGAAGCGCTCACGATTCGAGACACATTCACAAGTGAAGAGGCTGTAAGTATCGATGACTTCACCTTAACGATTAAAGTAAACGAACTAGAAACAACCTATACGTTAACACGATAATGAAATAAGAATGGACATGACCATATTTACAGGTTATGTCCTTTTTTTCTTGCTTATAATCATGAGGATATAAATGAAAAAGTGATGAGAGTGACGTCTTTTGTTGTTAAAAAAATCACAAAGGATAAATCTTTCCCCTCAAGGATAATAATTTACCCGAAGTAGTGATTACGATAATAAAGCGCTTACATTATACTTCAAGTTGTAAGACAAATTAAATGATTTGAGAGGGGTTAAATTATGTTAAAACGTTCTAAGTTTTTATGGGTATTACTTGTTGGAGCCTTATTCTTTTCACTACTCGTCGGTTGTTCTGATACACAGACAGATGAAGGAAGTGGTGGCGATAGTGATGAAGGTACCTCAGATGAAGGGTCAAGTGATGATGCCATTGATGTAGGGATTATCTTACCAACACGTGACGAACCACGTTGGGTACAAGATGAGCAACGTTTCCGCGATGCCATTGCCGATTCAGACTATACAACGGAAATTCTATTCTCACAAGGGTCATCGGCGAATGAATTACAAAACGTTGAAACATTGATTAGCCGTGGGATTGATGTACTTATCATGAGTCCACATGATGGCGATGCTGCTGGTGCTGCCGCTAAAGCTGCCAGTATGGAAGGTATTAAAGTCATCTCATACGACCGCTTAATTACGAATACCGATGCAGTTGACTATTATGTCACCTTCGATAGCTTTGCGGTTGGAGAAGCACAAGGTCAATATTTAATTGATAACACAGACGGTTCTGGCATTCCACTTTACTTATATGCAGGAGCATCATCTGATAATAATGCGTTCCTCTTCTTTGAAGGCGCATGGAGTGTGCTTCAACCGAAAATCGCCGACGGCACATTTGTAGTCGCCAACTCAAGTGCCGCAGAAGAATTATCAAGTAAAAATGAGTTAACACGTGATGAATTAGGACAAATTCTTAACCAAGTTACAACAAACTGGGATCCAAACGAAGCGATCAACAAAGCACAAACGCACCTGACAAGTGCTGGGGCTGAGTTAAAAGGTGATGTTGCCGTTCTTGCGCCAAACGACGGGACAGCCCGTTCGATTGCTGATACATTTAGCTCAGACAGTGAAGTGACAAGCTACGTTATTACTGGACAAGATGCTGAAAAAGCCTCCATCCAGTACATCATTGATGGCAAACAATCGATGACGGTCTTTAAAGATGTGCGTCGCTTAGTTGAAGATGCGATGGGTATGGCGATTACGATTCTTGATGGCAGTGACCCAGAAACAACAGGTTCATATGATAACGGTTCAGTCGATGTACCAGCACTTCAATCAGAAGTTATCACTGTTGACCAAGCCAATGTAGAAGCCGAACTTATTGAATCTGGTTACTACGAAGCCAGTGAATTTACTGGTTTAGAGTAAACAATAACGTCAGTCGTTAAAATCTAACATGTGTGTCTCTACTATATAACAGAATAATTTTTAGAACAGGATAGAATAGTGTCCCCCACTATTCTATCCGTTTTAAAACGAAGGTGGTGCGAGTCAATGGCAGATGTCATTTTAGAAATGGCCAATATCACAAAAACTTTTCCTGGGGTCAAGGCCCTTGATCAAGTAAACTTTCAAGTGGAAAAAGGTGAGATTCATTTTCTTGTCGGTGAAAACGGGGCAGGTAAATCAACCTTAATGAAAGTCTTAAGTGGCGTATACCCTTATGGCAACTATGAAGGCGATATTATTTATGAAGGTAAGGTTCAACAATTTAATAAAATTCAGGACAGTGTCAATGTCGGAATTGCGATTATTTATCAAGAACTCGCGTTATTCCCGGATTTATCCGTCTATGAAAATATTTATATGGGGAATGAAGTTAAAGACGGTGGCATTATCAATTGGAATCAGACCATTGTCAAAGCAAAAGAGATGTTACAGAAAGTCAATTTAAAAGTCAATCCAGAAACGTTGATCAAAGATTTAGGGGTTGGGAAACAACAACTCGTAGAAATCGCAAAAGCTTTAAGTAAACAAGTCAAGTTGTTGATCTTAGATGAACCAACCGCCGCTTTAAATGAAGATGATTCCGAGAATCTTTTAGAACTCATAAAAGAATTAAAAAAACAAGGCATTACCTGTATCATGATTTCACACAAATTAAAAGAAGTGGCAGCGATTGCCGATAAGGCAACGATCCTAAGAGACGGTCAAACGATTATCACCTTAGATGCGAAAAAAGGCGAAATTGATGAACCAACAATTATTCGTCACATGGTTGGACGCGAGATGAATCAAATTTATCCAGAACGGGCGAATAGAAACATCGGTGATACGGTATTAGAACTTATCAACTGGTCTGCTTATGATACCCAGCTCGGTCGCGCGGTTGTAAAAGATGCCAACTTGCACCTTAAGCGTGGTGAAATTATTGGCATCGCTGGACTAATGGGCGCAGGACGGACAGAGCTTGCCTTAAGTATGTTTGGTAATCCGAAAAGCTATAAACTGATGGGCAGCATGGCACTAAATGGCCAAGCGCAAAACTTTAAACATACGAGTGACGCCATCAAAGCAGGTATGGCTTATGTGACAGAGGACCGAAAAGGGAATGGTCTCTTTTTACTTAATACGATTACAAAAAACGTGTCGGCCTCGAAACTATCTGGCATTGCACATAACGGCATTATTAATACAAATGAAGAAATCAAAGTTGCCGAACACTATAAAAATTCTCTCCACATTAAAGCCTCTTCGATTGAACAATTGGTAGGAAAACTGAGTGGAGGGAACCAACAAAAAGTCTCACTCGGTAAGTGGTTATTTGCTGGACCGAACATTCTTATTTTGGATGAACCAACACGTGGTATTGATGTTGGAGCTAAGTTTGAAATTTACTCCGTGATGAATACCTTAATTGAAAAAGGCATGAGTATTATCATGATTTCATCAGAACTCGGTGAAATATTAGGTATGAGTGATCGGATCTATGTGATGGCAGAAGGAAAAATCACCGGAGAGCTCGACAGGCAAGAAGCCGATCAAGAAAAAGTTATGGCACTAGCCACGAAGTAGGAGGAGAAATCATGAATCTTTTAAAAGAAACATCACATTTAATTAAAGACAATATCCGTGATTACGGCATGTACATCGCCCTCGTGGCCATTATGATTACCTTTAACGTGATGACGAGTGGAACGTTTATGTCTTCCCGTAACATTAGTAATTTACTTGATGCGAGTGGGTATATTGCCGTCTTAGCCGTTGGGATGACGCTCGTCATTGTCATTCGTCACATTGACTTATCTGTCGGGTATGTGGCCGGGTTCTTAGGGGCAATTGCGGCCATATTACTGATGCAACAAGGCTTGTCTGTTTGGCTTGTCATACCGATTATCTTAGTCTTAGGTATTGTAATTGGTCTCATGAACGGCTTTCTTATTGCTCAACTCGGCATTCCTGCTTTTGTCGCCTCACTTGCAGGGATGTTAATCTTCCGCGGGGCGCTGTTACAAGTAACAGAAGGTACAGGGACAATTATTGTTCAAGATGATATTTTTAATGCGATTGGGAATGGTTACTTACCCGCGATTAAGTATTTCTATAATCGTCATGTCCTCACCTTAATAATTGGTGCTGTTGGCGTTGTTCTATACATCTTCTCAGAACTAAAAAATAGACATGATAAATCAAAATATAATTTCGACGTGATTTCGATGCCTATATTCTTAATAAAGTTAGTGTTTGTATCGGCCATCATCGCTTATATTACTTGGATTTTAGCAGGCTATAACGGGATTAGTTGGACACTGGTCATTGTATTACTCGTGACAATGGTGTATCACTTTATTACAAATAAAACAGTCCTTGGCCGTCAAGTGTACGCTGTCGGTAGTAATCCAGAAGCGGCCCACTTAAGTGGGATCAATGTTAAAAACGTGACTTACATGGTGATGGGCTCGATGTCCATGCTGGCAGCACTTTCTGGTATTTTATATACGTCACGGTTACAATCTGCCACAACAACCGCTGGGATGTTGTTTGAACTTGATGCGATTGCGGCAGCTTATGTTGGTGGGGTCTCCTCTGCCGGCGGTGTTGGAAAAGTAACAGGAGCGATTATTGGGGCGATTGTTATGGCCTCCCTCACAAACGGGATGAACTTGCTCGGTGTCGGAATTTCTTATCAATATATGATCCGCGGGGGCGTTTTAGCTGGTGCGGTTATCTTTGATGTCATCACAAGAAAACGCGGCAAATAATGACGAGATCAACCAACGCACTATAGCAATAACTCACTATAAATAATGAGTCAACAATGAAGCGCAATGACCCCGAAAAGCATGACTGACGGGGTCTATTGTCGTATTTTCAAGAAAGAACAGCGAATGATAGGCAGCTCTTGAGTTAATTATGATTAAAAAATATAATACCAACAGCACATACGTTTTGTGATAGAATATGAAGAGCGACGATTCTTTCGTCTAGTGTCTTTCAACAAGAGGAGTTGTCATTATGCGCAAAATTGTAACCGCTTTATTTATAGGGATGTTAATCTTGACAACGTTATTTACCTTGCAATCATTGACACATGTCTTATCTGTTGATATCGATTTACCAACGGGAGACACATCAGAAGATGATGCAAAACGACTTGTGCTCATTACAGACCAAATGGGGACGCCTTTTTATGATGCCATCGTTAAGGGCGCACGGGCGGCAGCCCTTCATCAAGGGATGTCTCTAGAGGTGCTCGGCTATGCGAATCAAAATGAGGAAGCCTTACTTACCGACTTAGAGCGGTCAATTTATGCGAAAGTTGATGGCATTATTGTGCAAGGAAAAGATACAGAAGCGTTTAAAGAATTAACGAAAGTAAAAGCGGCTTTTTATAGTATACCGGTAGTCACCATCGCAGAAGATGTCCCGATTGAAGAAAGTCTAAGACGGACGTACGTCGGATCTAATCACTTCCAGATGGGGCAAACATTAGCCAACGTGGTGACAGAAGATTATCAAAGCTATGAGACAGTCGTTATTTATTATGATGAGACGCGTCCTTTTTATCAACGAGAGCGGCTACGAGGGGCGGCGGCAGTCCTAAATGAATCAGAACTTACGGTGCAATATATTGGCCTTCCGGCCTCGACCGATGAAGCCATCTTACAGACACAACGTGCGCTTAATCAGTATCCAACGTTTGATGCGGTGATGATTTTAGATGCCCAGCTGTCCTCTATTGTCATAGAGGAAATTAAACGTCGCCGCCAAATTGAACCACTCGGGATTTATACATTTGATGAACAACGAAATTTAGATCTTTTACTTGACCAAGGAGAGATTGATGCCTTAATCAAACAATCTCCAGAAAAAATGGGAAGTATGAGTGTAGAGGTCCTTAGTGAATGGATCAATAATGAGCGTGATCATCTAGAGTTTTCAGGTTATTTAACCCCATTCTCTGTTGAGAGGGGGAAGAGTGATGCACAAGATTAAACATAAAGTGGCCCTTTTTATGATAATAGTTATCTCAACGTTATTTGTGATTTGGCTGTCGTTAACGTACTTTAATCGACAAACACAAAATAATTATAATGACATTTTAGCGCGCTATTTAATCTTAAATGAAGCCAACACGAAAAGTGACACATTAATGACGACCTTAAGCGGCCTACTAACAGAACGAGTTGATGTTGACTCGCCGAGCCTCAATCAATTGGAGCGTGAATGGCGTGAGATTCAGCGCTTAGAGAATCGACTAGCAGACCTTGAAAATAGCAGCAACATAAACGCACTTACTAACTACATTCATTTACTTGATAGCTTAGTTGAATCAACCGATCGTGCGATGCGTCTCTATGAACAACAAGACATTGACCAAGCAGAACGAGAGCTGAATGATGCGATTCGGATTCAAACATATATTTCAGATACGACCTTGCAGTTACTTGATCAAGAATTAAAAACATATGATAGTTTTTATCGCGGCATGATCGAGCAATCACGTGCGATTAATACCTTTGGGTTTTGGTTACTTATTTTACTGGTGCTTGTTTTAATCGCGGTGACGTATTTATTTCAGCGACAAATCACTCATCCGATTCATCAACTAACCCGGGCAGCTAATGGTCTATCATTAGGTAACTTAGACCAAGAGATACAAATTGACTCTCAGGATGAACTGGCCTTTTTAGGTAAAACATTTAACCGAATGCGTGAGAATATTAAACAACTGATTCATGAAATCAATGAAAAAGCAAAAGTAGAAAAAGAATTGAGTGAATCAAAAATGCTACTCCAACAAACACAGCTGAGAAGTTTACAAAGTCAAATCAATCCACACTTTTTATTCAATACGCTCAATACCGTCTCGAAAAAAGCTTACTTAGAAGATGCTTATGAAACAAGTGATTTACTTGTCTCCATTGCTGATTTGTTGCGGTATAACTTAAAGCAACTTGACCGAGCCGTGACGTTAGCCGATGAAATTAGAGTCATAAGGCAATACATTCAAATTCAACAAACAAGGTTCAGTGACCGTCTCGTCTACACAGAAGAAATTGATTCCACCTTACTCGGAAGTCATATACCTGCCCTTACCCTGCAGCCTATCATTGAAAATGCGGTGATTCATGCGGTTGAACCATACCAAAAGGGTGGTCAAATTACGTTAAGAGTTTTTAAACAAGGCTCATATACTCGAGTAGAAATTAGTGATGATGGTCCTGGCATGGAAGATGAGACGATTAATCAATTATTCTCAGGAAAGTTAATGCCAAAAGAAGGCCATTCGACGGGGATTGGTTTTACCAATGTGATTAAGCGGATGCGCTTATTTTATAATCAAGATCAGCTTGTTTATATTGACTCGTATAAAAATCGCGGCACCAAGGTAAGTTTATTGTTGCCGGAGATGAAGGGGGAACAACAGGATGAAACTGATGATCGTAGATGATGAGCGGGTTGAACGCGAAAGTATGAAACAAATATTAACGAAAAAATTCTCAAACCTTGAGATTATTCTCGCAGAGAATGGACAAGAAGCGGTACAAATGGCGAGTGAATATCAACCAGCTATCGTACTTATGGATATTAAGATGCCGGAGATGAATGGACTTGATGCGATTCGTTTAATTAACGAATCGACACAACGCATTAAATTTGTGATGGTTACGGCATATGATACATTTGATTATGCGAAACAAGCGATTACTTTAGGCGTAAAAGATTACTTACTGAAACCAAGTAAAATCTCAGATATAATCGAGACCGTCAATAAAATCATAAAAGAAGTCGAGACTGAACAAGAAGAACAACAAGCGACAATGAAAGTGAAAAAAGAGCTCGCGCAATCAAAAAAAGTCATTGAACGCGATCTTGTGACGCAATTGTTACTCGGACATGTGCATGACGTAAAAGCGCCGTTATTGTTGGATTATTTAAATAAGAATATTGGCCTTGGTTACGGGGTGATTATTTTAAAGTTCGACCATGTCCCGCTTTATTCATATGATGAATTGATCCAAGAGTTATCAATAGATGAGACGTGCCTAATTGGGCCTCTCTATCACCGACAATTGCCGATTGTCGTGTTCCGGAATGAACAGTCTTTCCGTCAACAACTCACATATTTAACCCGGCAGATCAGACAACGATTTGAAACGCTTAAACAACCGGTGAAGATGGGTGTAAGTGACGAGGCGTTATCGATTGATCAATTAAACAAGAGTTATCAAGAAGCGGTCATTAGTGCAATGGAAACACGTCGGGATTATCACGTTTTATTCTATAGCGATGTACCAAAGGCCACGCACCTTTGTGAGCGCCAATTAGATGCGTATATCTACCGAGACTTTTTTGACCAGTTACGGTTAGGTAAATGGACAGATATTGAAAAACACCTAATAGATATTTCGCTCTGTTATGAATCAGAACAGGTCCCCTTAGCGGACTTTCGGTCACGTTTAGTCCAACTCATTCAACTGATGGGTCAAACGCTTGAAGAGCTGCATATGAAGATTGCCTGGCAAAAGTATCATTTTAAAGCCGAGGACTATACATCGCTGAAGGAAGAATTAAAAGGCTACCTTCATCACATGCGTGATGCACTGAAGACCTATCAAGGAGAGTTAAATGATGATTGGTTTACGAAGATGACGCACTACATTGAAACGCATATTAAGGAAGATTTATCGTTAGAACAATTGAGCGCAGAAGCTGAGTTAAGTCCGATTTATGTGAGTAAAGTCTTTAAGGAACGCCTCGGTATGAATTATATCGAGTTTTTAACGACCTGCCGGATTGATGAGGCAAAACGCCGGTTACTTGAAACAGATGAGTCGATTAAAGCTATTGCGGTCGATGTCGGTTATCACGATGCGAATTATTTTGGTAAGGTGTTTAAAAAAGTAACCGGCGAAACACCGAACGCTTACCGAAAACAATTGATTTATAAGTAACGTGGGTGTAGGTAATGATTTGATGTTGCCCAGACAAAGAGGGGGGAGATCGATGATACAAAGACTATGGATGATCAGTGTCATATTTATACTAGTGGGCTGTCAGACGCCTCCTGAACCAATCCATGATGAAGAAATAGAACCAGTACAATCCTTGTCTGTGGATGATATTACCGTCGGTTTATCCATGGATACGCTGATTGAAGAGCGTTGGCAAAAAGACCGTGATATGTTTTCTGAAGCGGTTCAAGAGTTAGGTGCTGATATTATCGTGAAAGCGGCCAACGGCAATGATGCGCTTCAAATTGCGCAGGCTGAACGAATGATTTCAGATGGAGTGGATGTGTTAGTACTCGTCCCGCATAATGCGGAAGCGGCCGCAACCATTGTCGGTAGAGCACAAGCGGCAGGGATCCCTGTGATTTCGTATGATCGTTTAGTTAAGAATGCGAATGTTGATTTATATATTTCCTTTGATAATGAAGAAGTGGGGCGCTTGCAAGCAGAAGCGATGCTAAAGGCTGTCCCGTCGGGACAGTATGTCTACATTGGCGGCGCAAGTACCGATAATAACGCACACTTGATGCGTGAAGGCGTCTATGAAGTCTTAAAGCCTCATATCGATGCAGGACGCATACAAGTCGTCTATGATGAATGGACCGACGCCTGGAAACCGAGTGAAGCAAAAGCAAACATGTTGGAAGCACTATCAGCTAACGATCACGACATTGATGCGGTCATTGCCGCAAATGATGCCACGGCTGGAGGTGTGATCGAAGCACTGAAAGAAGCCGGTATCGAACAGACGATTCCCATTGTCGGTCAAGATGCTGAACTACAAGGCATTACTCGCTTAATTGATGACCAACAACTCATGACGGTCTATAAATCTATCAAGGCCCTTACTCAAAAGGCAGCGGAAGTCGCCATTAAACTGGCAAAGGATGAACCGCTAGAAACGAGTCATTTGATCAACAATGGCAAAAAAGATGTGCCAACCATCTTTTTAACACCGGTCAGTGTCACAAAAGAGACGATTAAAGAAACAGTGATTGATGATGGGTTTCATTCACATGAATCAATTTATTTAGAGTAATGTAACTGTTATAGGCTGTTCCTCAACATGAGTGAACGGTCTTTTTCATGATGAAAATTAAAGAAAACGTTGGGCTGAGCGAGATGAAAGATAAGAAAATAAGAAAAGGGATACAGATAAGCGGCAATCTTTGGTAAAATGAACGTAACACCAAAGAAAAGCAGGTGATCGACATGGAAGCATGGTTAAATGAACTAGAACTAGGTATACAAAAAGGTTTGATTGATAAAACCATTCCTTATTCAGGGCAATTTGAGCCGCAGTTATTAATGAACCACCAACAGAAAAAACAAGATGTCTTAACGACACTGATTGATGAATTAAGACAATCACAATCGTTTAAATTTGCGGTGGCTTTTATTACTGAGTCAGGTATCCAAACATTAAAAGCTCATTTGTTGGATTTACATAGAAAAGGTGTAACAGGACAACTGATCACTTCAACATATAATTACTTTAATCAACCAAAAATGTTTCAAGAGTTGTTAAAGCTAAAAAATCTAGAAGTAAGAATTTCGGACGTTGATGGTTTTCACTCCAAAGGTTATATATTTGACCAAGGAGGATACCACTCATTAATTGTCGGGAGTACGAATTTAACGGCGAGTGCATTAAAAGTCAATTATGAGTGGAACATCAAACTAACGTCACACGAGCATGGCGCGATCATTGATCACTTCACGACACAGTTCAATGAGATGTGGCAAGATAGTGTCCCATTGACCACTGAATGGATCAATCACTACCGAAAAGCCTATCAAACACAAAACATTCAAACGGTGGCTGAGTTTCCGGCAAGCTATCACAATAAATGGTCTGATGCTTTAAAGATTGAACCAAATAAGATGCAGGTCCAAGCCTTAATGGGGATTGAAGCAGTTCGCCTGCGCGGGGAATCCCGTGCCCTTGTCGTTTCAGCAACCGGAACCGGTAAAACATACTTAGCCGCTTTTGATGTGAGACGAGTGAGCCCTAATCGTTTATTGTTTATTGTCCATAGAGAACAAATTCTTAAAAAAGCAATGGCTGATTTTAGGCGTGTAATTGGTGGTAACGATGACGATTATGGGATTCTCTCTGGTTCCAGTAAAGATGTCGGGGCGCGTTATTTATTTGCGACCGTTCAGTCATTATCAAAAGTTAAGACATTAAATGAATTTGATTCCGAATGGTTTGATTATATTTTAATTGATGAAACCCACCGGGCGGGGGCAACTAGTTATCAAAAGATTATTGATCATTTTAAACCAGATTTTATGTTAGGGATGACAGCAACGCCAGAGCGAACCGATGGCTATGATTTGTTTAAGCTATTCGATTACAATATCGCCTATGAGATTCGTCTACAAGAAGCATTGGCGGAGGATTTACTGGTCCCGTTTCATTATTTTGGAGTGAGTGATTATGAAGTTGATGGTCAGATAAGAGAAGATCTATCGTTTCAGGACCTGGCAATTAATGACCGGGTGATGCATATTCGTGAGAAATTAGAATACTATAGTTTTTCAGGTGAAAGGCCACACGGTCTCATTTTCTGTGCAACAAAAGAAGAAGCGAAAGACTTGTCAATGGCATTAAATCAAACTGGACTACAAACCATTAGTTTAACTGGGGATAATAGCCAAGAGGAACGTGAGCGACGAGTAAAGGAATTAGAAGACGGGGTGCTTGATTATATTTTAACGGTCGATATCTTTAACGAGGGGATTGATATCCCGAAGATTAATCAAGTGGTCATGCTCAGACAAACCGAGTCCAGCATAATTTTTGTGCAACAATTAGGTAGGGGACTTAGAAAACATGAATCAAAAGCCTTTCTAACCGTGATTGATTTTATCGGTAATCATGAGAATAACTATTTAATTCCGATCGCTTTGTATGGTGATCAAAGTTACAATAAAGATCAACTGCGCCGACAACTTGTTGAACGGAGCCGAGGTATACCAGGTGAATCGACCATTAATTTTGAACGCATTGCTGAAGAACGTATTTTTGAAGCGATTGATCAAAAGAATATGTTGCTGAAAAAGGACTTAGACCAAGATTATTTAACATTAAAATATAAAGTAGGTAAAATACCGACAATGATGGACTTTGTGGCACACGGATCGCGCGATCCGATGAGTTATGTCCGGTACAGTAAATCTTTCTATCGTTATATTGTAAAAGTAGAAAAATTAAAACAAACACTTTCAGAAAAAGCAGATAAAAGTTTAATTTACCTATCTCAACACGTCTTAAACGGTGTTCGGCCACACGAAGCGTTGTTGTTTCAACAACTGATCGACAATGTTGAAATAAAAGAAGAGGTCTATTTAGATAAAATGACTATGGATGTCTATGATGACTTTACTGAAGATATTAGAACGTCTGTGTTGCGCAATATGAATTTGCAGTATTATCAAGAAAATTATGATAAGAAGCGACGGGCACCGCATGACTTTTTATCTGTTCGGTTTGTTGACTATGATGAAGAAACAAAGACATATAAACGACACCCGATCTTTACCGAACTCCTCCTAGAGCCTGAATTTAAAGCTTCGTTGTCTGATCAAGTAAGTTATGCGCTTTATCTGTATGATGAGAAAAGACAAGGACATGAAGTATGTAACGGCTTTATGTTGTACGAGAAATATACCCGTCAAGATGTGTTTCGGTTATTATTATGGGATGAGAATCCACTCGCACAAAATGTAGGGGGCTACATTATTAGTCAAGATAAATCTAACTGTGCCATCTTCATTAATTATCATAAAGAAGATGATATAAGTGAAACGACGAAATATGATGATCAATTTTTATCACCACAAATATTTCAATGGATGTCTAAGTCAAAACGAACATTAGCCTCTCCTGATGTTAAAGCGATTCAACGCTATAAGGAACATGACATGCGCCTACCGCTATTTGTGAAAAAACATAATGATGAAGGATTGTCTTTTTACTACATGGGTGATGTCGAACCTATTCCGGAATCATTTGAAGAGAGGCAGATGGAAACAGCTAAAAAACCTGTCTCGATTGTTAAAATGATATTAAAAATGAAAACACCTGTTGAGAAAGGTTTGTATGATTATTTAACAGAAAAATCGATAACGGGTGACTAGTTATCATGCTAGATGCGATAATATAACGGCTTGTTAATTCGCAACAAAAAGAACAGACACTTATAAAAAATGGTTGTATAATATTTGGTGTTGGTGAAGGGGTTTTAAGTGAGACAGAGATTGCTCACTAAAATAACTTACTGGCACCTTTTTCTACCTAAATATAGAAAATAAATGCGTTTCCCTGTATTATTAGTTTTAACCACAAAACCATTAGGAGGGAATTCTCTTATCTATATCAAGAATCGCCTTTGATATTCAAGCTGAAAATATAATTTTTGAAGAGGATTATGCCCGCGCGGGCAAAAAGTACGGCCATGCTTGCACATTCCTGGAAGGCAAACTCACGTATACTCCGACGCACTGTGATCACTGTCATGTTGAAAACGAAGACTATACCATTATTAAAAATGGTACAAAGACGTCGACAATTTTTATTCCAGCTGGGGGAACTAAAAAGACATATCTCGAATTAAGAAAACAACGTTTCTATTGTAAACATTGTCAAGCAACGTTCGTGGCGAAAATATCGTTAGTTAATGAGGGATGTTTTATCTCGAAAGATACATGTCTTCAAATGGGGGTAAAACAGCTGAAGCTCGTTCAGTAAAGGATATTGCACGTGATTGTGCTATCTCTCCAACAACGGTTCAACGTGAAATTAATAAGGCGAGTCAAGAGCTTCAAACATACGATCGAACGTTACCTGAAAACCTTTCTTTCGATGAATTTAAGGTCGCAAAAGGATAGATGGCTTTTATCAATATTGATGTGGCTTCTGGTGATATCTTAGACATACTCCCACAGCGTGATGGGCGCACGATTCGAAACCACTTTACGACGTATTTTACCTTTAAACAGCGTAAAAATGTGAAGACAGTAACGATTGATATGAACGCCAGTTATCAAAGGGTGATTAAGGACCTGTTTCCTAACGCTAAAATCATTATTGATTGCTTCCACATCGTTCAGTTAATGACGCGAGCGATGAATAAAACGCGTGTCAAGATCATGCAAGCATTCAACACATCAACGGTGAAGATAAAAAGAAATATCGCCGACTTAAGCGATACTGGCGACTGTTACTGAAACCCAACGAAGAACTTTCAAGTACAGATTACAAGCACTATACCTTGTTTGGTCCATTACCATCTAAAGCAGTCGTTGATACCATGTTAGATTATTCTGATGAACTAAAAGCAAACTATAACTTACTTCAAAGCTTCTATAAAGCTTTTGACGATAGGAACTTTGACGATCTCGAAGAGATCGTGAGAAAGAAACTTGATGCCAGCATTTCTAGTTATATGAAAATGAGTATAAAGACCTTACGTTTACATTTACCACACGTTCAAAATAGCTTTGACTATACGTACAATAACTACCGCATTGAAGGTATTAATAAAATCATAGTCTTAAATCGTGTCGCTTATGGTTATCGTAATTTAAAAACTATAAGAACCGTATTCTTTTACATTTTGCGTACAAACCAGTTGAACCACATAAGAAAAAATCACAAAATAAAACACATGTTTCAGCTGCATAAAAAGAACTGAAACATGTGAAATATAAGCTTGAAATTATTGGTTAAAACTTCTCGCCAACACCATTTGACAAAGAACCTAAAAAATTAGTGTCTGTTCTTTTCATTGATTAATTGTTCTACAATCGGAATGTCGGCAGGTGCCCAGTTTAAACTGAGTAAGTTTTCACGTTGTAACCAAACATATTGAGCATGTTCAGTTAAGACGGGGTCTTGATCGATCAACTTGGCTTTAATCGCAATCAAATTGATGGTGAAACTGTCATAGTCATGTGTTGTTTCAGTGAATATGACTGAATCAGTTGCGATCAAACAATTGAATTCTTCTTGGATTTCTCGCTGAAGAGCGGAAAAAATATCTTCATCTTGTTCTACTTTCCCCCCAGGAAACTCCCACATGTTTGGCAAAGACATGGCCTGCGATCGTAAAGCGCAGAAAATATCCTGCTTGTCATTTTCTATAATAGCCGCAACGACTCGAATTTTTTTCTTCATTTTAACTTCTCCCCTTAAAGTTACGATTGAGTCTACTTACATTGCATAGACTAGTGATCGTTAAAGTTTTTTAACACTTGCATGAGCCGACCAATTGGTAAACCAACAACATTATAATAATCCCCATCTATTTTCTTAATGAACGGGGCCGCAAGGCCTTGAATCCCGTAGGCACCAGCTTTGTCGTAGGGCTCATCTGTTTCGATATAGTCATTGATTTCTTCATCTGTAAGGGGATAAAATATAACTTTGGTTGTCTCCACAAACAGCTCTTGTTTATGTTTGGAGTTTACTAAAACCCCAGTATGTACCTCATGTGTTTGACCGCTTAAAGCACGCATCATCGTATAAGCTTCTTGTTTTGTTTTCGGTTTTTCAAATATCATATTCTTATAACTTACAACAGTATCAGCTGTAACAATGATCTCATCATCAGCTTCAAAAATTATACTCGCGGCTTTTAGTTTACAGAGAGCGGATACCTTTTCAATTGGTTTGGTTGTTTTGATTTGTGATTCATCGACGTTCGGTGTACGCACGGTAAAATCAACATTCACTTGTTTTAAAATATCTTGGCGTCTAGGTGAACCGGATCCTAATATGAGTTGCATAAACTTCTCCTTTATCTTGATTATGATGATAATCATCACCGTATATTGTATTAGTTCATTGTTTATCATAACATATTTTTTCCGACCTATACTTGAGATGATATTCTATTGTTAAAAACAATGATATTTTAAGTAGACATTCAATATTTGTAAGAGAGAATGAGATGTTGCGTTATCAACGCTCTATTTCATTACTATGGTCAACGTAATCCTGAAATTTAAAAGCCGATTTCTCAATATGAATGGATGGCTGTGAAAGCCGAGACAGTTTATGAACAAATTAAAATTAATTAAACACAAGATAATAAGTGGGTGTTAAGTCACGTACTGTCCTATTATATTGGGTTTTCATTTGTAAATTCGACAAATATCATCTTTGATCTACAAAAAGTGGAAGATGTATATTACAATAGTATAAATATCAGCTTTTAAACATACAAGGAAGGATGTATAACATGGGTATTATTAACTCGGGTTTTTTAACTGTATCAACCTTTCTACAACAACATATCTATCATGTTCCTGAATATCAACGAGGTTATTCATGGACAGAAGATCAGTTGGAGGATTACTGGATTGATTTAATGCAGTTAGCAGAAGATGACGGATTAGGTTCTCACTTTCTAGGACAGATTGTTGTTCATTTTGAACGAGATACTGAAAAGTGGTTTATTATTGACGGGCAGCAAAGAACAAGCACATCCATCATCATTTTGGATGCCATTAGAGACATTTTAGATCATCTCCATGAAGTCGAACATTTAGAAGATGCAAAGATTGAGGCTGATGATCTAACATCAAAATACATAGGAAGAGTCACGCCGAAAAGAAATGATGAACGCTTGATTCTTGGGGAAACAGATAAAGAATTTTTTAAAAAAATTGTTCAACGTCGAGGAATAATTCATTCAGAAAATATTAAAGTTAAGAGATTGTCTAATTCGGAAGAATTAATTTTAAAAGCAAGCAAGTATTTTCATAAAAAATTAAATGAGCTCGTTAATGAGGAAAAAGATCCAGACGCAAAATATAATAAAATCATTTCAGTAATGAATTTGATTTTAGATCAATTCAAAGTCATGTATGTTGAAACGGACGATATTAATGAAGCGTTCATTATATTTGAAACATTAAATGCCAGAGGTAAAGAGTTAGAGACGTCGGATCTTTTAAAAAACCATGTATTTAGATCTTCGTCAGATCGAATTGAGAATATTAAAGAAAAATGGTCACGAATGATTGAAAACTTAGATAATGCCGACCCAACAAAGTTCATCCGTCATTACTGGAATGGTAAATATAAGTTTGTAAGAGAAAAAGATTTATATAAAAACATTCGTAAAGAAATTGACACACCGCAAAAAGTAGAAGAACTTATTGATACGTTGGTCGATTTATCGGAGCTATATTTTGCCTTAAATAATCCGAAAAGCATTAATTATTATCAATCTCCGTCATTAAATGAGAGAATGACAGAATTACAAAACCTTGGTGCTAAATCATATTATCCAATTCTATTAGGGTTAGAAAATAAACATTACTCTGAAGAAGATATAGATCAAGTTCTAGCGGCACTAGAATGTTTAATTGTAAGGAATTTTGTGGTATCAAGTAAAGTAGCAAATAAATATGAAATTGAATTCGCAAAAATTGCAAGACAAATAAATAATGATGACTATGTTACGAGTCAATCAATAGTTGAAGCAGTAAGAGATTTGATCATTTCTGATGAGGAATTTAAAGAAAACTTTAAGTACTTCACAACTAAAAAAACACCTGTCATTCGATATCTTTTGAGGAAAATTCACAACTCATTTAATTATGAAACTCGGATTATTAATGACAACGGGCGGATTCATATCGAACATATCATGCCTAAAAAACCAAGAGAATGGAAGGTATCTGAAGACGTTCATAAAGATTATTTATGGAGATTAGGTAACTTAACCTTACTTGGAGAAGAATATAATCGTAGTGCGACAAACAAAACATTTGATCTTAAGAAAGAAGTTTATAAAAAGTCTCAAATTAAGATGACCAAACAGCTTGAAAACTATGATACATGGAAAGTGAAAGATATCGAGAAAAGACAGATGGAATTCGCCGATATATCTGTGGGTATTTGGGCTAAATAAAATGAAATAGTCCCCTTAACTCAAAAGGTTAGGGGGTTATTTACTATATAGAAGGAGTGGCTAGATTGACCGATATAAACAATAATCAGTGGAAGTTCACGTCAATAGAGAATATTGAAGAATCTCATTTCGATCGTAGTTTAGAACGATTTTTTGGCATGGGTGTCATGGGACTAGTCAGGGAAAATATTCAAAATTCACTTGACGGGTATTTGTATGATGACAAACCTGTTATCGTAAAAATTAAAACAGGTGAAATGAGAGCTACTGATGTTCCGGGCATTGATAATTTAAGAGAAAGAATCAACACATTGGAAGGTCGTAATAATTACACTAAAGAAACAATAAAACATATGAACGAAAAAATAAAACAGAACCGGATACGGTACATGTCTTTTGAAGATGAAAATACCAAAGGCTTGACTGGTGCAGAGAACGGTCAAACTAACTCTAAGTCTGATACTTGGGGCATCTATGCTTATAATAAAGGCTTTCATTTTGAGGAAGAAAATATATCCAAAGAAGAAATACGCGGCGGATCGCACGGTGTTGGGAAAATTGCATCAAATGCAGCTTCAGATCTTCACGCCATGTTTTTCTCGAACTGTGATGATAAAAATCAAAAACATTTAGGTGGAACAGTTCAACTTGTAGAACACTGGTTCAATGGACAAGCTTATCGATCGACCGGGTATTTTACGGACGCTCAACGAGAAAATGGTCTATTGAAATACTATCCATTTAGCAACGAATCTAATCACCCATTTAGAAAAGATACTAGAGGTTTAAAGATTATCATACCTTTTTTAAGAGAAGAATATGATGATCAAATGGCAATTGTGAAAAGTGTCTGTGACAGCTTTTTTGTATCAATATTGAAAAATAAGCTAGAAGTGCATATTAATGATCAGGTGATAAATAAAGATAATTTAACAGACTATGTTTATAATGATCAATATTATGAACAGTCTGTTGAGAATATGAAAGATGTCTTTACGCCAATGTATGTTGACACGTACTTAAACTACCCGATTGAAAAAGACTTAGTTGTTGAGAGCAAAGACGAAACTTATCAGTTCAAGTTGTTTTTTAAATATGATGAAAAAATAAGTAAGGGACGAACAGCAATTATTAGAACGGTTGGGATGAAAATCGAAGATTTTAAAGTTAATGGCTATGCGACAAAACCCTATAATGCTGTCGTTATTGGAGATAAGAAAGCAGATGCTTATTTAAAATCACTCGAAAATGAATCACATACGGAAATATCAAATAAACATATCAATGATAAATATCTGAAGAGCAATGCTACTCGCTTTATTAATAATTTAAGTAGAGCGATAAAAAAGCACATTGATGATGCCATTCAAGAGAATAATCAGATGGATGGGATAATGGATACGAAGGATATTATATATACGGTTGAACGTAAGTTCAAAAACGATTTACAGAAAGCAACTGAAACAGTTCGTGTAGGAAATGGAAAATCTCTAAGAAAAACTAAGGGCAACAGTTCAAAAAAAGAAAGAAGAAATAGGGCTGATGCAGAAACAAACGCTACTGGTGATAAAGGAGAAAAGCGCAATAAAAGGGATCCTCTAAAATTTAAAAAAGCAAAAGGTGATGGAAAAGTAGTTGATGAAAAACAACGCTATAGTACTTATCCTGAAACAGTCGAACGTCTAAGACTAGACGATCATGAAATTCTACAATTTGATTTTTCAAGCAGTAAGTTACTAATGGGTGTTACTGAGTGTGATGTTGTATTAGCTGTCATCGATGGTACGGGTAAAGAATACAGTGATGAATTTAAAGTAGATAGTAATTTCACGCGGGCGATTGATCTAGGTACAGGGCAAGATTGTCGTTTATTAAAAAATAAAATTACTAATGTCAAAGTAAACAATGGCATTATTAAGCTGCGTCTAGATTATGATCGAAAAATGAATAAATCGTTAAAATTCATTTATTATTTGGAGGTGGAATAGTTGATATACAAAAAGGACGCGAACTTTCCTTATCCAATATTATCGAATCATGCTCAAAGTTATGTAAATAGTATTTTTGAATTGGATGTAGATGTAATGGAAAATAATGATACTTATCGCTTTACGATTAAGCATGATATAGGTTCTGAATTTATAAAAAGATTGATTGCCCTTAACAAGGCTGAACTCATATTAATAATTCAATCAAAAGACAGCAAGTTTTATAGGCTTAAAGAACAAGAAATTGAAGTTAGCAAATCGCGTGTATCACTTGATCAAAAAACATCGCTTCAATTGCATATTCAGGCTTTAACAGATATTTCATTTCATGATAATCAAGACTTGTCTCAATTTTATGACCAGTTTAAAGAAGATATAAAAGTGAATAAATTCAATTTACTTGCCTATTCTAATGTCGTGACTTTTGATGCACCATACCAAAAGCCATTTGATCTTTTTGAGAAAAAATTAGATGAACATATGAAAAAAGATATAAAGATTGAAGTAGGTCAAGCGACCATTAATATTTATTATAGAAAGCCAGAATATCAATTTCACACCTTACCTAAAAGCCAATATTTGAATCATCCTTATATATATATTGGTTTAACAAAAGCACTGCAACAATTCATTATGAATAACGGAGAAGATGGAGAAGTTGAATTGAAAACTGTTGAACCAGTTAGCGAACTAGAAAATAAACTATTAGATCTTATGCAATCGAAAATGATAGATGAGTTAACAGTTGATAATATAGATGATGTCATTTATGAGATTACGGATAATATTATCGAAAAATATGTTCGATCGGTAGAGGAGATGGTAGCCAATGGAGATTAAATTATTAAAGGATGGCTATAAAAATATCGAGTCATTATATGAAGACTTCAAAGCAGATATGATAGCAGAGAATGAAGAGTATTTTTCTGAAGAAAGTGTGTATATCGATCAGACCCCTTCATTTCCTATATACATCGCAAAAGGTTCTACAGAACATAAGAAGAAAGAATTTCTAGAAGCTTTTAATACAGTGACTCATTCTTATTTATCACTTGACCGCAGTATACTTTTGAGTGAACATTTTTGGCATTCGTTTTTACTTATTTACAAACGGAACTATATTATTGGTAAATACCCTGAAGTTTTAGACAACGAAAATAAATTTAAGAACATTGTGCTGAAAAAACTAGATTGGGAAAATTATATTTACAAGATTATTTTAGGTGCTCAGTACATTGCTGACTATATAAATAATGAAGATCAGCGGCAAAGATATTTTGGTTTAATTATTGATAACCTTGATTTATACAACTATATTATTAAATACGAAATCTTTAGAAATGATGATTTTCTAATTAATATCCTAGATATAATTGATGAGTTAGGACTTTCTGAAATTTTAAAAGCTAAAATTAAGGGAAGAGAGGATCTAGGCGATGATGAAAGATATGGGCGGAGAGTAATATTTGAATTAAATAAAAGTTATCCGATTGTACTTTCGCCAATGTTAAGTAAAGATGACTTAAAAGATATTTTCATAGAGTATCTGGGATACTATTATGACGTTTCTGATATTAAGAGTTAAGACATAGATTTGTCATAAGAAAGCAGAATTTACTGTTTCGATTTTCGTTGATTTGTTGTATAATATAAGGAGTTACCAATAAGTGTAACTGGGAGAGTTTTGCTGATTGAACGAGCCAAAAGGTTCGTTTTAATCAGCCTTTTTTTTGATAGCGCTTAATTTTATTGTTGGTAATATTTGAGTATGGTATGCTTATGGTAAAATGAATGATTAAATAAAAGAGGTGAAGTGATGAATCAACGTTATAATGTAAGACCAGGTAAGGGTCAATCAATGTTTGGCTTCTTTGTTGGTTTGGTTTTTGTTTTTATCGGTTTTGTTATGGTATTACCGACCTTCGGTGCTTTCGGTATCATTTGGGTATTAGTTACGATCGGTATCACTGTTATGCACGGGATTAATGCGTTCACACAAAAAGGTGTCGCAACGCACCGTGTAGATGTAACGACGGAGGCTAATACTTCTACGGAAGCAATCAAGCAATCTGATGATAGTTTTGATGAAAAATTGCGTAAGTTGCACCAGTTGAAACAAGAAGGCATTTTAACAGATGAAGAATATGAAGAGAAGAAAAAACAGATGTTGAAAGAAAAATGGTAGGAGGTTGACGACATGCCAATACATAATAAACTTGTTCGTGATAAAATTCCTGAGATTATTGAAAAAGCAGGAAAAACATTTGAAACAAAAATTTTGGATAACGAGAATTATATTAAAGAACTTGAAACGAAGCTGATTGAAGAGTTTAATGAATATTTATCAGCTAATACGAAAAGTGATAAGCTAGAAGAATTAGCTGATATGATGGAATTAATTAAAGCTTTCGCAGAAGTAAATGATGGATCATTAGCTGAAGTAGAAGACCTTCGTCAAGACAAGGCTTCTAAACGCGGAGGTTTTAACGAGCGCATTTATCTAGTTGAGGTTCATGATGACAACAACAAAGCTGATTAAACATAACATTGTGGATGAGATTAAAGCGGGGATAGACTGTAGTTCATCTACAGCTATCCTTGTCTCTTTTATGATGGTATCTGGTCTAGAGCTGATTTTACCTTCATTGCAGCGCTCACTTGATAAAGGTACTCAAATCAAAATCCTAACCGGGGATTACTTGTATATTACCCAACCTGATGCATTATCACGGTTGGACGAATTAGTTGGAGATATTGAATTAAGGTTGTGGAAAAGTCATGGCGTCTCTTTTCATCCTAAGGCCTATCTATTTGAATCAGATCATGAGAAGCAAGTTATTGTTGGTTCGTCCAATTTATCAAAATCGGCATTGACAACCGGTGTAGAATGGAATGTCAGCATTGAACAACAAGGGCAGGCAGACGTCTTTGAAGAAGCTGAAGAAAGTTTTTTACAGTTGTTTTATGCTGATCAAACCGTACCAATTAATAGAGAGACCATTGAACAATATCGACAAAGGTATGAAACATACCATGCCAAATATCCAGGCTTTGTTGATCGATGGCACAGCCGAGAAGCCGAAGCGTTAATGTTTGATGAAACAGAACCAACGATTGTTAGAGAAAGTAGTAATAATCAAGAGCCAATCATAATTGAACCCAGACCGCATCAAGCGCTTGCGTTAGACGCTTTAGATAATGTCATAAAAGAAGACTATGATAAAGCACTTATCGTCATGGCTACAGGTTTAGGCAAAACCTATTTAGCAGCATTCTTTGCACGGCAATTTAATCGTGTATTGTTTATTGCCCATAGAGAAGAAATACTTAGACAAGCAAAGCAAAGTTTCGACCATGTCTTACCAAATAAATCAAGTAGTTTGTACAACCAAGAAGAGAAAAATAACGAGTCTGATCATATATTTGCTTCTGTCTTTACTTTAAGCAGAAAAAATCACTTGAATCGATTTAATTCCAGTGATTTTGATTTAATTGTTGTTGATGAGTTTCATCATGCGGCAGCAAAATCATATCAAGGTATTTTACAATACTTTAAACGGGAATTCTTACTAGGGATTACAGCCACACCAGATCGCTTAGACGGAAAAGATGTGTATGCGTTATGTGATAATAACGTTGCCTTTCAAATGCACTTTATCGAAGCCATTCAACATGGCTATTTAACGCCGTTTAAATATTTTGGCGTGTACGATGAGACAGATTACAGCTCAATGACGTGGCTTGGAAATCGTTATGATCAACACGAACTTGAAGCGAAACAATTACAAGATGCGATTGCTGAAAAGATATTTAATGCATGGGAAAAGCATAAACAAAAGCGTACCATTAGCTTCTGTTCATCGATTAGACAAGCAAAATATTTAGAAGATTACTTTGTGAAAAAAGGTGTGAATGCCATTAGTCTTCATTCTAAAACAATGGGTTATTCACGACAAGAAGCCATTAAAGCGTTAAAAGACCAAACGATTGATATTATCTTTACTGTCGATCTCTTTAATGAAGGGGTAGATATTCCTGAAGTCGATACGTTATTGTTTGTGCGTCCCACTGAATCTTTAACTATCTATACGCAACAAGTAGGAAGAGGTTTAAGATTAAGTACTGGAAAGACACATTGTCATATTATCGACTTAATTGGTAACTATAAAAATGCCGATGTGAAGATGCAGTTATTTGATACTGAGCGAGATCGTGACTCTCGCTCGGTGAAACACGTGATACCAGAAGTACCAACGAGTTGTGAACTGCATCTGGATATGCAAGTAGTTGACCTAATCAAGTATCTCGTCCGAAAACGGCAACCAAGAAAAGAAAGACTTATATCAAGTTATCATATGTTAAAAACAGAACTCGGTAGAAGACCAACATATTTAGAAATACATCGATACGGTAAAGAAGATGCTAAACAGATAAAACAGGAGTTTAAGTCCTATATGGGTTTATTGCATCATTCAGGGGAATTAACATTAGAAGAATCGGATTTATACAATAGATTTAAGTCTTTAATTGAAGATGTAGAGCGTACGCTTATGTCAAAAAGTTATAAGATGGTTGTCTTAAAGCTTATGCTTGACCGGGGAGAGAACCAGTGGCATCGACCTATTACTGCTAGTTCAATCGCTTATCCGTTTTGTAAGTTTTTAACAGATAAGGATTATCGACGTAAAAAAGATTTCAGCGATAAGAAAACAAAAAAGCTGCTGACATTTGATGAAGACAAAATCGTTAGACTTATTGAAGATATGCCCTTTTCAAAATGGAATGGAAGTTCAAAAGGGATATTCACATTTGATAGAGAACAATTTGCCATAACGGTTCCTCTAACCGAACAAGAAGCGAGAAATTTGTATCCCTTTATTAATGATATTGTTGAGTATCGCCTAACAAGTTACTTTGAACGTGGCATAAGTAAAAAAACTCATTAACCATTACATCATGGTTAGTGAGTTTTTTTATTTTTTACATTTTACTAAAATGCATCTTTTAGTAAGCATTAACACAATAAACAAATCAAAACGGGTGCCAAAACAAACGATTTGGTATTATAATGGCTGCTTTGGCAAGGTGCCAAAACGGACTCAACCAATTATGCTGAACTTACCGCGGAATACAATGAGGATCTTCCTAGAGGACGTATTAAGATGGATGAGTTCAACCGATTACTGAATGACTATGAACCGATGATGTATCACTTACTAAAGAAATATCATGTGAGAGATCCTGAGGGTGAGTTTTATCAAGAGTTGGCGATCTGTTTATGGCAAGCGACACAAGATTATGACGACGAAAAGATGAAGTTTTCTACGTATGTCTACAATAAAATGCAGTTTCGTTTGATTGATTTATTCAGAAAGGATGAACGTAAACGAAATAGAGAAGAGAAGTATAAACATCACGTTGAAACGACGGGCTCGTTTCAGACCGAAGATCAAGTGCCTAATACAGACTTTATTGTTTGTTTAAAACAACTGTTAACAGACAATGAGTGGTTGTGGTTTGAGGGACATGTATTAAAGGGGAAAACGCTCGTGGAGATTGGAAAAGACTTGGGTGTAAGTGCCAATGCCGTGAGGCATTATAAGCGTAGTGCAGCACGTAAATTAAAGGATTGTTTAATAAAAGAAAGCAAATAGTTGACGAACGTATTTCAAAGTCGAATGATGTCATATCCACATACTGTGGTTACTGGAGATAACCTATTAATAATGACGCTGTCTGGCTTTGTGATTTTGAATAATTTTGGTATGATGACAGTAGTGAATATTAGTTTTGCCTTTTTAAGTACAGTGATTGTGATGACGATTATGTAGTTGCTGTTTGATCCATTTTTCATTAAAAAGCAAAGCTAAACAACCATCCACATGAGGAGTTTAGTTATGGCAGATAAAACGAACCAGATTATTAAAGCCGCTGTCGATGTCTTTATAGAAAAAGGCTACAATGCCACTACACAAGACATAGCCAGAAAAGCGCAAGTAGCTGAAGTCACGTTATTTAGAAAGTTTACCAATAAACAAAACTTATTTTTAACCGCGATTCAATTGACCATTGATGAGTATTTTAACATGCAAGAACGTCAAGAACAGACGGATGAACCGCTTGAAAAAATATTAACATTATGGTTTACTGAACGATCACAGATTTTGATTAAAAACAGAGCGCTCGTTAAGATGTTGTTAAGCGAGAGTTTGATGGGGAACTTACCTGAACATATGAACTTCCCGGTCATTTTTTATCATCAGCTATTAAAACAGCTGAAACCATTTGAACAAGACGTTCATATCGAACATATGGCTCGCAGTTGGGTTGGGTATTTTATTTCGACGGTCGTATTAGGTACAACTAGTGAAGCGATCGATGTTGAACATATCTTTATTCGACCCTTCGTAAAGGGGGGATGTTCATGAGTAAGACAAGCGGAATGAAAGTTGTTCAACAATTGATGTTAGGATTTTATCTATTAGGTTTGATTGCCTTTTTGATTGTCGGCGATTTATCAACAACAATGAATAAAGTCATATTAGGTTTGTTTGTTGTGTTAATTGTTCGCGAATCGATGCGGTACTACATGCATTATATTAAACCAAACAAAATAGTGAATGAAGAAACGGCCAGTGACGAAGCATCATCAACGGATAAGAAATAACATTGGGAGTAATGAAAGATGTTAGATAAGCGCATAAGAATCATGAAGAAAAGCCGGTCACTTCGCGTGGCCGGCTTTTCTTAGGTCAATCACATGCTGATTAATTTGTAGTTGATGGCTTGTAATCCATTGAACAATCACATGCTCAAAGTTTCGTTCGACATACAAATGTTGTTTAAACCATAACGGACCTTTTCGTTCGGCGACGAGCGCTTTAGGGTTGGACTTTTGGTATACATTAACCGTATAAGACTCATCAGGTGATGAGGTAGACATCAGCTTTTCTTCTTTCGTTAGTAACACTTGAATCGTTGGAATGATTAAAATGACCGCCAGTAAGACCGGGGTGGTTAGAGATAACCAACGATAAAACTTCGATTTATCAACAGGTATTTTCAATGCGCAATAGATGTTGAAAAGAATAATTGGCCAAGCAAATAAGACGGAGGGGAGCACACGCCAATAACTGAAGAAAGAGGCAAAATAAAATTCAATAATCCAAATTAAAACAATAGCACTTAGTGACCAAGAGACCATGCGCGTTCGTTTACTCATTATTAACCCTCACAATCTATGAATTGATTCATTTCCATCTTATAGAATTTACAGTCATTTTACAATATGACTTTTGGTATATATTAGTGACATGATAGGTAGGTAACTATGACTGATATAATAGATAAGACGTATGAAGATTAAAACAAGTTACAAAATATAATAGGGGAATACAAAAAGTAGTAAAATGAAATTGTTCGATCGATCAAGTTATGCTAAACTAAGAACAGTATAAGGCGGTGAAGCTCGCCTCTTGAGATGACTCAGAAACTGTCGACAGACCAATAGCTTCTACAAACAACAGGAGGTGACCTGTTCTTTGTAGTGGCTATTTTTTCTATATTAGATGAATGATAAAACAAGCTAACCAAGAAGAGTTGTCACCGTGAAGGGAGAAAAAAATGTTAGAGAGTATCGCGTTATTATTACTGAGTGGCTTCGTATTGGGGATGGTGATGAAAAGTTTTCGCCTGCCACCATTATTAGGTATGTTATTTGTAGGGATCCTGTTTGGACCGTATGTACTCGACTGGCTTCATCTTGATTTACTAAATATATCAAGTGAGATTCGGACCTTTAGTTTACTGATTATTTTAATTCGCGCCGGCCTCGGGATCAAACGCCATGAAATACAAGCGGTTGGGAGTCTGGCGATCAAGATGAGTAGTCTACCAGGCTTGTTAGAGGGGTTTAGTATTCTTTTTGTGAGTTACTATTTCTTTGACTTTAGTTTCGCAGAAGCCGGGATGCTTGGCTTTATTATTGCGGCGGTTTCACCAGCGGTTGTCGTACCAAGTATGTTAGAATTAAAGAGTGAAGGTTATGGAGAAGATAAACAAATTCCAACGTTATTACTAGCAGGTACGTCAATGGATGATGTGTTTGCGATTACGATTTTTAGTTTTTTCTTAAGTCTCGGAACAACAGGTGATCTGTCAATTGTAGAGTCAGTATTAAAGATTCCCTTTAGTATTGTGCTTGGTGTGTTAGGTGGTTTAGTCATTGGCTATCTGTTTATTAAGCTGTTTGACTTTAAACGTTTGTTTCATTCGAATGTCGAACGGTTATTGTTGTTACTTACAGGTGCGATTGGTTTTTATACTTTCGGTGAAGTAATTGGTATTGCGAGCTTACTCGGCATTATGGCGATTGGTTTTCTAATTACCGACCAACGCGAAAAGATAGGAGTAGAATTATCTACTACGCTCTTATCGATTTGGTTCTTTGCCCAGATTCTGTTGTTTAGTTTAGTCGGAGCGGAAGTTAATATTACAGTCGCACTAGAGGCAGGGTTTATGGGGCTTGTCATTATTATCATCGGTCTCATGTTTCGAACACTCGGTGTGTTTATTTCAACCATTGGCAGTGCGCTCAACACGAAAGAACGCTTTTTCTGTGTGCTTAGTTATTTACCGAAAGCAACCGTACAAGCGGCTATTGGTGCGCTACCTCTCGCAAGCGGCGTAGAAAAAGGACCTGAAATATTAGCCATTGCTGTCTTATCCATTCTACTTACCGCACCTTTAGGCGCTATTTTAATTAAGTGGAGTGCGCCTAAACTGTTACAAAAAGGATAAAATAGGTCGCTTTTTTTACACATAACAGGACGCTTATAGCGATAAGCATGAGTAAGTAATCAGTATGATTTTTTAGAAAATGTTGGACGTAAAGGAACGAATAAAGGAGGAAATAAAATGTATACATATGCCATCGATGACCGGATTGAATTAAGGCCACTTACCGTGTTTCATACCGAACCATTGTACCGCCTCATTCAAGACTCTAGAAATCACTTACGTGATTTTTTAATATTTGTGGAGTTTACGACGAAGGAAGACCATACTCGAAAGTTTGTTGAAGAGACCGTCATCACGAATGCGAAACTTGAATCATTTGTATCAGTGATTTATGTAGATGATTGTGTTGCTGGGTTGGTTGGATTTAATGAGCTTGATCAACAAAATAAGCGCGCTGAAATTGGCTACTGGCTTGGTGAAGCTTATATTGGTCAAGGGGTAATGACAAAGGCCGCAAAAGCTATTATTCAATATGGATTTAATGAGCTTGGTCTTAATCGAATGGACTTAAAAGCGGCTGTCAATAACCATAAGTCGCGCGGTATTGCTAAACGCTTAGGGTTTAAAGAAGAAGGAATCATCCGTGAGGCTGAGTGGATGCATGACGGCTATCTTGATCATGTTCATTACGGCTTATTAAAAAGTGACTATGACGAAAGTGAGTGAGGCATGTCGTGAAAAAGATCGAACAAACGGTAAAAACAGAGACGATGCTCATGGGCTTTTTACTCCAACAGTTTGATTATAGTAGGAGTAAAATAAAAGGTTTTTTGCAGCGAGGGCAAGTCTATGTGGATAATCAGCCCATCTCGCAATTCAATCATCCCTTAACAAAAGGGCAAGTCGTGAGCATTTCAAAAGAACAAATCAAAGAAACTCAATTAAAAGGTTTAACGATTTTACACGAAGACGATGATTGTTTGGTTGTCAATAAAGCCAGTGGCTTGTTGACAATTCAAACGAATAAACAGGTAAAAGAATTGACGGCTCACCGGCAATTAAGTGAATATCTACAAAAGAAAGACCCAAGAGCCCGAATCTTTATCGTACATCGACTTGACCGTGATACGTCGGGTGTGTTGGTATTTGCGAAAAACGAGCGCTCAAAACTCGTCCTACAGTCAAACTGGAAAGAACGGGTGAAAGAACGACGGTATGTGGCACTTGTTGAAGGTGTCGTAAAAAAAGATCAAGCTCATTTAGAAGATTATCTAGGGGAATCTAAAACGCATCGTATGTTTACAACTAACAATAAAACTGAAGGTATTTATGCGTCGCTCCATTATCAAGTCAAACATCGCGGGAAAAAGACAAGCTTACTACATGTACATCTGGATACTGGTCGGAAAAATCAAATCCGGGTCCAACTAAGTGCTGCTGGTCATCCGATTGTGGGAGATAAAAAATATGGCGCAAAAACAAATCCAATCAAACGGTTAGGACTACATGCGGAGACGATTACTTTTAAACATCCAACCACTCAAGAAACCTTGTCGTTTCATGCACCTGTACCAAAGTCATTTCTCTCACCGCAGTCATGACGTGAGGATGGGTATTACAAGAGATAAGGGGGAAAGGGCTTGTTCGTGTCAATTAAGGAAGCAGCCGATTATCTAGAAATAAATGAAACGGATTTACGTAAATTAATTTTCGAAAAGAAGATCAAAGCATTTTATGACGGGGAACAATACTTAGTCAATACCGCTCAGTTTGATACGCATATAAAAGAAATGGAACGGATTCGAGCGGAAATTCAAGCCTATTTATCTGAACCCGTCCCAGAGAGTCTATTCGTTAAAGATGAGGATTAATTTTATATTTTAAAAAAGAGTCATTTACTGACGGGCACTAACCAACCCTCGGTAAACGGCGTCGTAGGTGAGATGAAAATAATTGTCCAAAGTGTGACCTCACCTGGTGCTAATGAAAGGTGAGGGATCGTCACATCAACCACGTCACATGATGGTAATGTTGCCGTGAATGATGGAGACAGGCTTGTCTGTGTGGTGTTTTGATAAAAACAAATAATTAACCGTTGTCCCGCATGGTTTTTAGCTTGTCTTAGCGGAATGAGCTTGCCTATTGAGGCGCGGAGGCCGATATCTTCTAAGTGGGTTAATTGATGTTTAACGTAAGTGTGATACAAGTTTTTGTACTGATTATAATCAACAGGTGCCAGTTGTTTTTGCCATTTTTCTTGTAAGATAAGTGTCATGGTGAATGCATCCTTTCTCTGCTCCAGTATTGATTTACTAAGCATATCATAAATGAGGTGTCTCTATGTCAAAACAACTTAAACGGTCAAGAATAGAAAAATCCATTCATGGTGTGTGCGGTGGCCTGGCGAACCACTTTGATGTTCCACCATTTTTGGTACGGTTATTATTTATCTTTACCTTGCCAGGTAGTTTCTTTTTTTACATCATCCTTGCGAATACGTTACCGGAAGACTTATCCGACGGTTATATTGAACTGAAAAAGCGATAAAGAAGATTATGTCACACTGATATTGTAAGAGCGAGATATGATATATCAATAGAATTTCAAAGATTAACTTAGCGAAAGTAGGGATTATATGACAACGAATACCATGACATATTTAAAGAACTTAGTAAACATTCCTAGCCCGTCGGGCTATACAGATGAAGTGATTGCCTATGTAGAGGACTTCTTTCAGAACTTAAAGCTAGAAACCGTCCGCAATAAAAAAGGTGGACTCATTGTCACATTACCAGGAAAATCAACGAAAGAGACCCGGATGTTGACCGCTCACGTTGACACACTTGGTGCGATGGTGAAAGAAGTGAAACCAAGTGGCAGGTTAAAACTTGATTTAATTGGTGGTTTTCGTTTTAACTCGATTGAAGGTGAATACTGTACCATTCATACCGCAAGTGGCAACACGTATACAGGGACGATTCTTTTGCATCAAACATCTGTCCATGTCTATAAAGACGCTGGAACAAAAGAACGCAATCAAGACAATATGGAAGTGAGAATTGATGCTGTTGTAAAAAATGAAGCAGATGTTCATGCTTTAGGCATTGGTGTTGGTGACTTTGTGTCATTTGACCCGCGCGTGGAAGAAACAGAGACAGGCTTTATTAAATCACGTCACCTAGATGATAAAGCAAGTGTCGCAATGCTCATGTCACTGGCCGAACAAATCGTCAAAGATGCAATTGATTTACCTTACACGACTTATGTGCTTATTTCTAATAACGAAGAGATTGGTTATGGCGGGAATTCAAATATTCCTGAATCGGTTGTTGAATACTTAGCCGTTGATATGGGCGCGATCGGTGATGGTCAAAGTACCGATGAATTCACTGTATCGATTTGCGCAAAAGACTCAAGTGGCCCTTATCATCATGGTCTTCGTCAACATTTAGTGAGTTTAGCAAAAGAGCACAACATCGGTTACAAGGTAGATATCTATCCATACTATGGATCGGATGCTTCCGCGGCGATTAGAGCCGGGCACGATATCATTCACGGTCTTATTGGTGCAGGTATTGATAGTTCTCATGCGTTTGAGCGTACCCACATTGATTCCATCAAAGCAACAGAACAATTGATTTATCGATACTTGCAATCCCCAGTTGTACCGCATTAAGATTAAAAATTCAGAAAAACCAAGCCGACATTCAAGCGAGGCTTGGTTTTTTGTTGGCTTATTATTCGACTTGTCTGATGTCGTTATTTTTCACTAGGACAATGATCGCAGTAAGCGATTACTTTCATCGCATAGGTTAGAACGCCCAAACATTTGGGTATACTTTAGTATACTGAGGGTAAGTAAAATTAATTAATGAACGAAAAGAGTGAATGAGATGAAACAAGCCATGGTTATATTAAATCCGTCATCTGGTCATGAGGCGGCAATCGATTATAAGGAAGATATAGTGTCTGTAATAAAAGAAAAAGGTTATGAGGTTGTTGTGAAAGAAACAGAAAAGAAAGATGATGCAACGGTCTTCGCAGAAGAGGCTGTCAATGACGGATATGATTATGTTATTGGTGTTGGTGGAGATGGGACCATCAATGAAGTGATCGCAGGCTTAGCTAGATATGATCAACAACCACTGTTTAGCTTTGTCCCGTTCGGGACAGTCAATGACTTTGCGCGTGCGATAGGGATCCCCTTAAAGCCTCGTGACGCCATTGAGTGGCTAAAAGAAGCGCGTACAGAGCAACGTGTTGATATAGGCAAAATCAATGAACGGTATTTTGTTAATGTTGTCGCTTTAGGTGCTGTCGCTGAGGCAACTTATGAAGTAGGTGTGGAACAAAAAACCCGTCTAGGCCCCTTAGCTTATTACATTGAGGGTGCTAAAACGCTTGCGGAAAATAAAGTCTATCCGCTCACGTTTAAGCTTTCAGATGACACGATAGATGAAGAGGCTTTTTTAGTTGTTATTGGAATGACGAATTCCATCGCCGGCTTTGAAAAGATAGCTACAGACGCAAAATTAGATGATGGCTATATGCACGTCTTTATTGTAAAAAAATTAGCGGGTTTTGACTTAATGACTTTATTACCATCTGTCTTAACAGGTGAGTTTAAAGATCATGAAAAAGTCCGCTATATTAAAACAAAAGAAATACAGATTGAGTCAATGGCGTCATTACACACGAATATTGACGGGGATGAAGGAGAAGATTTACCTCTTCATTTAACCGTCTTACCAAAACACATTCGCTTGCTTAGAAAATAAGGTGTCAGAAGGACTAATATTTCACCAAGAAAGGACGTGACATCATGAAAAATGGGGTGGACGACTATTTAATTGGTTGGCAGAACGGCAGTGAATTAAAAATTTATCGCGATTTTGAAGTGGTTTCATTTATCGGCATTCAAAATAAATGGATTTATACGGTCGATCGTTTACTTGATGTTAATCTATTAGACATCATTCGTTATAAAACGGCAACAGAAACGTTAAACGAACTGATTAAACTCATCCCAAAAGATGAGGATATCTATATTACCTCTACACCAATTGAGCACGACCTACGTGATGTACATTTCTACAAATTAGACTTACCGCTTCGGATTGATTATGCGATTCAAGTGGGATTAGGTGTGGCACGGTCGATATCACATAGTAAAGAGTACCGTCTTTATCCAATCACCATGGATTTACCTGAAGGTACAATCGATAAAAAGACTTTAGAATTAATTCGTCTGAAGCTTTATGCTCAATTGATCAAAGGAAAAGAGTCTATTGATGAGTCGCTAAAAGCGTTATGGCAATCTGATAAATGTCAACTAAAGCAACTATTATTTGCTGATATTGAAGAAGTCGAAACACTTTTTGATGAATGGTTTAAGACCAGTTAATGGATGGTGGAATGTGAAAGAGAGGAGGAGGCCATTTGGATCGACAAACGGTAGATGAGCGTTTAGACAGGCTCGTCAATATTCGGACGAGTCTTGACCAAGTCATGGATACTTTACCAATGAAGGTACCAAAACAAGCAAGAGAACAAATTAAAAAGATTCTTTTAAAAAATGATGAACTTAATCAGTTACTTGAAGATATAAAAGACCGGCGACCTCCGCGTTTGATCGTAGTTGGTAAAACTGGTGTCGGTAAAAGTAGTTTAATTAATGCGATGTTTGGACATTATTTAGCCAAAACATCTGCGGTTGACGTTGGGACACAGTCGGTGAGTAGTTATCAATATCGTGATAATCAACAGGTATTATTTGATGTCATTGATACCCGTGGTCTAGGAGAATCGTTTAACTCAGCGAGTAGCGCAGAAAAAGCTTTAAAAGAAGCCGTTCAGCAATTTGAGCCAGATGCTGTTCTTTTAGTTATGAATGCGACAGACCGGGCAGGGATGGATGAGGAGTTACAACAAATAAATGTCTTAAAACCCTATATATCAGAACAGGTTCCCGTTGTCTGTGTCCTCACACACGCTGATCATATTGAACCGGCTCGAATTAAAGAGCCTGATCAATATCCTGACATAAAACAGGAAAGAATTGAAGAGAAAACGCAACAAGTGACACGATTAATCCAATCCCTACATGTAGATATTCAAACCGTCATCCCTGTCTCGAGTTATATCGAATGGAGTCATGAGACGCCTGAGCATTTAACTGAACAGGAGCGATCAGCGTTAACCATCGCATTTGATGGACGTTATGAGATTGATACGCTACTGGATTACTTAGAATCAAACATTGATTTTCAATCAGCGATTCACTTGATGTTATCAACCCGGATTGACAGGGCGGTGAAACAGCTCACACAAAAAGTCATTAAAGTCTTCTCAGGTGCTGCTTCAACGGTGGCTTTAACTCCGATTCCAGTCAGTGATATGTCGGTTCTTGTCCCTTTACAACTGCTTATGGTGAGCTTTATCGGTTATGTGAGTGGCCGGACAGTTGATAAGAAAATGTTGAAGGACTTTTTAGTTAGTTTAGGTGGGGTTGGCTCTCTTGGCTACAGTTTTAAGCTCATTGCCCAACAAGGAACGAAATTCTTAAATGTGGTTTTGCCAGGCTCAGGTAGTGTCGTCTCTAGTACGATTGCTTACTCTGGCACATACGCGATGGGTAAAGCAGCCGAGGCTTACTTTATTGATTCAGTAAGCAAGAAAGATATGAAGAAAATCATGAAAAAAGCAGAACAAGAAGGTAAGCAAGCGGCGAAAAAGAATGAAAAATCAGCTGAATGATTGTACGGGAATTTAAAGTCTCGCCTTAAAGGATTGAATTCAGAAATACCTCCCATTATTTTTAAGTTTATCGACTTAGCACCTGCCATTTTAGTAGGTGCTTTTTATAGGCAGACACCTCTACTATAAGTATTTTGAGGAAAGTGTCTTCTCGCTCTAAGACGATCAAGGGATTATCTTTCTATAATTTCTTCAAATAAAAAGCTAGCATTTCAATCACAACCGTGCTATAGTAATAGAGCGATGAGCTGATTTGCATAAGACGCACACGTTTATAACGTTGTATGTGGCAACGTGTGTTGCGCCGCAAATAATCTCTGGTTAATTTATTAACCAGTAAAACCTCCGATTCTTTATTGAGTCGGAGGTTTTTTAATGTTTTTTAATAAAAAATGTAATCGCATTCATTATTGGTAATTTGGCGATTTTGATATGAAACTATAATGATTCATACCAGAAAAGCATAAAAAGGCGTTTAAGGTTTTTCTCTCTCGGGTAAGGGTAGTATAGGGTGAACTGTTTCGGGTCGAGCGAACAGTAATAAGTACTAAAAGAAGAGAGGAGGATGCGGGAACAGGTTGAGCAAAATTTTGCTTTTAAGCCATGATTAAAGGAATCACCTATACTTATTTCGGTTGAACGAGATAAAAAAAGTACAAGGGAGACGATTATTCATGAAAAAGTTAATAGGTATACTATTGTTAGGTCTAATGCTTACACTCGTTGCTTGTGGAGAAGATGATACAGCATCTGATTCAGACGCTGACGGTGCAGGTGATAGTGAGACAAGTTTTGGTTTAGTAGAACCAGGAAAGCTAACCTTTGCGGCATCAGGTGAGTTTAAACCATTTAGTTATATGGAAGGCACGGATATGGTCGGATATGATGTAGCTGTTGGGAAGGCGATTGCGGAGAAGTTAGGTTTAGAACCTAATCCAAAACGTGCGAAATTCTCAGGTATTGTGACGGGTGTAAGTGAAGGACGTTATGATATTGCGGTCGCAAGCCATACCATCACAGAAGAGCGTTTAGAACAAGTTGATTTTAGTGAACCTTATTATTATTCTGGACCTGTTGTTTGGGTACAACCGGGTAGTGATATTGAGACAGAAGCCGACTTAGAAGGTAAAAAGATCGCGGTTGCGCGTGGGACAACGTACATTAGTATTGCAGAAGGGTATACCGATGATATCCCGCAACTAGACAGTGATGTTGTGGCCTTACAGACGCTTTCAAACGGGAATTATGATGCGGTTATTACCGATGACGTCACTGGTAATGCGGCGATTGATAACGGACTTGAAATTGAAGAAGCGTTCTATTTAGGTGTCAGTGAACAAGGGGTTGCTGTTAATAAAGACAATCCAGAATTAACGGAAGAAATTAATGCAATCTTACAAGAAATGAAAGAATCAGGAGAGCTGAAAGCACTCGCAGAAGAATGGATCGGCGTCGATATTACGGTTGAACCAGAAGGGGCGTCTGAATAAGAGAGTAGGTCACGCTTATTGCGTGACCACGTCTTTACTCTGTTTATGCGCTACATAATATCGAATAAAGCTTTCATTAGAGAGAAGGAGCGGTCAAGTTGGGAGAGTTTTTTTCTATCTTTACAGGTAGTTTTGATGTTTTCATGGAAGGTCTTTGGCTTACGCTTAGATTGTCCGTTGTATCATTACTGATTGCGATTGTGATCGGGTTATTCTTCGCGATGCTGAAAATATCACGGATTAAAGTGTTAGAAATTATTGCGGATTTATATATTTGGATTGTGCGCGGAACCCCGTTAATCGTCCAAATCTTTATACTATTCTATGGCTTAGCTGAAATTTGGCTCATTCCAGAATTCTGGGCAGCCAGTATTGGTTTAGCCTTCCACTCAGGGGCCTATATTGCGGAGATCATTCGCGGGGCGATTCAATCCATCACCAAAGGTCAAACAGAAGCGGCCCGTTCACTTGGGATGAACCGCTCACTTACGATGCGCCGGATTGTATTGCCACAAGCTTTTCGTCGTGCGGTACCGTCGTTAGGTAATCAATTTATTATTGGGATCAAAGATTCATCACTTGCCTCATTTATTGGCTTACAAGAGCTGTTTGGGGTGTCGAATACGATGGGGTCGAATTCATTTAATTACTTGCCTTATTTCTTTACCGTTGCGATTTATTACTTACTTATTGTCTTGATTTTAACGATTGCAGTGAATCAATTAGAGAAAAAATTAGCGGTGAGTGATTAAGGAGGGAATTAGGATGACAGAACCAAGAGAAATGATTCGAGTAGAAAAATTAAATAAATCATTTGGTGATTTACACGTCTTATATGATATCGATTTAAAAGTAAACGAGAGTGATGTGGTCGTTTTAATCGGCGCCAGTGGCTCCGGTAAAAGTACGTTATTACGTTGTCTCAACTTTTTGGAATTTAAAGATGATGGCAAGATCATAATAGAAGGCGAACAAGTCGAAGCGGATACGCATGACTTAAATAAAGTGAGACAAAAAGTCGGCATGGTATTTCAACATTTTAACTTATTCCCACATAAAACCGTCTTAGGCAATGTGATTGAAGCGCCGATTCAAGTGAAAGGTTTATCAAAAAAAGAAGCGATCAAAGAAGGGAAACGGCTGTTAGATAAAGTGGGTCTTGGTGATAAATATGATGTGTATCCATCACGCTTATCAGGAGGACAAAAACAACGGGTCGCAATTGCGCGCGCACTCGCCATGCAGCCGGACATTATGTTATTTGATGAACCAACGTCTGCGCTTGACCCTGAACTTGTCGGAGAAGTTCTTGAAACAATGAAAGAGCTAGGGGAAGAGGGTATGACGATGGTGGTTGTGACCCATGAGATGGGCTTTGCTCGTGAAGTAGGCGACTGGGTCGTGTACATGAACGAAGGCCGGATTGTCGAAGAAGGTAAGCCGGATCAAATTTTTGACCAGCCTAAAGAAGAACGAACGAAAGCTTTCTTAGATTCAATCCTGTAAAAGAGGGCCGAAAGTGTATATCACGAGATGTTTTAAATCAAGCACACCAAAAAACGTAAGGACTCATCCGTTGTCCTTACGCTTTTTGTGTGCTATTTTTACTTAAGCTGGTGTTCGGCGTAATAGATCATCGCTTCTTGCATAAATTGGGCTAAGCCCTCACCATATTGATCCATGTTTTCTGTGAAGCGTTCATCCATCGTATAAAGTTGAGCGACACCAATTAACATGTCTTTTGTATATGGGTAGATACGGTTTAATTGATCGACCCACACTTTTATACCGCTTTGAGCTTCCTCACTTGTCGGCGCAAGGTGACGAAGTGTGGCTAAGTGTTTAAAACTGTCATGCATCTGTTCCTGACTCACCTTTCCATTTTTTACGTTGGCTTTAGCGGTAAGTACAGCTTCTTTTCCGTATAATTGGGTGGCTTCCTCGTCATACTCGGTGTTGTTGAAATCAAATCCTTTAAACTTTTCTTCGTTTGACATATGTTTTCCTTCTTTCTCATGTAAGATTGTTTGATCGATTGTTTTAATCATCTCTGTTAATTGTGTGTGTTTTTTCATTAAAGCTTGTTTTTGTTTTTCAAGTGTGGTTAATCGGTCATGATCGCCCTCAAGGATTCGCTTAATATCAGTGAGGGATAGACCGAGGGTTTTATAAAAAAGAATGGACTGTAGCTGATTTAAATCATCGTCTGAATAATCTCGATAACCAGATTGATGACATTTTGCCGGCGACAACAAGCCAATCTTATCATAGTGATGCAAGGTGCGCTTTGTTAGACCCGTTAATGTACTTACTTCTTGAATTTTCATCTTCAGAACCTCCTTGTTCTCTACTATAAAGGGTAACGTTACGTGAGGGGCAAGTAAAAATTTAATTTTTCTCTCATGGATTTTTTGTGTCTAATAGCGGAAGAGAACAGGGTATGTTAAAATCTAAGAGTTGAAGACAACGATTAAAATAATGACAAGAAAACTGAGGTGTCGACAGTGACCGAATTAACATATGACCGCTTAATGGAAAAAATTAATCAGTTAAGTGAGACTTACGCGATTGATGAAGCGGTGTTTTATCAAATCATTGAACATTGGGATGAACAGGATGTATCCGTTGAGAAAAAGTTGAATGAATCGTTTAGAGGTTTATTAAATCAAGTCAGTGTTGAAATGAACAAGATGGATGAAATCATGGACGAGAGACCCACATGTTTTATGGGCTGTGCGTTTTGTTGCTACTTCCCGATTATTGTGACGGGATTAGAAGCGAAGTTAATCAAACAAGTGATCGACCGCTATCCAACAGAGAGAAAAGAAGCGATTCTTAAACATTTATCACGTTATCAAGTCAATCATGAGGTTAAGTTAAAACAAGCGCGCACGATTGACTTTAAAGACGATCCTGACTTTAAAAGAAAATACCGTACCCTTGATTTACCTTGCCCGCTGCTTGATTTAACAACGAATAGCTGTATGGCATATGAAGCCCGTCCGATTCCATGCCGAACGTATGTGAATTATTTAGATCCAAAACTTTGTGAAGAAAACCGCATGCCAAAAGAAACGGTTAGTTTTGAATTCTTATATGGCCCATATTTTGAAGCTTTGAATGAATTTGTGCAGTGGCTATATGAAGATGGTGACACCGGTATGATTCACTATCCGGATGATTTATTTAGTGAAGATTACTTAATTAATTGGCTTAATCCAACCGATCATGCTTAATCAACGTAAAGAAAAGCGTCTAAGACACAAGTCTTAGGCGCTTTTGCTTGGAGTGATTATACACATAACACAATTATACGAAATATAAAGGTAGGAACAGACATAATCAACCGGTGAAGATTTCACCCTTCGGATAGGAAATCCGAGGTGGTTGAGAGCGTGCAAGTGAAAAGGCAATCGTTAAAGGTCCCACACGACCGATAAACATGAGGAGCATAATCACAGGTTTACCAATCACAGATAACTGGTCGGTGATCCCGGTAGATAGGCCGACGGTACCAAAGGCTGAAAAAGCTTCAAACACCACGCTCATCATCGGTAAGTCTTCCGTTACTGCTAAAATAAATATCGCAATGAAAACGATAAAGAAACTAATAACAATGATGGATAATGACCGGATAACGACTTCCGTATCAATGCGTTGTCTAAAGGCAAATACTTGGCTATTACCACGGAGATAAGCAACCACCGCAAGGATAATAATAATTAACGTCGTCACCTTAATACCTGAAGCTGTCGAGGCACTCCCGCCACCAATAAACATTAAAAAGATTGTCAGCATGAGCGTACTTGGATTCATTTGACTGTAATCCAATGAGTTAAAACCTGCTGTACGAGGGGTTAACCCTTGGAAAAAGCTCCCCCAAATCTGTCCGTCAAGCGAAAGATCACCAATGGTATTGGGATTATTAACTTCTAAAATAAAAAAGCTAAGCACGGCGAAGACATTAATAAGAAATGTCCCGAGTAACATGACTTTCGTATGTAACGTCCATGTTCGCCATTTTCTTTTATGCATGAGCTCATAAATAACAGTAAAACCAATCCCACCTGAGACGAATAGAAGGGTTATCACGATATTGATCAGTGGGTCTGCGACATAGTGAGATAAGCTATCACTAAAGAGACTAAAACCCGCATTATTAAATGATGAGATCGCGTGAAAGAGGCTAATAAATATCCCGCGCCCGACGCCAAACTCTGGAATCCACCGGATGCTTAACAGCGCTGTTGCGATCAGTTCCATCGTCACCGCAAAATAGAAAAGGGTTCGAATCAGACGGATGATCCCGCCCATTGAATTTTGATTTAACGCTTCCTGCATCAACAGTCTTTCTTTTAAACGGATTTTTTTTCCTAGGAATAAGATACTCATCACCGCAAATGTTAAAAAGCCTAAGCCGCCAATTTGAATAAGGATCATTAATACCGTTTGTCCGAAAGTAGTAAACGCTGTCCCTGTATCAACAACAATTAAACCGGTAACCGTAACGGCTGATGTGGCTGTAAAGAAAGCGTCCAGCCATGAGAGGGGCATCGTGCGGCTAATCGGTAATTTAAGAAAGAGTGTCCCTAACGTAATAATCACAAAGAAACCCATCGCTAATATTTGTGGTGGTGATAAAGGATTATCTCTTAGCTTTAAGCGTAAATTCATCGTATACTTCCACCTTTTTAAATTTTTGAATCGACCGGTTACGCCCTAAAATAATGAGGACATCTTTTGGCTGCATTAGATAGTAGGGACTTGGATTAATATCCACTTTACCGTTATGACGAATACCTATGAGTGATAAGCCGTAAAGGCCTCTTAAATCAATAGCTTCGATCGAACGATTGACTAAACGGTCGGAAACTTTTACTTCAACGATACTATGATCATCCGAGAGTTCAATAAAATCCATAATATGATTATGCAGTAATTGATTGACGAGTCGCTTGGCGATATCTTTTTCAGGCTGAATAATATAATCAGCGCCGATCCGACTTAATATTTTTGAATGGTTCTTGTTGATCGCTTTTACCCAGACGTTTTTGACACCCATATCTTTTAAGATGAGGGTCGTTAAAATACTCGCTTGAATGTCTTCACCAATCGCCACAATAACGTAATCAAAATTCGTTAAACCGAGACTTTTTAAGCGGTTTTCCTCTGTCGTATCAGCGACAACCGCATGAGTGGCAATCGCTTGATAATCGCTAACCAGTCGCTCTTTTTTATCAATCACAAGCACATCGTGTCCTTGCTTGATTAATGTATCTGTCACGCCACGACCAAATTGGCCTAAACCAATGACTGCTAATTGACGCTTAGCCATAGGATGACCTCCTTTTTTCTATATAAATCCGAAGTTTTTAAGCAATGTTTTACTTAAGCTACCATACGTTAATTATACACGAATGTCAATATAAAAACCGGTCAAAATGACCGGCTAAATAATAAGATAACGATCATCAAATCTGAGTCGATAGGCATCTATTAGATGACTCATGAGGGTAGATTTGCTTTGATCTGTTTGATGTAATCAACGACAAGATGTGAATCTTTTTCTATTTGTGTTAAGCTCTCTTCTGCGTCGTGTATGCGCTGGTTAGTGTAACTTTTAATGGCTGCACGCGCTTGGTCATGTATGCGCTTATGTGGTGGTAAAATCGATTGTTTAACGGCTTGACATTTCTCGGTCTGGGGTAACGTAGTTAACCACTGTCCGAGACGACAGTCTTTTTCAGTCCCAACTTGAGAGTCATCTAGTGTAACATAACCTAAGATCATATTGTAAATATTCCATTTCCACATTAAATGGTCTGCGATTGATACGTCAGCTTTTGTTTGATCGTTTAGATCGTGTAAATGTTGATACATCGCTGTCCGAATGGTATTCAGTGTTGCTGAGATTTTATAAAGTACGTCACCTGTTCTTTCGGTATCTGATTCAATTTGATGGCTGATATCATTAATTTGTTCAAGATGAGCCGCCATTTGTTCGGTTGTGGCTGATTGTTCTTCTACATTGGCACTTACTTCGGTAAATGCTTGGGTTAAATAATCAAAGGCTTCTTTAATACCATCCAGTTCATTAAAGGCCTCGCTCATCTTTTCATTGGCTTTCGTTAAGTCATCAACAATATCGTCTACTTTATCATTTGTTTGATCAATCTTCTTCGTGAGTTCTGAGACGATGGATTCAATCTGAGCTACCTGGACTTTCGTTGAATCGGCGAGTTTTTTGATCTCATTGGCCACAACAGAGAATCCTTTACCGTGTTCACCCGCACGTGCCGCTTCTATTGATGAGTTTAAAGCAAGTAAATTGGTTTGTTCAGCCACGCCTTTAATCACATCCACCATGTCAGTAATGCGAGCGGCTTCTTTGATCACTTCGGCCATATCGGTTTTAATTTCGCCGACGCGACTAACATCTTTATTCATTTGTTTAAAAGCTGTTTGGGCGTCGGATAAGCTTTTATCCGTGGTTGTTTTAGCTACGCCTGCCTTTTCGGCTGAGGTTTGGGTTTGTTTAGCAATCTCCTCTGTCGTAGAGGCGAGTTCCTCACTACCGCTGGCGACACTTTCAATAAGGTCAGCTTGATTACGGACGCTTAAAATCATTTGTTTGATGTAGTCTAAGCTCGTCATCTCAATTAATAAGGCATTGATCGATACGAGTGTCGTTTCTAAATCGTTGCGCTTTTCTGATAACTTTGTTGTTAGGTCATCTACGACAGCTTTTGTGTCATTTGCTTGGATATTGACAGGATGTTTTGGCTTTTTCTTAAACATGCTTATATCACTCCTCAATATAAATACACTACATATTTAATATCGGAATATTCTTGGCGGTTATGAAGAGACGTGTGTGGCCTTTGACTATAAATTTTCACCTGTAGATAGTCGACAATGTATGGTAAAATATAGGCATACATAGAGAGTGAGGAGATTGACATGTTGAAAAGATGGTTACTTCCTTTAGTGATGATCGTGCTTATGTTATCAGGTTGCGGGGCAACGTTAGAGTCATCGGACAGTGAAGGAACAAATGATGCCGCGACAGAAGATTTGGGGACCGATGTTGACCAAGCAGGGGAGGATTCAGATCAAGCCCAAAATGAAGTGAACAATGAATCGAGTGAGAACGAAGCAGCGACTGACACCGCTGTGAATGATGATATAACAGATACAGGTGAAACGTCTACAGAAGATACTAACCCTATCGAAGCATCTGGCAATATGACGGTACATTTTATTGATGTCGGTCAAGGGGACAGTATCCTCATTGAAACAGCTTCAGGAAATGTCTTAGTTGATGCAGGTAACTGGAATGGGCGTGCGGTGATTGATTATTTGAACAGGCGAGGGGTGACGCACCTAGATTTAATGATCGCTACACATTCAGATGCTGATCATATCGGCCAAATGCCACTTATCCTAGACGCTCTCACGGTAGATGAAGTGTGGATGAACGGCGTTGAGTCGACATCAAAAACTTTTGAGAATACCATTAATCTTATTATGGAAAAAGATATTGTCTACTATGAACCTGAAGTAGGTGATGGAATTGATTTTGGCGATGTCGCGATTGATGTTTTAGGACCTATCACAAAGACGAATGATGCCAATAAAGACTCAATCGTTACTAAAGTTACACACGGTACGATTGATATTTTATTAACGGGAGATGCAGGTATAAAAGAAGAAGCGACCATGATCAATCAATTTGGTACGGGGTTACAGAGTGAGATTTTAAAATTAGGTCACCACGGATCGAATACATCGACATCAGCGGCCTTTTTAGAAACGGTCAAGCCAGAAGCTGTCATTATTTCTGCTAGTGAAAAGAATAGTTATGGTCATCCGCATGAAGAAGTCGTTGCGCGATTGATCAAGGCGGGGGTAGATGTGTATCAAACGAGTCAACATGGTGATGTTGTGTTTCAATCTGATGGGCAAAAACTCAAGCTCATTGAAGCAAACGACTACCCAACAACACCTGTGGTGACAAAGGACGATTCAACGAATGAGACGAAAGAGGACACAACAGTTGCACCACCTGTCCAGAGTCCAGCGCCTGATGCACAAGCTGATGATACGACGAATAAACAAGATGTGCAAAGTGGCGCGTGTGTCGATATTAATACCGCCTCAAAAGAGGAACTCATGACGATTATTCATATAGGTGAGGAACGGGCAGACCAACTGATTAAATTAAGACCGTTTGATTCTGTTGATCAATTGACCCGGATTAAGGGGATTGCGGCGGGAAGATTAAAGGATATTAAAACAGAAAATAAAGCATGTGTGAGGTGAATCTTATGAAAACATTAGCTGTCATTGACCGTTTCAGTGATTTGAATACAGCGGTCATATTAGTAGAATCAATGCATAAACAATTTGTCGTTAAAAAAGATCAATTGCCAACGGGGGCAAAGCCGCAAGATTATTTAGATGTGGAAGTGGCAGACGAGTCGCTTCAGATCCTCGGTATAAATACCGTGGAAACAACAAAGCGTAAAAAAAATATACATGAGAAGATGGAAAAATTACGGGCGAAAAATAGTGCGGTCAGTCGGAGGCGACGATGATGGATATGACAAGACATAAGCGCATAACGGCGCTCATACTGTTTATCACTTTACCTATTTTAATGGCGCCCGTTGACTTATTTCTTGCCCCGAACTATTGGGTAAAATCATTCGTTAAAATCATTCTATTTATCCTTGTGCCCTTAAGCTTGAATCAATATTTTAAATGGGTTAAGGTGAGCGATATATTTGTGTTAAAGAGGAAACAAGTATTACATATCGTTGTGCTAGCAGTCGCGACTTACGGATTGATCGTACTCGCCTATCTTTTGTTAAAAGATTTGTTTGATTTCTCGATGGTCACCGGCCAATTGGCATCCTCCATGGCGATCACTAAAAATAATTTCTTGTTTGTCTTTTTCTACATTCCGCTCGTGAATGCGATGATTGAAGAAGGTTTTTTTAGAGGGTTTGGTTTTTTAACGTTAAATAACTATTGGCCGCGCTGGATGAGTTATACATTAAGTGCTTTTGTCTTTAGTTTGTATCATGTCGCGATTATGGCACAGTGGTTTTCACCTGTCTTATTTCTTTTGTTGATTGCCAGTTTAGTCATCGCTGGGTTATTCTTTAATTATATTAATGAAAAGACCGGGTCCATACTCACATCGTATGTCATTCATGCCGGAGCAAACTTAGCGATTAACACGATTGGTTTAAGTCTATTCGGTATTATTTAACTACCAGTTATAACATGTAAAGAGCCACCCTAAACATGAGGGCGGCTCTTTACGTTTATAATGATACATCATCGAGTGCATTAATACACTTTATCACCATTGAAAATAGAATTTTTAACGACGACATAATCTACATTACGAATCGCCATTAACTGCTTTCCACCCGCATAAGAAATACTAGACTGTAAGTCTTGTTCCATTTCTAATAAAGTGTCAGCCAATTTGCCGCGGTATTCTACGTGCATTTTTTTACCTTCGACGTTCTTTTTCTCACCCTTTTGATATTCTGAAGCTGAACCAAAATATTCTTTATAGAGCTTGCCATTCACTTCAACGGTTTCACCAGGTGATTCTTCGTGTCCGGCAAATAATGATCCGATCATGACCATTGAGGCGCCAAAGCGAATTGATTTAGCGATATCGCCGTGGGTTCTAATACCACCATCGGCAATGACAGGTTTACTTGCGGCTTTTGCACACCAACGAAGCGCCGCTAGCTGCCAACCACCCGTACCAAAGCCTGTTTTGATTTTAGTAATACATACTTTCCCTGGACCAATACCAACTTTTGTTGCATCTGCTCCGGCGTGTTCTAGTTCACGCACAGCTTCAGGTGTCCCAACATTTCCGGCAATCACGAAAGCTTTTGGCAACTGTTGTTTAATATACTGAATCATTTTAATGACCGCTTCTGAATGTCCGTGGGCAATATCGATTGTGATAAATTCAGGGATGAGCGCTTTAGCTTTTAATTGATCGATAAAAGCATATTCTTCAGGTTTTACACCGACACTGATCGAGGCAATTAATTGATCCCGTTGCATCGATTCAATGAATTTTTCGCGTGTCTCAGGCTCAAACCGGTGCATGATATAAAAGTAACCGTCTGTCGCAAGCTTACGGGCAATACGTTCATCGATAATGGTTTGCATATTAGCGGGAACGACCGGTAATTTAAAGGTATAGCCACCTAATGTGACCGACGTGTCACACTCGCTACGTGACTCTACGATACACTTCGCTGGTACTAATTGAATATCTTCATAATCAAATACATTTTCCATTGTATACACTCCTAAAAGACGAATATTTTATAGTAGGTTAAACATTATTGTTCGAATCCCTCAAGTAATATACCGAATTTCAATAATAATGTCAAATATTTTTATTAAAAAACGAAAGATAATCTTAAGAGTGTATAAAATTGTTCGTTATTCCTGAATAAAATGCGCGCAAAGACGTAAAGATTTGATATACTATTTTTGTAAGCGTTAACTTAGGAGGAGATAAAAGATGCAAGTCATCACAGAGTATTTAAGAGAACATACACCGAAAGTGACACTGACCAGTTATATTATTGACGATAAGGAAGAGTTTCAAACGGGCATGAAGCGACCAGCCGTTGTTCTTGTGCCAGGTGGCGGTTATTTTGGTGTGTCAGACCGCGAAGGTGAACCTATTGCTTTGCGTTTATTAGGGCTAGGTTATCATGTGTTTCAATTGCGCTACACGACACGTGATACAAAAAATGAGACAGATCAAGATATGATCAGCGATCAAGCGCTAGAAGATTTAGCCACATCCTTTGAATATATTCACGCGCACTCTGATCAATTTTTAGTGGATACAAAAAAGATAATTCTCATGGGTTTTTCTGCGGGTGGTCACTTATCGGCGATGTTTGCGACTTATGGACAAACAGAGGCATTTTTGGCAAGGCGAGATCACAGTAAAGCAGTATATCAACCGGCTTGTCTTGTTTTGGGCTATCCCGTTGTTGATTATCTGGAAATGATGCGTGTTGTTGATGCTTCGGCATCAAGCGATTTACAAAACTTTTGGCAAGCATCTCATCAATATGTCTTCGGCACTGAACATCCAACAGACGATCAGTTACGTGAAAAAAGCCCTATTACTTATATTACGGCAGAAACCGTTCCAACGTTTCTTTGGCATACGGTTGAAGATGGTTTAGTCCCACACGAGAATGTTTTAACCTTTGCGCGAGTCTTAGCAGCTAACTGTGTCCCTTATGAGTTGCACTTATATCAAACGGGCGTCCATGGATTGGCCCTTAGTGATGAGACAACAATGGGTGAGGCGAGTCACGTCAATATGGCGGCCCAAACATGGTTGCCTCAACTTCATACGTGGTTAAAACAACACGGCATCTCTATCGCTCACGTCTAACTTTATAAAAAGAATGAAGGTTTACTAACTAGATAAAACAGGAAGAGTCTTATGTAAGCTATTTCTTAGCTTATGACCAAATCCTAAGGGAGGAATGTTGTGTGAAACACTTAGTCCTCGTATGTGCTGTTGGTATGTCTAGTAGTATGTTAGTTAATCGAATGATTCGGGTTGCAGAGAAACAAGAGTTAGAAGTCATGATTCATGCCTCTGGTATGGGGGATTTGACTTCTTTTACTGATGCAGCTGATGCGCTACTTATCAGTCCACAAATTCATTACATGGAAGAAAAAATTAAAGCGAAGTATCCACACATTCCAGTTATGTCTCTTTCGTCAAAAGATTATGCTGAAATGGACGGGGAAAAAGTATTAAGGCAAGGGTTAGACTTAATAGAAGACGGGCTCATGAAAGAATAAATGAGCTAAAATAATGAAAGAAACACAATCATGACAGCACTAAAAGGAGACCCTTATGACAGAAAAAGATTAGTTACAACAAAAAGCTTTTGGCATAATCGCAGAAGCAGGGAGTGCTAAAAGTTTAGCGATTTTAGCCCTCCAAGATGCAAAACAGCAACAAACTAAAGAGGCAGAACAGAAGCTAGAAAAAGCTAGACGTTACTTTAATGAGGCGCATCAGTATCATCGTGATCTAATCCAAAAAGAGGCTCAAGGCGATGATATCCAGTTATCATTAATTTTCATGCATGCAGAAGATCAATTGATGTCAACGGAGACGATTCTGATTCTCGTTGAAGAAATGTTGGCTATGTATCCACTTATTCACAAAAATTAAGAGAAGGTCATGATAGCAAAAACGAGAGGTATTAACCATTCGTCTCAACTCTTTGTGAGCGCAGTGTTAGTGCAGTAAAATGATAAACTTATGTTATACTACATGTGTGTGATTGGCGAAGCTATGGCTTGATTTTTTTTGAAAGTAGGGTGGATATGAAGTATCGTTATTTTTTGTTTTTAGCTGTGTTCGAATGCGTCCTTAGTATTGGGGTAGGACTATATAGTTATTCTCTCGGTAAATTCGATGTCTTTATCGTGGCACTGTTATTCATTGTCTTAATGGGGGCAGTGATTAATTTCGTCTTATACCGTTATTTTAAAAAGCTATCAACGCATACGGCAACAAATATAACAGAATAAACAAAAGGTGATCCGTTACGGTGGATCGCCTTTTTGTGTGAGTAATTATTGAGTGATTAATCCCTTGATTAAACATACGTATAAGAGTAGATGTAAGTAGGTGAATCACTTATATCTATGCGTATGTTTCCAACTAAAATCGAGAAAAATATAGCGCATTAAGGACTATTTACGGATAAAGATGTTATGTTTTTATAAAAAGTACTTGAATTCATCCGGACAAGTGACGATAATGTAAGTAGGAAGAACGAGAAAATATCTAGGAGTGGTACGAGTGAAAATTACTCAGAAATTATTAATGAATGCGATGATCGTCCTTGTTTTACTTGGGTTTGTTGGTTGGATGAGTATAGAAGCATTAAAAGAAACACGACAAAGTTCGGACGAAATGTACGAACAACGTATCGAGCCGATGCAAGATTTGAATCAAATGGTCCGGTTAGCTGAGAATGCGCAAGTGAACATGTTAACGGCGGTGACGTATGAAGATCCGTCATACATAGAAGTCGTAAGTGAGAATTTTTCAAAAATAGAGACACACATGACGAATTTTGAAAGCGCTATCCTAACAGAAGAAGAAGCAGAGTTGTTTAAAAAAGCGAAAGCTAATTGGATTAGGTTTGAACGTGTCGTCAATAATCATATGGTGATGATTGAAGCGGGTGACTATGAAACGTCAAGAGATGAACTGATGAATATCGGCATGTTTTATGAGTCATTAAGTGATTATTTAGAACAGTTGATGGACATGAATCAAGCGGCTGTCACTGACTTATATAGTGACACACAGACGGTCTTTCATAACAGCAAATGGATGATTTATATTGTTGTCGCTGTGGCGGCGATCTTTTCATTAGTGACAAGTACAATTTTAGGGCGCTCGATTACAGTACCACTTAAAGTTGTGACCAAACGCATGAAAGCCATGGCGACTGGGGACTTGACACAACAGCCATTATTTAAAAAGCGCCGTGATGAAATTGGAGAACTATCAAGACAGATGGCAGTTATGCAAAGAGATGTTACGGCGGTTATTTATGACATTAAAGAGACCGCTAAAGGTGTTATGGACCAAATCAACGTCCTCACGACATCCTCCCTACAAGTGAAAGAAGGTAGTGAGCAGATTGCCGAAACAATGACCGAATTATCGAGTGGGGCAGAAAACCAAGCACAACATGCTCAAGAACTCAACGAGTCCATGGAACGTTTCTTAGTGGCCGTCAACGACATGACACATGAAACAACGGCCTCTACAAAAGAAGCCGAAACGGTCATTGATTTAACAGCTAAGGGTGCTGATTCAATGGAACAAAGTGTCAAGCAGATGCAAGCGGTTGAGAAAGTCGTCAGAGCGGCGGTAGTCGGTGTGGAGGAGTTAAATACTGAAACAGAGAAAATCACAAAGTTAGTTGATGTGATTCAGAGTATCGCAGAACAAACAAATTTATTAGCGTTAAATGCGGCCATTGAAGCGGCCCGTGCGGGTGAACACGGTAAAGGTTTTGCCGTTGTCGCAGATGAAGTAAGAAAACTAGCAGAAGAAGTCTCTTCTTCTATCCATCAGATTACAACCATTACCGAGACGATTCAATCTGAGACCCAAACAGTGACAACAGGGCTAAAACGCGGGTATAGAGAAGTAGAAACAGGCTCCGCTCAAATTAATGAGACGAAAGCGATATTCTTAAACATGGACCAAGCTTATCATCGTGTCTCGCGTTCGCTGCAACAAGTAGCTGATCAATTACTATCATTAGAGAACGGCACAATAAACATGCAACAGTCCATTGAAGAAGTCGCATCACTAACAGAGCAGTCAGCCGCGGGTGTTGAAGAAACAGCGGCTTCGAGTGAAGAAGCCGTGCAGTCTATGAGTCAAATAACAACAGTGGGCCTTGAATTGACAACGCTCTCAAAAGAGTTAACAGATAAGGTGAATCGTTTCAAATTATCGTAAAGGCACCTTTAATGCATAGACCGGTTGTTATATTTTGGTCGCGTAGTTTAAGTGGACCATCTGGTATAGATTTGTCCTATTTTCGTGTATAATAGGCCTAAAGAGATGCAGAAATGAGGCGACTATGATGAGAAATGATGAACGATTTATTGTAGCTTTTAATAAGATTGAGAAATATTTTGATCAACAAATCCTTGATACACGCTACGTTCCTTTTCACCGCGCGGTCCAACGATTAAGAAAAACGAATCCGATTGTGAGTCATTATCAACAAGATTTACTGGAGTTTTCAGAACTTAGAAATGCGATTGTTCATGGGCGCACAGGGCACGAATATACGATTGCCGACCCGCATGATGATATTGTTGAATTGATTGAAAAAATCGAACAAGAACTTACCGCACCTAAAAAGGTCATTGATTTATTCGGTAAAACACTGCGGTCCATTCAAGCAGACTTAACGATTGAAGAAGTATTGAACATCATCAAAGAAACAACGTTTTCACAATTCCCAGTGTACGTAAGTAAGCAATTTATCGGTCTCTTAACGGATAAATGTATTTTACATTTTATCGCACAACATATGAATGGCGACTGTCGCAAGTTATTTCATACCGAAGTGCGTGAATTGGTACAGGAAGATGCGATAAAGGAAGCGAATTATCGATTTATTCCGAGTGATATGAGTGTATTTGAAGCGGAGGCCATTTTTATGGAAGCAATGAAAAAAGATAAACTGATTGATGCGCTTCTTATTACGGATACAGGTGAAAGTCATAAAAAACTAAAAGGCATGATTTCACCAACGGATCTTATTAAAATTGACTAAGGTTTTTTAACGTTTCATAAAACAAAACTAAAACACCTGGCATCGTGATGAAGTCAGGTGTTTTAGTCTGTGACAGACTCTATTCATTGTAATAGCCGTCAACGATTTTACTTACCTTGTCGCGGAACGGTTCGATTGGTACGATTCGCGCTTCTCTTAAATACTCTTTGCCATCCACAAATAGAATCAAAACGGGTACGGTAAAGATATTAAAGCGACCCGCCACCTCTGGTACATTGGCTTGATTAACATAAGCTGTTTTCACTTGTGGGAAATCTTCAAATACAGTTTCAATTTGTGGGAGTAAACTCACACAGACGCTGCAATTTGGTCTTGAAATGTACAGGAATGAGACACCTTCGGTTGATAAAAAGTCATCAAGAGTGTCGTTAGAATCAATGGTATTAAACGTTGTCATAGGTTCACCTCATTAAATGATTATCTGATGTGTATTTAAGCACGTCTGGCGAACTTCTGCAACCTAATTGCTTGGGCTTTAGTAAACAATCGGGATGACCGATATTAAAACTAGTGACTTAGGGACCGTTTATTGTTTGATAGGTAAGGGAATACTTATACATGAGTTTAAACATGATTTATGTCGGTTTGTTAAAAGTCACTGTTGGTTTAATATGATGTTTGGAGTGAATCGAATGAAGTCATCACTACGTATCACATCAATTTATTTTATTATTTCAGCTTTATGGATCACCTTTTCTGATTATCTCGTAGAAGATACAGACTTTAGGTTATTTGATGTTGTGTCTGTCCAAACGTTGAAAGGTTATTTCTTTATTTTAATGACATCTGTCCTCATCTACTACCTTGTTGATCGTCTTGAGATGAAACAACAAGAAGCGCTTAATCAACGTTTAAATAAAGAACGTGAACTAGAGGAAATCTCACACATCAATGCCCGTTATAAACATGTGATGGAACAGATCACACAAGGGATCGTGTTAATAAATCCGAATAAACCACATCATCCGGTTATCTTTATGAATCGCGCGGCTGAAAGCCTTACCGGCTTTAATGAAACGGATATGTTTGGTCGAGAGTATCTTAAGATGCACCAAGTGCCGATGCCTGAGTTGGAACAGCAGCGGTTAAATGAAGCGATAAAGGATCAACAGCCATATGCGACAATATTACCTAACGTCAAAAAGGATGGGACATTTTACTGGCAAGCGATTAAAATGTCACCGATCTTTAGTGCAACGTCTCAATTAGAAAATTATTTAGTCATTCAAGAAGATGTGACCGATCAAACAGAACAACAACGTCTGATTGAAAATCAATTAGATATGTTTGAAGCGATTATTCGAGTGAGGGAGGAACATCAATTGCTCGAGTACTTAATCGATCGGGTCAGACACCACTTGGAAGGTGAAGTAGTGTTTTTACGACTGACAGAACCGTCTCACACGCTTCGATTTTATTCGAAGAATGTAAAAAAACCAACCCGCGAATTTTTCGATGCGCAACCATTGGACGGTCGCTTCATGACGTATTTAAGTGAAGATAAACAGGTCATTCATGCACAAAAGGTAACGATAAAAGAAGTTGATCCGATCTTTAACCAACAGTTGGGCTACCGATCGATGTATTCTGTGCCGGTGTATTCTGAAGCGAAGGAAGTTTACGGCATTTTAATCGTCTTAGTATGTGATGATGTCACAACGTTATCGATTCTCGATTCCGCCGTCTTATCGTATACCTCACTGTTTGCGATTGCGATGCAAAAACTTCGTTTTATGCAACAAATTACAGAAAGTGAACGCGTCTATCGGCTAATTTCTGAACACTCAACCGATATGATTGTCTTAATCAATGAGAAAGAGGGCATTGATTATATCTCACCTGCGGCTGAAAAGTTCTTTGGTGAGCTGCCGCATATGTATCGCTTACTCATGCAGCTCCCTGCGCGTTATCGTGATCAATTTGAAAGTTTCTTGCGCTTAGTGAAAAATACAAAAGAAAGCGATACATTAGAGTTAGACGTTCATCATCCTTTAGATGGTGATATGACAATGGAAGTTAATGCGGCTGTCTTCTTTGATCATGATGATTTAGAGGAGAAGCTACTGCTTAACATCCGTGATATTAGCGAACGCAAAACATTTGAACAAGCACTTAACCGATCACTATACTTTGATCCGTTAACGCAACTGCCGAACCGGTTCTATTTTAAACAAAAATTAAAGGATCGACTAAAAAGTCATTTAGCAACGAGTTTAGTGATGATTAGTTTTGATGAAATCAATCATATCCAACACGCCTACGGTGAAGATACGATGACGTTTATTTTAAAAGAACTCTCAGATTTAATGTCACCTTATAGCTTCATTCAACTGTTATCTAGAACGGGTGAAAGTGAATTTTCTTTCATTGTCAATACGAATGAACAAGAGAAATTAGATGAATACATTCAGACGGTTATTAAGGCAATCGAAGAGCCGTGGCATTTAAATGAAAAAGATGTGATTACGACGATTTCTGTTGGGGTCTCGATTTCACAGGATCAGTCCATCGATCAATTAATGATCGAAGCAGAGATGGCTCTAAAAGAAGCGCAGTTAGATGATGAAGTGAAAACGCACTACTATCACCCTGACCAACGCGAACAATCTAAACGTCAACTACAACTAAAGAATGATTTGTATTATGCGAGTGATTACCAAGAGTTTGAGCTGTTTTATCAGCCGATTGTTGATGTAAGAGAAGAACGCCTCTATGGTTTCGAATCGTTATTACGATGGAAACATCCGTCATATGGTTATGTTAGCCCAACGGAGTTTATTCCTATTGCTGAACAATCCGGACGTATTGTTCAGATTGGTTATTGGGTGATGGAAAAAGCTTGTCAGCAATTAAAATTATGGGAAGATAGTGGTTTAGAAGCAGTTGTGTCTGTCAATATTTCATATCGTCAAATCATTGAGGAAGATTTTGTGGAACGCGTTAAAACGATTATCAATCATTGCGGGTGTCATCGACATCACTTAGTCTTTGAATTGACAGAGAATATTCTAATGAAAGATATTGCTTTATCCAATCGTGTACTGAATGAATTAAAAGCCATCGGCATCCGGATTTCGGTGGATGATTTCGGTATTGGTTACTCGTCGTTGTCGTATATTAAGAAGTTCCCGATTGATATATTAAAAATTGACCGAGCTTTCGTAAGAAATCTCGATGAAGAAACAAATGATTTAGCGATTATTCGAGCCATTGTGGAAATGAGTCGTTCGCTTAACTTACGTGTCGTGATTGAAGGTGTTGAAACGGAAGCGCAATTAAAGTTATTAAAACAATTACGCTGTCAACTCATCCAAGGTTATCTCTTTAGTAAACCCTTGCCACCTAAAGAGGTTGTGAAGCAAATAGCAGGTATTCAACAACATCTAGAAGGCATATCCTAACTGATTAAGCTTGGGGCTAAAGAAAAAAGCGATGATACAAACATTAGCTTTTTTCTTTTTTGCCCTTTTTACTTGCCTATCTATCTCATGCTGATGGTTAGTTTAAAAAAGTGGTAAAGATAGGCTGGGATGGGAGTCTGAATCTTGCCTAGCGCAGAGGATATAAAAAAACAAAACAAAACAGTTGACTAGATACCCTTAGGGGTATATAATCAAATTAACAACGAATCATTAGGAGGTTATCAAATGAATAAAGTCACTGTTTATACAACCAATTCTTGTCCTTACTGCGTCATGTTAAAAAACTTCTTAGAAGCACAAAATATTGAATATACAGATGTCAATGTCCAACAAGACCCATTAGCGATGCAATATGTGATGAATCAAACGGGTCAAATGGGAGTGCCGCAAACAATAGTGAATGAAGAATGGGTGCTTGGGTTTGACCCTGAAAAGATTATGTCTCTCGTTAACTAATCGCATAGTGTGAGAAATGTTGAGGAGCGTTTAAAATGAAATATGATAAAAAACTAACCAATCGTCTTAAACGAGTAGAGGGGCAAATTAGAGGTCTCATTAAAATGATGGAAGAAGATCAATCTTGTCGTGACGTTGTGACACAGATGTCCGCTGTGCGCAATGCGGTTGATAAAACGATGGGGCTTGTCGTGAGTGAAAATTTACAACAATGATTAATCAACCCGCAAAGTGATGAAGAAAAAGATCAACTCATCCAAGAGGCGATGGAATTATTAATTAAGAGTAGAAAATAACACGTTGTGTGTATCAAAGGAGAAAACGATGAAAGCTATTGCTATAAATGATATTATTGAGAAATTAGAGAATAAAGAAGACGTACATGTGATTGATGTACGTGAACCATACGAATTACTAGACGGGAAAATTCCAGGTGCTATCAACATTCCGTTAGGTCAGATTCCATATCGCTTAAGTGATTTAGAGAAAACTACGCCCTATTATATCGTCTGTTTATCTGGAGCAAGAAGTCAAAGTGCGGTACAGTTTTTAGAAAGTCAAGGGTATGACGTCACCAATTTAACGGGTGGTATGATGTTTTATCAGGGACCGCAAGGGGTATAGGTATATTAACGTTAAAATATGAGAAGGAGTGATGGATTCGATGTATCATTATGTTGTCACATCAGAAAAATCAGCAGCTGAATTAAAGGATGCTTTATATGAGGTCGTTCCGACCATACAATTCGGGATTTTAGGTGAGCTTGATTTAACGGCGATTATGCAGAAAAAAGGTGTGGATCATCACACGCAGTCATACGAGTTTGAAGTATGTAATCCAAAGCATGCTAAAAAGTTAATTGACCAAAACCCACTTGCGCACATGTTTTTACCATGTAAAGTAACGATTTTCGAAGCGGACGGAAAAACACACATCGGTATGCCGCGACCATCTACGCAAGCGAGCATGCTAGAAGATACTAAACTAGAAGAACTGGCAAAAGAAGTGGAAGATATTTTAATTGGTGCGATTGACCAAATTAAATAACGAATGATGAAGATGCCCCTTTTTATCTGTAGCTATCTGATAAAGAGGGGCGTCTTATTTTTGTGGGCAAATAAGTGTCAACTTAATACCATATAAGGTATAATACTATACGATAAGGTTTATAAAGGGGGAAGCAACATGTTACCAGAAGCCATATTACTAGGACCGCTCGTAATAAAAGCAACACTGATTGTGACAATTTTAGGTTTGCTCGGTGGTGCACTGTTCTTTTATTATACCAGTCCACATGATAAGGCATTAAAAAAAATACATAGCAATAAAATACTAGACGGTGTGTTATATACGATGATCTTTACTATTGTAGCGAAAGTGATACTTAACCTGCCGTTATTTATTGACGACCCCGTTGCGGTATTAGCTTATCCAAGTGGTTCAAGCGCCCTTTATTTAGCTCTCGTCGGTGTCGTAGGTGTACTGGCTTGGTCTCTCAATAAAGAAGCAATCCGTCATCATCCGTTCATGGATAGCCTTTTCCGTTTCATCGTAGGGAGTCAATTTGTTCAATTATTTTTAACATTAACCGTCACGACTTATCACGTATCAATCTACCAACTGGGTTTATTATTTATCACGTTACTGCTGTTAGTGTTGCTAACGAAAACCCAGCTTGCTTTACCTAAACTCATTGGCTTGATAGCTTTTTACAGTGTGACGTCATTTGGTTTATACTTTATTGAAACAGTTCCGTTTTTTAGCTTTTACGTTAACGGGAGCTACTATCTTGTTCTTGGTTTTCTATTGATAGGCACACTCGTATGGTCACAAACACACACAACAGAAAGTAGGTAAACAATGCAACCAGCAACTGATGTTACACTATGGCTTGCGCTTTCCGCAGGTATTCTATCTTTTATGTCACCTTGTACCTTGCCAATTTTTCCGGCATATTTATCCTATATTACCGGCGTTAGTGTGAAAGATTTAAATGAAAAAAGAGACATGAAATTACAAGGACGTTTACTGCTGCATGCGGTGTTCTTTTTACTAGGAATGTCGACGGTATTTTTAAGCCTTGGTTTATCGGTCTCATTTTTAGGTGAATGGCTACAAACTTTATTAACCGGGGATACCGGCTTGTTCGTTCAACGAATAGCGGGGATCTTCCTCGTACTTATTGGCTTAGTTGTCGGTGGATGGGCGAAGATTCCGTTCCTTATGCAAGAACGTCGGATGCGGATTAAAAATAAGCCGGCGGGTTTATTTGGTAGCTTCTTTGTTGGGATTGGTTTTTCCGCCGGATGGACACCATGTATCGGCCCGATTTTTGCCTCCATCCTTATTTTAGCGGCGACTAGTCCAGCAGCGGGAGCGCTATATACTGTTGTCTATATTATTGGCTTTAGCTTACCGTTTTTGCTCTTTACCTTTTTCTTAGGCTCACAGCGCTGGTTAGTGAAGTACAGTGAAAAGCTGACGAAAGTCGGCGGCATATTGATTATCATGTTTGGGTTACTGCTGTTTACGGGAGAACTTGCACGATTATCAAATTGGTTATTGCGCCTTGTCGAAGACACATGGTTTGAAAATCTAGGATAATGAAAGGAGAAAGGTGAATGAAAAAAATAATCATTGCGGCCTTATTATTGTTGATGTTTGGATATAGCTTATATGAATTTGTTGATCCATTTGGTGATGACGGGACAAGTGAAGACTTTGATATAGTAGAAGGCGACGGATCACTTGAAGAAAGTGATGAGGCCAGTGATCAAACTGACGCGGGTCCATCAGTAGGGACAAGTGTCGGTAACCTGGCACCTGACTTTACGTTGTCATCAACAAATGGTGAGACGGTGACACTATCTGATTATCGTGGCCAACGGATCATGGTTAATTTCTGGGGCACTTGGTGTCCACCGTGCCGTGCGGAAATGCCTGACATGGAGAAGTTTTACCAAGAAAACGATGTTGAAATCCTAGCGGTTAACTTAACGCCAACGGAGTCTAGCGTAAGTGATGTCACGGAATTTATCGATGAATTTGGCTTGTCATTTCAAGTGCTTTTAGATGAAGAGTTGGCCGTCTCGTCTCGTTACGGTATTCAACCGGTACCGACATCCTTTATGGTTGATTCAAACGGTATCATTCAGTACGTGGCCCTTGGAGCCGTTAATTATGAACAAATGGTCGAAGCGCTTAATACGATGGAGTAAGCACACTCAAATTAAATAATCTGTAAAGAAAACAGCGACACCAAGAGATGCTTGGTGTCGCTGTTTCTTTATTTAAACGTTTGTTTTAACTGCATTTGTTCTGTAAATAAGGTTGGATAGGATAAGAAACCTAACATAATACTCGTTAAAATCGCTGTTGTGAGTAAAATAAATAGAATTAATAGTTGAAACTGAACGGCTTGAATCGGGTCCGCACCAGCAATGATTTGACCACTCATCATCCCAGGTAACTGAACGAGTCCCATCGTTTTTTGTTTCTCAATCGTTGGCACGGTACTCGCTTTAATTGACGTGAGCAGTTGCCTGTGAATCGCTTGTTTTGTCGAACCGCCGAGTGAGAGAATGAGTTCAATTTCATCTTGTTTATCCTCAACTTCAGATGTTAATCGATTGAGGAACAGAATCGATAAAACCATCGCATTGCCGACAACCATTCCGCTGATGGGAATGACATATTGAGGTGTCGCGGGGGTAATATTTAAACCAATTAAGATGGCTTGTGTCAGCAGTTCAATTGTTGTATACGTTAAGATCAACTTCCACGTGATGCCTTTGTAATTGATCCCTTTTTTTCTGGCATTATGGGTGGCCGCAAAAATAATTAAGCCTACCATAAGCATCATAAAGATAGGAGAATCCTGGTCAAAGATAAACTGTAGTAAGTAACCGACAATCAGTAGCTGAATAACTGAGCGCGCGGTCGCCACAAGAATATCTTTTTCAATGCCTAACTTTAAATAGTAAGCCAGTAAGAGTGGAATCAGAACGAATAGTAATGTCAGTGACAGAGTAAAGTAAGTCATGATTGATCGCCTCCTTCTAAAAAGTCGATGACCCTTTGATCGGTTGCTTCATCTAATTGATTTGTTGGTCCTTGGTAACGGCATTTACCGTCAATTAATACCCATGTATTGTCGCTTAACCGTTTGGCTTGGTCAATATTATGTGTGATCCACAGAATCGTCTGATGATCCTCTTTGTTAAGCTGTTTAATTAATGTTTCGATTGCTTGGGTGGAGACTTGGTCTAATGAAGAGGTGATCTCATCCATTAATAAAACCTCGGGTTGATTGACTAATGTGCGGGCAATCGATACTTTTTGTTTTTGACCGCCTGAGAGCTCCTTCGCTTTTTTGTGTAAGAAGCGTTCTTCTAAACCAACCTTTAGTAAAAAAGACAGCGCGTCGTCTTCGCTCAATGTGTCATTCTGTAACTGACGAGGTAAAGCTAAATTGTCATACACTGTCCCCGGTGTCATGACGCCTTCTTGTAAGACAATGCCGATGTTTTTTCTTAAGATCATCGGATGTATTGTTTTAACATCTTCATTATTAAAAGTAATGGTTCCTTTTGTGTGGGTTTTTAATTGATTGATTAATCGGAATAAGGTGGATTTTCCAGCGCCAGATGGACCAACGAAAGCTGTAATTTTGCCAGCTTCAATCGTACCAGAAATGTCTTTAATAATAGCTACATCATCTATATGAAAAGACACGTGATCAAGTGTAAGTGCAGTTTGCGTCATCGTCATTCTCCTTTTTCTCCTTATTACTTAAATAAATTAATTGTCTGACTCTTATTTAATATGTTTTAAAAATAGAGAGTCGGGTATATTTAAATGTAAGTGAACACTAACTTTATTAATTCTCCTATATTATAAGATAGAAAAGGGATGAAAGTAAAATCATTTATCTTTTAATCCTAGCGCACAAAGAGTCAAAAATCGATTGACAAATAATTATTATTAGATTATAATAATTATAAAGTAATAATTAATAACTTCTCTTTTTTGAGGGATGTTTATCAAATTGAGAAAAGGGAACAGTAACAAGGGAGAGAAAACGATGCAGTTACAAACAATTCAAGGAGGCTATTGGATGACACAACTACACGATCACGTAAACACAATCGTCGCAACACAAGGGGTGCTTTTTACGAAGTTACACCAACACCACTGGTATGTGAAGGGCGATAAATTCTTTACGTTACATGAAAAGTTTGAAGAGTTATATGATGAAGTAAACGGACAATTTGATGCATTTGCTGAGCGTTTATTAACGATTGGTGGTCGTCCTTATTCGACGCTACAAGAATTTATTGACCACTCAAGTATTAGTGAAGCACCATACACAAAAGAGGTCTCATCAGAAGAGATGGTCAAGACCGTCCTAGCTGATTTTGGCACGGTCGTCAAAGACTTAGCTAAAGGGATTGAACTGGCTGGTGAAGCGGGAGACGATGTGACGGAAGATTTATGTATCGGCTATAAAGCGTCACTAGAGAAGCATATGTGGATGTTACGTTTTTACTTAGGTTAAGTTTTTTACGCTGTACAAAAATGCTTTTACAAAACACATGAACGCATGTTATCAACATCCATCTAAACATATTCAATAAACAAAAAGGAGCTGTTTTCATTGACACAACTACATGATCACGTAAACAAAATCGTCGCAACACAAGGGGTATTATTCACGAAGTTACACCAACATCACTGGTATGTAAAAGGAAATAAGTTTTTCGTTTTACATGAAAAGTTTGAAGAATTATACGATGAAGTGAATGGGCAATTTGATGAATTTGCGGAGCGTTTATTAACGATTGGTGGAAGCCCTTATTCTACACTACAAGAGTTTCTTGATCACTCAAGTATAAGTGAGTCGCCATATACGAAAGAAGTTTCATCAGACGAGATGGTTAAAACGGTCCTAGCTGATTTTGAAACAGTCGTTGAGGACCTAGAAAAAGGGATTGAACTGGCTGGTGAAGCAGGTGATGACGTGACAGAAGACATGTGCATCGGCTATAAAACATCACTTGAAAAACATATGTGGATGTTACGTTACTATTTAGGCTAAGTAATCAAATGAAGTAAGAGACGTCAAATAGACGCAATAGCAGAGTTTCGTAGTGGATGAATCGAATGAATAAACTATTAAAGGAGTTGTTTTCATTGACACAATTACACGATCACTTAAACAAAATTGTCGCAACGCAAGGGGTATTATTCACGAAATTACACCAGCATCATTGGTATGTGAAAGGACCGAACTTCTTTACGTTACATGAAAAATTCGAAGCGTTATACGATGAAGTCAATCAGCAATTCGATGAATTTGCGGAGCGTTTGTTAACGATTGGTGGAACTCCATATTCTACACTACAAGAGTTTCTTGACCACTCAAGCATTAGTGAAGCACCTTACACAGATAAAGTACCGGCAGAAGAGATGGTTAAGTCGGTCCTTTCGGACTTTGAAACAGTCGTCAAAGAGTTAGAAAATGGGATTGAACTTGCTGGTGAAGCGGGCGATGACGATACAGAAGATTTATGTATTGGCTATAAAACATCACTCGAAAAACATATGTGGATGCTTAAGTACTATTTAGATTAATTTCACATGAGTGAAGTCACCATTTGTTCTTTTGTCGATAGACATATAGGTGAACGCAAGCGAATGTAACTAAAATAGCATGAAACAAGAGAAGCGAAAGACGAGAAGATAGAAAAAAGACTCACATGGCGTGAGTCTTTTTGTATGTCAAGCTAGTCTTAATAGAAAGATGCGCCAACGATGACAAGTAAAATAAACAAAACAACAATTAAAGCAAACGTATTGTAGCTGTTTGATTGGCATGGGTTTGGTTGGCAAGGATACATAAACGTCACCACCTTTACTCGAGATATAATAGTATATCCGATTAGTGATAAAAAGGTAGGGCGATTATCTTTAAAGAAACAGATTCTATTTTGATTAGCTCAATACGAGCCAATACTATTTAATCAAACGTCTTCCGATTCTTTTGCATTTATAGTCAACGCACGTTCGATCGCTTTTTTTACCCCATCATCATTATTTGATGTGGTCGTATAGGCGGCGTTTGCTTTAATTAAATCTGCAGCATTGTCCATCGCGACACCGTATTTAACGTTTGTTAACATCGGTAAATCATTTTCGTTATCACCAATAGCCATAATCTCATCTGACGTAATGCCGAGCGACTTGGCGTAACGTAATAGCGCATGGCCTTTCGTTGCTTCTTTATGATTAAATTCAACATTATCAAATCCTGAGCTTGTCACATAAATGTCTTCTCTATTTGAAAACATATGACGCAACGATTCAAGATCACCTTTATTATAAGAGAAAGCAAGTAATTTATAGGGGATAATATTCGGGTCATGTAAGACTGATAGAAAATCATCTGTAAAGGTGAATGTTTCTTCTTGGAAACGTCGATCAATATACGCTTTAATTTCATCATCACTGAACCCAACAAACTTTTCTCGTAAAATCGTTAACAACATATCGATAAAGTGATCTTTTTCTGGCGCGTAGACGCCGTTGTTTGTATACATTTCTAAATAAATTTTATTTGTGTCAACCGCTGCAATAATTTCTTTTGCGATAGGCACATCAAAGGGTGTGTCCACGACAAGATTATGCTCATGGTCGAATAGATTAGCCCCATTCATGCAAAGAATAGGCACGTCAAGTCCTGCCTTTGAAATTGCTTGTTTTGCAGAGCCGTATGAGCGGCCAGTTGCGACCATAAAACGAATACCTTGTTGTTCTGCTTTGTTAATCATCTGAACGGTTTCTTTTGAAATCGTCCCACCTTCTTGTAGTAAGGTGCCATCTAAGTCTGATGCAATTAATTTAATCATTTGCTTGCTCCTCATTATGTTTATATAGTAAATGGATGTAAATAGATGTTTCTAATGAAACGAAGATCAGTTACGATGATGATTCAATAATGCCTAAATGAATAAAGGCATCATATAAGCCCCCTTCATCAACAGAGGTCGTCTGATAATCGCTATAAGCGATTAAGTCAGGATGAGCGTTCCCCATCGCGATACCGGTACCGGCAAGTTTCAACATGTCTTTATCATTCATTCCGTCGCCAATGGCAGCTACCTGTTCCATGTTTAGACCTTCTTGTTTTACAATGGCTTCGATTGCTTTGCCTTTATTGACAGCTTGTTGAATAATATCATAGTGATTAGTCATACCTTCGACGTGTACTTCAGAAAAGAAAAGTGTCTCATCTTTTTGATATAAGTAGATGTTGTCTTTTGGACAGTTCATTAAAGTCATACCATATATATGACTTTTTTGATCATCGGTGTATAAAGCGTTGTACACAATACCGAAGTGTTGAATAAACGTTTGAACAAAGTCAGGTTCAAAAGAGGTAAACAAATTATGTGTGTCAGAATATAACACGATTTCTTGATTATGAGCTTGTGCGGTCTGAATCAAATCATCGACAACTTGTTCATTCATATGTTGTTCATATAGAACACGGTCGCCTTTTCTCGCATAAGCCCCGTTATATCCAACAACATTGGTAATGCCGAGTGTGTCCATTAATGGCTTTAGTTCATGTACCGGTCGCCCCGTCGCGAGCCATAGTTCAACGCCTTTTGCTTTAGCAGCTTTAAGGGCGGCGATGGTTTTGCTGTGAATCGATTGATCATGTCTTACGATAGTACCGTCAACATCGATAAAAAGGTGTGTGATCTGTGTCATGGTTATTCCTCCGGATAAATAATTAGTGAAATATAAGCTATATTTAAAACGCCATGTTCATCGCTTGTTCTTCCTCATATTCTAGTGTACCATGAAAAGGAATCATCTGTGTATTGTAGAACATCATGTAAGGGCATACATATTAAAGGAGCGATTTTTTTGGGTAGTTTTAATCAACAATTCATTTTATCGATTATTATTATCGTGCTAGGTTTTTTTATTAACCGTTTCGGCTGGTTGGGAGAGAATGAGGGGGATGGCCTCTCGCGTTTGATCATCAACGTTACCTTACCAAGCTTAATTATCTATTCGTTTCATGATTTAACAATTGAACCCTCCTTGTTAGTACTTGTATTGTGTGGCATTATTTATGGTTTGATCTTAATGGGAGTAGGCTACTTGTTTTTTCGTAAGAAAGTAGGCAAATCAAAAGGCATGTTGCTTATGATGATGCCAGGTTTAAATATTGGCTTATTCGCTTATCCTTTAGTAGAAGGCTTATTTGGCCAAGAAGGCATTCAGTTTTTTGGGATGCTTGACGTTGGGAATGCTTTAATTACCTTTGGTATGTGTTATGTCATTGGTAGTTATTATTCAGGTCAACATCAGGCCTTTGATTTTTTATCCATATTAAAGAAGTTAGGGCGATCGGTACCGCTGATGACTTATCTCGTCGTCTTTATCCTTTCAGTTCTAAACTTGCAGCTGCCTATGCTATTGATTGATACGGCGGAAGTCATTTCAAGAGCGAATATGCCGCTGTCTTTAATTGTGCTCGGGATGTTTATTCATATCCACATGGACAAGTCACAACGCCATGATTTACTATCGTTTCTATCAGCGCGATTTGGGGTGGGTATAATCGTTGGTTTGATTTGTTATTACATGCTACCGCTAAGTGAGATGGTAAGACTCACATTATTCATTGGGGCGATTCTTCCCTTGCCACTTGTCCACTTACCGTATGCGGTTGATTTTGATTATGATCGCCGCTTTGTCGGGACGGTATCCAGTTTTTCGCTTGTTATCAGTTTTCTATTGATTTGGCTCGTCGCGATGTTGATCGTTTAACTTGTTTATAAATGAAGAAATTTAATTTGCTTGAACCGTTTTTAATCACAAGATTTAAGGGTATAGTCTAGCATAATCGTTATAAAGTGAGGGGTTTATTATGGATGACTACTTAAACATTTTACGTGTATTTGAAGATAATGTCTTAAAACTAAAAAAGCGTTACCGCTGGCGTTTTGACTCAAAAAGTATTGCGCTCGTATCACTACAATTTGCGCTTAGTCATCAACCGCTAGATTTAAATGTATTTGAGCATGTTAGTCAAACGCTCAGTAAAAAACTATCGCCTTTCTCCACGTTAAAACAATCGGAACAGTACTTTATTGCTGCATCTTTAATTATTAAGACAGACGATCCGATCGCAGCGATTGATGATTTTTTAACGCAACAAAAAGCGTTAATGAAAGAGGGTATGATCAAAGAAACGGTCAGTTATTACTTAGCACTTATGTTAGTAGAGAAAAAGGCGCCGCTTTCTTCTGTAGGGTCAGCTAATCAGCTGTATCGCCGCTTAAAGCATCGACATAGCTTTATGCTAAATCGAACCATTTTTCCATTTGTATTTAAAATTACTGTCGAACAACAGCATAATAAACGCTTGCAAGATGAACAAGCTGTTGTTGAAGTGATTGAATCGAATTATGATCAATTAGTCAAACATGGGTTTAAGGCGGGGACGCACCTTTATGTCATGAGTATGGTCTTTTCATTACCGGCCTTCCGTCACCATTTAAGTCATGCGATTCAGTTATTCAAACAGTTAAGTGAGGTAAACTTTACGATAGAACCAGAACAATATCTCTCGTTTGCGATTTTATCACATTCATCTTTTGAGAAGAAACATGTAATTGAACTGGAGATATTAGTTAATGACTTAGTGAAACGAACGAAAATTAAGCAAGATAAAAAGTTTCAAAAACAGTTAGCGATGCATATGCTACTGATTGATTATTTGCCGCATCAAACAGGGGCGAGTCAAGACGTGCTGACGCTTGCGTACGAATTAATTGAAGTGGAGCACATGGCCATTATGTCGGCTGTGTCATCTAGTTCTATTGGGTTATATTAAAAATAATTATAGGGAAAGTAGGAGAAGATTATATGGCGCAAATGACGTGTCACTTTTTTTCAGATGTTTTACAAAAGCATACGGGAATGACTGTGATAATTCCGGAACAAACAAGCAACCAATATGGCGGGGTAAATAAAGACCAACAAGCAAAGTTACCTCTTCTTTATTTACTTCATGGCTTTTCCGATGATCATACGATTTGGAGCAGACGAACATCAATTGAACGCTACGCGGATGAACATGGGATAGCTGTTGTAATGCCTGATGGTGACCATAGTTTTTATACTGATATGCATCAAGGGAGAAACTACTTTACTTTCTTATCGGAAGAGCTACCTAAAAAAGTGGCCTACTTATTTCCGGTATCAATGGAACCTAAGGATACTTATGTCGCCGGTTTATCGATGGGGGGATATGGGGCGCTTAAATGGGCGTTAAGTAGACCGGACGCTTTCCATAAAGTCGCTTCGCTCTCTGGGGCTGTTGATATGGCGAGACTACGACAAGAACGCGAGACGGGCGATATGGGACCATTAATGGATCGCATTTTTGCGGATAAAGATATTACCGATACGACACATGATCTGTTTTACTTACTCAAGCAGTTAATCAACAATAAAAAGGATGTACCAGATATTTATCTTGCATGTGGAACAGAAGACTTTCTTTACGAGGATAATCAACGTTTAGCAGAACAGTTAACAGCCTATGACCTTCGGTCAAAAGTGACGTTTGATTCAGGTACCCATGAATGGGGCTATTGGGACCGACATATAAAAGAAGTGTTGGACTGGATGATGAAATGAAACAGATCTCATAAGTCTTGCGTGTATTCGAGACTTAAACCTAGCGGTCCCCAGCGATCTCTAGGTTTTTTTAATACCTATATATGTGTTAAACAGGACCAGTAACATCGATAGGTGTGGTAGACTATGGTTAATGAGGTGAAAATAATGACAATATTAGTGGTAGAAGATGAAGTGAAATTGGCACGTGCTTTAGAACTTGAGTTAAAGTTTGAAGGTTATGATGTGTTATTATGTCATGACGGGAAAGAAGCACTTCAACTTATGTTAGATCAAACGTTTGAATTAGTCATTTTAGACGTTATGTTACCTAATTTAAGCGGGATGGATATTTTGCGTCGCTTACGAAAAGAAAATGAAACATTGCCAGTGATCATGCTGACAGCGCGTGATCAAATTTATGATAAAGTGAGTGGCTTAGACTACGGTGCGAATGATTATATTACCAAGCCGTTTGAAATTGAAGAATTGCTTGCTAGAATCAGAGTGCAACTGCGCAAGAATCCATTAGCGCTTGAGACCGATCAAGCAGATCAATTAGCTATCAAAGATGTCGTGATTTATTTAAGTACTTACGAAGTAAAGAAAGATGACCGACTTGTTGAATTAACGAAACGAGAATTTGAGTTAATGGCTTATTTAGCGAGGAATAAAAATCACGTGTTGACTCGTGATCAACTCTTGGCAGAAGTGTGGGGATATGATTATATGGGCGAGACAAACGTCGTTGATGTCTATGTCAGATATTTACGACAGAAGTTAGGTTATGAGCTGATTGAAACGGTGCGGGGTGTCGGTTATATGGTGCGGAGTGAATAAAGATGAAACTGAAGACAAAGCTTGTCTTATTTAACACGCTCGGCTTTCTCTTGTTTTTATTTGTGATTGAAGCGCTCATTTATTTTAGTTTTATTCAAATTATGACGAGTCAAGAAATCGACCGGATTGAAGCGCAAGCGACGACATTACTTGAAGCTTTTGCTCAAGATGAGGTCAGCAATGTAGACCCGGCCCAATTATTAAAAGCTTATGTTCCCGCTGATGGGATGATTCGTCTCATAGACGATGAAGGGGAGATTATTCAAGTCGTGACACAAGATGAACGCTTGACGAATCTTGATGCCTCATTTATTAATCGATCAGCGACAGAAGAATTCACTATCGAAGATGGTGAGCGCTTTGCTAAAGTATCTGTGCCAATTATTTATGTCGATCAACAAGTAAGAGCGCTCGAATTAGTGCAACCACTCAAATATATTGATGATGCCCTCGATGTCTTAATGCTCGTGCTCATCTTAAGTTTTTTCATTATGATCATTCCGGGTGTATTAATTGGGAAGACAATTGCCAGACTCATCATTCAACCAATCGAACGATTGTCGCACGCGATGCAACATAATCAAACGGATGGGAAGTGGGAAACGGTCGAATTTAGTGATCGGAAAGATGAACTTGGACAAATGGCGCTTAACTTTAATGAAATGAATACCCGACTTAAGTCAATGTTTGATACACAAGAACAGTTTGTCGCCAATGCTTCGCATGAATTAAAGACTCCCCTAGCGGTGATTAAGAGTTATGTAAGGTTGATGGAACGTCAAGGGAAGATTAATCCAGAGGTGATGGAAGAATCACTTGAAACGATAAATGATGAAACAGACCGTATGCATCGCTTAATCCAACAAATGTTAACGCTCGTATCAATTGAAAAAGGTGAGAGGTTTACGTTTGAACAAGTATCTTTAAGACCGCTTTTAAAACAAGCGAGTAAATCCATTGCTTTAGCTTTTGACCGAACCATTGCGCTAGATATGGTAGAACAAGAGATAACGATTGTTGGTGATCAAGAGAAGCTAAAACAATTGGTCTATATTTTGTTAGATAATGCTCAGAAGTATTCAGAAGCCGCTATTATGTTAAGGTTAAAACAAACGGCGACTGAGGCGATTATTGAAGTGGAAGATAAGGGTGAAGGATTAAGTGAACAAGATCAATTAGCTATTTTTGATCGGTTTTATCGTGTGGATAAGGCTCGTGCACGCGAAACCGGGGGAACAGGTCTCGGTTTAACGATTGCCAAAGCGATTGTTGACCAACATGATGGGCGGATTGAAGTAGCGTCAACCTTAGGTAAAGGGACGACATTTCGTATCTTTTTACCATTCTAACCATCTTCTCATTAATTTCTCATGAAGCCTTTACAGTGCTTTCATCTTCTATTGCTATACTAAAAGTAACAAAGGGAGGATGATAAAAATGAAATCAACAATGGTAAAAGTAATCGGAAGTCTTGTCGGTGGGCTGGCTGTCTTTCTTATCAGTGCGTATGTATTCCAATATGCTATGGGCACAACAGAAGCTAAGATGTCGATCGAAGAGATTGAGTCGCTTGCTAGCGAACGCTTTCCTGGAGAAGTAGTCGAAGTTGAATATGATGACAACACGTACGAAATTGAAATTAAAATGGATACGCAGTCATTTGAATTGGTATTAGATGCAACAACGGGAGAAATCCTTTACTTAGAAGAAAAGAATCATTCCGTCGCAACAGCGAATGATCGTGAACAAGCGGATCAACCTAAACAAGAAGCAACTGCTGATCAATCAGGTGAAGTAACAACGACAGATGAAGAACAAGTAGATACATCTACTGACTCAGATCCTGCCTCTGAATCTGACAGCTCAACTGTTGATGGAACGACAGATGACTCAAAAGAACCAGTGTCAGAACAAGAAGAATCGAAAGGTGATGAAGAACTGTCATCTAATCAATCGATTCCAAATGAAAATGCCTCCGATGTAGCTAAAGAAACAGTAGCCAATACACCGGCTGTTATGATTAATCGAGGACAGGCACAGAAAATCGCAAGAGAAAAAGCAAACAATGCAAAAGTGACTGAAATTGAACTTGAAGAAGATGATGGCATGACTTACTATCAAGTCGAACTTGAAAATGATACGCATGAATTTGAAGTAGAGATTGATGCTTTTACCGGAAAAGTGCTCATTATTGAGATGGAGCAGCGCGATGACCAAACAACCGCTAAAAGTCAAGTCATGTCACGTGATGCTGTGCGTCAATTATTAACTAAAAATTATGCGGACTATCGAATTGAAAAAATAGAGTTAGATAACGATGATGGTCGTATGGTATATGACATTGAATTAAAAGCTGGTCGGGTAGAAATTGAGATGGCATTAGATGCTGTCTCTGGCGATGTTTTAGACTTTGATAAAGAAGTAGACGACGAAGATGATCGGGATGATGATTAAAGTAAAAGGGGCTAAGGCCTCTTTTTTTCTTTTTTAAAACAACGCCATTATGGTGTAAGTCATTGATCACGATGGGTCATCTCACAAGTATATGCGGGGTTGATAAATAAAAATAATCAACAAAAAAAGGAAGCGACAGAATCGCTTCCTTTGTGTGTTAGGTCTAATTAGTTCTTTTCAACGTTAGCTGCTTGTGGTCCGCGGTTACCTTCTTCGATATCGAAAGTTACTGCTTGTCCTTCTTCAAGTGTTTTAAAGCCATCGCCTTGGATTGCTGAGAAGTGTACGAATACATCGTCTTGTCCTTCTACTTCGATAAATCCAAAACCTTTGTCTGCGTTAAACCATTTTACTGTACCTTGTGCCATATTACTTTTCCTCCTAGTGTGGTTATTCCACACAATTGTATTACTATTCTTGCTCAAGCATCAAAACGAAAACTTTCACGTTGCTAGTTACTTGAAGTGTTTTTGCAGTCGAACAAAATAGCTAAGTTCATTATAGCAGGCGTTTTTAATAAATGCAACCCTATCGGAAGAGAAATTGTTGCTTTCGTCTATAAAATTCTGACTTTTTTTAAAAATATAGAAATGAAGCTTGATATGATAGGGTTTAGCACGGTAAAAATAAAAGAAAAAAATATAAATTTATTTTGAGATAGCGCTTGAATAGCACGTTTTTTCGTTGGCTTCATCATTTTTTAGCTATATAATGAGAGGAAAAGGTTGCGTAAAAAGACGTGAACCTATAATATAAGTAAGTGATTTAACTGTACGGTGGATTTAACAACAAAGGGGAAATGATTTATGTCAAACAAACCATCCATTTATGGCTTAACGAAAGACCAATTAACCGATTGGTTTTTAAGTCAAGGATTAAAGAAATTTAGAGCGACACAAGTGTGGGATTGGTTATATGTTAAACGTGTTAAAAACTTTGAAGATATGACGAACCTACCTAAAGACACGCGTGATTTATTAGAAGCGCATTTTACGATCGGGACATTAGAAGAAGAGATCAAGCAGGAATCAAAAGATGGGACAATTAAGTTCCTATTTAAATTATCAGATGGTAACTTAATTGAAACAGTTTTGATGCGTTTTTCTTATGGTCTATCCGTATGTGTGACAACACAGGTTGGCTGTAACATCGGCTGTACGTTTTGTGCCAGTGGGTTATTAAAGAAGAATCGCGACTTAACGAGCGGTGAAATTGTTGAACAAATTATGAAGGTGCAACATGCCCTTGATGAAAAAGGTTTAGATGAACGCGTGAGTCATATCGTTGTGATGGGTATTGGCGAACCATTTGATAACTATGATCATACGATGGCGTTCTTACGTATCGTAAATGATCAAAAAGGATTATCGATTGGTGCACGGCACATTACTGTTTCAACAAGTGGTCTTGCGCATAAAATCAGAGATTTTGCTGATGAGAACTTACAAGTAAACTTAGCTGTCTCACTCCATGCACCAAATGATGAACTAAGAACGTCTATTATGAAGATCAATCGAGCTTTCCCGATTCAAAAGTTAATGGACAGTATTGATTATTACTTAAAAACGACCAATCGACGGATCACATTTGAATATATTCTTTTAAAAGATGTGAATGATCATGTGAAAGAAGCAAAACAATTGGCGAAGTTATTAAAAGATAAACGTCATTTGAGTTATGTGAATCTCATTCCGTATAATCCTGTTGCTGAACATAATCAATATGATCGTAGTGAAAAGAAACAAATTTTAGCTTTCTATGAAGCCCTACTTAAAGAAGGGATCAACTGCGGGGTCCGAGTTGAACAAGGGTCAGACATTGACGCGGCCTGTGGTCAACTGCGCAGTAAACAAATGAAAAAACAACAAGCTTAACTAAAAGACAAAACCTATGAGCATCATTCTAGGTTTTGTCTTATTTTTGTGGATGTATTAAACGTGCTGTTGATACTACCATAGCATTCCTTCAATTTATAGGAAGCGTATGTGAGAAAGTAAGAGACATAAATATTTTGACAGAAAGATCTAATCCTTGTATACCCATAGGGGTATATAAGGAGGGGTTGTATGACTCAATCAATATTTTTATATAGCATCATTATGCTATTGACAGCTTTATCATGGTTTAAGGACCGGCAAAAAACAAAAAAAGCGCTGATGAAAGCTAAAAATATGTTAGTCAAGCTCGCACCAGAGCTGCTAGCTATTTTACTGTTTGTCGGTTTAAGTTTATCCATATTCACACCCGAGACCATTTCATCATTGATCGGTGATCAATCAGGCGTTGTGGGTGTCTTCATCGCTAGTTTTATTGGATCATTTGCGATGCTACCAAGTTTTGTCGTGTTTCCACTGGCGGATACATTAGTGGACAATGGGGCAGGATTAGTCCAAGTATCAGCGTTTATTGCGACCCTTGTCTCTGTTGGTTTTGCTAGTTTACCGATGGAAAGAAAAATCTTCGGTAAAGAGTTTACGTACATGCGAAACTTATCAGCGGTACTCATGGCGTTTGTTTTTAGTTTCGTCATTTGGGTGGTGTTACCATGGCTATAATTAAACGCTTCCGTGCGCTGACCATCTTAAGTATTATCCTGCTTGGTTTGACATGGATCAGTCCTGACCGAGGGACGAATGCTTTATCACTGACAGGCGATAGCTTAATTGACATGTTTTCGTTACTACCACCTATTCTCGTCCTTGTTGGATTAATAGATCAGTGGGTTGATAAAAAAGTCTTAATTAAGTTTATGGGAGATGACTCGAAGTTTCTAGGTGTTATCGTCGCGTTGTTATTAGGAGGACTTGCGGCGGGGCCGATGTATATAGCCTTTCCAATCGCTATTACATTATTAAAGAAAGGTGCGAATATTCGTTATGTCGTGTTTTTCTTAGGGGTATGGACAACCGCAAAGCTACCGATTGTGTTATTCGAAGTGGCGGCATTTGGTTGGCAGTATACATTCATTCATGTGTCTGTTGGACTGATCTTCTTCTATTTTGTCGGTGTATTTTTCGAGAAGCGATTTGATCCAAAAACATTAGTAAAGGAAGATATTACAAGTAATGATAAATAGTCTGCTTAAAACCTCTCATGCGGTTTGTCCGTTTGAGAGGTTTTTTGTGAAAAAAACGTCGTCTTCTCTCAATTTGTATAAGAAAATAAGGTAAGGCATGCCAGGTCACTTTAAATGGATAAAAATAACGGGTGGATTTAAACAGAAAGAATGAAAGCTATTATAAATTAATTTAAGTAAATATATTGCGACCTGAAATGAATTGTGCTATTCTTTTGATAGCGATTAAGTGCAACCGTTTGCCTTAAGGTTTGTTATGGCTAATAATGTATCCGGTTGCAAATGATTTTATACTGTGGCTGATTTAGCGGTCATTCATAATTCGATTAACATGTAATGAGAGAAAAATAGTTATTTGTAAAAAATGCAAAATTGCGCAACTTTTTCATGAATAATATTAAGGAGGCATTAAAATGGGGAAATGGTGGCAAAATTCTACTGTCTATCAGATTTATCCACGTAGTTTTAATGATTCAAATGGCGATGGTATTGGAGATATTAACGGGATTACAGAGCGCTTACCGTACTTAAAACAGTTAGGTATTGAAGTCATTTGGTTATCACCGGTGTATCAATCACCGAATGATGATAATGGCTATGATATTAGTGATTATGAAGCCATTATGGATGAGTTTGGTACAATGGAAGATTATGATCGTATGTTAGCGGAAGCGAACCGGTTAGGATTAAAAATTATGATGGATTTAGTTGTAAATCATACATCAGATGAACATCACTGGTTTATTGAATCAAGACAAAGTAAAGCAAGTGAGAAACGAGACTATTATATTTGGCATGACCCAAAAACAAACGGTGAACCACCAACAAACTGGGCGGCCGCATTTGGTGGCAGTGTGTGGGAGTTTGATGAGGCAACGGGTCAATACTACTTACATCTTTTCAGTAAGAAACAACCTGATTTAAACTGGGAAAATGAAAATATGCGTCACGACATTTATCAGATGATGCGTAACTGGTTAGATAAAGGCGTCGCTGGCTTTAGAATGGATGTCATCAACATGATTTCAAAAGATCCGCGCTATCCAGAAGGTGAATTACTAAAAACGGGTTATAACGATGGCAGTCCGTATTATTTTAATGGACCGAAGGTCCATGACTTCTTACAAGAGATACATCAGGAAGTGTTGGCGGATTATGAAACAATCACCGTTGGTGAAATGCCCAATGTGAATGTAGACCAAGCGAAGCTCTATACAGGTGAGGACCGGAAGGAATTAGATATGGTGTTTCACTTTGATCACGTCGGCTTAGGTGACGGTGAACTCGGTAAGTGGACACCGAAAGAATGGAAACTTACCGAATTAAAAAAGATTTTCACTCGTTGGCAAGAAGGGCTCGACCAAGTGGGGTGGAATAGCTTATATTGGAGCAATCATGATCAACCCCGGGCGATTTCTCGCTTTGGTGATGACCGCGCGCAATACCGGGAAAAGTCAGGTAAGATGCTTGCGACGTGTCTGCATATGTTGAAAGGTACCCCTTACGTGTTCCAAGGTGAAGAGATAGGCATGACCAATGTAAAGTTTGATTCGATTGACGATTACCGGGACCTTGAGTCGATTAATGCTTATCATGAATTAACGGACAAAGGTTTACTGACAGAAGATGAGATGATAAGAGCGATTCATCAACGCGGCCGCGATAATGCGAGAACACCAATGCAGTGGTCAAGTGAGAATCATGCTGGATTTACAACGGGTGAACCTTGGATCAAGGTGAATCCAAACTATCCAGATATTAATGTGAAAGACGCATTAGCACGGGAGGATTCGATTTTTTATTACTACAAACAATTAATTGAACTGAGAAAGCAACATGAGATTTTTGTTAAAGGACGTTATCAGCTGCTTCATCCTGACCGTGAGGATGTATACGTCTATGAGCGCGTATTAGATGACCAAGTGCTTGTTGTCTTAACAAACTTTACGGACCAAGTTGTTTCAGTCGATATGACTGTTGATTTAACGAAGGCTACATGCTTAATTACGAATGAAACAGAAGCAATCAAACAAACAGAAGCTGGCTATACATTACAACCTTACGGGGCGTATGCTTTTTTGTTAAAACGCTAAATAATACTGTAATGAAGTAAGCTGTAATAGCCAACTTAACAGTGTAAGCTATTTAATAACAGTTTTAAAAAAATGAAAGAGATAATAGGGGTGCAGCAACATGACAAAGAAAATTTGGTGGAAAGAAGCGGTCGCTTATCAAGTGTATCCGCGTAGTTTTAATGATTCAAATGGTGATGGTATTGGTGATATTAGAGGGATTATTGAAAAGCTCGATTACTTAAAGAATTTCGGCATCGATGTTATTTGGGTCTCACCGATTTATGAATCGCCTAACGATGATAATGGTTATGATATCAGTGATTACCAGGACATTATGGCTGACTTTGGTACAATGGAAGATTTCGATGAGTTACTTAAAGAAACACATAAGCGTGGAATGAAAATCATTATGGACTTAGTAATCAACCATACGTCTGATGAACACCCGTGGTTTATTGAGTCACGTGCGTCAAAAGATAATCCAAAACGTGATTGGTATATTTGGCATCCGGGGAAAGACGGAAAAGAACCGAATAACTGGGAATCTATCTTTAGTGGCTCTGTTTGGGAACATGATGCACAAACCGATGAATACTATATGCATGTCTTTAGTAAAAAGCAGCCGGATTTAAACTGGGAAAATAAAGACGTACGAGATGCTCTCTATGATATGGTTAACTGGTGGTTAGATAAAGGGATTGACGGCTTTAGAGTCGATGCTATCTCCCACATCAAAAAACGTGAAGGTTTTCCTGACTTACCTAATCCAGAGAATAAGAAGTATGTCCCGTCATTTGATCATCATATGAATCAACCGGGGATCGATACATTCTTATCAGAGTTCGCCCAAAAAACATTAAAAAACTATGATATTATGACTGTGGGTGAAGCTAACGGGGTTACGCTAGAAGATGCAGATAAGTGGATTGGCGAAGAAGATGGTTATTTTAATATGATCTTCCAATTTGATCATTTAAGTCTTTGGGGGACAAGTGTGGACGGCGGTCTTGATTTAGACGCCTTAAAAGCCGCTTTAACGAAATGGCAAGTTGGCTTAGATGGCCATGGTTGGAATGCGTTATTTTTAGAAAACCATGATCAACCGCGTTCGGTCTCAACGTGGGGGAATGATACCGATCTACGTCAAACATCCGCAAAAGCACTTGCGACCCTTTATTTCTTAATGCAAGGGACGCCGTTTATTTATCAAGGCCAAGAGATTGGGATGACCAATGTCCAGTTTGATTCAATTGATGATTATAATGATGTGGCGATTAAGAATCGTTACAAACATGAAAGAGAAGACGGCAAGTCTCATGAAGAAATCATGGCCTCGATTTGGAAAAACGGCCGCGATAATTCACGAACACCGATGCAGTGGGATCAGTCGCCTATGGCTGGCTTTACGACGGGCACACCTTGGCTTAAAGTGAATCCAAATTATCCAGATATTAATGTGAAGCACAACGTTGAAGACCCACATTCGGTCTATCATTACTACAAACGGTTAATTGAAATAAGAAAAGCGAGTGATGTATTAATCTATGGTCATTACACGCTCATTGAAGGTGAACATGAACAAGTCTATAGTTATTTACGTCACGACGAAGAACATGACGAAAGGTATATCATTGTCGTGAACATGTTTGATGTGAATACAACCATCGACTTTACCGGTGACTATGAGCTGGTCGATTGTGTCTTATCAAATTACGTTGTAACAGAAAAGACGCTAAATCTTCACTTACGTCCTTATGAGGCGCGGGTCTATAAAGTCTTACCGAAAAAATTAGTGTAACAAGTTAATTAAACATTAAATAGCCTTCTTTTATAGTAAGATGAAAAAAACCAAGTGACGGGTAAAATCTCGGCCACTTGGTTTTTTGTTTTTTAATCCCACTTAAACGGGGTTTCTTGATACACGTAATAGTTTAACCAGTTTGAAAACAGTAAATAGGCTAGCGAACGCCAGCGATTTCTAGGGGTGGCATCCGTATTGTTATTAGGGAAATAGTTTACCGGTGCATCAATTTTGATGCCTTTATTTAAGTCGCGAATAAATTCTTCATTTAAAGTATCGGCATCATATTCGATATGACCGGTAATCATCACGTGTCGTTCGTCTTTTGAGGCGATCAGTAACGGACCGGCTTCTTTTGAATCATCTAACATCAAGAGGTCAGGGTGATGTTTCAGCTGGTCATAGATTGCATCCGTGTTACGTGAATGTGGCGCTAAAAATTCATCGTTAATGCCGCGCATCAGCTTATTTGTCGCTTCTATTCGGTTATGCATAAAAATCCCAGAGATTTTTTTCTCGCGAGGCTGTTTATTAATGCCGTAATGATGATACAGAGCTGCTTGTGCGCCCCAACAAATATGCAAGGTTGAAGTGACGTGGTCTTTGGTCCAGTTCATGATCTCTACCATTTCAGGCCAGTAATCAACGTTTTCAAAATCGAGATGTTCAACCGGTGCACCGGTGATGATCATCCCATCATAGTGACGTGACTTTACAGCTTCAAAAGTTTGATAAAACTTTTCTAAGTGTGATTTAGTGACATTTTTTGATTCATACGTAGCGGTATGAATGAAGTCTACATTGACCTGAAGTGGTGAGTTACTGAGTAACCTTAACAGTTGTGTCTCTGTACGTTCTTTTTCAGGCATGAGATTCAACAACAATAAATTAAGCGGACGGATATCTTGTGTCGTCGCTCGATCGGATTCCATAATAAAGATATTTTCTTTTTCTAATATCGGTCGTGCAGGTAATGCATGTGGTACATTAATAGGCAATCAAAATCCCCCCGTTCGTCAAATCTATTTGTCTATTATAGCTTGATTGACGTATGTATTCAATAAATAAAGAAAATTCAGATATAAACCCATCATTGTCTATTATAAAAGAGACAATGATGGGTTATATTAGATTTTTAAGCGATCAGGTAAGGTAACAATTGACTCAATTAATGTGTTGAGTTTCGTTTCAATCCGGTGTAGTAAATAAAAGGTCACTACAATCGGAAAACCTAAATCAGCGATTAATTGGATCCATTGAGGGTCCATTTAAAATTCCTCCTCTCAAAAGGTGATAGACAAACAGGAGGCCGTATGGCCTCCTAATGTCAGGTCGGGTTATTAACCAAGCGTAATATCTGTAACTTGACGTTCAACGATACGCGCACTCTCTTTTTTAACGAGATCACCGCCTGATGAGATAAAGGCATTCTCGGTCACGATTGTATCCATGACCGTGTTGATTAAGGCAGGATCAACCGGTTCAACCGGTGCATCGAGTGACAATGTCACGATTTTATCATCGGCATTTCTAAATTTAAGTTCTAAAACTTTCATAGTATAGCCACCTCCTTTCTTAAAAAATCAGCGTGATTGATTACTCTGGAGAGATCAGAGACGTGTCATTACGCTTGATTTCCATTAAGGGATACTGTTGAAGCGAGCTAAGCGCGTTACTTACGACAAGTAATGCATCCGGTGTTGCGTCGGTTTTGACGTTGTTAAATGACTTTGTTTTCACAACGTCTTTACCTTCTAAATCTACGCCAGTAATGAAGTATAACTGTAAACGTGTGTTTGTGGTTACTTGAGTTGCCATGGTGCCTCACCTCCTTTCACAACTATAATCGTCATGAGAAAATAAAGGAGGCGGGAAATAGGTGACTAATTGTGCTATGATAATATCTAATTTTCAAATTATATTATCTAATCCAATTTTGAGTAGAGGTGCAAAATGATAACATATCCAGTATTTACAAATGATTCAACAATCGGAGTAACAGCGCCATCATCGGGTGTTGGAGAAGATCTACATAATATACTCAATCAAGCAATTAAAAGAATGCAAACTAAAGGATTTAACGTTGTTTCAGGGGACACTGCTTGGACTCAAATTAAAGCAAAGTCCGCATCTGCAATCCAACGTGCCAAAGAGTTTAACTCAATGATTCAAAGTGATGAAATTGAAGTTATTATTCCTCCATGGGGTGGGGAGCTTTTAATCGAAATACTAGAATATGTTGAATTCGATAAGGTGCAAAACAAGTGGATCTTAGGCTATTCTGATCTAAGTGTATTGCTATTAGCTATCACATTAACAAAAGGTCTTGCAACAGCCCATGGAACAAATTTAGTTGATTTAAGAGGAGAATATTCGGATGAAACAACGGCTATGTGGGAGCCTGTTTTAGCAACTAATAGAGATGAAACGATTGTTCAAAAGTCGTCACAACTATATCAAAAGGAGTGGAGTCACAATAGTCCATCACCTTGCGTCTTTAATCTAACTGAAAAAACGTATTGGAAAACTATCGATAATGAACCATTTCATATAGAAGGTCGTCTTCTTGGTGGGTGCATTGATGTAATTCGCCATTTAATTGGAACGCCTTTTGGTGACGTAAGAACATTTAGAGATAAATACATAACTAATGAACCAGTTGTATGGTATTTAGAGAACTGTGAATTGAATACGACTGATTTAAGAAGGTCTTTGGTACAAATGAAGTTAGCAGGTTGGTTTGAAGGATGTTCAGGCATACTATTCGGTCGAAGTGATGCAAACGTACCTGTAAGTGGTTACACAATTGAAGACGTGTATGCAGATATTGCCCGTGAATTGCAAATACCGATTGCCTATGATATTGATTGCGGCCATGTGCCGCCACAGATTACTTTTATAAATGGGGCATATGCAGAACTCCGAGTAGAAGATGGAGAAGGCACTGTAAAACAGACTTTTAAGCCTTGATAAACACACTATCTAGAACAGGGATGTATGACGGTTAGTATCGGAAATGTCACTACATAAATACCGAATTCACCCATTAGAATCCGATGTAGTTTTATCAACGTATTTTTTACTGACAAGACAACAAATATAAATACACTCCGAAGCCTCTATATGTAAACATATTGACTGAATCATTGGTATTGTTATTTTGATTGGTGTGATAAAGTGGCTTACGTACCTGATGGCGGAGCCATAGAATCAAATCAGAGCCGTGTTTCTTATCGCATGAAGAAGCGTGGCGTGCATTGGAGTTAAGCAGGTGCTCTAGGTATGGTCAAGCTTCGTCAAGTACGCGCGAATAACATGTTAAGAACTGTGTGCCTAAATCATTCATCGCGGTAGAAAAAAACGCACACTTAAATCTTTATTTAATCATCTTACCGAGAACAACTTGATACACACTGACTAAAATGTCCGACAGAAATTCCACGATAGATATGGTATACTATTGGGAGAAATTAAAAAGAGACAAAGGCGGGAGCAATCATGACAAAAAAACTCATCTTCTTCGATATTGATGGCACGCTGTTAAACCATGATAAACAGTTACCAGAAAAAGCGATCGAAGCGATACACAGATTAAAAGAAAAAGGCCATATCGTCGCCATCGCGACTGGACGTGGTCCATTTATGTATGAAGATATTCGCAAAACACTCGGCGTAGATACTTACGTCAGTTATAATGGATCGTTCGTCGTCTATGAAGAAAATGTGATTTATACAGCACCTCTTGATAAGCGTGCCCTGCTTCAACTTGAAGTAGAGGGACATGAAAATAACCATCCGATGATGTTTATGGATCATCAAAATATGCGTCAAAACGTGGAGAATCACCCATCGATTGATGAAAGTATCGCGACCCTTAAGTTAACTTTTACCCCAGATTATGATCCGAGTTATCATGCAGGACGTGACCTTTATCAAGCATTGTTCTTTGTGGACCAAGAAGAAATCAAACAATATGAAGGTCGTTATCCAGAGTTTGAATTTGTCCGTTGGCACCCACTTTCCGTTGATATTTTACCGGCAGGTGGCTCGAAATGGCGCGGAATTAAACAATTAATTGACTACTTAAACATCGACCCAAGTGATGTCTATGCTTTTGGCGATGGATTGAATGACGTTGAGATGCTCGAAAATATTCACAACAGTGTGGCGATGGGCAACGGCTGTTCAGAGGCGAAGCAAGTCGCAGATTATGTAACGGCTGATGTTGACGAAGATGGGTTGTATCTAGGTATTAAAGAAATGGGCTTGATTTAAAGCGTAAAACAGTTCAAATGCATAACTGTACGAAGAATTAGGAGGGTCTGGTGGATGGATAAAGTGCTACATCTGTTGCTGGTGATCATGTTACTTGTTATAGTGGTATTAACGTATCGTGTTTTTTTTCATTTACCAACGGACCCACTAGCATTAGGAGAGCTCCAAGTAAGTCTAGCCAGTGCTTACCTGATTTTTTTAGTCCTATTATTTTTTCAACAACATAAAAAGTAACCCGATTTTCTTGAATAATGAAGGCATAACAAAAGACTATTACTTTCAGCGCTTTTTCTGAAGGGTAGTCTTTTTTTATTGTATGATAATGGTAAGACAGTGAGCGAAGACTGATTCAGTGCTTATCTGACTAGTGAATAAGCAAAAGAAGTTCGTTCGTTAGACTATTCGTTTTCATTATTTTCTGATATTATATTAGTCATTGGGATAAAGAGGTGAGGTAGTGATGGTATGTTATGGGTGCACTGAAACAGTCAGGCGTACACCAGAAGAAGTGGAACAACTCGTGAGTGAACAATTATCGTTTGAAACAGACCTTGTTTCAGAAGATACTTATCAAAAACGACTGGCACATTGTTACGCTTGTGATCAGTTAGATTATGATACAACGTGCCGTGTATGTGGCTGCTTTGTGCAATTTAGAGCTAGACTCAGTTATAAAGCGTGCCCACATATAGAAGAAAAAAGATGGGATAAGGTTAATACATAAACGAAGGGGAAGATAAAGATGGAACAACAAATATTTGACTGGATGGATCAGATTGAACAGGATTTACTTGATATTCGGACGCACTTATTTGAAAACCCAGAGCTCGGCGATCAGGAATTTATCGCACAAGAAACGTTAGTCGATTATTTAACGCAACATGCCTTTACGGTAGAGACGGGATTGGTTGAGCGACCAACGTCATTCCGGGCGACGTATAAAGGGAATAAAGAGGGTCCGACGATTGGTATTATGGCTGAATATGATGCCTTACCGGGTGTTGGTCATGGTTGTGGCCATAACTTAATTGCGACGATGGGAATTGGTGCAGGTATTCTATTAAGTAAAGTGATTGATGAATCTGGTGGCACAGTCATTGTTTACGGAACGCCAGCTGAAGAAACAAATGGTGCGAAAGTGCCGATGGCAGACGAAGGTCTGTTTGATGTGTGTGACGTGGCGATGATGGTGCACCCAGCAGGCGTATCAGCGAAAAGTGGCGAGTCACTGGCGATGGATGCGATTGAGTTTCGTTATGAAGGGAAGACAAGCCATGCGGCAGCGTCACCTGAAGAGGGCATTAATGCGCTTGACAGTGTGATTCAACTCTTTAACGGTATTAACGCTTTAAGACAGCACGTAAAAGATGACGTCAGAATTCATGGCGTGATTACAGAAGGTGGTCAAGCAGCCAACGTTGTCCCAGATCTTGCGATCAGCCAGTTCTATATTCGTGCAAAAGAACGTTACTATGTCGATGACGTCGTAGAAAAAGTGAAGAAAATCGCTGAAGGTGCAGCTCTTATGACCGGTGCAACGTTATCGATGAGAAATTACGAACTCAGCTATGATAACATGATTACGAATGAAACATTATCGAATATTTATACAGAACAACTTTATAAGGCTGGTGAGACGGAGATTGAAGAAGCGCGTGGTGGTTTAGGTTCTATGGACATCGGTAATGTCAGTCATAGAGTGCCGTCGATTCATCCTTACATTGGTATGGGTAAAGCAGGACTTGTCGCACATACGACGGATTTTAGAGACCAAACGATGACAGAGGGCGGGGAACTTGCCTTAAGACGTGGGGCGCTTTCGATGGCATTAACTGGCCTGAAATGCTTGACAGATCAAGATTTATTGGCAGAAATCAAACAAGAATTTGCGAACAGAAAAAAATAATTTAATGATTTTTAAATTTTTCACTTCCCAAAAGCAAATAAATTTGTTAAAATTCATAATCATGAATAAATATACAAATGAAGGGGAGAAAAAAATGAAAAAACTTACGATGCTTTTTCTTATGTTAGTGGCGACATTAATGATTGGTTTAACAGCTTGTGGTGCTGGTGAAGGAGATGCCTTACCAGATGTCGATAATACAGGCGGAGATGAATCAGCAGAAGATACAGACAGTGAAACAGATGATACAGACGCAGAATCAGATGATGAAGATAATATTTTAGTGATGGCCACATCACCGGATTACCCACCGTTTGAGTCATTAGATGTGGACGGGGAATTTGTTGGTTTTGATATTGAACTGGCGAAACTCATTGCGGAAGAACTCGGTATGGAACTTGAGATTCGCGATATGAAATTTGATGGGTTAATTGGTGCGCTACAAGCAGAGCGTGTGGATATGGTGCTTTCAGGCATGTCAGCAACAGAGAATCGTCGTCAAAACGTTGATTTCTCAATCGAGTATCACTCATCAGGTGAAATGTTTGTGACACGTAAAGATGAACCAATGACAGATTTAGCTGATTTAGAAGGAAAAACGGTTGGGGTTCAGCTTGGGACAATCCAAGAAGAAGGCGCAAAAGCGATTCAAGAAGACTATGACTTTGAGCTAAAAGCTTTAGATGATGCGCAGATGCTTGTCCAAGAACTAATCACAAACCGTGTCGATGTGATTTACTTAGATAAGCAAGTAGCTAAAGGCTTTATTGAAGCACAAGACTTAGCTGGATTTGACGATCCAACGGATGCTTCACCAGGTATGGCTGTTGCCCTACCTAAAGGAAGTGCTCTTTTAGAAGATGTGAACGCAGCGCTTGAGAGCATTATCGATAGTGGGAAACTACAAGAGCTAGAAGATGAGTTTTTAGCTGAAGAAGAATAAATAGTTTAAAAAAGTATTTTTAAACAAAACAACAAGAAATTTAATAAGGAATGAGGTGTAAGGCATGAATTTGGATTGGAGCCAAATCGTGCCTTATATTCCTTTTATGTTGGAAGGAATATGGGTCACGTTACAATTCGTCATCGTCTCGATTGTGATTGGATTTATTATTGGGACAGTACTGGCATTATTTAAAATAGGATCAATGAAACCGCTCCGTATATTTGCGGATTTTTATACATCGATGTTCCGCGGAACACCGCTGATTTTACAATTAATGATTATTTATTTAGCTGTACCGCAGTTAACAGGTTATGATATTTCGCCGTTCTTATCTGCCATCTTAGCGTTCGGGTTAAATTCATCCGCGTACGTATCAGAAATTATTCGAGCGGGTATTAGTGCGGTCGATAAAGGACAAACAGAAGCGGCCATGGCCCTTGGTGTGCCGTATCGACAGATGATGATTGATATTATCTTGCCGCAAGCACTTAAAAACATTTTACCTGCTTTAATGAACGAATTTATTACGTTAACAAAGGAATCGGCGATTGTGTCAACGATTGGTTATTTGGATTTGATGCGCCGTGGACAGGTCGTAGGCGCCAATCTTTACCGTCCTTTCGAGCCATTGTTGTTCATTGGTCTGATTTACTGGGGCCTCGTGATGGTGTTAAGCTTAATGGGTAAATGGGTTGAAGGGAGATTGAGTAAAGGTGATTAATGTCGAGCATTTATATAAGCGTTTTGGTAAAAACGAGGTATTGAAGGATATTTCGATTGATATTAAACAAGGGGAAGTTGTCTCCGTCATTGGACCGAGTGGTTCTGGTAAATCAACATTTTTACGTTGTATTAACTTACTTGAGACACCAACGGAAGGCAAAATCAGTGTCGCTGGTGTGGATTTAACGGATAAAAACACGAACGTCACAAAGGCGCGCGAAAAAATAGGGATGGTGTTTCAACATTTTCATTTATTTCCTCACCTAACCGTGCTTGAGAATTTAACTTATGCGCCGTTAAAGGTAAAACGATTGTCAAAAGCTGAGGCTGAAGAAAAGGCGTTAGTATTACTTGACCGTGTCGGTTTAAGTGATAAAAAAGATAGCTATCCAAATAGCTTATCGGGTGGACAAAAACAGCGGGTGGCCATTGCGAGAGCGTTAGCGATGGAACCAGACCTCATGTTATTTGATGAACCTACATCGGCCCTTGATCCAGAAATGGTAAAAGAAGTGTTAGATGTTATGAAAGACTTGGCTGAGTCTGGCATGACGATGCTTGTCGTGACCCATGAGATGGGCTTTGCGCGTGAAGTCGCAGACCGGGTGATTTTCTTAGATCAAGGCTTATTAATTGAAGAAGGCGAACCTCATGCATTTTTCAGTCAGCCTAAATCAGAACGAGCGAAAGATTTTCTGGATAAAATTTTATAAACACACCCTCGAACATCAGTGGCACGTGCTACTGATGTTTTCTTGTTATCATCCATCCACTAAAGGTCATGGTCAAATGCGTTGCTTAATCAATAGAATCATCATATAATGTGACTAAGAGCACAAGAATGATAGTAAAACAGGGAGGAGGATCGTTATGCAAACCATTAACCCAAAGGCGTTACCCCCATTTATTCAACAAGAAATGGATAAAATTGCGACGATGATCCGTCCATTAATGAAAAAAGTGTCGCTCTTTTATATGATTGGCTTGCCGCTCTTCATTGTAGGGGTCTTAAATATGGTGTTGCCGTTTCTTAGTTCCGAATTCAGTTCGATTTCGATGACGGCTCGTACGGTATATGCGCTCGTTGCGGCCGTTGGTCTCAGTTTGTTTAGAGAATCACAGTTTTTGAAAAAACAAATGCACCAAATTGTAAAGCGTTATATCGCTGAACGCATTAAAAAAAGCCTTGTCATTGAAGAACATGAGAAAACACGCTACGTCACGCGAGTGAATAAACAAAAACAGATGGACTTGCCACTCTTCTTTCATTTTCTAACTGAAGAACATAAACGAAAAGAAAGACAATATAGGTAACGACTTAAACCAATCACGACGCTACGTGGTTGGTTTTTAATAGTTAAAACAAAGAAACGGCGGCATTGGTCGTAAAAATGTGTTTTTCTGTTGTTTTACATCGAATGATACATTAAAATGGAAAGAGATAATCTAGTGAAAGTGCAAGAGATGAGGTGAGAGAATGGATTTAATCAGAGCGGCGATGGCTGACCCATTTAATAATATTTTAGGCCTATTTATTTATTTCTTAGCTGTTGTAGGCATTACCGTACTAACATTGACTTTATTGTTACATTTGATTCCTAATCCGTTATCAAGGCGTATAAGAAGTGCGATTATCGGTACATTGACGGTCATCATTATTGTACTGTGGGTGTTGCTTGTTTTTTAATAAGTACGGTGAATAAGTGGTCTTCGGCCATTTATTTTTTTTGCTTTTTTGTAACCGCATTCAACTATGTTATAATGGGATTGATTAATATGTTAAAAGAGTAAAATAAAGGAGTGAGGACATGGAAGTCACAGAAATAAAACCGATGATGGACCAGATTAGAAAAGAGATACATAAAGTGATGGTTGGTCAAGACGCGGCGATTGATTTAGTATTAATGAGCTTACTTGCCAATCGTCATACATTATTAGAAGACGTGCCGGGTACAGGTAAGACGTTACTTGCCAAGACACTGGCTAAAGCGATTGATTGTTCGTTTAACCGAGTACAGTTTACCCCGGATTTATTGCCGAGTGACGTGATTGGTTCAACGATTTTCCGGCAAAAAGATGAAGTGTTTGAATTTAATCAAGGACCGATTTTTACGAATATCTTATTAGCCGATGAAATCAACCGGGCGACGCCAAGAACACAGTCAAGTTTATTGGAAGCAATGGAAGAACGTCAAGTCACCGTAGATCGAACCACCCACACATTAGCTTCGCCTTTCTTCGTGTTAGCTACCCAAAATCCGCTTGAAAGTCAAGGGACCTTTCCGTTGCCTGAAGCACAACTGGACCGGTTTTTTATTAAAATCAGCTTAGGCTATCCAACGCATGACGATGCTTTAGCGGTACTGAAGCGATTTAAAACAGCGGATCCTTTAACAACGGTTGAGCCGGTTATTACAAAGGAGACGTTAATTGAAGCTCAAGCAGTTTTTACCGATGTCTATATCGACGAGGTCATGTATGACTATATCATTCATTTAACTGAAGCAACGCGACACCATGAAGCGGTGGAAGTTGGATTATCTCCAAGAGGGATGCAAAATCTATTGCGGGCGACGCTTAGTTACGCGGCAATTAAGGGGAGAGACTACGTGATACCAGATGACGTGAAAGCAGTCTTTGGTCCTGTTGTGGCGCACCGCTTAAGTTTTGAACCCATGGCATCTGAACGACCTCTGGTCCTGGTAAAAGATATCCTTGAAAGTGTAGCAGCTCCAACAGAAGTTAAAGGTTCTGATTCAAAATGAATCTTGCCTGGCTGATTATCTTTGTTGTGGCGATTATTTATCTTCAAAGTGTTTTCTTTCAAAAGTTTGGTTTTAAAGGGCTCACGTATAACCGGTCATTTAATAAACAGACCGCATTTCCAAACGAAAAAATTGAAATTATTGATGAGATAACGAATCGAAAATTATTGCCGCTCCCTTGGGTGAGTGTTGAAGCGAAAATGAGTCGTTATCTTGTGTCTGTCGTTAATGAAGAGATCTTAGAAGAAGATGCGTTTCATCAAACGTTGTTCTCGCTATTACCTTATCAACAAATTAAGCGGCGCCACCATATGGTCGTTAAAAAACGCGGCGTCTATCATTTGGCCTCAGTTGCTCTTACTTTAGGAGATATGTTTGGTTTTAGCGATACCTATCAATCACACGAAACGACGGGTAAATTAATTGTTTATCCGAAACTGTACCGAAAAAACACGTTACCTGAAGATGTCCAAGTTTTTTTAGGTGAACATGCGGTGAATCGGTGGATTATTGACGACCCCTTTTTAAAAATTGGGACACGTGACTATCAAACAGGTGATGCCAGTCATAAAATCAACTGGAAACAAACAGCTAAAAGGCGAGACTTACAAGTGAATGAACATGACCATACGCGAGAACTTGACTTAACGATTGTATTAAATGTTGATCAATCGGATGATATTTGGTTACCGGTCAATGATGATGCGCTATTTGAGGAAAGTATATCTATCGTTGGTTCCATGTTTTATCAACTCAATCAACAAGCGGCGCCGTTTCGTTTCTTAACAAATGCGGTCACAATCAACAATCGTCAGCCAGATTTAAATGATGTTCAATTGTTAGAGCAAGGCGTAGGGCAAGGCCACTATCAACAAGGATTAACCACGCTTAGTTACTTAATACCCGAACGTCAACATCATTTTAAACATGTCTTAGACTATTTGATCCGCCGTTCAACAGATGAAACACTCGTTATTCTAACACCAGTCATCACCGAAGTTATTACCACTCGCGTGGAGGCGTTAAAGAAAAACGGGAACCAGGTGACGCTGATTCTAATTAAGGCACCAAAGGAGGTGAGGTGATGTTTGGTCGCGCACTGTTTTTTAGTATGCTGGAAGCCTTCAGTCTCTTTCCAGTCTTTCTCTGGTTAAATGCCTTACTATTTAACGGGGTGTTTGAGGGAGAACGCCTCTTATTGTATTTTCTGATTTATCCACTTGCGACCGCATTGAGTTATATGCATCATCATCTCGTCTCACGCATCGTTTATACGATAGGCATTTTAGCTCTATATGCTGCGATGATTGATTTTTCTTCACGTGCAGTGATGCTTAGTGTGGGGTTATTTATTGCGATAGCTGTCCAACGCGGCTTCTTATACCGCTTATCTGACGCTGAAGCGGTCTTTCCACGTACCTTAATGTGGACCGTTAGTCTGCCGAGTTATTTTGTCAGTTATTTTTTCTTTCAATCAAGCACATTAGAAGATTGGCTTGTTGGCAGTGCCATTATTTTGATAGTAGGGTTATTGTTGTTGACCAATCATGAGCATTTGCAAGCAAAAGACCGACATCATGCTCATCAAAAAAGTATGTTAACAACGATTAAACGACAGAACTCTTTATATTTATTTGTCATTGTGATCGGTATCTTTCTACTTGTAAGGTACAATGTTGTGGCAGCTGGTATTGTTTTTCTTTTACGTCAATTGTTCTACTTACTCGGTCAAGGTGAACCGACAGAAGCCCCACCTGAAGAGAGCATGGGTCCGGTGGCGATGGATTTATCGAATATAGAGGTAAAGGACCCCTCACTGTTTGCACAAATCATGGACAAAGTATTAGAAATCTTAGCAATCGGTATTTTCTCGGTTGTTATACTCTTTTTAATCTACGTGTTATTGAAACGGCTACCGGGAATCGGCAAAAAAATTGAACGAGTTGTTGTCCGCCTTTATCACGTCTTATTTCATCGGCGGTTTCGAACAACCGATGTATCTACGGCTGCTTTTGAGGACGAAACACAACAAGTATTTCAGTGGCAAGCTTGGTTAAACAAGCGCAAAAATAGCTGGAAGAAAGCTGATAAAACGGTAAATTGGCGTGAATTAGATGTGAACAGTCAAGTGCGCTATTTGTTTAGACAACTAGTGGAAAAGGGAACGGCGATGGGTCTAGACTACAGAAAAAGCCAGACGGCTGCTGAGTATGTGTCGATGATGCCAGACGAATTATTTGACCAAGACGACTGGCAATCTCATGTGACAGAGTTGTATCAATTGGCGCGTTATTCCAAACATGATAGCCAATCGGTCGTAAGCTACCTGGAACAACTTGAGCGCCATCATTGAAGTGATGCTTCGGATATGTTATATTTATCTTGAAGTCAAGATAAAAGGTTACGCGGACTTCATTCTTAACGCACAGAATTATTTGAGAGGAGTCGAATCATGAAACATCTCTTTATTGAAAAAGATAAACAAAAACCTGTCTTTTTATTGCTGCACGGGACAGGAGGAACAGAACGTGATTTAATACCGGTTGCTGAACATATAGACCCTGACGCCTCCATTTTATCAGTCAGAGGCAATGTGAATGAAAATGGTATGGCCCGATACTTTAAACGGTTACGTGAAGGTGTTTTTGATGAGGAAAGCCTCGTGTCAGAAACAGAGACGCTTCATCAATTTTTAAATCAAGCAGCGAAAGAATATGACTTTGATCGACAAAAACTTGTCGCTTTAGGCTATTCGAATGGGGCTAACATTGCAGGGAGTTTACTGATGCATTATGAACATAGTTTAAGAAAAGCGATGCTCCTGCACCCAATGGTACCAAGACGCGGGATTGCTTATCCAACACAAGACAAAGTCAAGGTTTTTATCGGAGCGGGTCATAATGATCCACTCGTAGATAAAAGTGAAACAGAAGAATTAGTCGGTCTCTTTGAAGGACAAGGCATCGATGTATCGGTGACCTACACCAATCATGGACATGCGCTCTCAAATGAAGAAATAGCGAGCGCTAAAGCGTGGTATGAACAAAATGTGGTACATGAATGATAAATAAGAGCTGATCAACTTATGAACACTTACAGAAGCATCTCTTCTGTAAGTGTTTTTTGGTGCGCTTTTTAACTTTTTAAAAGCTATAAAGTTAGGTCCTATTTTGTGAAAATATAAAATAATATTAAAATAGGTCTTTACAAATAGCATTTATATACTATACTAATAAGTGTACTACTTGAACTAATACAGTTAATACACGTCATACAGTTAAGGTATAAATAGATGATCTCTAAGCATCATAAGTGGATGAGTGAAGGAAGGGGTGAGCCAAGTGTTTGATATTGATTTGCGCAGCCGGGATCCCATTTATCAGCAGCTTGTTGATAAATTTAAACAATTGATTATGAATCATATTTTAGAACCAGATGAAAAACTGCCATCCGTTCGTCAATTGGCTGAAGAGTTAACGGTGAACCCTAATACAATTCAAAAAGCTTACCGTCAATTGGAACAAGAAAATTTTATTTACTCAGTTAAAGGACGGGGTAGTTTTGTCCAAGTTCTTGAAAGTAATGTCGCGAGTGAAAAAATTCAAGACATTCGTAAAGATTTTGAGCACTTGTTAAAAGAAGCGTTGTTTCTTGGTGTAGAGGAAACAACATTGATTGAATGGGTTCAATCCGTTACAAAGAAAGCGAAGGAGGTAAGTGAAGATGATTAATGTGAGACAGGTACAGAAAAAATTCGAAAAAGAGCTTGTGGTTAATATAGATGAAGTGACGATTGAGCAAGGGACGATTTATGGCTTACTCGGATCTAATGGGGCGGGAAAAACAACGTTTCTGAAAATGTTATCAGGTATCATCAAACCAACGTCAGGCACGATTGTATTTGAAGACGAACCCATCTACGAGAATAAAAGATTGAAAGAACGTGTGATTTTCATTCCAGATCAACCGTTTTTCTTTCAACATTACTCAATTAAGCAACTAGCTGACTTTTACCGGGAACAATATCCATCGTTTAATGAAGCACGGTTTAATGAATGCGAGCGGATTTTTAAACTCGATACCAAGAAAAAAGTGCATACTTTCTCAAAAGGGATGCAGCGCCAAGTATCTTTTTGGCTCGCGCTATCCGCGATGCCGGATTACTTAATCTTGGATGAACCGTTTGATGGGCTAGATGCCGTTGTGAGAAAGAAAATAAAAAACTTAATTGTCCGTGACGTTGCTGAGCGCAATATGACCGTATTGATTTCATCACATAACTTGCGCGAAGTTGAAGATCTATGTAACTACATCGGCATTATTCACCGCGGTAAATATGTCATACACCGTGATATTGATGATTTGAAGACGGATGTGCATAAAGTTCAGATTGCTTATAAAACAGCACCTGACGATTTATTTGATGCCTTTAACGTGTTACATCATGAATCAAGAGGTTCTGTTCATATGTTTATTATAAAAGGTGACTTAGATATAATTGAAGGCTATATTCATACGACGTCACCAATCTTATATGATATTTTACCACTGACACTAGAAGAAATATTTGTGTATGAAATGGAGGGGATTGGCTATGCGATGGATCACGTCTTGGTGTAAAAAAGAATTAACCAAACAAAATTTTAGATTAGCAGGCTGGCTCTCTGTTGGATATTTTATCGTTTTATTTTTAAGTATCGTGATAGGACAAATCGATCGGTTTTCCCATATTAATAAAAACCCAAGCAATTATTACTATTATGATAATTTAATGATACACGGGGGATTTATTCCGGCCGTCCTTCTATTTATTATGCCGACATTAACTGCACTTGTCTTGTTTCGTTATCTACATAAGCAAGATGCCAGTGACTTTATTCATAGCTTACCAAGCACCCGAAAGACGATTTACTTGCACCATACGGTCTTTGGTATATTCAGCATCTTAATACCGCAAATTCTAACATATATCAGTCTTTTTATTGTGGATCAAGCAATGGATCATCAGAATTTGCTTGATTTGGCTGATATTAACCGTTGGTTTCACTTAAGTGCTTCAACAGGCCTTATCGTCTTTGCGGTTAGTGTGTTTGTGGCTATGTTGACAGGGGTTACGCTCGTTCAACTGATTTTCACGTATATTTTCTTATTCTTACCAGTCGGTTTAACATTTCTAGTGGTATTCAATATGCATTATGCCTTGCCAGGTCTATCGATGAATTATCTCGTAGAGGATGTGATTATTCACTTTTCACCCCTGACAGATTTAGAGCACGTGTTTATGGAAACTGATATGAACTGGACAAAAGTGATGATTTATTACGGGCTTGCGCTAACCATACTCGTTTTCAGTTATTTTCTATACAAGCGTCGTCCCGTTGAATCAGCCAACCAAGCGATTGCGTTCCATTCGTTGAAACCAATTTTTATCTACAGTTTTACTAGTAGCTTTACACTCATAGGTGGGATGTATTCAGGTATCTTTCAATATGAATTACCCATACTCTTTTTAATGTATATCATTTTTTCAGTGATTGGTTATTACATTAGTCAAATGATTGTTGAGAAAACATGGCGTGTATTTGGGAAAGTGAAACAATTGGGTTACTTTTTTGTTGTTGCGGCGTTAGTAATGATTGGCTTTAGCTTAGACGTGACAGGTTTTGTTCATCGTGTACCAGACCCTGATAAGGTTAAGGAAGTCTACGTGATTGATGATGATTATAATTTTACTGAGCGCGTAAACTATTACGGTAGACAACCTGGGTTCAATGACCCCGAAGATATAAAAAACATTCAAGCCCTTCATGAAGATTTAATCGACTCAGTCGAGCGTCATGACTTTTTAAATTATTATCGTTCAATTAAGATTGTGTACATTCTAGAGAATGGTTCTGAGATGGTTAGAGAATATAGTTTGGATGATGAAGAGTTTGAGCTATACGAGAACTATCACATCACCAACCATCCGATGTACCGCCGCTACAGTGAACCGTTGTTTTATATAAATCCAGCAAAAGCAAATAAAATTGAGGTTAAGTCTGAACATTATAACTATAAAGAATTAAAGATAACGAATCGCGATCAGATAATCGAGCTCATTGAACGCTTGCGTCAAGATACGTTGGCCTTACCCCAGGAAGATCATCTTAACTATATGATGAATTACCTAACAATCCATACTCCTGGTGAACAAGAAGTCTATATTAACTTAGCATATGAATATGAATCAACTTTACAATGGCTTGACGAACAAGGTTTAACAAAAGAAGCGTTAATTCTAACGGAGGATGTAGAAAGAATCGTTATCACGCCGTATAAAGAGGATTTATATCATGAGGCGGCGAGCTATGAAACAGCCTTTACTGATGATGAACGGACTATTTATACATCACCGGAAGCGATTGATCAATTGCTTAGACAAATGACAGCCGGCACAGGTGAACCCACTTATATGATGATGGTTTATTTAAAACAACTGAGTGAACCGTTGATGCGATCACTTGATGAAACGATTGTCTTTCCAGAATAACTGTCTTAAACGTTCCTAATCTAACGAAAAAACATCAAAAAATAAAAAGGAGGTGATCACCATGGAAGCTGTTGCGATGAAAGAAACATCACTGGATATTCACCATCTCTTTAGCTATTATCAAGAAATGGTCTATGTAGCAAAACGGGTCGTCTATGATTACCAAAAGGCTGAAGATGTGGTACAAGAGGCACTGATGAAAGCGATGCGGTCCTACCAACACTTAAAAGAACAAGACAAAGTAAAAGCGTGGTTCCGTACCATCGTGATTCGAACCGCGATTGATACGTATCGAAAAGAGAAAAAAAAAGAACTTGTATCTTTTGACGTTTTAACAGAACAAGGTATTGAGCTTTGTTATTGCGATGATACGGTTGAAAAATCAGTGACATTTCAATGTATGTACCAAGAAGTGCATAACTTGCTCGATGATTTATCACCAAAGCTTAAAGAGGTGATCACGTTAAAATATGAAGATGATTTAAGTGATCAACAAATTGCGGACACGCTGGGTATTTCATTATCAGCAGCTAAAACCCGTATTCACCGAGCCAGAAAACAATTGACAGAATTACGTGAGCAATCGTTATGTCTTTAAAAAAATAGGTAAAGCTTTCATCTTATAGTTTAACCTCTTTCCGGACAAACTAACCGGTAAAGGAGGTGAAAGTGATGAAACAATCGAAAAAAATGTTGCCATTTGCTTTATCTGTTGGTGTAGGAGCGATCACGTATTTATCAATGACGAATAAAGAAACGAAAGACATGGTAAAACCTATGATGAACATGGTGAAGAAAACAACTTTTTAAACCTAACACTTAGCATGAGTATTGACCATATTGACGTGATTTTTAAAAAAATCTCACTAAATATAACCTCAATATCAATGTGCTAAGTAAGCTTATCCATTGATTAAGGCAAAAGAAGCAGATGACTTCTTTTGCCTTTTGTTTTAAAAAAAATAAAAAACTTGTTATAATGAACAGGGAATATACAAATATTTTGACAAAGGGAGACGATTAATTTTGGGACAAGTATTAACAGGCTATCTCGGTACATATACAAAAAAAGACAGTGAGGGGGTGTATCGCTTTACTTTTGATGTGGATAAAGAAAGCGTGACATCAGTGGATGCGGTCGGTGAGGTTGATAATCCAACGTATGTCACCCCTTCAGCAGATGGGAACTATTTATATGCGGTATCTAAAGAAGGTGATGAAGGTGGTGTGACGGCTTTTAAGGTTGATTCGGATACGAAAGCACTCACAAAACTAAATAGTGTATCAAAAGCAGGTTCTCCGCCATGTCACGTGAGTGTCAATCAAGCGAATACGTTACTTGTCACGGCCAATTACCATACGAAAGAAATTATAAGTTATCATTTAAATGAAGATGGTTCAATTAAAGGGATGGCGGATATTAAAGAACATGAAGGAAGCGGCCCACATGAGCGTCAAGAGAAACCACATATGCACTTTAGTGGTTTTACACCTGATGAGCGCTATGTGATCGCGGTTGATTTAGGAAGCGATAAAATCACGTCATATTTAGTCGAAGCAGACGGATCATTAACAAAAGAAGCGGTCTTTGTAGCACCGCACGGTAGTGGACCGAGACATATTGCTTTTCACCCGAATAAAAAAATCGCTTATGTGATGACGGAATTAACGTCGGTTGTGCTAACGTTGGCGTATGATGCAAATACGGGAATCTTTACGTTAATCAATACAATTAAAGCGATTCCGGATACACACACAACGGTGAATGATGGTAGTGCCGTCCACGTGACAAAAGACGGGAAGTTTGTGTATGTTGGAAATAGAGGGCATAATTCTGTCACCATCTTCAAGGTGAATCAATCAGACTTTAGTATTGAACTTGTAGATTATCAATCGTCACTCGGTGATTGGCCACGTGATTTCGCCTTAACACCAGATGATCGTTATCTTATCTGTTCTAATCAAAATAGTGGCACACTCACCGTGTTTAAGCGTGACGCTGAATCAGGTAAGTTAACACCACTTCAACAAGATACTACGGCACCAGAAGCTGTCTGTGTGAAATTTCTGTAGTAAATGACGCATCTCCATAAAAGGTTAATTTATCCTAGGTTATTCTTCATGTTTTATAGAATAGCCTAGGTCTTTTTAATGTGTATAACTAGAGAGAAGGGGTCAATTGAGGTACAATATGAAAGAGAAGGTATAGGTAAGAGAGAGGAGGTCTCATATTGAAGCCGATACGAAATAAAAGACAATCGCCTTCACATTTTCGTAAAAGGATTGTGATAGTGCTGATTGTTTTATTTGTAGGGTTGTTTTTTGTGAGCGATATAAGATTTGTCAAAAACGAGCCGCTTGTATTAATAGGCAATAGAGACCTTGCTCCGATTGTTTATGATGATGGACAAGCAAATGGTGTGGCAGTGGATCTTGCAGAAGCGATTGGAGAAGTGATTGATCGTGATGTCACAGTTAAAACAATGGATTGGGAAGAAGCACAACAACGGGTATTAACGGGAGAAGCAGATGGCTTACTTCATATTAATGCTGATACTGAGCGGCAAGAGTTATTTAGTTTTTCAGAAGATTTACTATTATCTGAGTTTGTCATCTTCACTCGCCAAGATAATCGAGATGTCAATGGTCTTGAAGATTTAAACGGTACATCCGTTGGTGTGGAACAATCTGGTTATCCATATCGGCTCATCCAAAGCTATGAGGCAATTAAACCAACGGTTATAGAAAACTGGAAGACAGCTTTTAGACAACTTGCCTCAGGCGAAATAGAAGCGATTTTAGTCGATCGATGGATTGGGGAATATGAGTTAGCCAAAAGTCGAGTCACGGGAATTCAAGCGTTAGATCAACCAGTCGATCAGACTTATTCAAGTATCGCAGTGAAAAAGGGAAATGACGTTGTATTAAGACAGCTTAATCAGGGGATAAGAGAGATCAAAGATTCAGGAAAATTAGTAGATATATTAGCGTCTTGGAGCGGCGAACGCGTGGTCTATTTAACAGAAAACCGTTTAAACCGCTACCTGTTGTTTGGTGTAATTACCATTCTTTCGGTTGCTATTCTATCTGTTGTGTTTGTCATGATTCATTTACGCAAAGTGAATCAAGGATTAGAAAAAGAAGTCAGGAGACGAACCCATGAATTAGAAGAAAAAAACCGTGAACTCAAAAAACTTAATCGACAATTAGAGAAAATATCACTTGTTGATAAGACAACAATGATTCCTAATAGGCGACGATTTGATATGGAGATTGAAAAATCATGGGCGATAAAAAAACAAGAACAAGAATTCTTAGCTGTTATAATGATTGACATTGATTATTTTAAAGACTTTAATGACCAGTATGGTCATATTGCAGGGGACAAATACTTGAAAAAAGTGGCACAGACATTACAGTCAGTCATAAGTAACCCTGGTGACATTGTCGCAAGGTATGGAGGAGAAGAGTTTATCGTTCAATTACTTCGGCAAGACCACAGTCAGGCAAAAGCTGTTGCTGAAAAAATGCGAATGGCTGTGAGAGACTTAAATATAAAGAATCATCAAGGATTGTTGACCATCAGTCTTGGTGTTAGCGCTGTTATTCCACATGATGACTTAACGTTAGAAGCGTTTATACACGAGGCTGACATGGCACTATATCAAGCAAAAGAAAGTGGAAGAGATTGTGTCGTTGTCTTTGAACAAAACTAGTAGAACCCAACCGTTAATTAACTCGGTTGGGTTCTACTAGTTCTTTAGTAAACAATATGCTCTTTTTCAAAAGCAGTAATTTTATCTTCGTACGTGAGGGTTACTGAAATTTCATCCCAACCGTTTAACAACATTTGACGCGAATACTCAGCTAAGTCAAACGTCGCCTTAAATCCGTGATTATCTGTGACAACTTTATTTTCTAAGTCAACCGTCAGGTGATAATCACCTTTTTCAGCGTTGTCCATTAGCTTCTGTACCTCATCTTCTGTAAGTACAACAGGCAAAATCCCGTTTTTCGTACAGTTGTTGTAAAAAATATCGGCAAAACTTGGGGCAATAATGATACGGAAACCATAATCTTCTAGTGCCCAAGGGGCGTGTTCACGTGATGAACCACAACCAAAGTTTTCACCACCAACTAAGATGGACGTGCCTTTATATTTAGGATCATTTAGTGAGAAATCTTCACGTGGACGATCTTTTTCATCAAAGCGCCAATTATAAAATAAATACTGACCAAATCCTTGACGCGAGATGCGTTTCAGGAATTGCTTTGGAATGATTTGATCGGTATCGACATTGCTTCGATTTAAAGGGTATACGAGACCTCTATGCATTTTTAGTGGTTCCATTTGAATGCCTCCTTTAGATTAAAATGAACGGACATCGACAAAATGTCCAGCAATGGCGGCCGCTGCAGCCATTTCAGGGCTCACAAGGTGAGTTCTTGCATCAGCACCTTGACGACCTTCAAAGTTACGGTTTGACGTTGATGCACATCGTTCATGTGGTGGAACAGCGTCACCATTCATCGCGAGACACATACTACATCCTGGTTCGCGCCATTCAAAACCTGCATCAATAAACAGTTTATCTAAGCCTTTTTCTTCAGCTTGTCGTTTAACCGTTTGTGAGCCAGGGACGACGATCGCCGTCACATTTTTATTTACTTTACGGCCATGAATCACACTAGCAGCTTGTTCAAGGTCTTCAACACGTGAGTTGGTACATGAGCCAATAAAGACGTGTTGAATGGGTACATCTGTAATTTTTACATCAGGCTCGAGTCCCATATAGGTTAACGCATGTTTGATTTCATTTTTATCATTTTCTGTTGTGACACTCTCAGGATTAGGTATCTGAGCATTAACCGAAATACACTGTGCCGGGTTTGTTCCCCATGTCACTTGTGGTTCAACTTCTGATGCGTTTAAAGTGACGGTTTTGTCATAAGTAGCTCCTTCATCAGAACGTAGAGACAACCACATCTCTTTTGCTTGTTCAAATGCTTCGCCTTTAGGTGCGTGAAGACGACCTTTAATAAAGTTCACAGTCGTTTCATCAGGCCCAACAAGTCCTGCGCGTGCACCGGCTTCAATAGACATATTACAAATCGTCATACGGCCTTCCATCGATAGGTTACGCACAGCTTCACCGGTGTACTCAAGCACGTAGCCGGTACCGAAGTTGACGCCGTATTTGGCGATTAAAGCAAGGACAAGGTCTTTTGCTGTGACGCCTGTACCGAGGGTGCCATCGATTTGTACGTTTAATGTTTTAGGTTTTTGCTGCCAAACCGTTTGTGTTGCGAGCACGTGTTCGACCTCACTCGTACCAATACCGAAGGCAAGGGCACCGAAGGCGCCGTGAGTGGAGGTATGAGAGTCACCACAGACAATCGTTTTGCCTGGTTGTGTTAGACCAAGTTCTGGTCCAATCACGTGAACAATCCCTTGATGTTCATGCCCCATGCCGGCAAGTGGAACACCAAACTCTTCACAATTTTTTCTTAACGTATCCATTTGTAGTTTTGAGATTTCATCTTTAATGACATTGGTATGCACAGTTGGCACGTTGTGGTCCATCGTCGCAAATGTTCGTTTCGGTTGTCGAACGGTGCGCCCCTTTAGACGTAAACCTTCAAAAGCTTGTGGAGAGGTGACCTCATGGACCAAATGAAGATCGATATATAAGATGGCCGGTTTACCTTCTTCTTCATAAACGACGTTTTTATCCCAAATCTTCTCAACAATAGTTTTTGGTGTTGTCATGTGTTGTCACTCCTTTATTCTTTCGTTATCTGTTTAATAATTTGATCAGTCATATCAGTAGTAGATAGGCATGTGCCACCTTCGACTTGTAAATCTTTTGTGTGATAGCCGTTGTTAACAGCTTGTTCCACGGCACGTTCAATCGCAGTTGCTTCAGCATCAAGATTAAAAGAGTGTCTTAGCATCATCGCAGCAGAAAGAATCATCGCTATTGGATTAGCTATATTTTGCCCGGCAATGTCAGGCGCAGAACCGTGAGCTGGTTCATATAGACCTACACCATTTTCTGCGAGCGAGGCAGAAGGGAGCATCCCGAGTGAGCCGGTTAGAACACTTGCCTCGTCACTCAGAATATCACCAAACATATTCTCCGTAACAATCGTATCAAAGTCTTTTGGTGAGGTAATGAGCTTCATCGCGCAAGCATCCACAAGGACGTGTTCAACAGTAACGTCTGGATAGTTTTTGCTTTCTGTTTCAACAATTTCGCGCCACATTTTACTGGATTCGAGTACATTCGCTTTATCAACCGACGTTAATTTTTTGCTGCGTAACTCAGCGCTTTCAAATGCCTTTTTAATGATACGCGTCATCTCATTTTTCGTGTAATGTAACGTATCGACAACGACGTTGCCATTGTCACGACGTTCACTTGGACGACCAAAGTATAAGCCACCAGTAAGTTCACGAACAATCAGCAAGTCAGAACCTTCAATAACTTCACGTTTTAGTGGGGAAGCATCGGTTAATGTTTTAAATCCTTTGACGGGTCTAAGGTTTGCATATAAATCAAGGGCTTTTCTAATGCCGAGTAACCCACGTTCTGGACGTAAGTTAGACGGGTTTTGATCCCATTTGGGCCCGCCGACTGCACCAAGTAAGACCGCATCACTTGATTTAGCTTTTTCAATAGTTTCTTCAGGTAACGGTGTGCCTGCTTCGTCAATAGCAGCCCCACCAATTAATCCATCGGTTAAATGAAACGAATGACCAAATGTCTCGCCAATTGTGTGTAAGACGCGAATGGCTTGGTCCATAATTTCTGGACCAATACCATCGCCTCTTAAAATTAAAATCTGTTTATCCATACTTGTCACTCCTTTTCAGCTACCTGAATGATAAATACGCGGTTAATCGCATTTATAAAAGCATTCAGCGATGCTTCTAACACGTCTTGCGCTGTTGCTCGACCACTGACGGGTTGATCATTGACTGTCATACTAACGTGGACTTCAGCAAGGGCATCTTTTCCTTTACCAACGGAACTGAGGGTAAAGTCTGTTAATTGAATCTGTTCTTCAATTAATTCTTCAATGGTATTGTATAGGGCTTCAACGCTACCATTACCTGTACCTTGACCTTCAATTGTATCATGGTTAGGTGTCACAAGTGACACGGTCGCAGTAGGGGAGGTGGCTGAATTATATTCTACTTTAAAGTTGTTCAATTGATATTGCACGCGTGCTTTAATATCTGTTTGGACATCCATCAGAATGACGAATAAGTCATCATCTGTGACTTCTTTCTTACGATCGGTGAGTTGTTTGAATTGATCAAACGCCACCGATACTTTGTCTTCATCTAAACTAAAGCCAAGTTGTTTCATTTTATCTTTAAATGCATGGCGTCCGGAGTGTTTACCGAGGACGAGGCTATTAGACGTCACCCCAACAAGTTCTGGTGTAATAATTTCGTAAGTCTGAGCATTTTTAAGCACACCATCTTGGTGAATGCCAGACTCATGGGCAAAAGCATTACGACCGACAACCGCTTTATTGCCTGGAACCACCATACCTGTTAATTTCGAAATAATATCACTCGTACGTTTAATTTCATTTAATGTTAAATTCGTTTTAAATGGATAGAAGTCTTTACGAATCTCGAAAGTCACGGCCATTTCTTCTAAAGCGACATTACCTGCTCGCTCGCCAATACCGTTAATGGTTCCTTCGACTTGCGTTGCCCCATTTTCAACACCGGCAATAGAATTGATTAAAGCCATACCTAAATCATCGTGACAGTGGGTAGAGAGATCGACTTGGTCAATGTTTTTTACATGATTTTTCATATATTTAAACATAGCGCCGTATTCTTTCGGTGTTGTATAACCAACGGTATCAGGTAGGTTAATCACGGTCGCACCAGCATCAATCACTTTTTCAACAATAGTAGCTAAGAAGGGAAGTTCAGAGCGAGAGGCATCTTCTGCTGAGAATTCGATATCATCGCACTTACTTTTTGCGTAGCTAACCATGTTGACGGCAATGTCAATCACTTCCTCAGGTGTTTTCTTCAGTTTATCTTTCATATGAATAGGAGAAGTAGCGATAAAGACATGAATCCGAGGTTTTTTAGCGCCTTTAATCGCGTCCCATGCTCGGTCAATATCTTGTTTATTAGCTCTTGCGAGTGCAGCAACCGTAGATGTTGTCACCGTATCAGCAATTTTCTTTACCGCATCAAAATCGCCTTGTGAGGAAGCAGGAAAGCCTGCTTCCATCACGTCAACGCCTAAGCGTTCAAGTTGTTTAGCGATTTCAAGTTTTTCTAGTTGATTCAAGTTTACGCCCGGTGATTGTTCACCATCACGTAAAGTCGTATCGAAAATCTTAATTGTTGTCATTACCAGCCACTTCCTTTTTCGCTGTCTTTCTTTGATTCACGAAAGGCATTAAGTCGCGCAGTTCTTTACCTACCTTCTCAATTAAGTGATTATTTTCAGCATTATTGATAGCTGTAAATTGTGGACGATTGGCTTGGTTTTCTAACAACCATTCTTTTGCAAATTTACCCGTTTGGATATCGGTTAGAACATCCTTCATGCGTGTTTTTGTACCAGCGTCGATGACACGTGGGCCAGATACGAAGTCACCCCACTGAGCTGTATCAGAGATAGAATAACGCATGTTTTCAAGTCCACCTTCATAAAGCAAATCAACAATCAGTTTTAGTTCGTGTAGACATTCAAAGTAAGCAACCTCTGGTTGGTATCCAGCTTCAACAAGTGTTTCAAAACCAGCTTTGACAAGGCTTGTTGCCCCACCACAAAGCACAGCTTGTTCACCAAAAAGATCTGTTTCTGTTTCTTCTTGGAAGGTTGTTTCTAAGATACCGGCACGTCCGGCACCAATCCCCTTAGCGTAAGCAAGAGCGACTTCTTTTGCTTTTCCTGTGAAGTCTTGGTAGATACCAAATAGAGCTGGTACGCCAGCGCCTTCTTCATACGTACGACGTACAAGGTGACCAGGTCCTTTAGGTGCAACAAGGAATACATCCACGTTTTCTGGTGGTTGGATTTGGTTAAAGTGTACGTTAAAACCGTGAGCAAAGACTAACGCATTGCCTTCTTCAAGGTTATCTTTAATGCTTTCATTGTATACTTTTGGTTGGTATTCATCTGGAAGCAAGATCATGATCACATCTGCTTCTTTTGATGCTTCAGCGACTGATTTTACATCCACACCGTCTTCAACGGCTTGATCCCAAGACTTTCCTTTTCTTAAACCTACAACAACATCAAAACCACTTTCCTTTAAGTTAAGTGCGTGTGCATGTCCTTGTGAACCGTAACCGATGATGGCTACTTTCTTATCTTTTAATACTGCCTCATTAATATCTTGATTGTAAACTACTTTTGCCATTTGTCATCTTCCTTTCAATTTGTCTCATTATATTTTTATATGTGTAAATGTAAATACATCTAACAATAGGGTAGGGGGGAGGTTACTCCCCGGTAAAACTTTTAAATAAGTCGAGTTAATGTAGAAGGCTAAAGCTCGATTGATCAGAACTTGACGGTTGTTGACCACGTAAAAAGGCAGTTAAGCCTGTACGCGCGATATCTTTAACGCCGTAAGGTCGCAGTAATTCAATCAGCGCTTCCACTTTTTCTTGTTTACCTGTCACTTGAATTGACATCGTATCTTTAGATACATCGATCACCGTTGCTCTAAATGGATCAATGATGCTTTGAATTTCATGTCGTAATTGCGGGTTGCTTTGAATTTTAATTAAAGCAAGTTCACGCGCAACAATCGCTTTATCGGTAATATCAGAAACTTTAATCACATCGATTTGTTTATTGAGTTGTTTCGTGACTTGTTCAAGTTTTTGAAAATCTTCAACATCAACAACAAAGGTAATCCGTGACATTTCTTCATGCTCCGTGCGACCAACAGAAATACTTTCAATATTAAACTGTCGACGTTGGAGTAAGCCAGTAATGCGGTTTAAGACACCACTACGGTTTTTAACTTTGGCAGTAATGATTCGTTTCATGGTTTCACTCCTATCATTTCATGTAGTCCTTTGCCAGGGGCAATCATTGGATACACATTTTCTTGTTGCAAGACGCGTGCATCGATTAAGACGGGACCATCGGTATGAAGTAGCTCGTTTATTTGAGCTTCAAAATCAGCTTGTGATTCAATTTTCACACCTTTCACTTCATAAGCTGTCGCTAATTTAACGAAGTCTGGTTGAATGCTGAAAATCGATTCAGAATAGCGTTCAGAGTAGAACTTTTCTTGCCATTGTCTGACCATACCAAGTGCCGCATTATTCACGATAATAATCTTTACCGGAAGCCGACGTTCTTGAAGAATAGATAGTTCTTGAAGGGTCATTTGGAAACCACCGTCACCAACAATGGCGACAACGAGATCATTTGGTTTAGCAAGTTGTGCCCCAATCGAAGCAGGGAAACCGAAGCCCATCGTACCTAAACCACCACTAGTGACCCAACGATTTGGTTGATTAAACTTATAATACTGGGCAGACCACATTTGGTGTTGGCCGACATCTGTGGCAATAATCGCTTCACCTTTAGTCGCTTTGTATACTTCTGAGATCACCCATTGACCAACCATATCTTGTTCAGGTTTGTTAAACCATAATGGGTAGTCTGTTTTATTTTTTTGACAGTTTGTGAGCCATTCGTTAAAGTCAGGCGTGTCTTTGATTTGTTTTTTCATTTCTTTTAAAGCTTCTTTTGCATCCCCAACGATGGGGATGTGGGTATTAATATTTTTGCCAATCTCAGCCGGGTCAATATCAATATGGGCGACAATGGCTGATGGGGCGAAATGATCAAGATTACCTGTTAGACGGTCATCAAAACGTGAACCAATATTAATGAGTAAATCTGTTTCGTACAGGGCCATATTCGATGCATATGTTCCGTGCATCCCGCCCATACCGAGTGAGAGTTCATGTTCACCCGGGAATGTGCCAAGACCAAGTAGCGTGTTGACAACTGGAATTTGGTGTGTTTCCGCAAATTCAATCAGCTCTTTTGAAGCTTTGGCGAACTGTACACCAGCACCTGCTAAAATAACAGGGCTAGAGGCTTGTTCGAGCGCTTCTTTTAACTTCTTAATTTGGAGCGGATTCGGTTTCACCGTTGGTTGATAACCCGGTAAGTCATAACTTGAATCATAGTGATCCTCACATGGATTCGCTTGAACATCCTTTGGAATATCAATGACAACTGGACCCGGTCGCCCCGTTGTGGCAATATGGAAGGCCTCTTTAATGATTCTTGGTAAATCACTGATTTTACGTACTTGATAATTATGTTTCGTAATCGGTGTGGTAATCCCAATCACATCAGCCTCTTGAAAGGCATCTGTTCCAATCACGGACTGGTTTACTTGTCCCGTGAAAACGACCAAAGGTAAAGAATCTAGCATCGCATCCGTTATACCTGTCACCAAGTTAGTGGCACCAGGCCCAGAGGTGCCAATGACGACACCAGGCTTACCCGATACTCTCGCATAACCTTCGGCTGCGTGAATGGATCCTTGCTCGTGTCGTGCTAACACTTGATTAAAATGTTCTTTCTTTTTATATAGTGCATCGAAAATCGGTAAGACAGCGCCACCTGGATAGCCAAACAATGTATCAACATCTTGTTCTATGAGTGCTTCAATTAACAAATCAGCACCAGTTTTTGGCATGTGTGCAGGTTCTTTTCTGTCTTGATGTTTTGTCATCGCCATGTTATACCCTCCTAAGTTAAAGTGAATAAGATTTAAAGTATAGAAAAAAGACCTTTTCTCACGTCATAATCTACCTACTAGCAGAATTACAAGGGAGAAAAGATCTTTGCTTTTCACGGTACCACCCTGATTTATCAACACGATTGTGTTGACCTCATGAGAGAAACAGGTGTTTCTCTCTTTTGATAACGGGTCCCATCGAGTGGACCCGGTTAAGTCTACTATCTAAGTGAATTCAACTTAACACTCCTAGAGGATGTCGAGTCAGCGTATATTTCCGGGCTTCCAGCAACCCCGGCTCTCTGTGAACATACTCTTGCTAACTCTTTTTTCTAATCATCGTTTTGTTATATTTTCATGACACCACCGGTATTAGCGGAGGTAACGAGTTTTGCGTATTTTGCTAAATAACCTGAAGTAATCTTCGGATCAGGAATTTCAAAAGCAGCTTGACGTTCAGCTAATTCTTCCTCGCTAATGTCAAGATTAAGCGTACGATTTGGTAAGTCAATGATAATCGTATCGTCTGTTTTAATTAAACCAACCGGACCACCTTCTTGAGCTTCTGGTGAAATATGTCCAATCGAGATACCTCGAGAGGCACCAGAGAAGCGACCATCAGTAATTAGGGCGACATCTTTACCTAACCCTCGACCGGCAATAGCAGCGGTTGGCGCAAGCATTTCAGGCATTCCCGGACCACCTTTAGGTCCTTCATAAAGAATGACGACCACGTCTCCTTTATCAACCGTACCATCCGCAATGCCTTCAAGTGCTTCGTCTTGTGAATGAAAGACAACTGCACGTCCTTTAAAGACGTTAATCGAAGGATCAACGGCACCGACTTTGATGACGGCCCCGTTAGGAGCGATGTTACCAAAGAGAATAGATAAACCACCTACTGGGCTATATGGATTATCCAATGGACGAATCACGTTTGGATTCTTGATTGGATGATCTTTAACATTTTCATACACGGATTTACCTGTCACGGTCATCCGATCTTTATTTAGTGCACCTGGGATTTTACACAGTTCATTTATAACGGCAGGTACACCACCAGCTAAGTGAACATCATGCATGGTCACATCGGAAGCCGGTGCAATTTTTGCTAAATAAGGAATCCGTTTAGCTACTTCATTGATCCGTTCAAGGTCGTAATCAATGCCCGCTTCATGCGCAATCGCCAACGTGTGCAGGACCGTATTTGTTGAACCACCCATCGCCATATCCAAAGCAAAGGCATCATCAATCGCATCTTTTGTGACGATGTCACGAGGTTTAATATCTTTTTCAATGAGATTCATTAAATGTTTCGCCGCATCTTTTATGAGGCGATGACGTTCAGGAGAGGTTGCTAAGATTGTCCCGTTTTCCGGAAGAGCTAAACCTAGCATCTCCATTAATGAGTTCATTGAGTTAGCGGTAAACATTCCGGAACAAGAACCACACGTTGGACAGGCCAGTGTTTCAAGTTCTGTTAGTTCTTCTTCGGTCATTTTACCTGATTGAACAGCACCAACGCCTTCAAACATGGAGCTTAATGTCAGTGTTTCACCCGTAGGTGAGACGCCACCTTCCATCGGACCACCAGAGACAAACACGGCCGGAACGTTGGTCCGAACAGCGGCCATCAACATACCTGGGGTAATTTTGTCACAGTTTGGAATATAGAACACCCCATCAAACCAGTGGGCGTTAATCACTGTTTCTGCTGAGTCGGCAATGATCTCGCGACTCGGTAGGGAATAACGCATGCCAATGTGTCCCATCGCAATACCGTCATCAACACCGATGGTGTTGAATTCAAACGGAATTCCGCCAGCTTCCCTGATTGCTTCCTTCACGACTTCTGCAAATTTATTTAAATGCATATGGCCGGGAATAATATCAATATATGAGTTACAAACACCAATGAAGGGTTTGCCTAAATCTTTTGTTTTAACCCCTGTCGCGTGTAATAAACTACGATGGGGAGCTCGGTCTAAACCTTTTTTTATCATGTCACTCCGCATATGTTTCGCCCCTTACTTCATCACACGCCTGATGAAGAATGATTATTCAGAATATTCTTCATCGACTGATGACTTAAAAAATTAAAAATTTTATATGTTGCTTGCAATCATACAATCATTTTAAAAAATAATCAACAGATTTTATTAAAATTTTCTGATTTTTATTACATTTGAAAATAATCCATTTTGTAAGCGGTTAATATATTTATTAACCATTGCAATCGTTGATCATTTCGTTACAATAGAATCACATCTGATATAAAGGAAAGGGGATTAAAGATGCGAGTTCTCGCGGTTCTACCGTGTGGTAAGAAGAAAATTTGGGACAAGATACCAGATGTGGGGCCGATGAAAGTTGAGGATGTCTATATCGGTACATTACACCGTCTTACGCGTCATTATGCAGAAATTTTCGCTGATGATTGGGTTATTTTGTCAGGTAAATATGGATTTCGTTCTAGAAATGAGATGATTAAAGAAGATTATGATATCACATTTGGAATGAAAAGTGCCGATGTTGTCTCGTCAAACACGTTGATGAATCAAGTTGTTGAACAAGGGTTGAATAGATATGATCAAGCCCTAATATTAACAGGGAAAAAGCATCAACAGGTCATTCATGCAATTGGTGGAATAACGAAGGATGACCGCTATCCACTGCTTGGAACTAAGGGAATTGGAGAGATGCAACAGCGTCTCAAACAAGCGATTGATAAAAAGCAGCCACTATAGTAAGTCGAGTTTCTACTATATAAATAGTTGATATCATTCATGAGTGATTTTTTGTTTGAGTGTCTGAGTAAAAGCGGTTGGGTCGTGATCAGCTAAAAATGTTTTCACACCTTCATCGGTATGAATGTAAAGCGCAAATGTATACTTGGTCATTCGTCTTGTACTGACATCAATGATTTTAGTGTAAGGATAAAAGGTTACAGTAGACACCACGCCGCTTGATGTTAATTTTAGTGTATCACATTCTTTTTTAATGGTGAGTTGATTATCGATGATTTGTCTCGTTGTTGTATGTGTGGTTAATAAATGCGTCATAGTGTTCACCTCCCTATCGTTAGTATGAGAGATAGAAGGGAATAATGCAAAAGGTTTGTTTAAATGAAGCGCGCATGATTTATATGAAAGGAAGGGGTTAAAAATGAAAGCCATTGTTGATGCGAATAAAGAAACGACACTGACCCAACTTGAACGACCGGCCCCGCAGGGACATGAGGTTGAAGTGAAAATATTGTATGCAGGATTAAATCGTCGTGATTTAATGATCAGATCTCGCCGCAGAGAAGAAACCGCTCCTGTTGTTCTTGGGTCTGATGCCGTTGGGATCATCACACGAATAGGAGAAGCTGTGTCGAGATTTAAAGAAGGGGAGACAGTGATTGTTAATCCAGGTTTATATTGGGATGAGTGTACGAACACCTCACCAGACACCTTAGAGATTGTGGGGTATCCTAATCACGGGACGTTTAGTGAGTATTATCTTCAAGATGAGAACTATTTTGAGCTAAATCCTAACTATTTAACGAATAGAGAAGCAGGGGTCTTAGCTTTATCGGCACTCACAGCTTACCGGGCTATATTTACTAAAGGTCAACTTGCTCCTGGTGAAACTGTGTTTATTCCAGGTGGTTCAAGCGGAGTAAGTACGTATATGATTATATTTGCTAAAGCCGTTGGTGCGCGGGTCATAACGACCTCACGGCAAAAAAATAAGCTAGATCAATTAAAAGGAATTGGGGCAGATGTGACATTGCTCACGAGTGATGATTGGCAAGAAGCGTTAAGTAGTGAAACGATTGATTGTGTCATTGATAGTATCGGTGAAAAAACGTTTCACCGTTCGCTTGCGGTATTAAAAAAAGGCGGACGGCTTGTCACCTTTGGTGCAACAACAGATGATGTTGTATCATTTAACGTGAGACAATTTTTTTATAATCAGCAAACGATTTTAGGTACGACGCTTGGAAGCCGAGAAGAACTCCGAGCGATGCTTCAGTTTATCGAGCATTATCATATTCATCCGATTGTTGATAAAGTTTTTAGTTATAAAGATTACCGACAAGCGTTTGATTATTTAAAACAATCACAACAGATTGGCAACATTGCTTTTACCTTTAATGAATAATAGCTAAGGCATGAGGGAAATGAGAGGGTTGACTCATATTTTCCTCATGCTTTTTATATCTCGTTCAAAGTTAAGTTTGCCGTTTCGCTATGACTCTGCGCTAGCTTTTCGGTTTAAATAAAAGCGCACCAATCATACCAAAAACGATAGCCGAAGTAATCCCTGCACTCGTTAATTGAAACATGCCAATGATGACGCCAATGATACCAGACTGTTCAGCTTCTTCTAATGCCCCGTGAACGAGGGCATTACCGAACGACATGATCGGTACGGTTGCACCTGCACCAGCAAAGTCAATAAACGGTTCATATAAACCTAAGCCGTCTAAAATGCTTCCAATCACGACAAACAAACTAAGCATAAAAGCAGGCGTCTGCTTGAATACATCGATAATTAATTGACCACATACACAGATAAGCCCTCCCACAATAAAACTGACTAAAATAGACACAAGCATCGGTTTCATCCTTTCATAATTAAGATTCGATGACGACTAGATGAGCGATAGTAGGAATAATAGGCGTTTGAAGTAGGGCTACGGGTGAATGAAGGGCACCAGTCGCAATGACAAGGACTTTCAGTGATTGTTTGAATAGGTGTTTTATTCCGTGACTGAGTAAAAATAAGCTTAAGCAGCCAGCCCCACTCCCGCCGCTCATGACGGGTTGATGATCTTTAAAAATCTCGCAACCTGCATCAATAAGTTGTTCTCGATTTACTTGATAGCCTTCATGAACTAACAGATCAAATAAAATTGCTTGTCCAACAGCTCCTAAGTCTCCGGTAATAATATAATCATAATCAGCCGGCGTAACTTGACAATCTTGAAAGTGACAGAGCAATGTATCAAAGCATGCAGGTGCCATAGCCTCCCCCATATTGTAAGGATCTTTAAAGCCAGCGTTTATGACACGACCTAATGTTGCGTAGGTGATTTTCGGTCCTTCACCTTCTGTAGCGAGTATACAAAAACCACCACCGGTCACAGTCGTTTGGCTTGAAGGAGGTTTCTGTTGACCATACTCATTTGGAAAGCGAAATTGTTTCTCAACAGCCGCGAAATGACTCATCGTGCCGACCATAACGGTCTGCTTTTGACCTTGTTGTAACATAAAGGCTGCACTTTGAAGAGATAGACCGAAAGTGGCGCAAGCATGATCAAAAGTCACTGGGACAAGTAGCGTCTCCATTAATCCGTAATGCGTCGGTGTTGATTGATTAATTAAGTCACCGGTAAATAGATAAGTCGTGAGTGGATGGCGACTCATCAAAATATTGACGGTTTGTCTGATTAATTTGGTGTAACATAATTCATATGTCTTTTCATCATCATATAAATCAGGAATAAATTGATCAATCTCAGCCGTAAGGTTGCCTTGCTTTTCAAGTGGACCAGCTATGGTATGTTGGTCAATGATGACAGCGGGTGTATGGAATTGAAAACTGCGTGTACCAATATTCATATTTTTCTCCTTTACGTCAAGATAAGTTTAATTAAGGCGATAACAAAGCTTGCAAATACCCCAAAAAGAATCACGCTACCAGCAAGTTTAAAAATATTACCGCCTACACCTAAAACATAGCCTTCGCTTTTGTGTTCAATGGCGCTAGCAATAACAGCGTTCCCAAATCCAGTCACCGGTACCATGGTACCTGCACCGGCAATTTGAGCGATTTTATCATAGACACCAAAGCCAGTTAATAGCATGGTGATGAGAATCAGGGTAGCGACGGTAGGATCGCCTACGGTTTCTTCTGAGAAATCAAAAAAATACAGATAAAATAAACTGATGCATTGACCAAAAGCACAGATGACACCACCGAAGATGAAACTCATCACACAATTTTTAAGTAGCGGTCGCGGTGGATTATGTTTTTCAGCTACGGTATGGAACAGTTTGTTGTTCATCATTCATCCTCCTTTTCTAGTGATTGATCATAAGATTTTAACTTGTCTAGCGCGTCTGTTGATAAGGGTTGTTCTACTCGCCTTACTTCGATGACAGCCTTCATATCAGAAGATGTGTACACCTCATGTGCTGGATATTTTTTTTGTAAGTCATTTTTAATATCTTCAGCTATCTGTTGTTCTACAAATTGTTTGAGAGGCGTTACAATCATCGCCACATAGATCACATCATCCGTGATAATACTTTCAACCGTATCTAGTTCTGGGTATTGTTGTTTGAGTGATGTGTCAAATGTCGTGTCTTCAGATGGGGCGCAGCTAGTTAAAATAACAAGTGTAGCGAGACATAGATAGAGAAAACGCATAGTTCATTCACCAACTTTTTTTAAAGTACACTTAATTTGCCACGTCTAGCGTAAATTATGTATAAAAAGCAACTGGAAATATGGAAGAAAAAAACACAACTCTGATCAATGATGATCGTGAGTTGTGTGTAAGGTTAACTTAACGATTATTAAATTTTTTCTCCTTAACAAAAGGGGTGAGACGATCATTACGACGATTGTGTAAAGTCTTTATCATCTGTTTTGTCCATGAATCTTCTCGCTGATTTGTTGATCGCGTGCGGTAATAAGTTTCAATGGTCTGATCGAATTGATCGAGTGCAGCCATATGTGCTTCATCGTCTTTGTAAGTATTTTCAAAGTAGACAGCTTCTTTTGGTAACTTTGGTTTAATTTCTTGTTGTTCATCAGGATAACCTAACGCTAAGCCAAATAGCGGGACAACGTGTTCAGGTAACTGGAATAAATCATTGACGAGGTCAAGGTCACGTTTAATACTGCCGATATAACATGCCCCAATCCCGAGTGATTCAGCCGCAAGCGTCATATTTTGAGCAGCGATGGTTGCGTCTACTGTTGCGATCATAAAGTATTCGGTACTTTGAACGTTGTAAGCCAGCGTTTCTTTCTCTTTTTCGTCAGCCTTAAGCATGTGGCGATGATAGTCACCACAGAATAAGACGAAGTGGCCATTATCTTTGATGTAAGATTGATTTGAGATGGAAGCCAAGGCGCTTTTTTTCTCTGGGTCAGTGACGCCAATCATAGTATATGCCATGAGATAGCTTGAGGTGGAACTACTTCTTGCCGCATCAAGGATGAGAGCTAAGTGTTCTTGTTTTAATGGCTCAGGTTTAAATTTTCTGATGGAACGGTGATTTAAAATAGTATCAATGGTTTGATTCATTGGTGTACACTCCTTTATACAATATCATTATATGTCATGACTCTATAGTCTTCATGACTCTACAGTCACATCAATCATTTGGGTAGGGGCCTCACTAAGACTTTCCCACTTTTGTAGGGCTTCGATGGTTGGATCTAACAGGTCAGGTAGTGTTAAATGAATGACACCTTCCTCGCTCATGACCATATCAAGAATCGGCCAAGTAAACGTCTGAAGCGCTTGCGGTGTAACCGCGTGAGATGAGACTTCTATTGAAACATTTTCTAAACTATTCGTATTAAATGCAAGCAGTTGATGACGGTTGATATTTAAGTCAGTGATCGGTTGACTGAAGTTAAATAAAAGCGTTGTTTCATTTAATGTCACATAGCGTTCTAATAACACTTGGTCGGCAATCAGCGTGGATGTTTGTTCTGTTGTGTCAATGAGTAAGTAGCTCGCAACATCACCGGTTTTCGCAAAAGTTAAGAGGTGCAATGATTTCTCAGATAGATGAATTGGCGTGAGCGTCATTTGATCAATCGCACGAGCTTTATCTTTATGCTGAACTAAGTAATGATGGATAATAGGTATATCAGCTAAACTGATTTTAATTACTTCTTCTTTTAATTGAAATTCAATGATTTCAATTGTTTCATCTTTGATTGTTTCTTCAATAAGACTCGCTTCTTCTTTTTCAATGTCTTCTGTTTGTTCCTCAACAACAATCGGCGGATTGTCTCTACAACCGGACAAGATCGTCAAAAAACTAATGAGAATCATAAAGGATAGGGTAATCTGTCGCACTAACGTCAACTCCATTCAATCTGTAGTTCTCTTTAGTATAACGTTTAACGTTGTAAATTTGAATGGTCAGCTTTAAAAAACAAAAAAATAATCATGATAAGACAGGGGGGCCTAGTCTACCTCATGATTATTTGTATAAGCAAGTATTTTCAGTTGATCATTTTCAAGACCGATCTCAAATGTATAAGAGACGGTTTTCGGCTCTTGGTCAGTGCGATGTTCTTCGACTAACACATCAAATACCCACTGGTCGTCTTCAACATTCGCTTGTTGTTGTTCTATAAGATTGATCGATTTTAAAGCGATATAGTGCTCTCTAAAAGCGGTATAGTCACGTTCGCGTTGGTAGGCACTGCCTAATAAAGCATAAGCGTTGATGTAGTCATGAATAGCTAAGCTATCAATAAAATATTGGACGAGATAATAACTATCCTCTTTATAATTTTCAATTGAGGATGCTTGATTATGAATCGTTGCTGGAAAGGTCAGTTCATCGTTAGTCGTATTGGCTGACCAATCGGCTATATCATCCATGACATCTTTTATTGGAATGCTAAAGCCGATATCAGTATCGCTAATACCGGCAGAATTAATCCCAATGACGTTACCGGTTGTTTGGTCAATGAGTGGCCCGCCGCTATTACCATGGGTAATATTTGAAGAGATTTGGTAGACCTCATCGTATGAATACCCATCGATATCAAAGCTTCGATTGGTACCTGAAATAATCCCGACAGAAACGGAATTTTGATAACCGAGTGGACTGCCGAGCGCAAGAATATCGGTTCCAATATCGACAGATTGCGTTGTATCAATGGTCATCGGCCGCTGATTAATTAACTGCGGGACACGGATAACCGCAATATCTTTTTCTTTACTCATCCCGACAATCGCAGCGCGGTATGTTTCTGTCGTGGATAATGTGACTTCAACAACAGAGGCCCCTTCGATCACATGGGCATTTGTAATGATATCCCCCTGATTGTTATAAAGAAAACCTGACCCAACTCTGTTTGATACAGGTGTTTCTACAGAGATTTTAACGACATTCTTTTGCGCTTCATGTATGATTTGTTGCAATGTTTGTGTACGGTTGTTTGTTGGTTCAAATACAACGACAGGATCTGTGCCGATGGGTGAGTCAAAGGTTTGTTGGTACGTTCGGTATAACAAGACACTGCCACCTAAGAGAATAAAGATGGTTAAGAGAAGAGAGAAATGTTTTCGAATAACAGTCATGACGGCTCCTCCTCATTTAATAACCATGAAATACTGGCGATTTTCACATCGGTCGCTTCATCGTTAAATTGTTTATCTAAGAAAATATAATCTAACTGTCCCTCATCAAAAGGATAGAGGACATCTGGGTACACGAAAGTCGTACGAGTATCAATCACGTCGTTATCGTGATTAAGTAGTTCAAATGTGACTTCGATATGATAAATAGGGACAGTGGCTTCACTTTTAACCGTCCCTTTTACTTTTAGTTGACCAGACGTTGTTTCTGATAGTGCTACATCCGAGATATTGACAGCCTTTGATTCGTTGAAAGCAACTTCTTCTTCGTATGATTGGTAAGCTTTTTCCATGCGTTCTTCCAGTGCTGTGACAAATTGATTTTGTGCTAAGTTGATGGTTTCTTTCAAACTTAATAGACGTTGATCGTCTGGAAGATAATACAGACCGTTTTCGACTAATTCCGTCGCATCCGAAAATTTATTGTCAGCTAAATAACTATTAGCTAAACTGGCGATTGACGAAGAAAGTCGTTCGCGCAGTTGTTGCTTTAATAACAACGCATCGGTAGAATGAATCGCCTCAATTTCCCATACGAGGGCTTGTAAATCCTGGATAGATAAATCATTTGACAGTCGTGTATCTATTTGTTCCAGTTGAAGCTGTTCTTGCATGTGTTTGATGTTCATAACAAGGCGATCAATCGCTTCACCTTTATAGTCATCTAAAGAGATTTGTAAGTTATGCAGCTGTTCAAGCTGTGCTTGATAAGATAAGCTGTCATCAAGATGAATGTTCTCCAGATATAATGTGAGTAGTTTATTTAAATCCTCAGCCGCTTGAAACGTAGGGTAAACGGTTAAGGCTTTTTCCGTTAAAGTTAAACTTTCTTCATAGTCATCTTCATAAAACGCATCTGCCGCTTCTTCGAAAAGATCGGTTGCCTGATGACTTCTTTGCTGGTGAAGCCAGTGAATGCCACTGAAAATCAGTCCTATAAGCATGAGCGCTAAGGTAGGGAACAACCAAGTCTTGATAGAAAAACGGTTTGACTGAAAGCGCGACTGACGGTCTGCAGGTAACTTCGTACCACACGAGACACAAAATATTTCGTCATCATGCACTTTGGCTCCACATTTAGGGCAATAACCCATCTCATCACCACTTTCCTTAATAAATAACTTGCCACTCATCAAATGGATACATAATCATTTCAGCTCGACCGATAATTTCCTGTTTTAGAATCAGCCCGAGGGAGTTACGACTATCTCTGCTGTTGCGTCGATTATCACCCATCACGTAATAGTAATCAGCTGGAATATAGGTCGGTTTAATATTATGTGTCCAATAACTTCTTTCATTAGTAATAAAGGTTTGACGATAAGGAATTTCGTCTATATATAACTGTTGGTCTTGATAGCTTAAAGTTTCGGTAGGTAGACCAATGATGCGTTTAATATAGGTTTGCTCATCGCGCTTAATAACAACAACATCCCCACGATGGGGTGAATCGAACAAATAACTTAAGCGGTTGTAGATAATGGTTTGCTGATTATTAACGGTAGGTGCCATACTGTGGCCATCGACAATCGCGGTTCTAAAGATGAATAAATGAATAAATAAAACGATAAAAAAGAACGTCAAAACGCTCAACACAATCCGTTGTTTTTTTGTAAAGTGAGGTTTTGTCATGCTAAAAGTCCCTTTCCTGCCTTCGTTGACACATTTTTTGTATCTTTTTAATCATACCATAAAAAAAACGGGTTGAATATGTCACCATTGTTAATTATGTGCTAAAATAAACGGATAAATCACACAAAAAGTAACGGATAGAGAAAAATAGAGAACTCATTAAAGAAAAGGGGAAGCCATATGTGCCTTGAAAAATTGTTAAAACAAATCACTGAAACACGTGAACACATGATGCTTGTCGCAAATGAAAAAGGGATGAATCATCATGAAGCCATCAAAATCAGTATGGAGCTTGATCTTTTACTTAACGATTATCAAAAAAAATTAAATAAACGCATATAAAACACGCTGCACATGGAATGCTCACTGTGCAGCGTGTTTTTTAGGGGTTAGGTGATAAATAACGTTCGAGACGATCGAGTCCTTCTTTTAAAGTATCTAGACTATAAGCATAAGATAGCCGTAGGTAACCTTCACCAAAACGTCCAAAACTGGAGCCTGGTACAAATGCAACGTGTGCTTGTTCTACTAAATCAAGCGCCAGATCGAAGGATGGACGTGGGTCATTTATTTTAAACATAAAATAAAAGGCGCCACCTGGCTTTACAACGTCAATTCCCATGGCTTGAAGACGATGATAGACATAATTACGTCTGTCTAAATAAGCCTCGCACATTTTGTTAGGCGCATCCTTTGCCTCCGTTACAGCGTTAAGAGCGGCATATTGACTAGTAGAGGTTGCGCACGAGACATTATACTGCAATACTTTCGTAAATTGATCCATTAAGTGAAGCGGACCAAATAAGAACCCAATTCGAAAACCTGTCATCGCATGGGATTTCGATAGACCGTTAATGACGATTAACCGTTCGGCTAACTCTTCGAAAACAGCCATGGAGACATGGGGGGCATCAAAAGAAATGGTGCTGTATATTTCGTCAGTAATTAAATAAAGGTCGTGTTTTACTACGACATCTTTTATCGCGGCTAACTCATCTTTAGTTAAGGTCACACCGGTTGGATTCGACGGATACGGTAAGATGACAACCTTTGTTTTGTCGGTAATCGCCTGTTCCAATGCGTCAGCCGTTAACTTAAAGGCTGTAGGGGTAGTATCAATAGCTACAACCTTTGCATGTTGAAGGGTAATCAACGGTTCATAACCCGGATAAATCGGGGAGGGCAAAATCACTTCATCTCCAGGAACTAACAAAGTTCTTAGCGCGATATCAATCGCTTGTGAGGCACCAACAGTCACAAGTACTTGATTCGCACACCAATGTGTCCCGTATAGATCATTTATGTACTGACTCACTTTGTCGCGCAATTCATATAATCCTTGATTTTGCGTATACGTTGTCTTATTGGCGTCAAGTGCGTCTTTAGCGGCTTGTTTTACTGATTCGGGTGTGGAGAAGTCAGGTTGTCCTATAGTCAGTGATAAAATATCTTCTTTATCTTGTACAAGGTTAAAAAATTTCCGAATTCCGGATAACTCAATGGCTTCAACAGCTGAGTTAATAGGTTTAGGCATAAGACATCGACCTTTCTTGTTGTTAATAAGCATAATAGACATTACTCTAGTAAATCATTAGCGTTTATCTTGTTTATGGTAGGCATAATTCCACCGCCCAAGTAAGGAAGGCATATACGTTGATTTTTTCTTGGAGGGTTGGGTAGGTTCTGTGATGCCTAAGTATGTGTTGAGTATACGCTTGGCCTGCTTTAAAGACATCCTTACTTGTGGATTACGATAATTTTGATCTAACTCACCGAGGTGCTCGAACGTTTTAAAATCTTGTTTGGTAGGTGGAATATGGAAGAAATATTGTCCTACTTTCACAAGTAATGTGGAGTGTTGGCAGGAGAGTTTAGGACGTTTTGAATATTGAAGACCCATTTTCTTAGCTTGATTTGTTTTTAGTAATTGATCAATCGCTTGTTTTTTTAACGTGTATAGCCCCTTTGGATCAATGGCAGTTTTGGCATGACGATTTATGACAAAAAGTGCTTGAGCAACGTCATTGACTGATGGTTTCATATAAGTCAGACCCCCTTAAAATAATATGACTGTCTATTTAAACATGCTTGATGTTTATTTTACCATGAAATAGTAGGAAAAACTATGATTTGTTTGATTCTTTTGTCAATTAAGCGGCCTAGATTTTTGTCGCATGAAACGTTAAAATCACGGGTGACTTTATTTCTTATTTCACGCGTCTTATGATACACTTAGAGATGTGAGTGATTAGCGATTCAAAGGAGTTGTCAGCCATGAGCTTAGTTAAATCTTTACCTTTACTACAGTTAACAGCGGAATCTTTAATGGTATCATCAGAAAAAGTAGCCCATGTTCAAATCAATAATCCACTGGAGCATGCCTTACTTATTTTGGTTAGATCTGGTTATTCATCTGTGCCAGTGTTGGATATGCATTATCAGTTTCACGGAATTATCAGCAAAAATGTCATATTAAATGAGATTTTAGGTATTGAACGGTTTGAGATGGAACGATTATCAGAGGTGACCGTTAATGAAGTGATGGATACGGATATTCCAACGGTTTTACCTTCAGAACATTTCTTGCGTTGTTTGAAACATTTGATTGATCATCCTTATATCGCTGTTGTGAATAAACAAGGAGACTTTGACGGTATCCTAACGAGACGTGCGGTACTAAAAGAAATGAATAAATATATACACATCAATAAGGCGTTGTTTAAAGATGTGTGAGTTTTCAAAAAATAGACTTGTCAAACCAAATCGTTTTTTGGTAAAGTAACACTAGTGAATCTAGAGGGGGAAAAAGTATGAACAAAATGAATGCAGAAGATATTATTACATTTATTTCAGAAAGTAAAAAAGCGACACCGGTAAAGGTATATGTAAAAGGTGACGCATTAGATACGATCACATTTTCTGAAGGGGTGCAGGCGTTTGTTGAATCAAAAACAGGCGTGTTGTTCGGAGAATGGGATCTTGTTAAAAAAGACTTAGAGTCAAATGAAAAATCAATCAGTGATTATGTTGTTGAAAATGATCGTCGCCATTCAGCGATTCCAATGGTCGATTTCAAGCAATTCAATGCCCGTATTGAACCAGGTGCCATCATTCGTGATCAAGTCGACATTGGTGATGGGGCGGTTATTATGATGGGGGCCGTTATTAATATTGGTTCTGTGATTGGTGAAGGTACGATGATTGATATGAACGCGACACTTGGTGGTCGTGCAACTGTCGGGAAAAATTGCCACGTTGGTGCAGGTGCTGTATTAGCGGGAGTTATTGAGCCGCCATCAGCGGAACCTGTTGTCGTTGAAGATGGGGTTGTGATCGGTGCCAATGCGGTTGTTTTAGAAGGCGTGAGGATTGGTGAAGGTGCTGTTGTTGCGGCAGGTGCGATTGTGACAAAAGACGTGCCAGCTAACACCGTTGTTGGTGGGACGCCTGCACGTGTCTTAAAAGAAATCGATGATAAGACGAAAGTGAAAACAGAAATTATGCAAGCATTGCGTAAATTAAACGACTAATAGTGAAATGATGACGGAGACTAAAAGCGGGAGGCGACTCCTGCTTTTTTCTGTTACATGTCCCAAGAGACAGCTGAAGAGTTAAAAAGAGCACGACGTGATCGTAAGGAGGAGAAGACATTGGATTTACATAACGTACGGCAACACTTGCATCAAATACCAGAACAAGGATTTAAGGAAGTGAAAACACAACAATTTCTGCTTAACTACATTGACACAATCAAAGATGACCGCGTCGATATAATTAAATGGAAAACAGGTCTGTTTGTGAAAGTATCTGGCACGAATTCTAAAAAAACAATGGCCTACCGCGCGGATATGGACGGTTTGCCGATTGATGAACAGACAGGGCTACCTTATCAATCAACGCATCCAGGTTTCATGCACGCCTGTGGTCACGATTTTCATATGACGATTGCTTTAGGGGTGTTAGAAAAAATAATGGATGAGCCTTTACAAGATGATGTTGTGTTTATTTTTCAGCCAGCAGAAGAAGGACCAGGCGGCGCTCAACCAATCCTTTCGACATCGGACTTTCAATCTCTTAAGGTTGATGAAATTTTTAGTTTGCATATCGCACCAGAGCTGCCTGTTGGGACGGTATCTACTAAACCAGGCTTATTATTTGCGAATACGAGTGAACTGTTCATTGTTTTTAAAGGAAAGGGTGGGCATGCGGCCTATCCACATTTAACGCATGATATGGCTGTAGCAGCAAGTACGTTTCTTGTATCGGTTCAACAAATTGTGTCAAGGCGAACCAATCCCATAGAAGGGGCAGTGCTCACAGTTGGGAAAATGACAGCGGGTACGGTTCAAAATATTATCGCTGAAACCGCGCGATTAGAAGGTACGATTCGAACGACCGATCCAAATACCATTCAAACGATTAAAACAGAAATCGAAGCGTTTGCCCGCGCCTTTGAAATCAGTCACCACTGTGACATTGACATTGATTATGGTTCAAATTATTACGGGGTATATAACGATGAACGATTTGTTGAACGGTTTAAAGAAACGGTACAATCCAGTGGTTTGACGTACGTCGAAGCACAAGAGGCAATGACCGGCGAAGACTTTGGTTATTTCCTTAAAGACATACCTGGGTTTATGTTTTGGTTAGGGGTTGATTCAGCTTTTGGACTCCATCATGCGAAATTAAATCCGGATGAGCGGGCATTACAAGTAGGTGTTGATTTAGTGCACAGAACACTACGCGATTTAACGATGAAATAGGACAGTCCTCGTGACAGTAGGTAATGAAGATCAGAAAGATTAAAAGGATGAGCAACGGCTCATCCTTTTAAATATGAGTATTTACCTTTACCTACTCTTTTTGCTTTAACTTTCAAATCACTTGTAGCGGTTAACGCTAACTTAAGCCTCTTCTTTTACGATATGCGTGACTTGTTGAGGGAAAGGGATTTCAATCCCGTTTTGGTCAAAAGCTTCTTTGATAGCTTTACGCATATCGCGCTCACATTGCCACTGTTCCATATTTTGTGTTTGGCCGATAATCCGTAAAACCACATCAGAGCTTCCTAATGATTGAACCCCGATGACTTGTGGGCCATCGACAAAACGTTCATCCGTGCTAAATGCCTCACAAACGTGTTGTAACACTTGCATCGCGTGATCAATATTATCATTATAACTGATGCCAATATCGACAAGTGCGCGCATCGTACCTCGAGAGTGATTACTGATTCCTTCAAGGTGGCGATTCGGAATAAAGTTAAGTGTACCATCAAAACTTCTAATTTGGGTTGTGCGTAAACCAAGCTCTTCAACAATCCCGTCATAACCAGCCGTTGTGACATATTCTCCTACTTCAATTTGTTTTTCTAACAGAATAAAGAATCCTGTGACTACGTCACTGACGAGGCCTTGGGCACCGAAACCTATCGCTAAACCGACGACACCGGCACTAGCAATTAATGGGCCGATTTCTAGTTCGAACACACCAAAAATCATCGTAATGAAAATGAAAATCAGTATGTAAGAATAGATATTGATTAATAATTTCTCTAGTGTTAAAACTCTTGCTTCGGATATCTTTTTCTTATTAGTAGATGAGTGGAGGATTTTTGAGATGATTTTCCTTCCGATTGGGTTAATAATCGCATACGCAATGAATAGGAGGATGAGCTTGAGCCCGATCCCAAGTGCAACTTCTGTAATACCTTCAAGATTAAATGACATAGACGTTCTCCTTTTCGTTAAGTTTCTCTGAAGATATACCCGATTTTAACCGGCGATAAACATAACATTTTGAAGAAGAATGTCTATTGAATGAAAAATAATGTCTGATTCCTATGACTGATTTTTTAGATTTTTACAAAAAGTAAGGCAAACTACTAGTAATTTATTTCGATACCCGATATATTAGTAAAAGACAAATTGTGAAGAGGAGGGAATTCATATGGATATTTTTAAGAAATTAAAAGCATTTTATTGGCCTTATAAACGATACTTTTTACTGTCACTTGTTTTTGTTTTGATTGTGACAGCGATTACAGTTATTTATCCAGTGGTGCTTCAAATTACCATCGATGATGTTATTTTAGCTGGAGATTATGATCTCATACCTGTCTTATCGATTGGTTTTCTTGTGTTAATGATGGTAAAAGGCGTGGCTAATTTTACCCAGCAGTATTTAGGAGATTTATTTGGTGTGACTTCAGTGTATCACTTACGGGATGCCTTATACCGGAAATTACAACGTTTATCATTTACATACTATGATAACGCACGGACAGGGGACTTAATGTCGCGTTTAACGATGGATGTTGAAGGGTTTAAGTTTTTCTTAGCCGCAGGCTTTAAGGAACTAATTCGCGTCATATTTTTAATGGTGACAAGTTTAGTCGTCATGTTTTATTACTCTGTACCGTTGGCACTGGTGACGATGGCTGTGATGCCATTTCTTATCATTGTCGTAAGGAAATTCGATTCAGAGGTTCACCCGGCTTTTCGATCGATTCGTAAGTCGCTCGGTAACTTGAATACACGTATTCAAGAGAATGTCAGTGGGATGAATACGATCAAATCGTTATCTAAAGAAGATTTTGAAATTGACCGTTTTACGACTGACAACAAAAAGTATCAGGAAGTCAACATTACGACAGCCTCAATCTGGGCGAAGTACTTCCCGTTCATGGAGTTTATCGGTAATTTAGCGATGATTTCTTTACTTATTTTTGGTGGTTGGCTCGTGATGAATGACCAACTTTCTCTTGGTGAGCTCGTTGCTTTCTTTAGTTTAGTCAACTATATTATTGGCCCGCTGATGCACCTTGGTTTTATTGTGAACCAGTTTTCACAAGCAAAAGCTGCGGGTGAGCGTCTATTAGATATTTTAGAAGCAGATGAATCGATTACATCAAAAGATTCAGCTTTAGCGGATGTGCACATAAAAGGGGATGTTGTATTCGATCATGTAACGTTAAAATATACCGAAGATGATGATGCGGCATTAAAAGATATTTCTTTTCATGTTCCGCAAGGAAAAGTAATTGGTTTAATTGGTTCAACCGGAGCGGGAAAATCAAGTATTACGCAGCTGATGACTCGATTTTACGAACCGGTTGAGGGGCATGTGTATATTGATGGAAAAGATGTGTCGGATTATGATTTAAAAGCATTAAGACGTCACATCGGCTTTGTCTTACAAGAGCCGTTCTTATTTTCAACAACGATTAAAGAAAACATTGCTTACGGTAATCCGGATGTTTCGATGGAAGAAATTATCGCAGCCGCCAAACGCGCGCAAGCACATGAATTTATTATGGATATGCCAAAAGGGTATGACACGATGCTAGGCGAGCGAGGAATGGGCTTAAGTGGTGGGCAGCGTCAACGGATTTCGATTGCGCGAGCGTTACTCATTAATCCAAGCATCTTAGTGTTAGACGATGCCACCTCTGCTGTTGATATGGAAACGGAGTTTCAAATTCAACGTGCTTTAAAAGAAGTCATGCAAGGTCGAACAACGTTTATTATTGCCCACCGTATTTCTTCATTAAAGCATGCGGATGAAATTCTCGTTTTAGAAGATGGCGAGATTGTTGAACGTGGCGTCCATGATATGTTGCTAAACAATGGCGGACCGTATCAACGCATCTACGATATTCAGTACCAAGATAAAAAACAAATCATGGGTGAACTATAGGAAGAAAGGAGTGACACATGATGGCGAAACTAAAGAAAATTTCAGCAGACAGTGCCTATAACAAACGATTCTTTTATCCACAAGAAGCAGCGGTAGAAAAACCGTTTAACTGGCAACAGATGGCTCGTCTTTTACACTATTTAAAACCTTATATGAAAACACTTGTCCCGATGGCAATGGTTGCGATGCTTGTCAATATGATTGTGAGGTTAACCGTCCCGATCCTTATTGGTGATTACGTTGTTGACAAAGCTATTGCGAATCGTGATACAAGTTTACTGACGTATTTAATCATCGGTATTGCCGTATTATATTTAGCGAATTACTTGGCGAACCGCTACCGGATTAAAATTGTTAACACACTTGGACAGAAAACCATTTACGATTTAAGAAAAGAATTGTTTTCACACGTGCAACGTTTATCGCATAACTTTTTTGATAATCGTTCAGCCGGTTCAATCCTTGTGCGGATTTTAAATGATGTCAACTCACTTCAAGAACTCTTTACCAATGGTATTATCAACTTGTTGATGGACGTGATGATGCTCGTCGGCATCGTGGCAATTTTATTCTTTTTAAGTCCGCAACTGGCGTTAGCAGTCCTAGTGATTTTACCGATCATGTTTTATATTTCAACGAAACTACGTCGTAATATACGACGCAGTTGGCAAGATGTAAGATTACAGAAATCACGTCTGAATTCACACTTGAACGAAAGTATTCAAGGGATTCGTATCACGCAGTCCTTTATTCAAGAAGAAGAGAATACGCAATACTTTAACGGTGTTAATGCGAATAACTTTGAAAAAGAACGTCTGGCAATGAAAAAGAGTGCCTATTTTGGTCCATTTGTAGAAATGAGCAATGCGGTTGGAACGGTTATATTAATCGCTTATGGCTCCCATCTTATTATCAATGAAACGATTTCGGTCGGTGTGTTTGTATCATTTGCCTTTTATCTCGGTATGTTTTGGGAACCTATTTCTCGGTTAGGACAAATTTATAATCAATTATTAGTTGCCATGGCGTCGTCTGAACGTATTTTTGAATTCCTAGATGAGCAGCCTAATGTTGATGAAAAACATGATGCGAAACCATTTACTGATATGACGGGTCATATTACCTTTGATCATGTTCGGTTCTCTTATGATGATGAACGGATTGCATTACATGATATTTCGCTTGATATTAAGCCGGGGACAACAGTCGCACTCGTCGGGCATACGGGCTCAGGTAAATCTACCATCGCCAACCTTATTAGTCGTTTCTATGACCCGACTGAAGGACGGGTCATGATTGATGGTCATGATTTACGTGATATGAAGGTGCAAAGTTTACGGTCGCATATTAGTGTCGTGTTACAAGATACCTTTATTTTCTCCGGTTCAATTATGGAGAATATTCGCTTTGGGCGTCCAGAAGCAACAGATGAAGAGGTTATGGACTCAGCTAAAATTGTTGGGGCACATGATTTTATTCTGCGACTTGCCAACGGCTATCACACAGAAGTAGAAGAGCGAGGGAATATATTATCAGCAGGTGAGCGTCAACTATTGTCATTCGCACGCGCCTTGCTAGCAAATCCGAAGATTTTAATCTTAGATGAGGCAACAGCAAGTATTGATACTGAAGCAGAAATGAAGATTCAAGAAGCGCTAAGGAAATTATTAAAAGGCCGAACAGCGATTATGATCGCCCATCGCTTATCAACGATTCGAGAAGCCGATAATATTATCGTACTTGAGCACGGTAAGATTTTAGAACAAGGTAATCACGATGCATTAATCCAACACGAAGGCGAGTATTATCATCTCGTGAAGTCTCAATTTGAAATGTTAGACGAACTATAGTTTATGAGAACCTAAAGGCAGAGAATGACAGCCTTTGGGTTCTTTTTAAAAGAAATCGGATCAATTATTATTGTCATTTTTCTAGAGTATGCTAGACTGGATATTGGATAGTGTAGAGGAGGTTGGTTTATATGAAACGAGAATTTGCCGTTATAGGCTTAGGACGTTTTGGAGGAAGTATTTGTCGTGAACTAAGTAAAGAGGGTATGGATGTTCTGGCGATTGACTCAACAGAAGCGAAAGTAAATGAATACCGTAACATTGCATCCCATGCCGTTATCGCTGATGCAACGGATGAAAAAGTGTTGAAGGAATTAGGGATTAGGAATATAGATCATGTCATTGTAGCGATTGGTGAAGATATTCAAGCGAGTATTTTAACGACGCTCATGTTAAAAGAGTTAGGAATTAAAAAGATTACCGTTAAAGCTCAAAATGATTATCATGAAAAAGTACTCACGAAAATTGGTGCTGATCAAGTCATTCACCCTGAGCGAGACATGGGTAAGAAGATCGCCCATTCGATTATTTCTAGTAACATTTTGGATCACCTAGAATTATCAGATGATCATAGTATTGTTGAGATTAAAGCAGGCAAGAAAATTATTGGAAGAACCCTTGTTGATTTAGATATTCGAGCGAATTATGGTTGTAACGTTGTCGCAATTAAGTCAACAAATTCCAATGATATTAATGTCTCACCGATGGCCACCGAACAAATTAAAGAAGGCGATACACTCGTCATCATTGGGGCAGATAAAGATATTTCTCGCTTTGAAAAACAACTCGTAATTGAAGATTAAAATAAGCGTCTTGGTGTCTTATGCATCAAGATGTTTATTTTTGTTTCATTTTTTGATAGTGACGATGACTCATACAAATTAAAAAACAAAGAACAAGCACCAGTGAGAAAATACGCTTCTCTCTGGTGCTTGTTTTAATTATACTTCCATAATGATTGGTAAAATCATTGGACGGCGTTTTGTTTTTTCGAATAAGAAAGGTTGAATCGTATCAGTAATTTCGTTTTTAATTTCAGACCATTGGGTCGTTTTTCTTTCCATTACTTTAGATACGTGTTTCTCTACAAGTTTCTGTGCTTCATTGATTAGATCTTCAGATTCGCGCATATAAACAAATCCGCGTGAAATGATATCTGGACCAGAAGCAATCTTGAATTCTTTCATGTTGATGCTGACAACAACAATCACGAGACCTTCTTCGGATAGAATGCGACGATCGCGTAACACAATGTTTCCGATGTCGCCAATGCCGCTACCGTCAATGTAGACAGAACCTGAAGGGATTTTACCTGCAAGTTGGGCATGATCCTTACCTAAAGCGAGGACATCTCCATTGTCCATAACGAAACAGTTCTCTTGTGGTACGTCACAACTCACTGCATGTTTCACGTGTTCCATTTGCATGCGGTATTCACCGTGAATAGGCATGAAGAAACGAGGACGTAAAAGACGTAACATTAATTTTTGTTCTTCTTGTGCCCCGTGACCAGATGTATGAATATCATTCAGTGGTCCGTGAATCACTTCAGCACCGGCACGATAAAGACTGTTAATCATACGTGAGACGCTTAATGTGTTACCTGGGATAGGCGAAGAACTAAAGACAACCGTATCATTAGGAATAATTGAAATTTGACGGTGCGTCCCATTGGCAATCCGTGATAAGGCTGCCATGGGTTCACCTTGTGAACCCGTACAAAGAATGGTCACTTCATTCGCTGGTAAGCGATTGATTTGATGATGTTCAATAAATGTATCATCTGGTGCGTTAATATAGCCAAGTTCGCGGCCAATGGCAATGGAGTTCTCCATACTACGACCAAACACAGCTACTTTACGATTATGATTAACGGCGCCTTCAACCATTTGTTGGAGACGATAAATATTTGATGCGAATGTCGCAAAAATTACCCGTCCGTCCACACGGCTGAAGATATCATTAATACTTTGTCCAACGACACGCTCGGACATCGTAAATCCTGGCACTTCAGCATTCGTTGAATCTGACAGTAAGCATAACACGCCTTCTTTGCCGATTTCAGCCATCTTAGCTAAGTTGGCTGGTTCACCAACTGGGGTGAAGTCAAATTTAAAGTCACCGGTATGCACAATGTTTCCTGGTGGTGTTTTAACGACGATACCGTAAGAATCAGGAATACTGTGGGTTGTTCTAAAGAATGACACCGATGTTTTTCTGAACTTGATGATATCTTCTTCTTGATAGATATTTAGTTTGGCTGAACGTAATAAGCCGTGTTCATCCAGTTTGTTTTTAATGAGACCCATCGCTAATTTACCAGCGTAAATAGGGATATTTATTTCTTTTAGCAAGTATGGGATACCGCCGATATGGTCTTCGTGACCATGAGTAATAAACAGACCTTTAATTTTATCTTGATTTTGGATTAAATACGTATAGTCAGGTATTACGTAATCGATACCTAACAGTTCATCTTCTGGAAATTTGATCCCTGCATCAATAAGGATAATTTCATCTTGGAATTGAACGCCATATGTGTTTTTACCAATTTCGCCTAAACCGCCAATGGCAAACACAGCTGTTTGATCATTTTTTACAAATTTCATCGGTTATACCGTCTCCAATATATAATCTTCAGACTGCTCTTCGTAAGCTAATTGCTCGCCTTCAAGAGTTTGGATAAACTCAATGTTGATGCCGCGATCTTTTAGTTTGTAGCGTACGTCACGCTCGTTTGATGCTTCAATGTATAGAGAATGAGTATTTTCTCTAACAGGTACTTCAGATGCTAATTCTTGATATAATACTTTAAATATCATTTCATCTCTCCTTAATTTTTCTTTGTATTTGTCTGTTTATACTTAAGCATTAGGGACACGATTTTGGTTTAATAATCTTTTCCATTTCTTGCGAAGCTTTTCTCTTAGCCGTCTTAACATGTGAAACAGCTCCTTTCAAAAAGCAAAAACTAATAATCCGATCCAACCCTTATACTTATAGTATAGTACGAATTGGGCTTTTTGAAAACAGTAACATCTCAGGACCGACTGGAAAACTTCCTGCAAGACTAGTGTAAACCATCATTTTCTCCCTTATACTCGATAAAAAAATTTATTATTCCACATCACATGGTGTAGCGTTTTGTGGTGGTGATAATGGATTTTCTTCATTGATATGGTCATAAAACATGATGCCGTTTAAGTGGTCGATTTCGTGTTGGAATACAACGGCAGCATAACCTTTTAAGCGTAATGTCACTTCTTCACCTGAAAGTGTCGTTGCTTTTACGGTAATCCGTTTGTGACGCGGAACGATACCAGGAACTTCGCGGTCAACAGAAAGACAGCCTTCTCCAGTAGAAATATATGTTTGTTCTACTGAGTGACTGATGATCTTAGGGTTAATATAACCATCGCTATACAACTGTCCTTTTAAGTCTTCAAAATGGACCGCTAACATGCGTTTATTTAAACCTAACTGAGGTGCAGCAACACCCACGCCAGGACGTAAATCATATTTTTCACTTAATTCAGGGTCTTGAGAGTTTTTAACGAACTGAAGCATATCTGATAATATTTGTTTGTTTTCAGCACTAAGTGGAAGGTCCACTTCTTTCGCAACTTCGCGTAAAGCAGGGTGTCCTTCTCTAACGATTTCTTTCATTGTTAACATATAAATTCTCCTCTAACATATAAATTCTTTCATCACGAACAATCGACTGTAACATAGTGTAACACATTTTTAACGATAAAGGTAAACATTCGTTTTAAAGCTAGCTATGAAAAGGGAACATGAAGGTTTAGCACGTGGGTTCTTACGACAATAGAGATTTTTTGCTGTTTTTACACTATCATCCTATGTTATAATGTAATCTGCATATGAAAAAAGGGCAGAATGAATGGAGGATAAAGACGTGCGATTAAAACTAGTATTAGCTGGACTACTTAGTGCCGTCATGTTAACAGCATGTTCAGGTGAGTCTACCCAAGAAGAAATTTATCAGCATTTAGAAAAATCGGTTGAACTTGAAGTGGGATTTGTTGAGCAGCAACAACCTATTAGTGAACTCGAACAACAAGAACAAGAGATTTATCAGGACATTAGTGATTTAGGTATTGATCAATATGAAGAAATTAAAACATTAGCTGATGAAGCTATTACAACAATTGAAGAACGTGAGACATTAACCGGTAACGAACGCGCAAGCATTGACAATGCTAAAGAAGAATTCGATAAAGTCGTCCCGCTTGTTGCTGAATTAGAAGAAGCGGAATTAAAAACAGCAGCTGAAACTATGATTGAAGAAATGAACCAGCGCTATGATGCTTTTGTTGAATTAAACGAAGCCTATAAAACGTCACTTACCCTTGATAAAGAACTGTATGAGTTACTTAAACAAGAAGATTTAGAAGAAGCAACATTTTCTGAACAAGTGGATGAAGTAAATGCACAGTATCAAGTTGTCGTTGAAAAAAATCAACTGTTTAATGAAGAAACAGATGCATTTAATGAAGCGAAGCGTCAGTTCTATGAGCAATCAGATTTGAATATTTCTTACGAAGAGTAAGGTATTCGCTCATAAATTTAAATTAAAGTTTGATAGTAAGTTGATCAGTCATAAAGATAGGATAAAAAGACGCACGTAAACAGCTGATTGTTTGCGCGCGTCTTTTTATATAACGGCAAAAACTATTGGTAATAGCTTAAGTCGTTTGTTTGACATACGTTAACAAAAAATCTGAAAATAATAAAAATTTAAACTTTATAATAACGTTTACTACTTGCTAAACTACTAACTGAGAGAGGAAGATATACTATAACAAAAATGTGATGTTTTTAACAAAGAGTGAGAATGTGATGGTTGCGATGTTTGACTGTATTACACAGTGTACTCATATTGTAATACAGATTGAAAAAATAAAGTGAAACAGTTCACAAGTAATTAGTTTTTAAACTATAAAGTTTAATTATTTGTTAAGTATTTAAAGCAAAGTGATTGACCGTATTCAATTATTGCGATAAGATAAGGGCAGATAAAGAATTGTACTAATCGTTACATTGCTTTTCAGTATAACAGTTTTCTTTTTTGCTTTTAAAAAGGTTAATTTATTTACAGAACGGGTAATGTAAGGATAGGTGCAATTTAACTTCGGATTCAGTTATTTAATCCGAAACTTATACATCAAAATATTATGTGTTGAAAAGAAAGGAAGAGGTGAGATTTTTGAAACGTACTAATGAAAAAGTAGCAGAGCAGTTCCCGACGTTTCAAATTCTGAATGAAGAAGGTAAAGTAGTTAATGAAGAAAAAATGCCTAAACTTTCAGATGACGAATTTAAAGATTTAATGACAAGAATGGTGTACACGAGAATTTTAGATCAGCGATCAATCGCATTGAATCGCCAAGGTCGTTTAGGATTCTATGCACCAACAGCCGGCCAAGAAGCTTCTCAACTTGGTTCACATTTCGCTTTAGAGAAAGATGATTACTTATTGCCAGGTTATCGTGATGTGCCTCAATTAATTTGGCACGGTCTACCTCTTTATAAAGCTTTCTTATGGTCACGTGGACACTTTGCGGGTGGTCAAATGCCTGAAGGTGTACATGCTATGGTACCACAAATTATTATCGGTGCTCAGTACGTACAAACAGCGGGTGTGGCACTTGGTATGAAGAAGCGCGGAGAAAAACGTGTCGCTGTGACTTATACGGGTGATGGTGGTACATCTCAAGGTGACTTCTATGAAGGCATGAACTTTGCTGGTGCTTTTGATGCGCCTGCGATTTTTATCGCTCAAAATAACCGTTTCGCTATTTCAACACCTGTTGAAAAGCAAACAAAGGCAGAAACATTAGCACAAAAAGCTGTCGCTGCGGGTATTGAAGGTATCCAAGTTGATGGTATGGATGTTTTAGCTGTTTATGTAGCAACAAAAGAAGCGCGTGAACGTGCAATTAACGGCGAAGGCCCAACACTTATTGAAACATTAACGTATCGTTACGGTCCACACACGATGGCAGGGGATGACCCAACACGTTACCGTACGAAAGATTTAGATAGCGAATGGGAACAAAAAGATCCGCTTGTTCGTTTCCGTAAATTCTTAGAAGACAAAGGTATTTGGTCTGAAGAAGAAGAAAACGAAGTAATCGAACGGGCTAAAGAAGAAATTAAAGCAGCCATTAAAGAAGCTGACGGTGTTCCAAAACAAAAAGTAACAGACTTAATTGGCAATATGTATGAAACACTTCCACAAAACTTACAAGAACAAATGGAAGAATATAAAGCAAAGGAGTCGAAGTAGATTATGGCTCAAATGACAATGATCCAAGCAATTACTGATGCATTACGTGTAGAACTTAAAAACGACGAGAACGTTGTACTTTTCGGTGAAGACGTTGGTAAAAACGGCGGGGTATTCCGTGCAACTGAAGGTCTTCAAGATGAATTTGGCGAAGATCGTGTATTCGATACACCACTTGCTGAGTCAGGTATTGGTGGTTTAGCGATTGGTCTTGCGACACAAGGCTTCCGCCCTGTACCAGAAATCCAATTCTTCGGCTTCGTGTATGAAGTAATGGATTCAATTAGTGGTCAAATGGCGCGTATGCGTTACCGTTCAGGTAACACGGTCAACATGCCAATCACATTACGCTCACCATTTGGTGGTGGGGTGCACACACCTGAAATGCACGCGGATTCTTTAGAAGGTTTAATGGCGCAACAACCAGGTCTTAAAGTGGTTATCCCTTCAAATCCATATGATGCTAAAGGGTTACTTATTTCAGCAATTCGTGATAACGATCCTGTGATCTACTTAGAGCACATGAAACTTTACCGTTCATTCCGTGATGAGGTACCTGAAGAAGAGTACACAATCGAATTAGGTAAAGCGAATGTCAAACGTGAAGGTACAGATATCACTTTAATCGCTTATGGTGCAATGGTTCAAGCGTCAATGAAAGCGGCTGAAGAATTAGAGAAAAATGGTGTAAGTGCAGAAGTTATTGACTTACGCACTATTGCGCCACTTGATGTTGAAACAATTGTTGAATCTGTGAAGAAAACTGGTCGTGCGGTTGTTGTTCAAGAAGCACAACGTGTGGCAGGTATCGCTTCACAAATCGTAGCTGAGATCCAAGAACGTGCTATTTTACATTTAGAAGCACCGGTTCTTCGTGTAACAGCACCAGATACGGTATATTCTTTCCCTCAAGCGGAAGAAGTATGGTTACCAAATCATAAAGATATTGTGAATAAAGCAAACGAAGCAATGAATTACTAATATATTCGAACGGATGAATTAACCAAGGAGGTTAGCTATAATGGCTTTTGAATTTAAATTGCCGGATATCGGTGAAGGTATCCATGAAGGCGAGATTGTCAAATGGTTTGTTAAAGCCGGCGACGAAATTAATGAAGATGATGTACTCTGTGAAGTGCAAAACGATAAATCAGTTGTAGAAATCCCATCACCCGTAAGTGGTACGGTAAAAGAAGTACATGTCGGTGAAGGTGTGGTCGCAACTGTTGGTGAAACACTTGTATCAATCGATGCAGAAGGTTATGAAGATCAAGGTTCTGATGATACAGCGTCAGAAGCAAGTGAATCAACTGAAAGTAATAGTGGACAAGGTGTCTTCGAATTCAAATTACCTGATATCGGTGAAGGTATCCATGAAGGTGAAATCGTTAAGTGGTTTGTTAAAGCTGGCGATGAAATCAATGAAGATGATGTCCTATGTGAAGTACAAAACGATAAATCAGTCGTAGAAATCCCATCACCCGTAACTGGTACAGTAAAAGAAGTACATGTCGGTGAAGGTGTGGTTGCGACTGTCGGTGAAACACTTGTGTCAATCTTTGCTGAAGGACATGAAGCTGAAGCTACTGAGGAAGCACAAAAACAAGAAGCACCAAAAGAAGAAGTGAAATCAGAGAAGAAAGTACCAATCGCTGGTGGTACAGTAATTGCGATGCCATCTGTTCGTAAATTTGCTCGTGATAACGATGTCGATATTACACAAGTACAAGGTTCAGGTAAAAATGGCCGTGTCGTTAAATCTGATGTTGAAGCTTACTTAAGTGGTGATCAAGCGCCTGCGACAGAACCAGCTAAAGAAGTGGCAACTGAAGCGAAATCAGAAGCAAAAGCTGAAACAAAATCAGCATCTAAAGCTCAACCTGCAGCGGCTTCAACGGGCGACTTACCAGAAACACGCGAGAAAATGTCTGGTATCCGTAAAGCCATCGCTAACGCAATGGTTAACTCTAAACACAAAGCACCTCACGTAACACTACATGATGAGATAGATGTAACAGAACTTGTTAACCACCGTAAGAAATTTAAACCTGTGGCACAAGAGAAAGACATCAAGTTAACGTACTTACCATACGTTGTAAAAGCACTTGTTTCTGCATTAAAACAATTTCCAGTATTAAATGCTGAAATTGATGAAAACACTGACGAAATCGTCTACAAGCATTACTACAATATTGGTATCGCAGCAGATACTGATAAAGGTCTACTTGTACCGGTCGTTAAAAATGCTGATACAAAATCTATCTTTGAAATTTCTAAAGATATTAATGAATTAGCGAAAAAAGCTCAAGATGGTAAGTTAGCGGCTGATGAAATGAAAGGTGCAGGATGCACAATCACAAATATCGGCTCAGCTGGTGGACAATGGTTCACACCGGTCATTAACTATCCTGAAGTAGCTATTTTAGGTATTGGTCGCATCCAAGAAAAAGCTGTTGTTAAAGATGGCGAAATTGTTGTTGCGCCAGTATTAGCACTCTCATTAAGCTTTGACCACCGCATTGTTGACGGTGCGACTGCTCAATTTGCATTAAATCAAGTGAAACGTTTATTAAACGATCCACAATTAATCATGATGGAGGCGTAATCTGATATGGTAGTAGGAGATTTTCCAATTGAAATAGATACGCTTGTTGTCGGTGCGGGACCTGGTGGCTATGTAGCTGCCATCCGCGCTGCACAAACAGGTCAAAAAGTAACAATCGTAGATAAAGGTGCTCTTGGTGGTGTATGTCTTAACGTTGGGTGTATTCCTTCTAAAGCGTTAATTCAAGCGGGTCACCGTTATGAAGAAGCACATGGATCTGATGATATGGGTATTACTTCTGAAAATGTTAAAGTTGATTTTTCTAAAGTTCAAAACTGGAAAGCATCCGTCGTTAATAAATTAACATCGGGTGTTGAAGGGTTACTTAAAGGAAATAAAGTAGATATCGTTAAAGGTGAAGTGTACTTCGTCGATCAAAACACTGTACGTGTCATGGATGAAACAAGCTCACAAACGTATATTTTCAACAACTGCATTATTGCAACAGGATCAACACCAATCGAAATCCCATCATTTAAATACTCTAAACGTATTTTAGACTCAACAGGCGCCTTAAACTTAAATGAAATTCCTAACCGTTTAGTCGTTATTGGTGGTGGTTACGTTGGTACGGAACTTGGTACAGCTTATGCTAACTTCGGTACAGAAGTAACGATCTTAGAAGGTATGGACGATATTTTAGGTGGATTTGAAAAAGATATGTCTGCCATTGTTAAGAAACGTTTGAAGAAGAAAAATGTTAAAGTTGTGACAAATGCGATGGCAAAAGCTTCTGAAGAAACAGAAGACAGTGTCAAAGTAACGTATGAAGCAAATGGTAAAGAAGAAACGATCGAAGCGGATTACGTTCTTGTAACGGTTGGGCGTTATCCTAACACGCGTGAAATCGGCTTAGAGGAAATGGGTATTGACATGACTGACCGTGGCGTCGTGAAAATTGACAAGCAATGTCGGACAAACATTGACAATATCTATGCGATTGGTGACATTGTTGAAGGACCACCACTTGCTCATAAAGCCTCTTATGAAGGAAAAATTGCGGCTGAAGCTATTGCTGGACACAAATCTGAAATTGATTACCGCGGTATTCCTGCCGTTGTCTTCTCAGATCCGGAACTTGCGACAGTTGGTTTTACTGAAAAAGAAGCAAAAGAACAAGGGTACAATGTTAAGTCAGCTAAGTTCCCGTTTGCAGCAAATGGCCGTGCGCTTTCTTTAGGTAGTGGTGACGGATTTGTGCGTCTTGTTACACGTGAAGAAGATGGTTTAGTGATTGGCGCTCAAATTGCTGGTACAAACGCAAGTGACATGATTTCTGAATTAGGTCTTGCGATTGAATCTGGTATGACAGCGGAAGACTTAGCGCTTACTATTCATGCTCATCCAACACTAGGTGAGATTACAATGGAAGCAGCGGAAGTTATTATGGGGACACCAATTCACGTTGTGAAGTAATTCGTTAGCTTATTTACATTAAAACACCAAAATGATTTGATCATTTTGGTGTTTTTTTTATCAATCTGTTTTATAATGGAAGGTAAGGAGGCGTTATTTTGAAAAAAAGACACATATGGAGTCTTTTTCTCGTGTTAGGATTGATAATGTTAACAGCTTGTCAAGACGAAGAAACGAGTGAAGAGAATCCACAACAAGACGAAACAGAAGATGTAACACAGTCAGATGAAACAGCTGATGACACAACACCGGAAGAAGACTTATCTGATGACGATCAATCAGAAGCAGGTGACGATGTGGAAGAAAATGAGACAAATGAAGTAGAAGAAACAGTAGAAGTAAGTTATCAAATCAATCAAGGTAATTGGCGGGTTGAACCTATTAGTGATGAGGGAGAGTCAAAAGTTGCTTTATTAACAATCGATGATGCACCAGACCAACATGCGGTTGAAATGGCCCATATTTTAAAGGAACTCGACGTACCAGCTATTTTCTTTGTGAATGGTCACTTTTTAGAAACAGAAGAAAAGCATGAGAACCTTAAAGAAATTCATGAGCTAGGCTTTTCGATTGGTAACCATACATACAATCACCCAAATTTAAAAGATATTCCTGTGGAAGAACAACGGGAACAGTTAGTCTCACTCAATGATAAAGTAGAAGAAATTATTGGTGAACGACCGACGTTTTTCCGTGCGCCATTTGGAGCAAATACCGAGGATTCTTTAGCGATTGCTGAAGAAGAAAATATGGTTGTGATGAACTGGACGTATGGATATGACTGGGAAAAACAATACCAAGATTCTGAAGCGTTAGCGGATATTATGGTGAATACCGAATTTTTAAATGACGGTGCTAATCTTCTCATGCACGACCGAGAATGGACGAAAAATGCTCTAGAAACGATTGTCACAGGCTTAAGAGAAAAAGGATATACATTTGTAGACCCTCAAGCGATTAAAGGTGTTGGCGACGATATCTAATTTAAAGAAAAGAACCATCCGTATGTTGATATTTCACAAACGGATGGTTCTTTATATGTTCTTAAATAGATTAACGAATCGCTTGCATCTCTTTAATGACATGAATGGTTTTCAGTGATTCATCCTCTAAACCTTGAACAGGAAGACCTGCAGCGACATTTGCTTCAATATAACGTAAACTTTCATCGCTAATGATTTCTCCTGGAATGAAGATAGGAATACCAGGAGGGTAGACCATGATGGATTCTGCACTCACCCGACCACTTGCTTCTTTTAATGGAATAACTTCCGTGTCACTATAAAAAGCTTCGCGTGGCGACATTTGTAAAACAGGAATCGGTGGCGCACTGACGTGTACTTTCTTCTCGTAGGCTTGTGTTTGATAGGTTTCTACAAGCGCTCTTAAAGCAGTAAATAAGTATTGAATCGTGTCTTTATTATCACCTGGGGTAATAATGCAAAGAATATTGTACATATCAGATAGTTCTACTTCAATTTGATAATGTTCTCGTAGCCATTTCTCTACGTCATAACCGGTTAAACCTAACTGTTTAACTGAAATGAGTATTTTCGTTGGATCATAACTGTACGTGGCATTCGTACCTAGTAAATCATCACCAGGGCAAGCTAAATAATCAAGTTGATTAATCTGTTGTCTTAGTGACTCAGCAAGTGTGAGGGTGTTCTCAATTAATTTATGGCCTTTTGTTTTTAAATACATTCTTGCGGCATCAAGTGAGGCCAGCAAGATATAAGACGTTGACGTCGTCGTTAGCATCGATAAAATGGACTGCACATGTTCTTTTTTAACGAGATCACCTTGCATATTTAAAACAGAGCTTTGTGTCATTGACCCACCTAATTTATGGACGCTCGTTGCGGCTAAGTCAGCACCAGCTGCCATTGCTGACACAGGTAATTGATCATGGAAATGAATGTGTACGCCGTGAGCTTCATCGACAAGCACAGGAATATTGTATTGGTGACTAATATCGACAATGCGCTTTAAATCAGCTGCCACACCGTAATAGGTCGGGTTAATCACAAAGACGGCTTTAGCATCTGGATGCTGTTGAATGGCATGTTCAACCGATAAGGGTGTGATACCGTGTGCAATACCGAGGCGTGTGTCGAGTTCCGGATGGACAAAGATCGGGATCGCTCCAGAAAAAATAAGGGCTGATGTTACAGATTTGTGAATATTCCGCGGAACAATGATTTTATCCCCTGGTTTACATACGCTCATGACCATCGCCATAATGGGGCTACTTGTCCCTTGGACAGAGAAAAAGGTATAATCTGCCCCGAAAGCATCTGCTGCAAGTGCCTCAGCCTCTTTAATCATCCCGCTTGGATGATGTAAGTCATCGAGTGGACTAATATTAATTAAGTCAATCGAAAGCGCATTTTTACCAATGAAATCTCTAAAAGTAGGTTCCATGCCTTGACCGTTTTTATGGCCAGGAATATGGAAAGGAACCGGATGATTATTTATATGTTTGAGTAACCCGTCAAAAAGAGGGGTACGGTTATGTGCTTGCATTTATTGCGCTCCTTTAATAAAATAGACTAAGTGTAAAACAAAAGAATTATAGCAAAGTTTAGCTGAAATAGCTAGCAAATTATGAGGTGAAAAAATGAATTTTCAATTCCCGATTGACGCAGATTGGACCACAGAAGAAATCGTGGCTGTCGTTGAGTTTCTAGACTTAGTAGAGAAGGCATACCATCAACCGGTAGAGGCTAAAAAGTTAATGGAAAAATACCGGGCTTTTAAAACAGTCGTGCCTTCTATTGGTGAAGAAAAACGACTTGGTCGAACATTTGAACAAGACACCGGTTACTCGTTGTATCAAACGATGAAACAAGTCAAAGACCAACCTGACCGAAAAATAAAAATGACGGTTCGCTAATAAGCGGGCTGTCATTTTTTTCGTTACTTCATTTGAGCCAGTGTTGTTTCGAAGTAGAGTGGCAACAAAGCTGTAAATGTATCCAACACAAATCGATCAAAGTCACTGCTTGTCATACGGATCGTCTCTTGTTTTGTGAGCTGTTTTCCAATTAAAAAATCAGCTTTCTTTGTCTTGCGGAAGTAGGCAAGCGCTTGATTGTTTAGAGTGTCTAGAGAATATGCTTCTTTGTCGTAATGATCAAGGGCATACACATAAGAAGAATCTAACGCATCGAATACAGATTGATAATCAATGAGGTGCTGAGCCAATTTAGCTTTGTCTGGGACATTATGCATCAGTGCAAAATATATAAACAGCCGGTCGTTAAATAATCCGACTTCAAAATGCGGATGTTTTTTATATCCTCGTTTGTTTGTGCTAAGCGCAAACCAGCTATCAATCGGAGGATTGACCGTTCGTCGTTGGTGCTTGGCGACATGTAAGTAAAGGGGTGTATCTAAATGTTCTTGGAGCTGATTTTTAATCCGATCGCCAATGGTTCTTAGTTTAGGTTGTAAGGTATTTTTTAACGCGGCCATACGAGGTGTTAAACCGTCTATGGTGAAAATCTCAAAGTCTTCCTGAGTAAAAGTGGTGGATGTCATGATTAAAAATCAGTCCCTTCGTTATATTTAGCCTTCAGTTTAACATAATAAGTGAGTGGGGGACAATCAAGTGCATATGATGCAAATGTTTGATATGATAGAGGCAGTATGTGACAGAAATAATGAAGACATAGATAAAAAAGGAAAGAGGGACAATCATGACATTTCAGAAGGAATCAGTATTCAACACCGCAAAAACATGGATTAAAGACATTGGACAAGTTATTCGTACAGAGATTGATCAACCACGCCAAATTGATACAAAAACACATCCGAATGATCTGGTGACGGAAATGGATAAGAAGGTAGAACAATTTTTCGCTGAAAAAATCCGAACGGAATATCCGGATCATCAAATTTTATCAGAGGAAGGGTTTGGTGATGATGTCAAGGCGCTTAGCGGGACGACGTGGATTATTGATCCCATTGACGGAACGATGAACTTCATTCATCAGAAACGTCACTTTGCGATATCTGTGGCCGTATTTCATGATCACATCGGAGAAATCGGCTTTGTTTACGATGTTATGGGTGATGTATTATATGCAGCTAAAAATGATGAAGGTGCGTATAAAAATGATGAGCGATTACAATCGCTCGATGAGAAGAAAAACTTAACAGAGTCGATTTATTTGTTTAATACCCTTTGGACAACAGAAAATAATATCGTCGATGATAAAAAAATTCGAGAATTAGTCAAAACAGTAAGAGGTGTAAGGACATATGGTTCTGCTGCTTTAGAATTTTGTTATTTAGCTGAAGGGATAGCAGATGGGTATGTATCTTTTACGCTTCATCCTTGGGATTTTGCCGCTGGTGCGGTTATCTTAAAGGAAGTTGGTGGTGTGATAAAACACGCCAATGGACGAGACTTAACATTCCTTACGCAAGAACCATTGGTCGCTGGTCATAAAGATGTAGTAGACAGAACGCTCACTCATTATATTGAATTAAAATGACACAATAGAAAAAGAAGAGGCCCTTAGCTAAGATAAGGATCCTCTTCTTTTTTTTCTTCATATAAATTGAACCGACCCGTTGCCTGTCGTTTTAGCGTATTTTTTTCAATACGATCATGACACGTCTGGCATAAATATAGGTGTTTACGTCTATTTCTTAATTTTTTGGCAAGTGGTGAATCGTTGTTAATTGATTCAACCGTATCACAAATCGGACACATGACATCCATATCGTTTCCTCCAACATTTAAAGATAAGTGTTTATTTTACTAGTTTATCACAAATAAATCCTTCTTGGAACCATTCGACTAGTTTTAAACTTGCGAGAGTTGGGAAAAGATATATAGGTAAAACAAAAAATGATGAGGTGAGTGAAATGAGAAAGAAAAAGAAAGCGGCTGTGGTAGCCGGTACGGTTGCAGCGGGAGCTGCTGCTGGAGCAACGGCTCTTTATCATGTATTAAAAGATAAAAAGACACGTAGAAAACTTAGTCGGATGAAAGATGATATGTTAATGTCACTAAAATTAAAACGTCATGATGATTTTCCGTTAGACTCTGCCGGTGGATATGATGAAAATATCGACAATGCTGATATGATCAGCGAAGGTTCATCTTTTGGTGTGGATTATTATAATCGTGTGGCGGGTAGTAGAAAATACAAGAAAAATCATCGCGTCGTTAAAAAGGAATGGGAAGAGTAGATCACGTGCGCCTTTAAAGAATGTTAAAAAAAAAGCAGTAAGAAAGCTTGTCTTTACTAAAGTGCTAAAGGCAAGCTTTTTTGTTGTATCGATTGTTCCAGTCTGAAATATACTTGCTTTTTTACCGTGTTACCTTTAATATTGTTTAAAGAAGGATTGATTGTGGAGGGATAGACATGGTTGAAAAAGTAGTTCAAACAGATCAGAGTAAAGCTTATGCCGTATTAAAGGCAGATGCAGATAAAATCCTAAAACTTATTCAAGTGCAAATGGATAACTTAACGATGCCACAGTGTCCTTTATATGAAGAAGTGTTAGATACGCAAATGTTTGGTTTGTCACGAGAAATTGACTTTGCGGTACGCCTTCATTTAATTGACGAAGACGAAGGCAAAGCGTTATTAGATAATTTAGAGAAACAGTTAAATATCCTTCACGAGAAGGCGCAAGCAGGTTATTAAAAAACACGGTTTTAATCCATTCGATTAAAACCGTGTTTTTGCTATTCACAGCTACTTATTAAAGTTTGATGTTAAGTTTAATGAAACCTGCTTCTTTTGCGGAGGTGAAGGCAATGACAACGAGCGGTCCTAGAATAAAGCCTAATAAACCGAGTAGCTTTAATCCAATATACATCGCAATCAATGTTGCAAGAGGAGATAACCCGATATGTTGTCCCATGACCTTTGGTTCAACCGTCCGTCTAATCGCCAGTAGTATAACAGCAAGAATGGCCAGTTGAGTGCCCATTAGGGCATTCCCTGCAAAAAACATATAAATAGACCATGGCGCAAGAATAGCAATTGAACCTATAATAGGAATTAAATCAACAATCCAAATAATTGTGGCCATAATAATCGCATACTCTGGAATGATGATGAAAAGCGCAATGAGCGAAACGACTAAAATAACGAGACTGACGAGAAATTGTGCCTTTAAAAAGCCGACAAGTACACTTTTAAGGCGTTTATTCATAAATTGAATCCGATCCGCTGTTTCCTCTGAAAAGAGTAAATAGAACTTTGCTTTTAGTGCTGGTAATTCCAGCATAAACAAAAAGAGCGCAATTAAGTAAACGATAAAACTAACGATGTAGTTAGGGACAGCCGCCACAATCGCCGCTAAGCGATCAACACGTAAGACGTCACGTAACAGCTCAGTACCAGATTGAACCGAGCTTTGAATGCTGTTATTGACCTCTTTAACGAATTCATTCGGTAAATCAGCCATGACATTCTCTAAATCACCGCTCCAATCAAGCAACAAGTTGTTGATTTGTAAAATATATTCGGGTGCGTTTTCAACGAGTGAAATTAACTGGGTAACAATAACAGTAATCACGTAAGTCCCGAGCACGACGAATAGAATAAGAAATGTTAAATAGATGATGATGGTACTTATTTTTCGGTTCAACTGAAAACGACGTTCCACTAACTTAACGAGTGGATTTAATGAAAGAGCCGTAATAAAAGCTAAAATTAGCGGTAAAGATACTGGCATAATATAAATCGCAAATAATAGGAGTAAGACTCCAATAAATATGTAGGCCCATTGGCGCTTTGATAAAAGTGTGGTCAACTCATTTCCCTCCGTAATCTCTCTAAAAACCTTCTGATTGAAATATACCACGACAACTGTCGTTTGAATAGTGTTACCCTTAACTTTTAACCATTATTTTATTTAGGACAGTCGGATGAATAGTTTCAATCTTTCTTTCTTATCATTATAGCGCAAAAATACAGATGTTAAACAGTAAATTGCTTTACGATAGATTTCAATAGCGTTTTTTTCGTATGCCTTTTCAATTTTGGGTTTTACTGATATAGTAAAAGGGTGGAGGTGTTTTAGCATGATACTAACAACTGAGACAATAGAACTTTTAGATGATGCCGACCGTATCGTCTCAATGATTAAACACTCAGAAACATTTTATGAGTTTAATAATAGAAGACAAGCACTTAAGGAAGATAAAGAAGCACAACGTTTAATTAGGCAGTTTGAACAAAAAAAGCAAGACTATGAGGATGTTGAACGTTTTGGACGTTATCATCCGGATTATAGCCGCGTCTTAAAAGATACACGTTTATTAAAACGTGAAGTCGATTTAAATGAATCAGTCGCGTCATTTAAAGTGGCTGAACGGAAATTACAAGCATTACTAGACCAAATCGCTGAAACTTTAGCCTTTAGTATTAGCACAGATATCGTTGTTGAAAAAGATGGCGCATTATTCACTGAGCATAGTAAAGGATGTAGTACAGGTGGCGGCTGTGGCTGTAGTGCATAATTAGGTGGGATAAACATGATTAGAACTGAACGACAAGCATTGATTGTCTGGTTTCAACATATGAAAAACATTAAACAATTGAAACGTTACGGTCATTTGATTAGTGTATCAAGAAAATTACGTTATGCGGTCATATATGTTGATCAAACGGACGTTGAAGAAAAGGTAGTAAAGCTTGAGCGCTTACCGTTTGTATCAAAAGTTGACGTGTCTTATAAGCCGTTTATTCGTACGACTTATGAAAGTAAAAACGCGCAAAAAACAAAAGAATATGAGTATGAGATGGGAATATAAGTGTTACCTGCAGGTTTTTCTGCAGGTGTTTTTCTTGTGATTTTTCAGGGGGGTGAGACGCATGCGTGTTATTGCGGGTGAACATAAAGGACGACGTTTGCAAGCCGTACCAGGTAAAGAAACACGTCCAACGTCAGATAAAGTTAAAGAATCACTATTCAATCGGATCGGTCCTTTCTTTGAGGGAGGACGGGCATTGGATTTATTTGCAGGTAGTGGTAATTTAGGAATTGAGTCGCTGAGTCGAGGGATGGATCACGTCGTTTTCGTAGACCAACAAAAACAGGCCATCGAAACGATACATAAAAATTTGGACACACTCCGTCTAGTGTCAAAAGCGGAAGTCTATCGTAATGATGCCTTTCGTGCGTTAAAAGCGTTGAGTAAGCGCGAGGTTCAGTTTGATTATATCTTTCTAGATCCACCATATCAAAAAGGTTTCTATCAAAAACTATTGAAACAGATGGCCGAACTGAACCTCACTCATGAACAGACCTTGCTTGTGTTAGAACATGATACACACTTAACATTACCTGATGAGATCAATGGTTTTATTCAAGAACGTAGTGAAAAATATGGCGGCATCACAGCCATTACGTTGTATAAAAGAAAGGAAGTAACGAATGACTAAATTAGCAATTTGCCCAGGGAGTTTTGACCCGGTGACTTATGGTCATCTCGATATTATTGAACGCGCAAGCAAAGTGTTTGATCATGTGATTGTGGCGGTATTTCATAATGAAGCTAAGACCCCTTTATTTAATACAGCTGAGCGGATGGACTTACTAAGACAATCCGTCACCCATTTAGACAATGTATCCATTGACTCACATGGGGGCTTATTAATGGATTACGCGCGTGAGAAAAAGGCGTGTGCGGTCGTTCGTGGTTTACGAGCGGTCAGTGACTTTGAATATGAATTGCAAATTACGTCGATGAACCGTAAATTAAATAAGGATGTTGAAACATTTTTCATTATGTCTAACAATAAATATTCATTCTTAAGTTCTAGTATGGTAAAGGAAGTAGCCAAATACGATGCGAATGTCGCTGATTTAGTCCCTGCTTGTGTAGAAGCGGCGCTAAAGCAAAAGTTTAAATAAAGCAAAATCTCACGTGCTACTTGTCATATGTTGATATATAAGATGACCGTAAAGTAACAATCAGACATAAAACAAAGTAGAAGGAACTAAGCCCCGCTATAGTGAATAACGGACTTGGTTCTTTTTGCATTTCATAAAAAATTGGGATGATGTCTGTATTTCTAAATGGTTGATAAAGGAATACATATAGATAGCTATATGTGAGACTAATCCCGAGAGCTGCCATACGACTTAACAGATAAGGTGTAAACGAAAGATCGGTTGATTTGATCAATCCATATACTTGCATATGTATACTTAAGCCGTGAAAATTGATTAACGCATTCGTGACTAAAAATAAGGTGGTAGAATTAAATGACGTCAACCGAAGCAGGTCAATGCCTTGTGTCAGTTCAATGGTTGCCTGTAGAATAAGATTGATATTAGATAAATCAACTGACCATGGCCATAGCTTGGATAGACATATTGATGAAAAATCAAATAAATACAGCGACGATAAAAGAACATTGAGAAAGCGTGCCATAACCATCATGCTTAGAATCGTGAATAGCGTCTTGGCTGTTTTTATGATGATATCGTTATTGTTGGCGGTAGGTAGAGGGTTATCTATTAACGAAGGTGCCATGACTGTAGACGAAGCCTTAGATTGATAATAAAAGTGAGTCACATAAGCGATTGATAAATTTGTTAACCACTGAATAACAATCAGTGCCATTCCCATTCGTCTTATTGGGAAGAGATAGGTCACGACGATTGTGGAAATGAAAATAGGACTCGCTTGATTCGTGAACATGAGTAAATGGTGAGCTTGCGCTTTATTTAAACGGCCTTCTAAATAGCCTTGTTTCACCATAACAGCCCCTAAAGGAAAACTTGAAATTAAACTCAGACATGTCGTGAGTGTGCCAAATTGGTTTAAGTGGAGCGTTTTCTTAAATGAGGGATACAACCAACGTATGAACCATGTTTTTTCTGGGTTCATAAGAATCAAGTGAAGGAGAATAAGAAACGGAATGAAAATCGGAAGTAATTGATCGATAAAAAGATAGATAACCGTGCGGATCTCATAAACGATGATTGTTGAGTAACGCATAAATAACAGCAGTAACAGTAAATAAGAAAGAAGCGCGAGACGTTTAAACCATCGATACATCATCATTATCCCCCTAATGTATATGAGTTGAAGAACTGAAGTGAAATAGCTATAGTAGAAATAGAAACAGAGAAAAGAGTGATATAAATGATAAAACGTTATGGATTGACAATTGTTTTGATTGTCCTCATGTTAGTAGGCACTTTTCTTCCGTTACCTTATTATATTTATCGACCAGGCACGGCAGACCCTTTGAATGAAGTTGTTGCGGTAAGTGATCGAGATACCCAAAGTGACACGGGAGATTTTCATTTAGTGACCGTAAGAGGAGGACAAGCCACCCCGATTCAGTTATTATTGTCGCAATTTAGTGATTATCAAGAGGTGTATGACTTAGAAGATGTTTTTCCGGAAGGTTATGACCGTGAAAATTATATGAAAGAACAATTATTAGTAATGGAAAACTCGCAACAAGCAGCGACGCTTGTTGCCTTTGATTTAGCCGGTGTTGATTATACGATTAACTATGAAGGTGTCTATGTTGTTAATGTTTTAGACAAGATGCCTGCGGCTGATGTTTTAGAGATGGGCGATAAAATCTTAGAAGTCAATGGTGAAAAAATTAAAGATGCCGATCACTTAATTATGATAGTGGATGGTTACAATATCGGTGAAGTATTAACCTTTACCGTCAAAAGAGAAGAGGAGACTTTTGATGTGTCCATTGAGTTAGTGCCTTTTCCAGATCAACCAGATGATTATGGGATCGGGATTCAATTAGTGACAAATAGAGAAGTATCTCTGTCTAGAGAAGTAGAATTCTTTAGTGGGGATATTGGTGGACCTAGTGCTGGTTTAGTGCTCGCACTAGAGTTGTACGATCAGTTAACCGAGGGTGATTTGACCCAGGGGAGAAAAATCGCGGGTACAGGTGAAGTAGATTATGACGGAAATGTCGGCCGCATTGGCGGAGTAGATAAAAAGGTCGTCGCGGCAGATGAAGAAGGCTGTGCCATATTCTTTGCGCCAAATGAAAATGGCCGATCAGATTCAAATTATCAAGTAGCCAAACAAACGGCAGAAGCCATTGGTAGTGATATGGTTATTGTTCCTGTTGATACTGTAAGTGACGCATTAGATTATTTAAACAATATGTCGTGAGATTGAATCGGTCGTAACATATAATCACTGTTCAATGACATAAGACGCATCAACAAAATGAAAGAGCCTGAGGTTATCTCGAGGCTCTTTCGTGTCTAAACGGTGGCAAGTATTCCCGCTTTGTTTTTGTATGATCAAATAAGTGATAGACCAAAGAAGCACGCATGTCAATGGCGAGATAGTCTGGTAAGTTTTTGGTGACTTTTGTTAGAATCGTCATAGGGCGTTCTTTTTTTATGACTTTGATATATCGCTCACCTATTGTGGATTGACCGAGACTTCTTACAGCCGGTAGGTTTTGTAGCTGATGAATCGCTGTTGCAACGGTTTCCTGATCAAGATTCAGTAAGAGATGAATCAGTAAGCGCTGAATCCGGGTCGTTGTGTACCGTTTTGTTTTAACTAAGTCAATAAAGTCACTCGCAGTCGTCGCTTTTTTGGCGGCAGCGATTAAACGATGCTCAATTCCTTCAACCATACCATGGATCTGTTTTAAAGCGACTGGGGTTGTCGTTAAGAGCTTATATTGCATTAAGGGATAATAATCATTTAAATCATGAAAGTCGTCTTCATGCTGCTCTATTAGCTGGTAAGCCTTATCAGGCATGACGGATTTCAGTTCGGATACGTGCTGGATCGTTTTCTTTGCTTTAATGACCTGTCTAATACTTGTTGCGCTCGCAATCGGTGAAGAAAGGTGAGTGGTGTGATAACCAGCTTGTTGCCGTTTAATTGTATCGATCGTGATACGTGGATTAATTTCAGCAACGGCACGGACATAGCCAATCCCTAAACTATTATTTGGTAAGTGATCATTAAGTGTATCAATTCCGATTGTCTTAATCGCTGTTGAATAGGCGGCAGGATAACTTTCGCCCTGTTTTAATCGCTGTTGAATTGTTTGATCTAATAAGGTATGATGTTCTTTTTCTCTCGTCACCAGCTCATTAAACGGCGTGATGTCACCAGATTCCGAACCGAAAATAATTGTATCAACCCCGAGTTGATTGAGTATACTAACCGCACTGTAACAAAAAAGATCGCGGTGCTGAATAGCAAAGATCGTTGGTAATTCAATCACCAAATCACTGCCGTGGACGATGGCCATTTCAGCACGTGCAAATTTATCAATGATCGCGGGTTCACCGCGTTGTAAAAATTGTCCGCTCATCACCGTAATCACAACATCAGCGTTTGACTTCTTACGGGCTTGTTCGATATGATAGAGATGACCGTTATGAAATGGATTATATTCAACAATTAACCCAAGCACATGCATAAAAAAACCCCTTTCTTTAACGGTATTGTATCACAATCTTTGCGGACTCTTTCAACCATTTTTCAAAAAAGATGTCGGGTGTAAAGAAAAAATATTGACAAATACCGCATTTGCTTTTAAAATAAAGCTTGTGCTTTCTGAGGTGATTAATATGAAAATATCGATTCAAAAAATCCTTCAACAAGCGCCATATACGTTTGAAGGAGAAACAGACCTTTCTGAACTCGAATCATTTGACAATGATATCAGACAGATTGGATCCGTTGAGGTATCAGGTGAGGCATCAGTTCAAAATAAAACAATTACCGTTAATCTTCATATCAAAGGTGTGATGGTTCTCCCATGTGCAAGGTCACTTGCGGATGTGCCGTATCCTTTTGACATTGACACAATTGAAGTATTTTCTATTGATCCATTCTATACCGAAGAAGATGAGTCAGAAATTCATCCGATTAAAGGAGAATTACTTGACTTAACACCTTTTATAAAGGAAAATGTATTATTGGAGATTCCTTTCCGTGTTTATGCGGATGAGGAGACTATCGAGAAACATGCATTAACAGCAGGTGATGGTTGGGCTGTTGTTGATGAAGATAAGCAGGAAGAGAAAATCGATTCGCGCTTATCCAAACTACAATCATTATTAACTGATGATAAAAATGAAAATCAATAAGGGCATAGGCAAGATAATGTCATAGCCTTATTTATAAAGGTTTTCGTTTCGGAAGTGAAGGAGGTGTAAGACATGGCAGTACCAAAAAGAAGAACTTCTAAGAAAGTGAAGAATCAACGTCGTACACATAAAAAATTACATGTACCAGGTATGGTAGCTTGCTCAAATTGTGGTGAGCTTACAAAACCTCACCATGTTTGTCGCGCATGTGGACATTACGATGGTAAGCAAGTAGTTGAAGCATAATAACTACATTCAAAATACTAGCCCACGGGCTAGTATTTTTTATTTGTGTTTCTTAAAAAAGATTGAACGAACCAAAGTCTAGGCTCTTTAATTCCCCTCAAATGTCCTTAGTTTGTATAGGAAGGTTACTTCAGTAAGAAATCAGTTAGCTTGCACCGATTTAGTGAGAGTGTATGAAAAAGTCTTTGACGGATAGATAGGTGTAAGCTATATTGGTAATGTCGACATATGACGAAAGTGAGGTGTCTAAAGATGGAGATAACACTCATCGATTCAAGAGTGATTGGCCACTTATTTGCCTCTTTTCTTAGTGAAAATAATAGCGTGATGTTGTATACGCGGGCGATTAAAACCGCTCATACTTCAGCATCTCCAGGACTTGCAAACGACAAAGATAATGAATGAAGCTTTTTGAAAGTATGACATACAAGTATCAATAAAAGACTTTCCGTAATGAATAGGTGATCAAAACCGTTAGTCAGCCGTTAACGACCTGTTTCGGAGTAACAAACGGAAATGATGTCAACCGCCGGTGAAGCGGTGATTATAAATAGAGAGGATGGTTGTAAATGACGGCATTTATATCCAATATAGCAGCTATATTTATTACGTTCCCACCCGTCTTTATGATTGTATTTTATTACATATTTAAATGGATGTATCGGCATAAAAAGCGTGCCTTTCATCTGAGCGTAGAAGTATCTAGCCTTGTCTTTATCTTAGCTAATATGGTTATTTTAAATCATATGTTTGATTTCTCATACAGCTGGCTCGTCTTAATTGGTTTATTAACGTTGTTTATGATCTTTTTAGTGACGCAATGGAAGTTAGTCGGCGATGTGTTAATCAAGCGTTTAACTAAATTGTACTTGCGATCTTTGTGGTTAATAGGTGTCATCAGTTACATTGTGCTCGTGACACTGAGTATTATTTTAAATGTACAAGGCGCTTAAATATCGTTGAACTACCCCCCACCTAACATTCTAACGAATGTTTGAGGAAGGTGTCTTCTCGCCCTAAACGATAAAATAACCGTAACATCCCTTCCTTTACTTAGGAGGGGATGTTTTTTTAGGTTTAGTGACTTTTCAAACGGATGATGAGTGGAAAAAAACAACAAGATATCAGGGGAAAAAACGTTCATCGTTTCCTTAAAAATAATGAAATGCCATTGAACTACCCCCACCTGACATTCTCACGAATGTTTGAGGAAAGGGATTCCATAAGGACACCCTAAAGGCGACCCATGCTCATTCAACTAAGCATAGGTTTTTCTACTCTCCAACCGCCGCAAACCTATTTTCTCAACATCTGTTAAAGCATGTTGGGGAAATAGTGTGTCCCAGGAACACAACTTGCTTTGGTCGAATCGTTCTGTCTGGTAGAACGCATGGGTTCTAACAAAAGACAGGGTACGCATCATATACGCCCATTGCGCCCAATGGTGTAGACCTTGTTTCTGCTCTGGAACAAGTGAATACAACATCGGTGGGAGTATTTCTTTAAAGCCCATTGCCCGTCGGGCAATGACATAAGCGGCTGCCATGTGAATGGACACACCGAGCCGCTTCATATATTTCATCTTGCCAATTTGACTGGTATAAGCAGGGTTAACAACGTAGACAGCGACCCACATTTTTTCAGCTCTTGACTTAATCGCTAGGATCATCTTTTGATAAGCAAACTGACTCATTCGTCGATTAGCTTTTTTGTTTCCATAGGGACGCGACACTTTGGACCGCATCGTATCCAATCTTTCGATGGCGAGTGGTTTATGATGTTTAACGGCATAGTCAACGAGGGCAATAACCTCCGCTTCTATGATTTTCGTTACCTGCCCACTGGTTTTA
>NZ_FPAI01000023.1 GCF_900116255.1 Halolactibacillus miurensis
TCGGAAATATTCAGCTCCTGCTCGTGGTTCACAGGCATGGAAAACTATTGCTAAACGTCGCAGTTCTGTCGAAAGAGTAAATGGCTATCTTAAGGAGTTTTTCCAGCTTAATAATGTTCGTTACCGTACAGGAAAACGTGCAAAAGCTCACTTTGATTTAGTAACGCTTATTTATAATGCATCAAAACTAGCATCAGATCGTTTAGGCTCATTCCTAAAGCAATATCAAATAGCATAAAAAATTTTTAAGACAAATATTGAAATTCTGGTCGTGTTTGATTTTTTAAAAAGAGCAATTATGAAATTGATTCAGGTGAAAAACATTTAACTTTCCCGTCGATTATTCGCATGGATTAAAATAGGCGTACTCACTTGTTTAATTCGTTCAATAATCCGACCGGCTTTTAACTCTTCAATGTCACCACGTGATGTTTGTGCTAAATGTGACTCCAATTGCGTTAAATTATAGTTTGAACTAAAGAAAACAGGTAGTCGTTCCATCATCCGGTACTGAAGAATGGAGCCGAGCACTTCATCTCTAAACCAACTAGAAAGTGATTCTGCCCCAATATCATCAATCATTAGTACTGGCACCTGTTTAAACGTTTCGATTTTTTCAGACGTTGAATCGTCTTTAAACGATGACTTTATCTCTCTGACGAACTCAGGCATATAAATTAACATCGTTTCAATCCCACGATCAGCAAATTCATTCGCAAGAGCGCCTAAAAAATATGTTTTACCTACACCAAAAGGACCATGGAAGTAAAACCCGCGTTCGGGTAGCCCCTCATCGATTTGATGCACGTACTTAAGTAAGGATTTGATTGCCTCGTGACGGTCAGCATTTTGGCTATCAATCGATTCAATCCGCGCAGCTAAAATGTCTTTTGGCATATACAAACTTTTAATTTTAGCTTGCCGACGCTTTTGTTCTTCTTCAATCCGCGTATATTTACACTTTTCATAGGTGAGGTGGAACGTGTCACCTTCTACATTTAGAATCGGTTTATACCCTGGTAAAACATTATTAACACAGCCATGATCCGAACAATTGTCACAATCTCTATTTTGTGAATAGTATTCATATAATGTCATTAATTGCCGGTCAATCGCCTTGTCATCAATGGCCTCGTTTGCTTCAATGACAGCTTTTATCTCGGGATCTTGTAAGATTTCGCGTTTCATTTTTTGATATGTTTCTTGGAAGGATTGATTCTTTTTCATCCACTTTTTCAACGAAACATTAATCGGTTCCATCGTGTCACCACCTCAATTTCATTTACCTACAGATTTTTTAAATCATGATTTACTGCTTCTTTTTCTTTGCTTGAAATGATTTTAACAGCGCATCAATTTCTTGACCATCATCTGATGCTGGTTGGTCAGTGCCTGATGGTTGTTGATTCGTCTTATTAGGTTCAGTCTTTTGTTTTTTAAACCATTCCGGCACGACAGCCTCACGGCCGGATCTTTTCCTCGGATAACTCTTTTTAAAATCTTTTGATTGATACTTCGTATGTTCTTCTTTTGCGAGCGCCATCGCTTGGGTGACTGTTTTAATTTGTTTTCTCGCCCAATGGCTCGCAATCTTTTCCATATAGGCACGTGATAACTTCATATCTGATTTTAACATAACGTAGTGAATCAAAACATTCATCACTCCTGGTGAGAGTGCTTGTTTTTCCATAATATCCGCGATCATTTTGATGTCTTGCGTGGATGCAGCAGCTTCACCTGATAAGTCTTCAATTAATTCTTTAGGACTGAGTGTCTCCATTTGTTCAATAAACCGTGCTTTTTTTGATTGAGGCGCAGTCGTTGGCGAATCATCTACTTCACTTTTTTTCAATCGCTCGCGTTGGGTAATAACTTGTTGTTTCGATGGTTGGACATCAATCGCATCTAAACACGCTTCTTTAAAGGCTTCTTTATCAAGACGATGCTCAGAATCAATCGACCACTGTAATAACTTATCCACTTCAGAGTTAGATAAATTATAAAGCACTGCCATCTGATTAATAAAGCGTTGATTATCTCTGGATAAAATCACGTCATCATTCAGCATACGCGACTGTAAATTTTGACTCAACCAATCAAAATCAATGACGGTATCAGTAATCCAGTCTTGTCTTTTCGGTTGATGTTTAATTTTAGCCGTCTCTTCCGTTTGATCCATTTCGATATCAACAGGTTGATGTAAAAACACATCAGAAAAGGTATGTGTAATAGGTTCACCTGAGGGCGTAAAGGCTGTTCGTTCGAGTATTTTTGATTTTAATGACTGAAATTTTTGCTTACCAATTTGATGATACAACATTTGACTCAAAACATCATCACTCATAAACCCAACGGGGGTCATTGGTGATTTCAAATGAAAATCATAGAGCGTTTGTTGATCATCTTCATAACGATAGGTTTCCAGTAAGCCAATCGCTTCAATTTTCGTACGTGCGTCGTAAATAGTTGTCAGCGATTGATTTAATAATTGCATCAGATAGTGATGCGAATGTCGATCGTGGAAAGCAATTTGATGATAGAGCGTCATATATAAACTGAGTGCTTCAATACCAATGATAGGCTGATACAACTGATACAACGCTTGATACTGTTCATCCGATAAGTCAAACATTTTTGTCGTCCGGTAGCCATCAGCGGGCAACACTTTTCCAATTGAATGATGCATCGCGCTCTTCCTTTCTTTGTTTAAATGAAAAATGAGCCGAGCGGCTCATTTAATGTTAAATGATGTATCGCCAAACCTTATTTGTCATCAGACGCTGGGTTGGCCACACCTTTTTTATCTTCATGAATTAATTCTTTAAGCTCATCCAAAAAAACATTAATATCTTTAAATTGTCGATACACAGAGGCAAACCGCACATAAGCAACTTCATCGATCTGACTGAGTCCTTCCATCACGAGTTCACCAATATCATTACTGTCTACTTCTGATTGTCCACGACTTCTTAACGAGCGTTCAACATTAAGTGCTAAGTCTTCCAATTGTTCCAAAGCTACCGGGCGTTTCTCACAGGCTTTCATAAGTCCCCGCACCAATTTTTCACGACTAAAAGTTTCACGGACACCTTCTTTTTTAACAACGATTAAAGGCATCTCTTCAATTCGTTCAAAGGTCGTAAATCGATGCGCACAAGCTTCGCATTCGCGTCGACGTCTAATCGCTTGATTATCTTCAATTGGTCGTGAATCTAATACCCGTGTATGTTTGTCATGGCAGTTAGGACACCGCATCGTTTAACAACCTCCTTCTAAAGATCTCTTATTTTTCTTGATTATAGTTTAATCAGTCAACGAGTTCCATTTCTTGTTTCAAATCATCATAAAGTTTCGTAATCAAATTATGGCTAAAACCTAAATCAAACAGGCCACCTTCAGTCGTCACTGAAAAATCTACCGATGTACGGAATGGCTTTACCATAATAATGGTCGCCACAACAAAGGCACGACGTTTCCCTTTATAATTGACCGTAATTTCTCCACGTTCTTGTGAAGATGCTTTAACTTCACAATTTGGATTCTTTTTAAAATACGCCATAACCGCGTCAAAGCCACGGTCTTTCGTTGTTTTAAAATACTTGCTTTCTAACTTTTTATCCCAATGTTTTTCAGCTGTTTCGGAATGGTTGTTAAAATACTTATTAAACGTTTCTTTAAATCCCATATTTACACCTCATCATTTACTTTTTCTTATCTTCTTATACATATGTCTTTTATTTTAACATGTTTAGCATGAGAAAACGATAACAATGTTTGTATTTCCATGTTCTTTACACAAAACAACAGAAAAGTTTGTCAAGATGCAAAAACTCCTCTCAGTAATCACATACTAAGAGGAGTGGCTATTAAAGTGCTTCTGATTTCGGTACGCGGATTGGTCCAAGACCTCTTGGTACTTCTACACGTTCTAAACGTTTTGATTCTAAGCTTTCAGCGATATAATCACAAGCGACGTTCGGGTCAATAATATCCCCACACGTATAGACATCGATACTTGCATATCCGTGTTCTGGGAAACTGTGGATCGTTAAATGTGATTCAGATATAATGACCACACCACTGACACCTTGCGGGGCAAATTTATGAAACGCCACTTCGCGAATCTCCGCACCTGATTTAAGTGCCGCATCAACAAAGATTTGTTCAATCTTTCCCATATCATTTAAAATATCAATATTACAATCCCACATTTCAGCAATAACGTGTCTTCCCATTGTGTCCATTATAAACACTCCCCCTATTTCTTTTTTGTAAAATGTAAGCCTAATTGCCACGGGGGAAAGTTAGTCCAAAGAGGTCCTAACCCTTTAAGCAATCAACTGCACATTTTCATATTGTTGTACATCATATCAAAATGCACGCGCAGGAAAAGTATATATCGAAACGTGTCATTACGCAACTGTTTTTTTGAAAATTATTTATTAATTTTTCGCACAGGCTGCTACTTACTGACACTTAGCTTCCCACCTGTTATTCGTTCACTGATTTTCCCCACACGACATATAGTTATCGTACAACGCGTCACATTGTAGATAAGTCTCTTCCACTGAACGATTGTTGTCAATGACATCGGTTGCTAATTGTTTTTTCTTCTCAATTGACCCCTGGGCTTTTATTCGTTTTTTTGCCTCTTGTTCTGAGAGATCATTTCTTTTCATTAATCGCTGGAGTTGCTTGGCTTGAGTTGTATAAACGACAAGCACACGGTCGACTAAATCTGTTAAGTCACCTTCAAACAGTAACGGAATATCTAAGATAATGATGGGCTCACCTTGCTCAATATAGTGATCACGTCGCGTGATGATTTCTTCAATAATAGCTGGGTGCATTAAGTTATCGAGTGTTTGCCTCAATGTCTCATCATTAAAAATCAGCTGCGAAAGCAAGGCGCGGTCAAGCGAGCCATCTTTTTGTATAATCATCTCACCAAATGTCTCTTTCAGACGGCTAAGCATGGGACGTCCAGGTTCAACAATCTCACGCGCAATCTGATCGGCATCAATCACAGGGACTTGTTTTATTTTAAACCAATCGACGACGGTACTTTTTCCGGTCGCAATACTGCCTGTTAGACCTATTACACAAGACATATGTTCACTCCTCCGGCTGTTTGATTACTTGGCATATCGGGCAGTAATGCGTCCCACGTCCGGATACCTTTGTTTTTTCAATCGGCGTGTCACAAACCGGACAAGGCTTTTCTGTTTGTCCATAGACATTCAGCGTTTGTTGAAACATACCCATATTGCCATCGGCACTCGTATAACTTCTAATGGTTGTCCCGCCTTGTTCAACCGCTTCATTTATGACTGCTTGCGCTTCTATTAAGATTAGCTCAACATCTTCACGACTTAACGCCTGCCCCTTTGTCATCGGATGAATGCTTGAGCGAAACAGTGTTTCATCTACATAAATATTACCTAAACCGGCAAGTAATTGTTGATCAAGTAAAATATTTTTAATCGCGCGGGTTGACTTGGTGATTTTAGGATACAAAGTATCGACCTCGACTTGGTCTAAATATAAGTCGACCCCTACTTGTTTCATCGGTAACTGTTCAAGTGCTTCACCTTTACGGAAGACATGCATCGTACCAAATTTACGTACATCGTTATAGTGTAAGCTCGTCCCATCAGTAAAGGTGAAAATCACATGGGTATGTTTATTCTCCGGATCGTTATCGGGACGCGTGGCAAACTTTCCTTCCATTCGTAAGTGAGACACCATTTCAACATCATCTAAGATAAATAATAAGAATTTCCCACGACGTTTAATATCACGAATTGTTTGCCCTTTTAGCATCATTTCAAATGCGTGAACATCATCTGGTTTTTTAATCATTTTAGCGAAGCGAACATCAACGGATTCAATCGTTTTATCCGTGATTAACGTCTTTAACGTTCGCCTTACCGTTTCAACTTCTGGTAACTCTGGCATTGATCATTCTCCGTTCTTATTTTGCATCATACCATGTTGGTCCATGCGCATAATCGACTTTGAGTGGCACTAATAATTCGACTGTCTGTTCCATGACCTCTGGTACAATTTTTTTCAATCGCGCTATTTCTTCTTTTGGTGCTTCTAAAATTAGCTCATCATGTACTTGCAGCAATACATTTGCACGTAAATCTTCTGATTTTAAACGTGCGGCCAAGTCAATCATGGCCTTCTTAATTATATCAGCAGCACTTCCTTGAATCGGTGTATTCATAGCGGTACGTTCAGCAAAACTGCGCTGGTTAAAGTTACGACTCGTAATATCCGGTAAATAGCGACGACGATGCATAAGCGTCGTCACATAACCTTGTTGTTTGGCTTCTTTTACAATCTCATCCATATATTCTTTCACACCAGGATAACTTTCAAAATAACGATCAATAAAAGCTTGGGCTTCTTTACGGGTAATGCCTAAGTTTTGTGATAGGCCGTAATCACTAATACCGTAGACAATACCAAAATTGACCGCTTTTGCTTGGCGGCGCATTAAACTATCCACCGCGTCTTCTTCGACATGAAAGACGTCCATCGCCGTTTGGGTATGAATGTCGCGGTCATCTTTAAAGGCTTGAATTAATTTCTCATCCCCCGCAATATGCGCAAGGACGCGTAACTCAATTTGCGAGTAATCACACGCGAATATTTCCCAATCCTTCTCACTTGGAACGAAGGCTTGACGAATTTTTCTACCTTCTTCTAATCTGATCGGAATATTTTGCAAGTTAGGGTCTGTCGATGATAGACGGCCTGTTTGGGTTAAAGCTTGGTTAAAGCGCGTATGCACTTTGCCGTCCTCATGAATAACTTTAAGCAATCCTTCTAAATAAGTTGATTGCAGCTTCTGAAGCTGACGATACAGTAATATATCTTCAATGATTGGATGTTTTGTTTTTAGCTGTTCCAACACATCCGCTGCGGTTGAATAGCCTGTTTTTGTCTTCTTGACCACAGGTAGTTCTAGTTTTTCAAATAAAACGACACCGAGCTGTTTGGGTGAATTTAAGTTAAATGATTCACCCGCTGTTTCATAAATGTTTTGTTCAAGGGTCTGAATCCGTTCAGCCAAGTCTTTCTGCATCGTTTGTAACTTCTCCCTGTCAACCATCACTCCGAGCTGTTCCATATCGGCTAATATGTGACTTAATGGCAGTTCAAGCGTTTCTAATAAATCCATTTGTTCATTTGTCACGAGGCCTTCTTCAATCGTTGATTTAAGCGCATAAACGACGTGGGCTTTCCTAACAATGTGATCGCGTAGCGCGTCTTCGTTAGGAACGGCGAGTTTTTTCCCTTTACCGTAAACATCATCGTCTTCCCTTACCCCAATCGAATCATAACGCGCCGCAATCGACGGAATATCATGATTATTTTCAGATGGATTTACTAAATAAGACCCTAACAACAAATCAAAGACAATGCCTTTAACGTCAATACCTAAACGTTTAAACGTGACTAATACTTTTTTTGCATCGAACGTATATTTTTTCATCGACGCATCTTTAAGATACGCATGAAAAGCGGTATCTTGTTCAACAACGTCCTTACTTAAAAAATAATGGTGGTCTTGATTACTCATACCTATACCGAGTATATCATCCGTATGATATTGTTCTGTTAGATAATCAACTACTAAGCTCTCTTCTCCCGTTAGGTTAAGTGTACTAAAATCATCAACGACTTCGACTGTCATATCTTTTAATGTTTCTGTTTCTTCGATTTGATCGGAATCAATCATTGACATCAGCGATTTAAACTCGAGTTGTTTAAATAAATCGCGCAGTTGTTTCATATCATAACCAGTATACGTCGTGTTTTCTAGTTTAACCTCTATCGGCGACTCACAATTAATCGTCGCCAGTTCATAAGACATAAACGCATCTTCTTTATGTGTGGCTAACTTTTCTTTTAATTTCTTACCACTGACATCATCAAGTGCGTCATATACTTTTGTTAAGGTCTCAAATTGCTTTAATAATTTAATGGCTGTTTTTTCACCAACACCAGGAACGCCTGGTATATTATCTGAAGCGTCTCCCATCAATGCTTTCATATCGACAATCTGCGCTGGTGTTATTTCTAATTTTTCGTAAAGATAGTTTGGTGTATAGCTCTCTGTCTCACTGATCCCTTTTTTCGTTAAGTGCACGGAGGTTTTCTCTGATACGAGTTGTAACATATCTTTATCACCCGTGATCACAGCTACATCGAAGCCTTTATCTTCTGCTTGTTTTGATAATGTGCCGATAATATCATCTGCTTCATAATTCTCTAACTCATAATGCGTAAGCTTAAAGGCATCAAGCAACTCACGGGTCATATTGAATTGTTCGGATAATTCAGGGGGTGTTTTTTGTCTACCCCCTTTATATTCTTTATACGTTTCGTGACGGAAGGTCGTTTTACCCGCATCAAAGGCAACTAAGGCATGCGTAGGCGCTTCTCGCTCCAAAATGGTTAACAACATCTTCGTAAAACCAAAGACGGCATTAGTATGCACCCCTTGCTTATTTGAAAGTAATGGCAAAGCGAAAAATGCCCGGTACAAGACACTGTTCCCATCAATCAAGACTAATTTTTTATCTGACATTCATGTCAACTCCTCATCTTCAATATGTCTAATTCTATTTATTATGCCCTATACTGGCGGTGACGATTAACTTTCATTGGCAATCATTGATTGAAACTACTCTTATCTTATCATGTTTTGATCATTTTCAAAAATAATACTCTCTTTATAGACAGCAAAAAGAACAGACACTTATGCCTGTTCTTTCGGTAACATAATCGTAAATGTAGAGCCTTCATCAACCACACTATCAACAAAAATCTGACCATGGTGAGCTTCAACAATATGCTTCGTGATCGATAAACCTAATCCCGTCCCCCCGGTATTTCGACTTCTTGCTTTATCGACGCGATAAAAACGTTCAAAAATACGCGGTAACACTTCTGGCTCAATGCCAATACCGTTATCTATCACTTGAATTTTAATATAACCCGACGATTCAAAAGCAGAAACCGTTACCTTTCCATCGCTGGGTGTATAGTTAATAGCGTTGTAAATGAGGTTTAGTACGACCTGCTTTAATCGGTCATAGTCTGCTGATAACATGAGCCCATGGTCACCTTCTATCATCAAGGTGATGCTTTTTTCTTTTGCTTGTACCTTTGCCATTTCAACGGATTCTTTAATTAAAGCATCCACACTAATCGTCTGGTAGTTCAAATGAAAATCGGCTTTTTCTAATTTAGATAAATCAAGTAGGTCCTGTATGAGCAATTGTAATCGGTGGCTCTCTTTATGAATAATCGAGAGAAAACGTTGTTCGAGTTGTGGGTCTAATTCATCTTCTAGCATCGTTTCAGCAAAACCTTTAATCGACGTGATGGGTGTTCTTAGTTCATGCGAAACATTGGCTACGAAGTCTTTTCGCATTTGTTCTAAGCGTTTAAATTCTGTCACATCATGAAAAACAAGGACAGCCCCGCGCAAGTCGTGTTTCTGGTTAAAGTAAGGCGCGCCAATCACTTCTAAATGGTACGTCGTTAAATCTTTAGTGAGGGTCATTTCATTTTTAATGGGTTGTTCATATAAAAAGACTTCTTGAACCGTTTCGTGGATTTGATTTTGGGTGAGGACCTCGTAGTATAATGACTCGGTATAGCGGTCCCTTGTTAAACCAAACAAATCAACAAAGCGTTTATTGACTAAATGCACATACCCTTGTTGGTCAATCAGCATCACCCCGCTGGCCATATTTTCAATGACACTATTTAGTTGACGGGCATGCATTTTTTCTTGACGATTCAAATCTTGTAAATGACGGGCGAGTTCATTAATAGCCCCTTGAAGTCGTCCTGTATCCGCATGAAAATCTTCGTGCACTCTGACTTTATAATTACCACTCACGAGTGACTCAATCGTATCGATGAGATGTTTTACGGGGCGTACATAATTTTTGTACACTTGATAAAATAATAAGATAATCGCAAAATAAGCACCTGTTAATAAAAAGAAGACAATGTATTGCGAACTACCTGAGACAAGCGGGACGATCGTAAACACAAGCGTGAAAAACAACAGACTAACCGACAGGACTTGAATAAAAAACAGCCGCCGATTAGGTGTCATATCTTCGGCTCCTCCATCTTATAACCAAGCCCGCGGATTGTTTTGATATAAATCGGTTGTTTCGTATCAGGTTCGATTTTTTCTCGTAAATGACTAACATGAACATCAACAATCCGGGTATCACCCGCAAAATCGTAGTTCCATACTGCGGTCAGTAATTGATCACGTGAGAGCACTTTCCCTTTGTGTTTAGCTAAATAAAACAGTAGTTCGAACTCTTTTCTAGTGAAAGTTAAAGCTTCACCGCTAAGGGTCGCTTCGTATTGCTCTGGGTAAATCGTTAAATCACCAATAGCTAAGTGCAGCGCCTCTTCTTCTTTCGGCTTATTAGTCCGACGCAAAATGGCTTTAATCCGCGCCACCACTTCTTTTGGGCTAAACGGTTTGGTTAAATAATCGTCCGCTCCAAGTTCCAAGCCTAAGATTTTATCAAACTCATCATCTTTCGCCGTCAGCATCAAGATGGGGCTATCTACTTTTTCTTGACGCAATGCTTTGGTGACATCGGTCCCTTCCATTCCTGGTAACATTAAATCAAGAACAATTAATGCATAGTCATGTTTAATCGCCTTAGCTAGTGCCTCTGTACCTGAATAAGCGACATCGGTACTAAAGCCCGCTTTCTCTATATGGTATTGTAATAAGGTGACAATCGATTCTTCATCATCGACAATTAAGATTTTTTTACCCAACCTTTATACCCCCTTCATGTTTCGTTCATATTTATCATAGCCGTTTTATTCGATAATTGAAAGTCAGACTATTAAAACTATACGTAAAATTTCCTTTACAAAGTAAAGTTTTTGTAAAGATTACTTTTCGTGATGAAGATAAGATCCACGCGAACAGGTGAAGAAAAAACGTAAGAGTAAAAAAATAAAAGCCACAGTAATGTACTGCGACTTCGGTTGAAGTTATTGTTTTAAGAATTCTTGTTCTTTATGTGTTTTTAACACGTGTAACATCGATTGATACGCCGTAGTTTTTAGTTCATCTGTCACATCTTCGTATGATTCTGATATAGCCCATGACTTCGTTTCATCTTCTAAGACGGCAAAACCTTCAATGTAAGCTTGATTATCGGCTTCTGGGACGTCGCTATATAAGAGATTTTCTAGATAGAATGGCATCACTTCTTTTTTTGGATCAACAAAAAAGTTAGGAACACCATTCTCGCTAAGTATTTGACTATACTTATCTTCAGATAACACATCAAAGTGTTCCTTTGTGAAAAGATACGCATCAACATTGCTACCAGTGAGGTCACTAAACGTCACTGTTTCAAACGTCACGTCCGCTTCTTCAAGATCAAAGTCAGGTAAGCTATTATCTGACAAAACACCAATCGTTAAAGGTACACCCTGATAACTTAATGTAACTTTTGCGTTACCTTCTGAACCGTTACTTAATACCGCAAACGATGTGATGCCAATGAATACGATCATCGCCATAATCCCTATCCATTTTTTCTTCATTCTATGGCCTCCTAGATATATGGTTGCTTTTTTATCTTATCACTTATATTATAACTCATTAACACATAAATAACAAAAAAAGGTTATTTTATAACCTAGATTTCATCGGCGTTTACCAACACAGTGTCAACAACCTATTGAAGTCATAAAAGTAATCGATTATTCTTTAGAACATAGAAAAACGGATAACGATGTGTTATCGTTATCCGCTTAGCGACGTTATTATTTATTCATGTTAGAAATTAACGCATCCGCAAATTCACTTGTTTTCACTTCAGTTGCCCCGTCCATCAGACGCGCAAAATCATACGTCACGACTTTAGAACCAATCGTGTGATCCATTGCTTTCGTGATTAAGTCAGCTGCTTCATTCCAACCTAAGTGTTCTAGCATCAGGACACCAGAGAGAATAACAGACGATGGATTTACTTTATCTAAACCAGCATATTTAGGTGCTGTTCCGTGTGTCGCTTCAAAAATTGCATGGCCAGTTTCGTAATTAATATTCGCCCCTGGCGCAATACCAATACCACCCACTTGAGCCGCAAGAGCATCTGAAATGTAATCCCCATTTAAGTTCATCGTCGCCACAACATCAAATTCTTTTGGACGTGTGAGAATCTGTTGTAAGAAAATATCGGCAATCGCGTCTTTGACGATAATTTTACCTGCTGCCTCAGCTTCTGCTTGCGCTTTGTCAGCTGCCTCTTTTCCTTCTGCTTCAACGATGTTATCATACGTTGCCCACGTGAAGACTTGGTCTTTGAATTCTGTATCAGCTAATTCATAACCCCAGTTTTTAAAGGCCCCTTCTGTGAACTTCATGATATTTCCTTTATGCACGAGGGTCACGCTCTTACGACCTTCTTTAATCGCATAATCAATCGCTGCACGCACAAGACGTTTTGTTCCTTCTTCAGATACTGGTTTCACACCAATACCAGATGTTTCTGGGAAGCGAATATTTGTCACACCCATTTCATTTTGTAAGAAATCAATGACTTTCTTCACCTCATCAGAACCTTTCGCCCACTCAATACCCGCATAAATATCTTCCGTATTTTCACGGAAGATGACCATATCCGTGTCTTCTGGACGTTTAACTGGTGATGGTACGCCATCAAAGTAACGGACTGGACGTAAGCATGTGAATAAATCTAGTTTTTGACGTAAAGCAACGTTTAACGAACGAATCCCGCCACCAATCGGCGTTGTAAGTGGACCTTTAATCGCAATTTTATATTCACGAATAGCATCGAGTGTTGCTTCTGGTAACCACTCACCTGTTTCGTTAAAGGCTTTTTCTCCCGCAAGTACTTCTTTCCAGACGATTGATTTTTCGCCATGATAAGCTTTATTTACAGCTGCCTCAAGTACACGACTGGCTGCATTCCAAATATCAGGACCGGTTCCGTCTCCTTCAATAAATGGAATAATAGCATGGTTGGGTGTAATGACCTTCCCTTGTTCTACGGTAATTTTTTCACCTTGTGTCATTTAGATTTCCTCCTTGAGTTTTGTATATAGGTAAACGTTAATTAACGTTTATTCACGGGTTTAAATGTTTGATTCATCGGACCAACATACTCTGCCCTTGGGCGTATGAGTCGATTATTAGCATATTGTTCAAGCATATGGGCAATCCATCCAGATGTTCGACTCATCGCAAAAATCGGCGTAAATAAGTCATGTGGAACACCTAAAGCGTGATACATCGACGCCGAATAAAAGTCCACATTAGCCGGTAAACCTTTTGTTTCTTTGACATAGCTTTCAATTTTTTCTGACATCTCATACCAATGCGGCATGCCATTTTGTTTGGTAATTTCTTTTGACATGTCTTTTAGGTGTTTGGCCCGTGGGTCACCCTCTTTATACACCCGGTGTCCCATACCCATAATTTTTTCTTTATTCGCGATTTTTTCTTTTACATAAGGAATCGCATTTTCAGCTGTTTCAATCTCCATCAGCATCTTGATGACTTGTTCATTTGCACCGCCGTGTAACGGTCCTTTTAACGCACTAATAGCGGCCGTTAAACCTGAATACAAATCAGATAAGGTCGCAACGCACACACGTGCTGTGAAAGTTGAGGCATTGAGTTCATGGTCAGCATGGAGGACAAGCGCTTTATTAAACGCTTTGCTTTCAAGTGGGTCCACATCTTTCCCGTGTAACATGTACAAGAAGTTCTCAGCGTAGCTTAAGTCTTGTTTCGGTTGAACGAGCGAATCCTTATTTCTTAGCCGATGAAACGTTGTAATAATCATCGCCATTTTCGCTTGTAAAAGAACAGCTCGGTCAAAATTAGCCTCCCGATCTTCATGGTCATGCTCAGAATCATATAGACTCAGCATTGAAACGGCTGTTCGTAGAACATCCATCGGGTGGGCGTTTTCCACATGCATATGTTTTAACTGTTCAATAAACGACGGACTGAGTGTCATCTCATTAAACAACTGGGTTTTAAAATTATGTAACTCTTCGTCATTGGGTAAGTGTTTATGCCATAGTAAATAAACGACTTCTTCAAATGATGCCTGTTCTGCCAGGTCATCAATACTGTAGCCTACATAGCTTAAATTTCCTTCTTCGATTGACGTAATATCTGTTTCTGCCACAATAATACCTTCTAAACCTTTTGATGTTGACATCCCTCTTCCTCCCCTGTTGTATTCAGAATAATTTTATAACGTGATCAACGATGTTCATAATCATATAAGCGATACCAGCACCAATAAGCGGTCCAACAGCTACCCCTTGTAAGAAAACAACCGCCAAGATTGTCCCCATCACTAAAGCTGTCGTTAAATGTGGATCATTCGCAAGTAAATCAAGTCCCCCACGGGCAACAATCGATACGAACAATCCTGCTCCTAGCGCAATCCAACCGTAATAATTTTTAACACTTTCAATCAAATCAGAAAAACCAATTTCGCCTGTCGCAATCGGAATCAATACCGATAAGGTAATAATCGTGACACCGATACTCATGCCACGTTCTTGAATGATTGGAAATAGTTTTGTGTCTAACTTAAATAACTGTATCCCTAAAAGGACATACACGGAAATAATAATTGCTTGGTTTTTGCCAAAGTAACCAAGCAAGAGTAAGATGATTAAAAATAATGTGGATTGATTAAACATAGCTTTTTCAAACCGCTCCCTGTTCACCATTTGTTCTTAATTAGTATCAATCAATAACATAATCAGATACATTCACCGAATAATCTTAACATACATCGCATAAAAAATATAGTCATCTGGTATTAATTTAAGCAAATATAGCGAAATATCAGAATCTTCACCGGCTAAATATTCATTTTTTATACAGTGTATCCAGAGAGTTATTCTCTGGATACACTTTTAAAAACGGCGATAGGTGATGATTTGACCATTCCTCATCATCTGTTCAATTTGGCGCTTCAATAATCTTTTTAATGGTCCTCTAGTAAACGGTAAGAGTAAAGTAAAACCAATCGCATCAGTAATGAAACCAGGCGTCAATAATAACAATCCACCAATGAGTATACAAATCCCATCAAAGATTTGTTCACCCGGCATTTCTCTTTGTTGCATACGTTCATTTGCTTTTTGCAAGGTTTCTGCCCCTTGCTGTTTCGCTAGAACCGCACCAATGAAACCTGTGAACAAAATAAAACCAAACACAGACCACCCACCAATCAATGAACCTGCCCACAAAATAACCGCTAGCTCAAGCGCTGGCATAATCATAATCGTCAGTATAACCCATTTCCACATAGTATCCCCTCACTTATCTATTGAACGTACGTCGCTTACTCTTATTTACTTGATTGCTGCTATTTTTCACTGCCTTTGTTTCATCCTGAGCTCATGCGGAATGAAAGATAAAATTACAGACAAAAAGAAGAGACCGAAGTCTCTTCTTATTATAACAAATCTATCGTTGGTTTGGCGAATTAAAGGATGCTTGCGCGCCCTGCGTAAATATCACCTTTTTTAGCATCAATCGTAATTTCTTTACCTTCTTCGATTACATCCATCGCATTGCTGACGCCAACGATGACAGGAATCGCTAGGTCAAGACCAACAACAGCTGCGTGTGAAGTTAAACCACCTTCAACTGTAATCACACCACTTACTTTTTCAAGTGCTGGCATCATGTCTTTATCAGTCCCTAGAGTGATTAACACATCGCCTACTTTTGCTTTTTCATTGGCTTCTTCTGCGTTTTTCGCAAAAACAGCACGGCCGATCGTTGATCCTTTGCCAATTCCTTGGCCACTTGTTAAGACATCACCAATGATATGAACTTTCATCATGTTTGTTGTACCACGTTCACCAACAGGCACACCAGCAGTGATAATCACACGGTCGCCACGGTGGAATTTGTCCGTTTCAAGACCGCGTTCAATCGCAAGGTCAAGGACTTCATCCGTTGTATAAGCGAATTCACCTGTAATCGCACTTACACCCCATGATAGAGCTAAACGGCGGCTTACTTTTTCGTCAAATGTTACCGCAACGATTGGCGCTTTTGGACGGTATTTAGAAATCATACGCGCTGTTTGGCCACTGTTTGTTGGTGTAAGAATCGCATCAACATCAAGGTTCATCGCTGTATGGTTGACTGATTGACTAATCGCATCTGTCATAGTCATTTCACTTGTTTTAGAACGACGATCTAAAATAGCTTTATGATCAAGAACTGATTCTGTTTTAAGCGCGATACGGTGCATCGTTTGAACAGCTTCTACTGGGTAATCCCCGGCAGCCGTTTCACCAGATAACATGATCGCGTCCGTACCATCAAAGATGGCGTTCGCAACGTCAGATGCTTCTGCACGTGTTGGACGTGGGTTACGTTGCATTGAGTCTAACATTTGTGTTGCTGTAATAACTGGCTTACCAGCATTGTTACATTTTTGAATCATGTCTTTTTGAACAACCGGTACATCTTCAGGTGGGATTTCAACACCTAAGTCACCACGAGCAACCATTAAACCGTCAGCGACTTGAAGGATAGCATCTAAGTTATCGACACCTTCTTGGTTTTCAATTTTAGGAATAATGTGGATGTCTTTTCCACCATTGTTATCTAAGTGCTCACGAATCATTAACACGTCAGATGCACGACGGATAAATGAAGCCGCAACAAAGTCAACGCCTTGTTCAATACCGAAAAGAATATCTTTAGCGTCTTTGTCAGTCATCCCTGGTAAGTTAACACTTACGTTAGGTACGTTCACACCTTTTTTGTTTTTAAGTAAACCTGAGTTTAATGCTTTTGTTTTCAGTTCGTTTTGATCTTTTAGAATCTCAACAACCTCAAGTTCAATTAAACCATCATCAAGCAAGATTTTTGAACCGACGTGAACATCATTGATTAATTCAGGGTAAGTCACCGCAAATTTATCTGTTGTTCCTAAGAAAGATTCATCCATTGTGATGTTGATATGTTGATTTTTAACGATATCCACTTGACCGTCTGTCATCGTACCTGTACGAATTTCTGGTCCTTTTGTATCTAAGAGAATCGCGACTGTTTTACCTAATTTTGCTGCTGCCTCACGGATATTTTTAATACGGGCACCATGCTCTTCAAAGTCACCGTGCGAAAAATTTAAACGGGCAACGTTCATTCCTGCTTCGATTAACTGCTCTAATTTCTCAGTTGATTCTGAAGCCGGTCCAATTGTACATACAATTTTAGTTCTTCTCATTTGATAAATTCCTCCTTGAAATTGTAACAACACATTTATCTATTAAAAAATTAGATAGATATTTCGCTCATTAATTGGTAAAGTGACATGTCCAAGTTATGTGTTTGTTTTAATGCTTCGATAATATCATGATGAACAAGTTGGTTGTTTTGAATACCTACCATACGGCCACCTTGACCTTCTAGTAGTAAATCAACCGCTTTACCAGCTAAACGACTGGCAAGCACACGGTCAGCACCTGTTGGGCGTCCACCACGTTGGATGTGCCCTAACACAGTCACACGTGTTTCAAAGCTTGTCGCTGCTTCAATCTTCTTACCATAATCAAAACCACTACCAACACCTTCAGCAAGGATAATGATACTGTGTTTCTTACCACGCTCTGAGCCGCGTTTTAAGCGATCAACCACATTTTCAAATGGTTCATCTTTCTCAGGGATAAGCACTGATTCGGCACCGTTGGCTAGACCTGCCCATAACGCTAAATCCCCTGCGTCACGACCCATAACTTCGATCACATACGTACGCTCATGTGATGTTGCGGTATCTCTGATCTTATCGACCGCTTCAATAATCGTATTAAGCGCCGTATCAAAACCGATGGTATAATCCGTTCCTGCGATATCATTATCAATGGTACCAGGAATACCGATACACGGGAAACCTTTGGCTGTAAGTTTCGCTGCACCCTGGAATGATCCGTCTCCACCGATAACGATAAGACCTTCAATACCAAATTTCTTTAATTGTTCAATCCCTTTATTCTGCCCTTCATCTGTTTTAAATTCTTCAGAGCGTGCAGAGTAAAGCATCGTACCACCACGTTGAATGATATCACCGACTGAACCTACGTCTAACTGTTCGATTTTACCTTCCATTAGACCTTGGTACCCATTGTAGATACCAAAAACCTCCATGTCATGGTAAATCGCTTTACGAACAACAGCGCGAATGGCCGCGTTCATACCTGGAGCATCGCCCCCACTAGTTAAAACTCCAATTCTTTTCATACTTTCACCTCAATTAGCTTCTTTCTCTTTTAAAACTCACTCATTATAACATATATGATGCATGAATGTAATTCCATCTATGATTATACATGAAAGCGGTCAAAATCTCACCCCTAAATCAAGAGATTTAGGGGTGTTTTTCAAGATTATTTAATATTTTTACGAAGTTTTTAATTTTTTTCATGCGTTTTGCCTGATAGTCTTGTGAATTATTCGGTTATTTCCCCGATTTTTTTATATTTCTCCCACCTTAATTCAGGTAAGGTTGACCGGTCACATTTCACTAAATAATTGAATGATTTTTCTATATACGTATCAAGATAGGCGACTTGCATCTCAAAATCACGATGCGCTCCACCTTTTACTTCTGGTATAATCTCATCAATAATTCCGAGAGCTTTTAAATCTTTGGCTGTGATTTTTAAAGACTTGGCGGCTTCTTCTGCCTTAGTCGCATCTTTCCAAAGAATACTTGCGGCACCTTCTGGAGAGATCACGGAATAAGTGGCGTTTTCTAACATATGCACATGATCAGCAAGACCAATTCCTAAAGCGCCACCACTTCCTCCTTCACCGATGACAATAGCGATAATGGGCACAGTTAAATGCGCCATCTCCATTAAATTACGCGCGATGGCTTCCCCTTGCCCACGCTCTTCGGCACCCTTTCCAGGGTGTGCCCCCTTCGTATCAATAAAGCAAACAATCGGTCGATGAAACTTCTCTGCTAATTTCATCTGACGAATCGCTTTTCTATACCCTTCTGGATGCGGACTGGCAAAGTTACGATAAAGATTTTCTTTTGTATTTTTACCGCGTTGCTGGGCAACAACTGTCACCGGCATATCCTTGTATTTAGCGATACCCGTGATAATGGCTGGATCATCGCGGTATAGTCTATCGCCATGTAACTCAATAAAATCAGTAAATAATCGTTGAATATAATCAAGCGAGGTCGGTCTCTCTGGATGTCTCGCAATCTGAATTCGGTCCCAGATGGATAGATGTTCATATATATCGTGTTCAAGTCGCTTGAGACGTTGCTCCATCGTGTTGATTTCATCATCCAATGTCAAATGATTGTCTTCTGCCATTTTTTTTAATTCATTAATTTTCTCTTTCAATTCAATGATTGGTTTCTCAAAAGCTAGTACTTGCTTCATGACTATGCACGTCCTTTCGGTTGATGTAAATCAAGGACGGTCGTTAACAGTGCTTTTAATTCATGACGATGGACGACTTTGTCCACTTGTCCATGTTCTAGCTGGAATTCGGCTGTTTGAAAATCATCCGGTAATTTCTCGCGAATCGTCTGTTCAATGATGCGTCTTCCCGCAAAACCAATCAAGGCTTTTGGTTCGGCAAAATGATAATCACCAATTGAGGCAAAACTTGCGGTGACACCGCCGGTCGTTGGGTGCGTAAACACATTGATCAGACAGCCGCCACTACGATGAAACCGGTCGACCGCCATCGACGTTTTTGCCATCTGCATTAAACTGATCATACCTTCTTGCATTCTTGCCCCACCTGAGGCGGTAAAGATAATCATCGGTAACTGTGCTACCCGCGCATTTTCTAACGCACGCGCAATCTTCTCACCAACAACCGCACCCATACTCGCCATTCTAAAGAACGGGTCCATGACAACGATCGCTGTTTCATAACCATTAATGGTCCCTTTACCTGTCACAACCGCATCTTTTAAGCCGGTCTTTGCTTGATCTTTTCTTAATTTTTCTTCATACTCTGGGAAGTTTAATGGATTGGTCGTTTCCATCGATGGATCCCATTCGGTAAAGCTCTCTTCATCGAGTAAAGCATGAATCCGCTCATAAGCTGTTAGACGGTGGTGAGTACCACAGTTGGGACACACCTTTAACTGTTGTGACCATTCTTTTTCATAGTAGATCTTTCCGCATGATCCGCACTTTTCTACCAGGCCTTCCGGTATTTCTTGTTTGGCTTTTTCTGTTGGAATTGACGCATACTTTTTCTTTTTATAAAAAATACTTTTAAACTGCATCAATCGTTCCCCCCTTATGTTTCAATCGTCGTTTGAACATGAAACGACTGGAATAAATCTTTCACTGTTCGTATATGTTGTTTATCCTCAATGGATAAATAAAAGGCGTAAAGTAAATACCAAATTTTTTCTAACAATTGATTATCAATCACAGATAGAATTACTTCAAACGTTGCTTTATAGCCGCGTTTTTTCCAATAACCGTAACCGTGGCCCGACCACTTACTTTGAATATAGTCTTCTCCTCGTGTGCGGCCAAGTTCAATAATAACATCTTCAATCATGACAAGGGTATCATCCACATTGTCTTTTGTTTCTCGGTCTTGAAAAATAAAGCCGGCAAGTAATGATAAGGTTTGATACGATTGGTAAGGACGTAAAAACGTCCCCTCCCCTCGTCTCGTTTCAATCAGTCCGAGTAATTCAATCGCTCTTAGGCCTTCACGAATCGTTGACCGACTTAAATTTAACTCTTCGGCCATTTCACGTTCAGACGACAGCTTGTCGCCTGGTTTTAATTGATCAATCTGAATATAATCTTTGATTTTTTCAAGGACATTTTGATACGCTTTCGTATTGACATTAGTCTTGGTCAAGATGCTCACCTTGACTGACTCCACTTTTTATAGCGGCTTCACTCACAGCTTGAGCAACCGCTTCAGCCACTTGTTTATTAAATGGGTCAGGAATCACGTAATCTTCATGTAAGTCAGATTCTGAAATAATCTCAGCAATCGCATGAACAGCCGCCACTTTCATTTCTTCATTGATGTCTGTTGCCCTCACACTGAGGGCGCCTTTAAAAATACCAGGAAAAGCAAGGACGTTATTTACCTGATTTGGATAATCACTGCGCCCTGTTCCAATAACACGGGCACCAGCCTGTTTCGCCCGTTCTGGTGTGATTTCTGGGTCTGGGTTCGCCATCGCAAAGATAATCGGGTCACGCTTCATCGATTCCACCATCGCTTCATCGACTAAATCTTTAAGTGAGACGCCAATAAATACATCGGCATCCTTCATGACCGAGCGCAAGTCACCCGTTTCATTCGACTTATTTGTATAAGCTAATATCGCTTCTTTTTCAGCGTTCATCCCAACTTCTCGCCCTTCGTAGATAGCACCTTTTGAATCACAGAGAATCATATCTTTGACTCCAAAGTAATGGAGTAACTTCACAATCGCAATACCCGCAGCACCAGCACCGTTAATGACCACTTTAATCTCGTCAAAAGACTTATCAACCAGACGTAACGCATTCACTAAGCCAGCTAATGTCACAATAGCGGTCCCGTGTTGATCGTCGTGGAAAACAGGGACATTTAATCGTTCTTTTAGTGTTTGTTCAATATAAAAGCATTCGGGCGCTTTAATATCTTCTAAATTAATGCCACCGAATGTTGGGGCCAGCAACTCTACGGTGCGAATAACTTCATCCGGATCTGTCGTATCTAAACAGATCGGAAAAGCATCGACATCGGCAAAATTCTTAAATAGGACGGCTTTCCCTTCCATGACCGGTAACGACGCTTGTGCGCCAATCGCACCTAGGCCAAGGACCGCTGTCCCATTCGTGACAACGCCAACCATATTTGATTTCATTGTATACTTATAGGCTGCATTCTCGTCACGCTCGATCTCCAGACACGGCTCGGCAACACCCGGTGAATAAGCTAAACTTAAATCATGTTTATCTTTGATTATCACCTTTGACTGAACCGTTAATTTACCTTGGTTATCTTCATGCATCTGTAAAGCTTCTTCTTTTAACGTCATCTGTCATGTCCACCCTTTTTATTTAATTGTACATATCTACTGGTCTGACCACTCTAGAAACTATCTTACACTAAATTAGTACCTAGTGTAAATAACAACCCAATGAATTCCGAAAATATCAAACTTTCTTACGATATACGACAAAAAACCTTTGAGATCATGGCACATTAGACCACGAACTCAAAGGATATTCACTAACTACTGACTGACTTTTGTTTGACATTGTCATCTCCAAACAATCGTTGTAACTGTTTTTTTACCGCATAGTCATTCTCTAAGTAATACTCTGGCTTTAATTTAAACAATTGACGTGTCTCTTTTTGATACAACATAACGGGTGTATCACCTGGATATTTTGTCACGAGTGGTTTTAATGTCTTTAGCACCTGTTGCTCGTTCATATCGACGACTTGTACGAAGTAGGCCATATCTGTTGTTTGTTGTGTCCTCACATCATCAAAGTCAAACGGCTTTACTTCTTCAACAATGCCTTGTTTTTTTCCTTGACGTTCTTCTATTTTCGCACGAATCCAAACAAAATCTCCTTCGACTAACACCTGTTTATACGTACGGAACTGTTCGGGGAAAATCACCATCTCAAATGTCGCGTCTTCATCCGTCAGTTGAATAAAAGCCATTGATTCCCCGCGTTTCGTTCGAATCACGCGCACCTCTTCCACAAATGCCACTGTCTGATAGCCGTGTTTTACCAAGGCCACTTCTGTTAAAAAAGTTAGACTTACGCTCCCGCGTTGCCTGATTTGTTGGCGGTAATGGGCGAGTGGGTGTGTGGAGACATACATGCCGACGAGTGCTTTTTCAAAGCTTAATTTTTCCATTAACGGCATCGGTTCAGCGTCTGGATAGCGCTCTTCCATTTGATAGAACCCATCTAACCAGTCAATATCTCCACGGATATCCCCAAATAGGGTGCCATTTTCAATCGCCGCATCAATGGATTGTAATAAGGCCGCACGTTCAATCTCAAAAATATCAAATGCACCGGCAAGGACAAGGGTTTCAATGTCCTTACGTTTAACTAAGTCGAGTGGTACGCGTAAACAAAAGTCATACAGACTCTGAAACGGTGCTTGGCGTCGCTCTTTGACAATCGCATCAATCACCGGGTAACTTAAGCCTTTAATCGCTTTTAACCCCATCCGAATGCCGGCTTTTTCAGAGGTAAATAGATGCAAGCTTTGATTAATATTAGGTGCCAACATGTTGATCCCGGCGCGCTTTACTTCATGGCTGTACTGCACCATTTTATCGTTCGAGCCGTAAGCATCATTCAGTAAAGCGGTATAAAAGTTTTTCGGGAAGTGCGCTTTTAAATAGGCCAGCTGATAAGAAATCAAGCTATAACTCACCGCATGACTGCGGTTAAAACCGTAGTTAGCGAAGTTTAGAATCCATGAAAAAACTTCGTCAATAATAGCGGCATCATAGCCCTTCTTTAGACAGCCGGCTGTAAACGTCGCTTTGGCTTTTTCAATCGCTGAGCGATTCTTTTTGCTGACCGCCCGGCGTAAGAGATCGGCTTCACCAAAGCTTAAGCCGGCAAATTGATTGGCGACACGCATAATTTGTTCTTGATAAATAAGGACACCATGCGTATCCCGAAGAATCGGTTCTAAATCAGGGTGTAAATAGCTCACTGTTTCTTTCTGTTCTTTTCGCTTAATATACGTGTCAATAAACGCCATCGGACCTGGACGATACAAGGCATTAACAGCGACAATATCTTCAAACCGCGTCGGTTTTAACTTCGTAAGTGTGTCTTGCATCCCTTTTGATTCTAATTGAAAGATCCCGAGGGTGCGGCCTTTTTGTAGTAACCGATACGTCGGTTGATCATCTAACGCTAGCTGATCCATCGTAAAGTCAGGTACAGCTTTTTTTCTAATATCTTTCACGATATGTTCAATAATCGTTAAATTCTTTAACCCGAGAAAGTCAATCTTCAATAAGCCAATTGACTCTAAATCAGTCATGTTGTACTGCGTAAGTAAATGCGCGTCATTATCACGGGTTAGTGGTGTATGCTTTGTCAACCGGTCATGATAAATAACCACACCAGCGGCGTGGGTCGATAAGTTTCTCGGCAAGTCTTCAATCACTCGGGCGATTTTAAAGAATGATTTTAATTCATCTGATTGCTTAATGTAGTCCAGTAAGTCTGGTGACTCTTTCACTGCCCGGGTGATGGTAAGTGACGGATCATGAGGTAACAATTTTAAAATATAATGTAACGTCTCATCCGCTAAGCCGAATACTTTCGCCAGTTCACGTATCGTTGAGCGAACTTTAAAGGTGCCAAACGTGCCAATCTGAGCAACGTGTTCACGACCGTATTTTTGTTTGACGTAATCAATGACTTTATCGCGTCCATAATCAGAAAAGTCGATATCAATATCTGGCATCGTCACCCGCTCCGGGTTAAGAAACCGTTCAAATAATAACTCATAGTGAAGCGGGTCCACTTGCGTAATATCAAGTAAATAACTGACAATCGATCCCGCCGCTGATCCCCGTCCTGGACCTACCATAATTTGTTCTTTTCGGGCATAACGAATAAAATCAGAGACGATTAAGAAGTAGTCACTGTAGCCCATCTTGTTTATGACAGCGAGCTCATACTGCATCCGCTTTGTTGCCTCAGTATTGTCACCGTACTTGTTCTTAAGCGCTTCTTCACATAACTTAGTTAAATAGCGATGTGGCGATGTATTTTCAGGGAGTGGAAATTTAGGTAACAACCGTTCCTTTGGTGGCATGACGACATCACAATCAGCCACAAAACGTCTCGTTCGTTCTAGCAAGGCTTTCGGGATACGCGAGGTCTGTTCATCTTCTGTTAAAAAGTGATGGCCTTCATCTTCCCCTTCATTCTGTTTCTTTTTATCCATCTGTCGTAAACAGCGATAAGCTTCTTTGTCAGCTGGACGTAAATACGTGACATCTGACAGCCAGACAGTCCGGTCATACCCTATTAATATTTCATTGTCAATATCACTAAGCGCTAAGCCCACATGCGTATCAACAGGCCAGTCACTTAAAAACTTATTTATTTCATCCGCTTCTAACTGAGATTTACCATAGATACGTCTAATGACAGAAAGAGGGACAATCACTTTAATATCGCCTTGATAGGCTTGTAACGTGTGACGTGTGACGGGCTCTTCGCCTGTTTCAACCGCTGAACTTAATGAAAGTAACGCTTGATAGCCATGATAGTTTTTACTATAGACCATCACCTCCTCATCACGTTCATCTATCTGTATGGAAAGTGATAGGCCAATGACAGGTTTTATCTGATGTGTCTGACACAATTGATAAAACTGATAGGCACCGTAGAGCACATTATCGTCAGTTAATACGAGCGTATCTAATTGATGCTCTTTTGCGAAGGCTAGATAGTCATTTAATTTGATGGTACTCTTCATAAAACTATAGCCACTTCTGACGCGTAAATGGGTCACTTTTTCTTCACCTCCACAAAACATATGTTCTACTTTTCATTTTAGCGCAAAAGCTATTTTCAAGCAACGTTTGATGCTTTCTCTTTTCTTTGCTTATCTTTCTAGTGTATCATATTTTCCTTTTCATCCGCTCGTCTGAGATAAAAAGCAAGTGAGAAAAGCAGCATTTAAAAAACCCATCCCTCACAGTGTATTAAATTTATCTTTTTTTAAACAAAACGAAAAAACGATTAAGATCTTCTCTCAACCGTCTTCTCAGCACGCCTATTCTTTTATTCATCCTCGCTTTTTCTCACCTTCACTTACTCTTCTTTTAAGATGTCTTTAAGGGCAATATCACGGTCAAATGCGACTTCTTCTCCGTCTTTATCATAAATAATCGTAACGTTAATCACGTCATCTTGATCAAGCGTGACATGATCAATGAACGTATCACCAAAATCATCAGCAACGTCTAATACGTCTAATGTTACTAACCAGTCATAGATGCTCTCATCCTTATACGACAGCGTTATAAAAACCTTATCGATTGGTTCATCAAATAAGCGTTCAATAGAATATGTACCTGGTAGATAAAGCGTGTTATCCGCATTGACAAGCGTTAAGTTATTCATTTGAATGTCATGCGCTTGAACATCCGTTTGGTAGACGTGCAGTTGTTGTTGATGGTTTGAGTAGATTAAAAAGCCAATCGTCACGACAAAAATAACTATTAAAAGATAAAATTTCTTCATGAAAAAACCTCCCCAGTTTTCTAATTATCATATAAATTACGATATAACATAATTTACCTAAAAACATTTTTATTTTTTTGTTATTTTTGTAGAATTTAATATCCAAAAAAGAACTGTAAAAAAGAGAATTATAAGTATCTTTTTTACATCTATTTTTACATCAATAATCAGGGTGTAAAGCACAACAACTCCATAAAAAATGATTGCACTACTCATTTGATTTTCATTAAATAATTTACTAGTTAATCTTTCCATTCTATTTTTAATCTCCTTATAAGAATCCATATTGTTAATCAAGAATTTAAAATACGAATGCTATAGGTGAATTTGCCATTAACCAAGCCTCTTCTTTATAAGTATCTTTACTCATATATATCCACGTCTCACGTATAAATTATCAATACCTTTCGAAAATTAATACTGCTCTAAATACTTCGTAACCGCTAAAGCCGCCTGGTCTGTGTCGGCCATTTCTTCTAATGGGGTTGCTGAATTTTGGGCCACGTCAATCACCAAATTTTTGTAGCTTAATATGATTGATTCTGAATGAATGAGGTCTTCATTGATGTCATACCCTGAGCTGATGTTATAAGCAATCAGATCATTCCCTATATATGAATCGGTATAAGCTATCGTGATGATTAACAGACGCGAGCTGTCTTCATTTTCATAAAAATACCTTTCTTGTGTCGGCTCTATCGGCGCATCAAAGTCACCGCTTCTTGTAAGCCATTCCCGTTTACCAAAACTAAGATGTTGATTAACTCTAGTAGCCGTAGGAATGTCCGCTGATGTACCTTTAAAGACATAACCATCAATGTTAAGTTCATCTTGTACTCGTTCAGTCACCATTTGATACGTTTGATAACTTAACCTATCCTCATTCGTTTGCGTTTGTTCATGAGGTTCTGTTACTTCAAGTGGAACAAATTCTGTTTCATTAGATGCATAGGCTATTTGTAGGTAAACCATATCTTTCAATTGATTTAATTGTTCTAATTCTCTTCTTGATAATGTCTCCGTGTTTTTGATCAAAACGGCACGGTTAACAGTGGCACTTTGATCAGGTTCAAGTATAAAAAAGTCCTCTCCCGTTCCAAATGAGAGGGGTACCTCTGCATAATCGTCCAATGCTTCATCCAAATAGACACGGTAGCCTAACTCTAGTGGTTCTGACGTTGTATTTCTCACTGTCACTTCATACATCAAATAATCATACTGATCACGCTTCGCTTGACTATTGTTTTCATTATCAGGAATATCAGTAATCACACTCGGTTCCAAAGTAATGCCAAGTGATTCACTCGTATTCACTTCCCGATTCAACCGATTTTTTATATCCGCCGCTGTATAAACCTGACCATTTTTACTATACGGCAGATCCGGTGTTTGATTGCTTAGCCAAAAACTCATCCCAAAACCAATCACAACAACCAACAAGACACCGCTTACAACAAAACGTCTAATAATAACCCTCCTCGTTTCTAATATACTCATTCGTTCAAATAATCACATAACCTTACCTTTCCATTATACATACTTTTTTTGTAAATTCAACCAGAAAACAAACAAAATAAGCCACATACTTTCGTCATACCGACATTTCTCAAGCGTTGTAAAACTTTACGTTCTCAAAAAGAGGCCTTTACTCCATTCTAATTTCGAATACGTTCCCCTAAAATAACGAATGATCGTCATACTTCTTGATGAATACTTAATCAGGTTGTTGCCCTGCATGTGCCTGCCACTGACACTCGATCATTTCCATATTTGTAAATGTTGATTTAAAGGTAGAATCCTCTGGGCTACAGGCATAAATGCCGAATTTTATAATATCCTGAGCATTAAACATATGGCAGATTCTCATCTGTTGATAAGTTTCACCATCAATCGAACACTCGATGCAAAAATCATCTTCTCTACGACTCAAGCGATACCACATTGATTTAATGTTCGCTGGAATTTCTGTCGTTGCCCAATCAGAGTAACCATTGTTTGTGACAACACTTCCTAAATGTTGAAAATGCTCATTCTCATACTCAATAGACCCTTTGATCCAATTATCACTATCAAGATACACAACAACGCCACATTGATCAAAGCGATGTTTACTATCAAAGTCAGTCTTCACTATAAATGAAAAAAATTTTTCCTCTGTTTCCATCTGCAGAACCGGCGCATTATCATTTCTAAAATGATAATACGTTCTTTGCCATAAGTCTGTATGTGAATCGGTTGTAATTTCTACTTTATCTTCGGTAATGGCATAAGCTTTTGGTTCACGGATCCATTCTAACTTTTTGATATCGAATGTCATTATAACGACTCCTTTTTTCGTTTTAAGCAAGTATTTCTTAGTCTGCTAGGACAATTTTTTCATAACAGTCTTGATTCGACGAGAAGCAATATACCCCGAAATGCCTTTCACGTTCATTTTACTGCGCTGAGGTGCATTGATACAAAACTCTTTCGAATAAGAAAAAGAGCAGTCACTTAACTACTCTTCTTTACCTTCTTTATAAATTCGACAGATGTCTTTTAAATCATTGACGAGTTGGTCTGCTTCTTCCCACGACTTCACTTTCGCACCTGAAGCCAGCGGATGACCGCCACCGTTATAGCGGGCAGCTAGTGTATTAATTTTTGGACCCTTTGAGCGGAGACGCACGCGGATTTGATTTGGTTCTTCTACAAAAATCACCCACGCCTGGATGCCTAACACATCACCATATGTCCCGACTAACGCACTTGTTTCTTCAGAAGTGACATCATATCTTGATAAAATAGCTTCCGTTAACTTCGCTGAAGTAACACCTTCTTTAGATAAGTCCAAGTGATCTAATAAGTAACCTTTTAACTTAGCGACCGCTGGCTTCGTCTCATAGAGCTGATTATATAGGTCTGTTCGGTTAAAATTAAAGCGTACAAGTTCAGCTGCGACATGGAGTGTTTGTTCGGTCGTACTTGGATATAAGAACCGACCCGTGTCACCAATAATACCCGCATACATGAGTCTTGCTGCTTCATCTGTAAGCATTAATTGTTTCTTTCCTGTTGTCGCAAGTAAATAGATCATTTCTGATGTGGAACTCATCGATGGATCGACCCATGAGATGTCACCATATGCATCAACTTCTGGATGATGGTCAATTTTAATCAGTGTCTGACCTAAAGTATAGCGGTCATCATCAATTCTAGGCGTATTGGCCGTATCACATACAATGACAAGTGCCTCTTTATAGTCATCATCTGTCACAACATCCATTTCACTTAAAAAAGCAAGTGACGGTTCGGTATATCCCGTCACTTTTACCGTTTTATCTGTGTAAGTTGCTTCAATCAACTTTTTCAAACCAACTTGTGACCCTAATGCATCCGGGTCTGGACGTTCGTGACGATGAAGAATAATCGTCTGGGCCGCTTCAATTGCTTCAATAATGCGATCAATCATGCTTCTTTCCTCCTAATACCGGTCAATCAATTGACCTATTAAAATAGCTTTACCTACGATATCTTTCTCATGATACAATTCGATATCAATTTTTACGGACTTACGTCCCATTTCTAAAATTTTCGGGTGAACAGTCACCACATTATCAATTTGAACTGGTTTGATAAAGTAAATGGAGATGTTCTCAGCGACGAGATCGCCTTTTTTCATATTGATCAACAATCGACTAGAGACTTCCGTAATAAATGACACAAAGACACCATTCGATAACGTCCCTAATGCATTTGTCATTTGCGGCGTGACTTTAGATGAAAAGATGAGTTCTGACCCGTCTTTTTCAACCGAAAGTTCGCTCGTAATAATGTCATCAATCGTCTCACCGACCTGTGGCTGGCGATTCACGTGTTGGAGTGCTTTTAACACGTCCTGGCGTGAGATCAACCCGATCAGTCGATGATTCCCATCTTCTACCGGAACAATCTCAATCCCTTCCCATACCATCATATGCGCGGCATAAGCCAGCGACGTTTCTTTTAATACGGTAATCGGGTTTTTCGTCATGACTTTCTCAACTGGCATATCGCTCGCTTTTCCAATAATATCTTTTGAGGTCACAATACCAACAACACGCATCTGATCATCAACAACAGGGTAACGCGAATGTGTCGTTTGATCTTTTAAGTGATACCACTTTTGAAGCGGATCGGTACGACGTAAATAGTGCGTTTTTTCATAAGGCGTATAAATATCACCGACTAAGACAATTTCTTTTTTGATTAACTGATCATAAATGGCTCGGTTAATCATCGCCGCTACCGTAAAGGTATCATAGCTTGTAGAAATAATCGGTAAATCTAACTCATCAGCTAATCGTTTAATCGACTCATCCGTGTCAAAACCACCCGTAATAAGAACCGCAGCCCCTTCTTCGAGCGCTAGTCGATGAGCTTCGGCGCGGTTACCGATAATTAATAATGAATCTTTCTCTAAATAACGCAACATCGCATCTGTCGTCATTGCACCGATCACAAACTTATGCAACGTTTTATGTAAACCTTCGCGCCCACCTAACACTTGACCATCAACAATGCCGATAATTTCTGCGTAAGTTAAATGTTCAAAGTTTTCTTTTTTCTTTTGTTCAATTCTTATGGTACCAACACGTTCAATTGTGCTGACTAACCCCCGGTTTTCTGCTTCTTTAATGGCCCGATAGGCGGTACCTTCACTCACATTTAGATCTTTAGCGATTTGTCTAACCGAAATTTTATTTCCAATCTTCAAAGTTTCAATATGATTTAAAATCTGTTCGTGTTTTGTTGCCAAGGTGTTGCACCTACTTTCTAAACTGTACTATTATCTCTAATCACAGTGTTATTATACAGTTCTTAAGTCATGAATGCAATTTATCGAAATAGGAGATTTAAAAATATACCAGTTAAGATGTTTAAAGGTAATCAATTGGTGGAATAGGTGAGTATATTAAAGTATAGGAGTGATAGATATGCCAGCAGAAGAATATAAACGAATTGTGATTGCTGTTGATGGATCGCAAGCGTCTTTAAAAGCATTTAAAAAAGCTGTTCAAGTAGCAAAGCGTAATGATGGTGATTTAATTATTGCCCATGTTGTCGATACGAAAACCATCTCAACAGCTGAAACGTATGACCAATCGATGATTAATCGTTCCGAATCCTATGCATCAAAATTATTAAATGATTATAAACAACAAGCAGAAAAAGCCGGTGTCAGAAAAGTAGAAACCCATATTGATTACGGTTCTCCTAAAGTGCGCATTCCAAAATATGTCGCTAAATCATTTAATGCCGACCTCATCATGTGTGGGGCAACAGGTTTAAATGCGGTTGAACGTTTCCTTATTGGTAGTGTTTCTGAAAATATCGTCCGTTACGCACCATGTGACGTTCTTGTTGTTAGAACGGATGACGAGGTTGATGAAGAAGAATAATGCGTTAGTAAAGTGATGACCATGGCATGTAAATAAAGAGGCACAACTCATATGAGTTGCGCCTCTTTTGTTATATTATGATTGATTTAATATTATCTTAAAAAGCTAGACGTTGAACGTCGCGTGCAATCATCACTTCTTCATTCGTAGGAATGATAATAACTTTTACTGGTGAGTGTGGGTAGTTAACAAATGTTTCTTTACCACGCACATCATTACGCGCAGGATCCCAGTAAACGCCCATGAATTCTAGTCCTTCTAAGACACGTTCACGAACAGCTTTACTGTTTTCACCGATACCAGCCGTAAAGATAATCGCATCAACACCGTGCATTTTTGATGCATATGAACCGATGTATTGGTGGATACGACCAGCAAAGATCTTAAGCGCTAATTCAGCACGCTCATCGCCTTCAGCGGCGCGGTCTTCGATGTCACGTAAGTCACTTGAGAAACCAGATAAAGCAAGCATACCACTTTCTTTATTCAAGACGTGAAGTACTTCGTTAACATCTTTACCTGTTTTGTCCATGATGTATGGCACTAAGGCTGGGTCTAAACTTCCTGAACGCGTCCCCATTGTGACACCCTCAAGTGGTGTAAAGCCCATTGTTGTATCAATGGATTGACCATTTTGAATCGCAGCAACACTCGCACCGTTACCGATGTGGCAGGCAATAAGACGTAGCTTGTCTAATGGCTCACCTAATAGTTCAGCCGCACGTTCTGATACATACTTATGGCTTGTGCCGTGGAAACCATATTTACGGATACCAAATTGCTCATAGTACTCATATGGTAAACTGTATAAGTATGATTCAGGTGGCATTGATTGGTGGAAAGCTGTATCAAATACAGCAACCGCCGGTACATTTGGTAATAATTCTTTAAATGCACGAATTCCTGTTAAGTTAGCTGGATTGTGAAGTGGCGCAAGTTCTGAAACTTTTTCAATTTCAGCGATAACCTCATCATCAACTAATACTGAATCACTAAAACGTTCGCCTCCGTGTACGACACGGTGACCGATGCCTTCAATTTCATCAAGTGATTTAATGACACCTGACGCTTGAAGACGCTCAAGTAAAATTTCAACCGCTTTTCCGTGGTTAGGAATTTCCGTTGTTAGTTTATCTTCATTGTCACCATATTCTAATTTGAATACAGCTTGGTCAAGACCAATACGCTCTACTAAACCTTTGGCGATTTCTGTTTCTTCTGGCATTTCAATCAATTGAAACTTGAGTGATGAACTGCCCGCGTTGATTGCTAATACTTTAGTCAAGATAATTCAATCCTTTCGATTCCCTTTTTAGTCTGTTTACATACCATCACTATTTTAACGAACAATCGACATAAATTGCAACAACAAAGTCTTTTGTAAGCGTTTCATAAAAGTATTCAGACTATTCAATGCTTATTTTTGATAATGATCAAACCACGCATTCATTTTCATAATAATATTTTCGGTCTTTTGTAGGTCTTTAAAGCTCGGTAATTTCACCATCAACGCTTCTTTTGGCGCCTTTGTTTCTTCAGCTTTTTTCTGCAAGATAAATAAACTTTTCTGTTGGTCTTTTGCTTTGAAACTTTCTTCAGGTAATTCAAGTAAACCAACCACATGCGCGCGCTCTTGAATCATCTTGTGTAGGTTCGGTGCTTGTTCACTGTTAAACAGATGATTGGGCACAACGGCAATCATAAAACCTTCCGGTTTAAGATACGTTAAGCTTTGTTCAATTAATAAGTGATGCGCATATGTGTGACCTTCTTTTGCTTGAACTTTGAAGTCTTTCGCTCTTTCATCATCAGGATAATACCCAATCGGTAAGTCGGCAATCACCACATCAACCGGGTCTAATAATAATGGTTGAATGCTGTCTTGGTGGAAGAACTCAATCCGGTGTTGTTGCAAGTCTGCACTTAGTAAACTCAGATCTAACATCGTCTCGTCTACTTCGGCACCATATGCCTGGACCGGTTTAGATAATTGATTCATCACCGCTGTTAACATATTTGCTGTTCCAACGACCGGATCAAACAGGCGAATGGTTTCTTTTGAAGTCATGAGCTTTTCAACTAAATAACTGACATAAAAGCCGACCATATCAGGTGTGACCATGTACTTATCATACGTTGCCCCTTTAAAACTTTTTAATACCGCAAATTGAATCACTTTTCTGATCGTTTCTTTATCAGCTTCCTTAAAGCCTATTTGTTGCAACTGCTCAATAAAATCCAGGTTCTCACCTGTGAAGTCATTCTTTTCTTCTTCTTCAAGTAAGGATAAATTCAGCGTATGAACGAGTGCATCTAAATACGTTAACCCCTCTTGGTCTTTTAGCTTATTGATTGAATCGTCTAATCGATTAAATAATGTTTCAAATGTTTCCATGAAAACACGTCCTTTCTCAAGTTTCACAGTATATCATATCTTTCACTTACTGACGAATGATTTGCGAAAAATGTCTGCGTCAAGTTGTTTTCGATAAGATTATTAAATAACGCTACTCTCGCACTACAAAATCGGCAGATAGGCCTTGATATAACTAGATAAGACATCAAACCCTTGTTCTTAAATATTATTAACAAGTAGCAGCGTTGTAAATCAAGAATTTATCAAAACATACGATGCTTCAATTCCTGAAGTTAGTACAGCATCAATTATATCAGGGATTTGTTCAGGTGCTAATTACAAAGTGTTCAAGTGTCTTTTATAGCCTGAGTTTTTCTTATCAATATTACATAAGATAACGCTATTTCAATAGTCACTATTCGTTGAATGAGACTGATACCACTTTGTTCTGCTGCCTCCTTATTGTATCACCAACGCATACCCCACGTATTCCTTACTTCCAGGTTACCCCTTCAGAGGTGAATCGCCTTTTGGTCTTTACCACAGCGTTTTCTTCGATGTGGGAGATACACCTTCCTTCTTGTTTTTCAATTTTTTTAACTTACGTTGCTTCTATAACGTCTGCTGACTTCTTAACTTTCCGTTTCATATCACTACGGACGTTTGATATATATGAATTTTCCGTTCGTCAGTGCAAGTGTTTGCATCCGGCTTCCTTCAGATCCTTTCTCACGGAAGAAACCTTTGCCATTCGCTAAAAGTTCCTATCTTCAATCCTGTAGTGGACTTTCACCACCAAGTTACTATCCATGCCAAACGCATTAAAAAGCCTCAACTTATTGTAGCCGAAAAACCAAAGCATAATGGAATAAAAAGCAAATGAAAAACCCCACAAGATATTGTAAACGCATTCACATTGTGATATGGTGAAAAAAAGAACAGCTGAACATATACTATGATTATTCCCATAAGGAAAATGATTGTACTATGTCTAATAGATTATATAAAGGAGTAATTTTATTGTGAAAAAACACCGAAATATTTCTATAATACTCTTTTGTTTACTTGTATTAACTATAGCATTTTTTTAAAACAGAGTAGTGAGTTAAAAAAAGTAGAAACTGCTCTATTTGATGTTGCTATTTCTAATACAATGAGTGAATATAATACATATTCTTTAGAAGAAACTTTTAATGTCATTACTCAAAAAAAGCAGTTAAATATATACCATAACGGCTCAAGTATTGTTGAAAGAGAGCTTCAAAAATTCTTCTTTACATACCGAGAATTACATCAATATTACGGTGTGTTGCATGGTGTAGATGATCAAGCAGGGAATTATCTACAAGAAATTATTCAAGATAGTGAAATATTTTTTAACAGCCTAGTTAAATATTATAAACACGAATCTTTTAAGGCTAATGATGGAGAAGACCTGTATTTGATCTCATTGAAAGACGAAGCATATGAAGGAAGTGAAATTATTTCAGCAATTATTAAAGATCTTGAGAATATTAGAAGCGAGGTTTATGAAGATAATGCCTTAGAAAATGGTGAGAAGTGGCAAGAAATAGTAATTAAGAATGAAGAATATGCTCAATCGGTTAAAGCGCAACAAGGCTTGGAGAGAATTCAACAGTTGATTAAAATGTGGTCCAAATAGAAGCGTATTTTACATATTAGTTTAATATCAGCAAAGACCAGTCTTTGCTCCTTGACAACTCCCGCCTTTTGCAGCATTTTATCGACCGTGTGTTCAATTTGTTGGAGTTTTTATGAATGTTGATCTGTGGGCTAGCATCGAATGTTCATCGTTAATACAAACAATTTTTATTGTGTGGAAGTCTTGTGCGAGCTATCGTGCGGGACTTCTTTTTCGTATCTAACAAACGATTAAATGTGCAGAATTCGACTTTTCAGGTAGTGTAGATTACTAGAATATTATATTCTTTATCTGGGAAATGTAGAAAATAGGTTTGTTTTATGCGTTAAAGTGAAGATTTATATATTTTTCAAACATATTCGATCCTACTCCGCTCCAGACATTAAAGAATTTCAGGTGGTTAATCCTATGACAATTATTGCTCGTAGTATAGGTATTAAAAAACTGGAACCCCGATAATTTATAACAAGGGGAAAGTGATATCCATAGCTTTGTATATCTCTTTCTGTTTTGTTGTCATCTTACCAAGTATTCGGTTGTGTTCAAGCGCTTTAAATACTTCAATCGTATCAAGTTCATCCAATAATCCTTGAAGCGTCCATTGTTCCAATAGGTCGGCATATGGCTTCTTTTACATATGAGGTCCTTAAAAGACTTAAATATATCGCTCTTGTAGAATTTTCACACGTCCTGAATTGAATCGTCGTTTCCCTTAACATTTCAATAATATCTAATATCAATTGTCTCATGAGAGCACGCCCCTTTTCAAATGTGTATTTAGTAGTATACATTGTTATTACGGCACTCTCTATTTTTGTCTACTAAATCAGGACCCCCCCGAGAACTATTTTTACACTTACGCGATGGTTCTGTTTATTCTTATACTATTTGTATGTTTAACTTTTCACATTTAAGGATATACTCTACTAACTTGTTTAAGTAGAGGATGAGATAATGATGTTAACTATTTACCTTTATTTTAGTCACCGTTGTCAAGAAGAGGGTGTTCTTCAAAAGCTAGCCCCCATCATTGAGCGTTATGATGTGACGCTCACAGATAAGATGAAAGAAGCTGACTATATTTTTTCCATAGGCGATGATGGTCATTTCCTTCACACCTTACGCACATGTAAGTTTCGAGAAGACGTCGTCTTCGTTGGGATCTCTCAAACAGAAGAAACGAACTTTTATACAACATATGGGATTCATCAGTTAGAAGAAGTCGTTCAAACCATTACGGATCACCCAACGTTGACGGAGCATGAATTACTTAAAGTTCAGATTGATGATAGTAAAGACTTGTATGCGATCAACGAAGTGAGCGTGCGTTCAAGTATCATTAAAGCCATTGCCATTAATGTGTCGATTGATCAAACACCTTTTGAACATTTTGTTGGTGATGGTATTATTATTTCCACACCAACAGGAAGTACCGGGTATAACCATTCTGTTGGCGGGGCTGTTATTGATCCAGATTTAGATTTGCTTCAGATGACAAAAATCGCGCCAATCAATACGAATGAACATAAAACATTTCAAGCCCCGCTTTGTTTGTCAAGAAACAGGAAAGTGACGCTTGAAGTGATTCAAGACGGGAACGATTTTCCTATTATCGGGATTGATAATGAAGCCTATCCAGTCAATACGACAAAGCATATCCATGTCGAATTATCGAATCGTAACGTCACGTTATTGTTTCAAACAAATGATGCCTATATCCATCGATTAAAACATTTATTTTTATAAGGCGGGATGACGGTAGACAATATTCCCATCAATAATAGTCATGTCAACCGCAATATCAGCAAGGTCATCAGTATTTACATGAAACGGGTTAGCTGCTAGGATGGTAAAATCTGCAGCATAACCTGTTTTTATTTGTCCTCTTGTCGCCTCTGTATGCGTTGCGATGGCACTTTTCTTTGTATAACTCTCAATCGCTTGATAGACGGTGAGCGCCTCTTCTTTCGTATAACTTTTCTCGTCATAGATCGGCCGTCGATTCACAAACGCGGCAATGCCTTTGAGCGGTGACACATCTTCAATCGGTCCATCAGAACTCCCTAATATAGGAATACCGGATTGTGTTAAGGTATTAAATCGGTATAACTGTCGGGCGCGTTTTTCTCCCACGCGGTCGATGATCCACGGGAAATCTGAACTTACAAATAGCGGCTGAACATCTAACACAATCGGGACGTCTTGCATAAGCCCTATTGCTTTATCACTCACAAGTGAGGCGTGAATCACCCGGTCCGGTAACGAACTGGTGGATGGGTATTGTTTTAATAACTTTACAAGCGTTTCGATAGCCCTGTCACCAATGGTATGCGCGGCAAGAGCTAAGTGATGCTTTCGAGCCGTCTTGATTAACGCTTCTAATTCTGCTTCTTCATGGATATACAAGCCCGAAGTTGTGTCATCATCACTATAGGGTGCGTTTAACCACGCCGTACGACCACCAAACGCCCCGTCTACAAATATTTTCATCGCCCCAAACGTATAATAAGATAGAGCTTGGCTTTTTGAAGGATCTGATAAATAATCGGTTAAGACATCGTGATGCACAAGGGCATGTGTTTTAAACGGTGTTCGATTTTCCTGTATGTGAGCTTTAAATGCTGCGGTGACTTTCTTATAACTCTCTGGACCAAAATAGCTAAGGTCTTCGGTATCACCGCCAACTAATCCTTTGGAGACGAGATGATCAATACTTAAACCGATCATGCGCTTTAAATAAGCGACATCTTTCTCGGGCTCACTTCGTTTAATGAGCTCTTGAGCCGTATCTTTAAAATAACCGGTTAATCGTCCACTATCATCTTTTCCAATGTAGCCACCAATCGGTGTTGGTGTCTCACGCGTGATGCCTGCGAGGGTGATGGCTAACTGATTGGCGACAAGGGCATGGCGACAAACCCGGGTAAGTACGATCGGGTGTTTCGTTGAAATCGCATCAAGTTCTAACCGGTCAATGATGCGCGTATCGTCCCACTGATTATCATTAAACCCTTCAGCAATTAGCCACTCCCCTGGTTGCAGCGTTTTAACCTTCTTTTCGATTGCTTCAAGCACAGCTTGGCGTGACTGAATCCCCGATAAGTCAAGACGATCGAGCTTTTCACCTAACCAGACCAAATGTACATGGTTATCAACGAAACCCGGAAATACTGTTGCCCCTTGTAAATCAATAATTTTGTCGGTAGATTCTATGTAACTTTCCGCTTCTTGTCTATTACCTGCATATAAAATGTTACCCGATTCAATTACAATGGCTTCGACAGTGTCCTCAAAATCGACCATCGTATAAAACGTCCCGTTTATCATCAGTATTCGCACGTGTAATCACTCCGTCTGATTTTTACTTAAACGATAGCAGAATCTACGCGAAAAGAAAAGAGTAGCGCTTTATTAGCGCTACTCTTTTTTAAATGCTTATTTAGATTGTGATTGACCTGGTGCTTGATTACTCATTTGTTGTTCAGCCATTTTTACTAAACGTTTAGTAATTTCGCCACCAACAGAACCGTTTTGACGTGCTGTTGTATCTGGACCAAGGTTGACACCAAACTCTTGTGCAATTTCATATTTCATTTGATCAAGGGCTTGATTTACACCAGGTACAACAAGACGATTTGAGCTTCGATTTGAATTCCCTGTCATGTCGTTTCACCTCCTCTTTACTACACCGTTAATATGTGTCAGACCGAGGGAAACGATACAGAAAAAACAATAGTAGTTATTGCCAACTTTTAATTTTTTTAAACATGTTTATCAACATTCTTTATGTTAAAATAAATCATCGACTTCAGGTTCTTCGTTATCAAACGGTTTAATCGTGACGACTTCAGTATCATTGATACATGCTTCAATATCTGCCGTTAAATCAAGTAAGCCTTCAAAGTATTCGACTTTATCTTTTTTCGGTTTTGTTTTTGGTGCATTTGGTACAAAAACGGTACAACAGTCATCAAACGGACGAATAGAAATCGGATACGTGCCAATCTCTTCAGCAATTGACATGATCTCACTTTTATCCATCGCAACGAGTGGTCGCATAATCGGATAATTGGTGATTGCATTAATCGCATGCATGCTTTCCATCGTTTGACTGGCAACTTGTCCTAAACTTTCACCTGTCGTGATAGAAAGAATTTCATTTTTCGCGGCGATTTGTTCAGCAATCTTTAACATCATGCGGCGCATCACCGTCATCGAATAACCGTGTGGAATCTCACGGTGTAATTTTTGTTGTAAGGCTGTAAAGGGAACGATATGAACGTTAATCTCCCCACCATAAGTTGTTAATTCTTTCGTTAAGTCTAATACTTTTTGTTTCGCCCCTTCACTCGTATAAGGCGGCGAGAAAAAGTGCACCATTTCAAGTCTTACCCCGCGCTGCATCATTAAGTAACCAGCGACCGGACTATCAAAACCACCGGACAGTAGCAACAATGTTTTTCCGGCTGTACCCACTGGCAATCCTTTACGTCCAGGAATCTTTTCTGATGTCACGTAAGTGGCCTCTGGTCTAATATCAACGTGTATTTCCACATCCGGTTGATGGACGTCGACCGTAATCCCATCCGTATTTCTTAATAGATGCCCACCCAACAATTGATTCATTTGCTGCGAATCAATTGGGAACGTCTTGTCTGCTCGTTTCGTTGTGACTTTAAATGTTTTAACATCGGCTGCTTCAGTTAAAGCAAACAGTGCTGCTTCCTTAATCGCTTCTTCTTCGTTATCCACTTTAATCGCTAAACTCATCGTTTGAATCCCAAAGATCCGTTGTAAAATCGGAATGAGTGGTGCCGGATCTATCCCATTTAAATAGATACTTAAACGATCTCTTGTTGTTTTAATTTTGATTTCTGGATAAGCTTTTAAATGATGACGAATATTTTCATGTAGACGATTATAAAAGACTTTACGATTTTTTCCTTTAAGTGATAACTCGCCGTAGCGAATTAATATATGATCATATTGCATAGTTTCTACCCCATAACTTGACTAAGATCTCTTAGTATTTTTTGTAGCGCTCGGTAAAAGAGTTCGATTTCTCCTTCCGAATTCTGATAAGAAAAGCTAATTCTTAAAGCTGACTTTGTACGATTAGCTGGTAAGTTAATCGCTTTTAAAACAGCACTCTCGTCCGGACTTTTAGATGCACAAGCGGACTTTGTTGAGACGAAAATCCGACGTTCTTCTAAAGCGTGTACAATGACTTCTGGTTTATAGCCTGGTACAGAAAAGTTAATAATATGCGGCGCAGCATCTTCCGGTGTATTAATAACCACTTGTTTAAGTGAAGATAAACGAGAAATAAGATGTGCTTTTAATTCATGTAGATGGTTTGGATGATGCATTTGTTGTTCACTCACCATCCGCATCGCTTTGACTAATGACACAATACCGGCAATATTCTCTGTACCTGAGCGCAAATTCCCTTGTTGACCACCACCATGAAAAAGGGGAAATAATTGAACATTTTCTTTCAAATATAATAACCCTGTTCCTTTAAGTCCGTGTATTTTATGACCTGATAGTGACAACATATCGATACGGGCGCGTGTAATATCTAATTCAACTTTCCCGTACCCTTGGACGTGATCGACATGAAAGAAAGTATATTTTTTCGGTGCTAGAAACTCACCAATGGCTTGAACCGGTTGAATTGTCCCGAGTTCATTATTAATATGCATCACCGATACAAGAATTGTATCTTCACGTACCGCTCGTTTGATCGCTTCTAATTTCACAATACCTGATGCATCGACTGGTACATAAGTTACTTCAAAACCAAGCGTCTCAAGCGCTTTAAATGCCTCAAGGACGGATGGGTGTTCAATCGTTGTTGTGACTAAATGTTTGCCATGTTTTTGGTAACGAAGGGCAATGCCCTTAATAGCTAAATTATTTGATTCTGTTCCACCTGATGTGAAAATAATTTCTTGATTACTGACACCGAGCATATTCGCTGCTTGTTCATATGCTTTACGCAACAATTTATCGGCATCGTAGCCAAGTTGATGTTGACTTGATGGATTGCCGTAATAATTTTCAGACACGGTTTGATAACTTTCAATAACCTCTTCATGCGGTTTGGTCGTAGCACTATTATCAAAATAAATCATCAGTGGTTACTACTCAAAATATGGATAGACGCTTCACGAAACACCTATCGAGTAGCCTCTCCTTTCTTCCTTAGAGACTTATAAACCACACCAGTATTTTCTCTAGCGTCGTTATACACTATATAGTTCTTTTTATATTCATACCATTAGACATTCAACCATATTCCCTGGTTAAATTCAAGTCATACTCCTGTCTTAATAAGCGCTTAACGCATTCTACGCATTCACTCTCTCATTAAAACAGCCTCAAACGTTGGTAATTGTTTGAGGCATATACGTATGCTATTCACTTATTCCTAGCGCAATTAGAAGTTGATCAACGGACACTGGCTGATCCTTTTCAAAAGAATAAAGGATGTCATTGGTTGGACTACTTGCCTGCTGATAAATATTATCAGCTGTCTCATTCGTTGTCTCTTCATTCGTTACATCATTTGTTGATTCATCGGTAACGGCTTGTTCTATCATCTCAAACCGTTTCATTGAAGCGGCGTATTCAGTATACTCTGGTACAACAAGCGCTTCAACCTCGCGAAAGTTATATGTTGGTGTTTGCTGAGTTACGTAAATCACACCAAACGCTCCCCAAATGGTTAAAGTAAAAATCACCATACTGATGATTGAAAAAACTTTCATCCCAAGTCCCTCCTGCTAAATCAGTAAGGTAACTCTATGCGTTCTTCTAATCGTTGAACCGCACCTGGTGCAACTTCTTCAAGCGCTTGAGCCGATAATTCTAACGCCTCTTCATAATGTTCTTGATAGAAAAGTTGCTCTGCTTCAAGTAACTTAGCTTGAAGCATCGGATATTGACTTCGGTAACGATTCGCATACTGAATTACTCTCTCTGTTAAGTAAGCTTGTTCAATCATAAGTTGAACCTTCTCATTTAATATATCGACATTGGAGTGTAATTCTTTAATTTTTGTAGTCACTTGCCCCATGTTGAGCGGCTGTTCATGCAGTAAACCTTGGATTGTCTCGATAAGCACATGATTATCTGTACACTGCTTTTTAATATAATCAGGAATACCAGGCAGATTACTTTTCTCTAAACGCTTTTCTAGATCAAACAACGCTCGCTTTTTTGTTTCTACTACTTGTTTTGCTTCGAGCTCATCACTGCGGATAGAGCGGACTTGATCTCTAAACTCGACATGTGATTCCTTAAACTTCTTCAAATCACCTTGGTTTAATTCTAATTGTTCTTTTAAACTTAAATACGTCTGATTAACAGAAGCTAAGCTATTGAGTAGTTGGTTATGATCTTTCTCAAGTTGGTGCATCCATTTTTCTAGATTTTCATATAGTTCTAAATCAGACCCTTCCAGTAAATACGTTTGCTGCAATGTTTTCACTTCTTCGTCGGTTAGAACGAAATCTTCACTTGCTGCTTGTACGTCTTCTGTAAACTGATCCATATGATTTTCTAAGTAATGCTTAGCTTTTGCTTCCTTCTCAAGCATGACATAAATCTCTTGAATCCGGTCTTCTGCTGCTTGTAACCAATCATAAACCGCTGGTTCATCCTTTTGTTCAATCTGACTGATATACGTTTTTAACTGTTTCTCCATATCTCTCAGTTCAGTTAATAACACATCGTCATTGATGCGATAGCCCTCTCGCTTCATCTCTTTAATACCATTTTTCAATTCCTGAATTTGTTCAGGTAAATCACGGGTCATCTTTTTATACAGCAGTGGAAACTCATCGATACGAAGACCAATGGTCTCTAGTGATACTTTAATCTTTTCAACATGTTGACGCGCTTCAAAATAATTACCGTCATCACACATCGCATAAAATTCTTCAATCGCTTGCTGTTCTTCGTCTAGTGCTTTTTCAAATCGTATTTCAGCTGAGCCATATAAATGTTGATTTTCTAATAAGACGTGACGCCATTCTTTCAGAATAGGCGTGACTGTCTCAATCGCTTGACGACTTTGCTTCTCTGAATCTAATAAATCTTCTAATTCTTTCAGGATGGTTTTAATCGTCTCTTCATTTTTCGTTAAAATCGATTCCACCGTCGCCAGATTCTTGTTGGCATACTTAATACGGAAACGATCAGCTGCTTCTTCGGCATCGAATAAGTACTCTTCAATGTCAGGTAATTCTCGGGTTAAAATATGATCCCACGTCTCTTTCCAATGTTCAAATTTATCTTGGGTTTCACCTGATAAATTCAATGCCTTCACCCGTTGCAATTCAGCACTGACTTGCCGGTGCATCACATCCATTTTCCATGATTCTAATTGATCGACACGATCATAAATACGTTTTCTTAAAATAAGGCCAATAATAATAATAGTTATGGCGATTAAAACCGCTCCAATTATGTAGGAAGTAAAGTCCCCCATATAAATCCTCCTTCAATCCAAGCATGTTGTTTTTTCTTTCTATTATGTATGACATCACACATCGTGTGATTGTTAAAATGTCCTTTTCAATGGTTATTCTTATCATACCATGAACAACCTATATTTGGCTAAAAAAAATCAAATTATTTCAGTTTTCACGATGGTTTTTCATGAATCGACAAATTCGTTGCGAAATCAAGTTAAGCACGATATAATCACACAATAACAAAAGATTAAATAAGGGGGCTTATCATGTTTGAACCGACAGCATACCATGCATCAAAAGAAAAAAATTATCAATTATTAATTAAGCAGTTAGAAGCACTCATCGAAGATGAACCAGATCTCATTGCTAATCTTTCAAATTGTAGCGCGTTACTTAATCAATTCCTCGATGACGTCAATTGGGTAGGTTATTATTTAATGAAAGAAGACGAACTTGTCCTTGGTCCATTTCAAGGGTTACCTGCATGTGTCAGAATTAAAGTAGGGAGCGGCGTCTGCGGAACAGCTGTCTCTCTAAAATCGACCCAACGCATTGAGGATGTCCACGCCTTCCCAGGCCACATCGCCTGCGATGCTAATAGTAAATCTGAAATTGTTGTACCGGTGATGAAAGATGATCAAGTGATTGGTGTACTTGATATTGATAGCCCATCACTTGACCGATTTGATGAGATTGATCAACGTTATTTAGAAATCTTCGTTCAAACGCTAGAAAAATACATTTAGAAGCATCATTTTCTTAGATTTCAATTGACAGATGACGTCTTTCGTCATATAATAGACTTTGTGTAAAAAAAGGTAGCCTTTGTGAACCACCGGTTGTCCATTTTATTCCTTGGTCGATGAAGAGCAAGGTGTATCGTGTAACTCTCTGCTGCTGGAGCGATGGTACATGAAAATAAAATGGCAGACGATTTCGGAACACATTATCTTGTTTTATGCAAAATCTAATTATAAAGGAGAGAATGCACTATGGCTCGCTATACAGGTCCTGTATGGAAAAAGTCTCGTCGTCTCGGCATTTCATTAACTGGTACTGGTAAGGAGTTAGATAAACGCCCTTACGCACCTGGACAACATGGTCCAAACCAACGTAAAAAATTATCTGAATACGGTTTACAATTACAAGAGAAGCAAAAGCTTCGTTTCATGTATGGTGTAAACGAGCGTCAATTCGCGACTTTATTTGAAAAGTCAGCAAAAATGCAAGGGGTACACGGTGAAAACTTCATGATTCTTCTTGAATCACGTTTAGATAACCTTGTTTACCGCTTAGGTCTTGCTCGTACGCGTCGTCAAGCACGTCAATTAGTAAACCATGGTCATATCACTGTTGATGGAAGTCGTGTTGACATTCCTTCATACAGCGTAACACCAGGTCAAGTTATCGCAGTTCGTGAAAAATCACAAAAGCTTACAATCATTGCGGATGCACTTGAAGCTAACGCTTTTGTACCTGAGTACGTAACTTTCGATGCTGATAAGCTAGAAGGTACTTATTCACGTCTACCAGAACGTTCTGAATTACCAGCTGAAATTAACGAAGCACTTATCGTAGAATGGTACTCACGTTAATTTTATTCTAAACGAATTAAGTATAAAAAAAGCCTTAGAAACGTTGATAAAACGATGTTTCAAGGCTTTTTTATTGCTTTTGAAAATGTATAAAACGGACTAGTTTTTTGCTAAAAATCATGGTTGTATAATATTTGGTGTTGGTAAAGGGATTTTAAGTGAGACAGAGATTGCTCACTAAAATAACTCACTAGCACCTTTTTTCTGCCTAAATG
>NZ_FPAI01000026.1 GCF_900116255.1 Halolactibacillus miurensis
TTACTTACCATTATACAAGACTTGGGGAGGTACTTCCTTTTTTATGCTTCAAAACCATTGGGCCGCAAGGCCTCAGAATTATGAAATTCATTCACATCTTTAATCTTAGGGCTGATTTTAGTTGGGCCGACAATTTTAATCATCGAAAACTTACTTACTGAAGGTATCATGTACTTCTTTGAGTTACCGCTTGGATTAGGTGGGGTTATTTACGGCGGTTTAATACAGTTCTTAGCTGTCACAGGTATGCATCATACGATTGTACCAGTAACCGTAAAGATGGTTGCGGAAACAGGTTACGATATCATTAACCCTATTGGTACGGCAGCAATCGCTGGCCAAGCTGGTGCAGCATTAGCTGTTGTTTTAGCACAGAAAAACCGTCAAAAACGCGTCACAATGATTGGTTCTGTTATTCCAGCCTTCTTTGGTATTACTGAACCAGCGATGTTTGCGATTAACTTACCGAAAGGTTCACCATTTTTATTTGGATGTGTTGGTGGGGCTGTTGGTGGTGGATTAGCGTCTATCTTAGGTCTAGCGGCGGCTGGAACAGGATCAACTATGTTACCAGGGTTGTTATTATACATTGGTGATGGCTTGTTATTGTATATTCTGGTGATTATAGTGGCATTACTTACAGCCTTCTTATTCACTAAAATCTTTTATAAAGAGAAAGTAACAACAAAGTAAGATGAACATTATTTAAGATAGGAAGGTATTTTCTCCCTTCCTATCTCATTTTCGTATATAGGGGGAGTTATCAATGTTTGACTTTGATAATAGACGTAACCGTTTTATAAAGATAGAGGATGTACCAGATAGCTATATGAGAGAGATAAAAAAGAAAACTCTATCGGATGAGTATTATCCAAGGTATCATGTCGCGCCTAAGCATGGTTTGTTAAATGATCCTAACGGATTAGCTTATCATAACGGGGAACATCATATTTTTTATCAATGGTTTCCTTTAGGTCCTGTGCATGGCCTTAAGTATTGGTATCATCTGTCAACAAAAGACTTTGTTGACTATACCGATCACGGCATTGCGCTCTATCCAGATGAAGATTTTGACTCACACGGTTGTTATTCTGGCAGTGCCGTTTCTGTAGATGAAGATTTATATTTGTTTTATACAGGGAATAAAATGTTAGAAGATCATACCTTTATTCAGTCACAATGTCTAGCTGTAATGGGAAATAATAATAGTATGATTAAAAAAGGTGTAATAGCAAATACACCGGCTGATTTTACTCATGATTTTCGTGATCCTTCTGTCATTAAGCGAGACGACAAACTCATGATGTTTGTCGGAGGAAAAACCATTGAAGGTGATGGAGCACTTGCTTTATATGTGAGTGACACTGTTGAGGGTGATTTTAAATATCAAGGCAAAATTGATGCTCAGGCAGAGGACTTCGGATATATGTGGGAATGCCCGAGTTATTACGAAGAAAAAGACCAAGGTGTGCTGATCCTATCTCCTCAAGGTATTTCATCTCAAAATAAATATGACTATAAAAATGTTTTTTCCGTCGTCTACGCCATAGGTGACAAGGTAGATGTCAATCAACAAACGTTTACCCATGGTGGATTTATTGAAATGGATAAAGGCTTCGATTTCTATGCACCACAAACGTATTTAGATCATCAAGGAAGACGAATTATGCTTGGGTGGTTAGGGAATTCTAAGAGTAAGTACCCAACAGATAAGAATGGCTGGGCACATATGTTAACGATTCCTCGAGAAATCATGATCAAAAATGATACGCTCAGACAGCGACCTTTAGCTGAATTAAAAGCTTTAAGAACAGAAAAACAAGCGTTACATCAAACGAATTACTTAACATCAAAGGCATTTGAGTTGGTATGTGACGTTGAAGATGTGTTTCAATTAAGTTTTGAGAATGACAAAGGGGATCATATAACTTTTTCTTCAGACGGAATGGCGTATTGTTTAGACCGAACCCACATGTCTGAAGTATATGCTGAGAAATTTGGAACGGTAAGGTACGCGAAGCGAAAAATACAAAAGAATCATACAATCAGAATTTTCGTTGATCATTCTAGTATGGAAATATTTTGTGATGATGGTGAAACGGTATTGACGAGCCGATTTTTTATCCATCAGTTATCACTATTAAAAATAGAAAATATAACGGGGAATCTATATTATTTGTCTAACATTAAGAACGGACAAACCATTTAATATGATACTGTGTTAAAGGCATGACTGAAAATCAAGAATAAAATAGTCATGATTAGAGTATAAAAAATGAACGCTATACGCTCTAACGACAGAAAAAATAGACCTACTGTTAAAGTCAGATATTAAGTATATTAGACTTCAGCGGTAGGTCTATTTAATTAATGTGGAAATTCATTCGAATTGTTTGCTTTTCATCTCTATCCCAGGCTCGATATAGTTTCTGTATCGCTGCTTTAGATCAACATAATCACTGATAATCTGCCAGTAGTCTTTTTCGTTTTTCGGCGCCGGTGTCCAGTCTTTATCCGGCCATTGAGATAAAACGTCAGAAAAGGATTGCTCATCTAAGAAATGCTTATCTACTGTTGCCCCGGTGCAGCCATGAAGAGGTGCGAGATAAAGATAACCATCAAAGAATTGAGCGAAGAAATCAAAGACGTTGTGACTGTTTCGGTCATGATGAATGGGGAGCTTTTTCAAATCAAACCCTGCTGGTTTAGATAGAAGTTGTTCAACAAACGCCGTTGGTGAAGGTGGTATTTGTTTTTGTGTCACCATCTCCATCAAAGGTTCAAGTGGTTGATGGAAAAGCAAGTTGGTGACCCGGTCACCATAGGCTTCATACAAATACTCACCGAGCCATTTTGTCTCTGGTAATTCGCTTTCAGATGTTGATTGTGACTGAGCAAGGGGGTGTTTTAAAGCATGAACAGTTCCCGTTAAGATAAGTACTTTTTCATCTGCTTGCTTGATATCCATGATGATATTTGCCCGGTACTCGTCAATCGGTCCCTTATGAAAGACTCGCTGTAAATTTTCTGCGGTTCTGACGCCGTTATAATCAGACCAGTCAAAGATATAACTCATGTTAATCAAGAGAAATGGGGGTGTATTCTTAGGTCTTATCTGATTAAAACGCCAGACCGCTTCATATAAATCAAGATACTCTTTATAAGCCCATCTCACGTTATAGTGAAACATCAATGTCCGAGCTAAGTTTTTATCAAACGTCTTTCCCGTTAGTAATTGATTTAGCGTGTCTTGATCTTCACTTGCCCCAAATTCCATCGCCAGATAAGACACACCTGCCGCATGTAAATCAGGAATCACGTCTTTAACGAAATCAAGATGGGTCTTAACCGCATGATCTTCCGCTAATAACACGACATCATGTTGTTTAAAGGCCTGAAGCAGGTAGTCTTTTGGGTGATTAAATATAGATTGATGTGTCATGTATCTTTACCTCCTATTCATGAAATAACCACTGAATAATACTGATAAATCGCTCCCGCCAATCATCTTCATGATGCGCGCCACCTTCAATCACGTTAAATCTTAATTGATCACTGGGCAAGGCTGTCTGACGTAACGCATCATATAAGTGTTGGTTACTGTCTATGTAGATACGCGGAAAATTTGGATTAGTCGCATCACTCGTTTCATTTGTGCCAACATCTAAATATAACTTTAAAGCATTAGAGCGGTCTGATGTATGAATGGCTTGAATCAGTTGCTCTTCTGCGAAATAAGCAGCGGTCGATAGGGCAGCGACTTTATGAAAGACATTGCTATGAAAAAGCCCACCGCAAATAGAAATCAACCCACCCATAGAACTCCCCATCATCGCTGTGTGTTCTCTAGCTGTTAGTGTCCGGTAATGGGTATCGATATAAGGTTTTAATGTTTCTGCGAGGAATTGCAGGTATTCAAAGCCTTTACCACCTAAGCGATTGGTCTTTTTCGCATGTGGTAAATACTCCCCTCCTTTTGTGCTTGTCCATGGACAATACTCCTCGTATCGATAAAGCCCACCGTTATCAATACCAACAACAATGTAAGCTTGACGTTCGTCGTGATGATAGACATCATCAAGTAAGTGTCTCACATCCCATATGCTTCCGAAACTTGACGTCTCTTTCTCAAACAAGTTTTGTCCGTCATGCATATAAATAACCGGATAGTGGCGGTTCGTCTCGTTATAATCAGGTGGTAAATAGATCCGAACTGTTCGCCGGCGATCAAGTTCGGGTAGATAAAAATGATCCAGATGTAACAGTTGACTATGTGCCATATGATTACCTCCTAAGGGAATGTTTTGTTGTGTTTAGTATAAGTGGTTTTAACGTCATTAAATAGTATAATATTAAGATAAGTCGTATAATATTATCATTGTTTTTAATGGAGGTGATGGAGATGGAAGAGACGTTCATTGGGGATGCGACAGTGTTTGTCCCGGAGATGGATTTGTTATTAGACCGAGGAGACCTCGTGGCGATAGAAGAAATTTTAACGAAAAAGCACCTGACTGAAGTGGCGGAAGATAAAGCAGTGAGCGTGAAACGAATCGATTTATACATTTGGCAAGCCATCTTAGTCAGGCGGCTGTCCAGTCAATCTCACCAAGTTGTTAAAGATATCATCCATGACCGTTACAACGATTTTTATCACCGCATCGGCCTGTGTCAAACACTTGTCAGTTGTCAGCGACTAGAAAAAGAACTGTTTTACACTTATATCAACGGTGAAAAAGTCCAGTCAGAAGTGACGTATCATCGTACGCTCAATCATATATTAACCTACATTCATCTGCATATTGAAGCACCTTTCACGCTTAATGACATGGTAGAATCTCTTAGGCTGACAAAACCTTATATAAGTCAGCTATTTAAACAAGAGACCGGCCAAACCGTTATGTCTTATGTGACGGATGTGAAAATCAACCGGGCGAAAGTGTTACTTCAGGACACAGATTTAAGTATATTGGTCATCAGTGAACGCTTAGGCTATTATGATTCCAGTCATTTCGGGCGGGTATTTAAGAAAGTGACAGGACTTACGCCGCGAGCATTTCGCCAACAAAATAGTGAATTAGTGGATAAACGGATGCGCTAAATGAAGAATATTCTGTCAATATCTGTTGGATATGATAAGATATTAATCAACCGATCATGGTTTAGATAGGTGAAAAGTATAGTAAATATCGGTTAAATGAGGTGTTAAGGTGAAAAGGTACAAATGGATGGTTTTGTTTATAAGCATCCTCATCGTAAGTGCATGGCTCTATAGAGGAAATACCATCATTGAAACAACAGCATTAACAATACAGAGTGATCACATACCTGAGAGTTTTGATGGGTTTAAGATAGCGCAAGTATCAGATTTACATAATGCTGTGTTTGGTAAAGATAATCATAAGTTAATCGAAGCATTAGAAAATGCTGAACCTGATCTTATTGTCGTAACGGGTGACGTGATTGATTCAAGACGCACCGATGTCGACGTCGCTTATCGCTTTTTTGAAGCGGCAAAAAGCATCGCGCCTGTCTATTATGTCACCGGCAACCATGAGGCAAGGCTTGATGTGTATGCAACGTTTGAATCAAGGATTGAGGACATAGGGATACATGTGTTAAGGAATACATCGATTGAGCTGACAAAAAATAATGAAACAGTCACGTTAACAGGTGTCGATGACCCATTATTCCAACAAGCCTTATCAGAAGAAGCGACTATGATTAATCAACTGGGCCGTGCTTTGCCTGAAGAGAGCAACTATACGATTCTCTTGTCACACCGACCGGAACATTTTTCGTTATATGAACAAGCAGGTGTTGACCTGGTCTTTTCAGGTCATGCGCACGGCGGTCAAGTGAGGCTTCCTTTTATCGGTGGATTAATTGCCCCGCACCAAGGATGGTTGCCTCAGTATACGAGTGGTAAGTATGCAAAAGATGAAACGACAATGGTGGTTAGTCGCGGGCTAGGGAATAGTTTGTTTCCGATTCGTGTGAATAATCCACCAGAACTTATCGTGGTCACGTTAGAGCACTCAGGCGAGTGAAATGATGCTCTGTATTTCTTAAGGGAGTTGTGAACATGCAAGTTACATCAGTGAGTGAAGTACCAACAATAGAAGAAGACGTGATTCACCATAGTATCAACAAACAGGACGCGTTACCTGAGTAGTATATCTTAATTGAAAAAGAGACGATTATTGGAAGAGTCGCTTTAATATATTGGTATATCTTTTAAAAAAGTTTGATATAATTGCATTGACAAGATGGGTGATGGTCATCCGACAATTGGCTAGGTTAACATAGAAAGACTTTATTATAGTGGAGGTTAATTATATTGAAAAAGGTAGCGTACGACGGTTATTATCAAGAGCATAATTATTTTGGAAATCCATATCCGGGTCTCATTGATTTTTTCACGAGTTATCAACCCAAAGGAATGGTACTTGACTTAGGCTGTGGGCAAGGAAGAGATTCTTTGTTTATTGGGGAGTTAGGATATAAGGTGATTGGAATTGATCATTCAACAGTTGGGATAAACCAGCTTAATGTGGAAGCTAAAAAAAGAAATATAAATGTTGAAGGTATAGTAGATAACGTATATGATTTTCCGATATCTAAGGACATTGATATTGTATTATTAGATTCAATGTTACACTTTTATAAAAATGATTTGGATAAAGAGACGGCTTTTGTAAATAAGATACTGACGGAACTTAAAGAAGGCGGAGTTTTCGTGAATTGTATTTTCAAGGGAGATACACGTGAAAAGACTCTGAAAAAAATTATTAAAGATTCTTCGTATGAATGGGAAACATTAACTGATGTTTATACTGAGTACAGTGAAGCTAATGCAGAATTTCACTTACTCGCAATAAAAAAAGGAAAATATATTGGGGTTTCTAGTTAAGTTATACCAGCTAATAGTAGAAAGTGACTATTCAAGACTTGGGTGCGTTTGTTGTAGGTCAACAGTAACAAATGATCAAACTATATTATAAAGAATGCACAGTACGTCATAAATAATAAGCTCGTTTTAATCAATCTTTTTTCAAAAAAAGGATTTTAAGTTAATTTAAAATGAAGCTTTACTTGGTGAATTTGATCAACCTTTATCATTTAGAGCGAGTAGACACCTTCCTCAAGTGCGTGAGCACTAAACGGGTGATAAATCGCTTGTTTTTTTTGAAGTGACAAACATGCGTTCTTCGTAGTTTGATTAAGATATCAACAATGACCGTCATAAAACAAAGAAAGGATGTTCATCTATGGCGTCCTTACGGCATCTCCTTCCTCAAATATTCGTTAGAATGTTAGGTGGGGGAAGTTCAATTAGCAATCGATCATCAAGGTTTTTATAAAAAACATCGTTTTTACGCGATGCCTGAAGGCTATCATCCACCGGGAGAAACATCACAGATTTATAAGCGTACGTTATAACGTACGAAAATCCGTGGATGATAGACCCAGTCGTAATCCCTATTTTTAGAAGAGGTGAAAATCAATGACACTACAACAACTCAAGTACTTTATTGAAACAGTTAAACATGGCTCGATTAATAAAGCAGCAGAAAGCTTATTTATCGCACAACCAAGTTTATCGAATGCGTTAAAAGAACTAGAAGCAGAAATTGGGCAAGATCTATTTATCCGCACCCCGCGCGGGATTTCTCTTACGACTGATGGGGCGGAGTTTTTAGGTTATGCGAGACAAGTGGTTGAACAACAAGCATTACTCGAACAGCGTTGGTTAAATAAAACCCCGTCACGCCGTCTTTGTGCGATTTCAACTCAGCACTATGCGTTTGCGGTTAATGCGTTTGTGAATATGGTAAAAAAAACTGACGCGCTAGAGTATGAATATACGCTAAGAGAAGCGCGGACGTTTGAAATCGTAGAAGATGTTAAGAACCTACGTAGTGAGTTAGGGATTCTTTATAAAAGTAAATTCAACAAACAAGTCATCGACAAGCTATTAAAAGAAAATCATTTACTTTTTCATCCGCTCTTTACCGCTAAACCCCATGTGTTTGTGAGTTCTACGAACCCACTTAGTCAAAAAGACAAGGTGACACTAGCCGATTTAGAAGATTATCCAAGGCTATCATATGAACAAGGGGATTTTAATTCGTTTTATTTCTCTGAAGAAATTTTAAGTACCGAGTATGCGAAAAAAGATATTAAAGTTGGTGACAGGGCGACGATTTTTAACTTAATGATTGGTTTAAATGGCTACACCATCTCAACGGGGATTGTGAGTGCGGATTTAAATGGAGATAACATTGTCGCCGTACCCCTTGATGTGGATGACGATATGACGCTGGGCTATATCACCCATAAAGATCTCCAGCTCACCCAACAAGCAAAACTGTACGTGGCGGAACTTATCGCTGTCATTAAAGCCTATGATGTAGATATAAACGTATAGTTATAGCTAAAAGCTATAACTAGGCATATGTTTAATGTGTTAGTCAGCTCCCTTGAGCATATGTTTAAATAGTTATCATACTATTAAAAACATTTAAAGAATTAACGAGGGGGACAAAACATGAGTGATAAATTTCAAATTGTCGGCAGTTTACTGAGACCACAAGCACTATTAGACTATAAGAAAAAAATTGAACAAAGAGAGGATATTACGTATCCTTTTTATGATGACTTTGAGGGCTATCAAGCGTGTGAGGATGAGGCGATTAAATCGGTCGTTCAAAAACAAATCGATCACGGGCTGACGGTGATCAGTGACGGGGAATATTCGAAATCTTTGTGGCACTTAGATTTTGTCTGGGGTCTCCAAGGCATTGAACGTTACATTGCAGATCATGGTTATTTCTTCTGTGATACCGATGGCTGTTCAAAATATGAAACGAGAAAAGACATTGGTTTAAGAATTACTGATGAGCTCGATGCGAAAAACCATCATTTTATCGATATCTTTAAGAAGTTAAAACAATATGCCGGAAACCACCCAGTAAAATTATGTGTCCCATCACCTTCACATATTTACGGTGAATTATCATGGTCTGATAACATTGGCGGAAAAGATGCGGTCTACAGTGACCCGCAAGCACTAAAACAAGGCTTAATCCGGGCTTATAAAACCTTTGTCTATGACTACGTGGAAGCGGGTGGTGAGATTTTACAGTTTGATGACTGTCTCTGGGAAATCTTCGCCGATGACAACCCAAACTCACCGTATACAGGTGAACATATTAATCAAGAGGAAGTAAAAGCACTGGCGTTAGATTTCATCGACATCAATAATATCATCATTGACTATGGCCATAACTTAGGTCTTAACATGTGGACACATAACTGCCGTGGGAATTATGATTCTCGCAACATGGGCGGTGGGTCATATGAAAAGATTGCGAACCTTTTCTTGAAACAATTAAAATATGATCGGTTCTTCTTAGAGTGGGATGATGACCGAGCAGGTTCAATTGAAGCATTAAAAGTATTTCAAGATAAACCAAATACGGACATTGTCTTAGGGTTACTCTCATCAAAAACAAATACATTAGATGATGACACGCGTGCGCTAGACTTACTTGAAAAAGCATCGACCATTATTGACCGAGACCGGTTATTCTTATCGCATCAATGTGGCTTTGCTTCATGTGATGGTGGAAATGAACTAACAGAAGAAGAACAATGGGCCAAAATTAATCAAGGTCAACGATTAGCTGAACAATTTTTTGGTAGTTAAACAATAAGATATAAAAAAAACCAAGCATGTCGCGTGATGGACATGCTTGGTTTTTGTTTCTGTTGAGGGATGTCAATTGATTTAATGATGAACGATATAGCTGTTGCTTATCTGATCAGTTGTTCATTCTCTTCACAATTTGTCGTGTTTGCGGGTGAAAATATTTCCAACATACATGCTACTTCTTTTGGTGACTTAGCTTGCTTCGGATAGACTAAGTAAAAAGGTTGTGTGACTTTAAAATCCGCTAAATGAATGGTAGATAACTCGCCTGATTTTAATTCATTTAACATGGAAATGTGATATAAAAAGCCGATGCCATCATTATTTTTAATGTAATTTTTTAATAATTGAATGTTACCGATTCGGTTAATGCGCAGTAGCTGGTGAAGGGATTGCTTCTCTTGTTTTAATTGTTGATCAATCGCTTCACTAAGACCTGCCCCTTCTTCCCGCAATAGGAGACGCTCATGTTTTAAATCGTTAAGAGAAACGGTTTTATTGGCTAGATGATGTCTTGGGGAACAGGTGAGTATGACGTCATCTTCGTAAAAACTCACAGCGGTAAGGTCATCTGATTTTACCGGCCCAGACAAGAGCGCATAATCAATTTTCCCATCTTTAAGTAGTTGGAGTAAGCGTTCACTATTTTCTACCATCAAATGAATCTTCACGCGCTTTTCTTCGCAGAAAAGACAGGTGTGTTCTGGAATATAGTATTCGCCAATGGTTCGACTGACACCAATCATGAATGAAGGAACATCTTCATGTTCAGATAACGTATCGATGATTTCAGCAATTTCTCGGTTTAATATCGTTACGTGATCTTTTAAGAATTTCCCCTTTTTCGTCAGTTTTAATACCCGATCCTCGTAATGAAATAATTTCACGTCTAGATGTTCTTCTAAATATTGAATATGTTTAGTGACAGCTGGTTGAGATAAAGAAAGTAACTTGGCTGCTTTTGTATAATTCAGTTGATCTGCGAGCACTAAGAATGTGCGGTAGCGATAATCTAACATGCTATTCTCTCCCTCGGTTCTTGATGATTAAGTGATAGGGTCTTATATCACTATAACAAAATCTAATACACCATAATAAAAAAATATAAAGATGTATATTTACTATATCATACGGCGTAAAAGAATAGGGATAAGAGATTTTTTTGCGCAAACAATCTTGGCATCGAGATAAGAGTTGGAAGAGAAAGGGGGTGCGTGTTTAAAGACGTTTGTTAACTTTTATAATTAAAATGTTTGTGAATACTTTTACAATATTTCATACATAGAAGTCCGTTATATTCATTTTTGTAATAGTAGTATTCCTATTCTTCATTTCACAAAACGTTGATTTTACGATTATAATTAAACTTGTTAAAGACATCACAAACAAAATGAATGAAATAGTTTGGAATATTTTTTTGATATTATTTGTGAAAAAATGAGCGTAATGTTTGTGATGGACATCATAACGTTGTTTAATGAAAGGGAGGAAGAAAATGAGTCAATTACAAAGTAGTGAGAAGGTGACGTTCATCGACCCAGCGCATGAACGCACGTCGTACACACAGCCAATCATAGGATTTGTTCTATTAGGGCTAATGGTCGTTTTTGGGATTTATCTTAATGGCTTAAAGGCAAGTTTACCTGTCTATTTAATCGCAGGTGTGTACTTAGGTTATGTATTGACGCGCGCACGCTTCGGTTTTGCCGGTGGTATTAAACGTATTTATATGCGCGGTGAAGGTAGTTTAACAAAAGCGTTAATTATTCTTATTTTAGTAACAGCCTTTGTCACAATGGGATTACAATGGAAAGCGGCAGCGGATGGCTTATTACCAGCGTACTTAGCGGGTTATGGTGAAGCATTTATTCCGGGTACAACAAACGTTTACTTTACCAATATCGCGACCGTGATTGGTGGTTTTATCTTCGGTATGGGGATGATGTTGGCGGGTGCTTGTGGTTCTGGTACGTTAGCGGACTTTGGTGAAGGGGCGGGACGTGCGATGATCGCGTTTGTCTTCTTCGTACTCGGTACAGCACCTGGTCATTACTTACGTCAAGTTGTTGATGGCACGGCGATTGGTCAAGTTGGTGTGCGCTTACACTTCCCGCAAGTGATGGGTTACTTTGGTGCTTTTGCGATGACGGCCGCTTTACTCGGTGTCCTTTACTGGATTACTGTAAAGTATGAAAATATGCGTAAAGCCGAAGGGACCTACATGGATCCTAAAGGTGATTATGAAGACTTTGAAAAGCCACTGGATGATGCTAAAAAAGCACCATTCTTCAGTCATCAAACGTATCATAAACTATTTATTGAACGGTGGGGCTTTAAACTTGGAGCTTTAGCGTTAGCGATGGGAGCGATCTTCGTTCTTGTAACGACAGATAAGAACTGGGGAGCATCAACCGCAGTTTTAACATTGAATGTCTGGTTCTTTGACTTATTAGGTTTTGATTTTAATCCCGAATATTTCGGGTCACACTTAGCAAAAGTTGAAGCAGGACTATTAAGTGATGGTGGGACGATTCGTAACTTAGGTTTATTCTTCGGTTGTACCATTGCTTTCCTACTCGCTAAACGCTTTACATTTGATTTTAACTTCAATAAAAAAGATGCCTTTTATTTTGCCTTAGGTGGTTTAATGTTAGGTTTCGGTTCACGCTTTGGTTTAGGGTGTAACCTTGGTGCGATGTATGCGGCGATTTCAAGTTTTTCATTCTCAGGTTGGGTGTTCTTGCTTGCGATGACACTCGGTGGTATTGCGGGTATGAAACTCTTCGCAGGTAAAGTTTGTATCTTGCCTCATCGTATTGGGAAAAATAAATAAGCAATCAAGTTAGAGAAGATGTAAGAAGGTCAAATTTGTTTAGCGAAAACTGATGATCAGCTTTATTCTTATTATGATGGTCAGTCAATTTTAAGGAGGAATTATCATGGGTAAAAAAGTATTAGTTGTTGGTGGCGTTGCAGGCGGTGCTTCAGTTGCGGCGCGTGTGAGACGTTTAGATGAAGCAGCGGAAATTATTATGTTTGAAAGAGGTCCATACGTGTCATTCTCAAACTGTTGTATTCCATTCCACATCAGTGGCGACATTGAAAAGTCACAAGATTTAGTCTTAATGACACCACCAGAATTTGATAAGCAATATAACATTGATGCACGTGTCTATAACGAAGTAGTGGCGATCAATAAAGAAGAAAAAACAGTTGAAGTGAAAAATGTTCAAACAAACGAAACGTATACAGAAAGCTATGACGTTTTATTCCTAGCACCAGGTGCAGTGGCGCTTCGTCCACAAAGTATTGAAGGAATTAACGATGAGCACGTGTTTGTGATGAAGACAGTACCAGACGTTGAAGCATTGACAACGTACGCAAAAGACAATGATGTGAAAGATGTCACTGTTGTTGGTGGTGGATATATCGGTTTAGAAGTTGCTGAAAACTTGAAGTATGCTGGCTATAACGTCACATTAGTTGAAGCACAAGACCAAGTTATGGCACCACTTGACTATGATATGGTTCAAATGATTAACCGTGAAATCATGAAAAATGGTGTGGATTTAGTCTTAGGCGATAGCGTTCAAAAAATCGCCAAAGATAAAGTCATCCTAGCATCAGGTCGTGAAATCAATGCCCAAGCCGTTGTCATGGCGATCGGAGTTCGTCCAGAAAATACGCTCGCAAAACAAGCAGACTTAGCGCTTTCAGCAAGTGGGGCAATCAAAGTAAACCATCACTATCAAACGAGTGATCCAAATATTTACGCGGTCGGTGATGCGATTGAAACAACCTGCTTCTTTACGGGTCAAAAAACACAATTAACACTTGCCGGTCCAGCACAGCGTCAAGCACGTGCGGCAGCTGACCATGTCTATGGTCGTACGTACGTAAATACAGGAGTGATCGGTTCGTCAAGCGTGAAAATGTTTGGTATGAACGCAGCCAATACAGGACTGAATGAAAAACAATGTCAAGCACGTGGCATTGACTATGATTACAGCTACGTCATTCCAAAAGATAAAGTAGGTTTGATGCCAGATTCAGAAAACCTATTCTTTAAATTGATCTTCCAAGTACCGTCAGGTAAAATTCTTGGCGCGCAAGCTGTTGGTCGCGGTAATGTCGATAAACGGATTGATGTGATTGCGACAGCGATTATGCTAAATGGTAACTTAGAACACTTAAAAGAATTAGAATTAACCTACTCACCACACTTCTCAACTGCAAAAGATGTAGTTAACCATGCGGCACTTGCAGCATTAAACATCCTAAACGGTGAAGTGAAAAAAGTGCCTGTCACAAAAGTACGTGAACTCGTTGAATCAGAGGCTGTCATTATTGATGCGCGTGAAGAAGATGAATATGCGTTAAGCCATATTAAAGGCGCCGTTAATATTCCATTAAGCCAGTTCCGCAATCGTTTGGATGAGATTCCTAAAGACCAACCCGTTTACGTTCACTGTCGTTCAAGTCAACGTAGCTACAATATGGTGCGTGCGCTTGGTCAATTAGGTTTTGATCATGTGTATAACTTAGATGGGTCATTCCTAGGTGTGTCTGAATATGAGTACTTTAATGATGTTGTATTAAATCGTGAACCTATTGTCACTGATTACAATTTCAACTAAGTCATAAAGATGACAGGTTAAATGTTCGTAGCGGGAAGCATGCTTCCCGCTATTTACATTCCTCTAGTGAACATAAATAAAATAAAAGTATGACCCACAAAATACATACCCCCCCTTGTAATAAGGATAAATCTTCTGGTAAGCTAGTAAATGGTATAAATAAATAAGAGAACGAAACATTGGAGGATTATTATGAATGTCAAACAGTCAAAAAATCCATTTGAAATCACACTGACATTATTGACGTGGCTTATTGTCATTGTACTATGGTTTATATTCACAAACGTCGGTGAGATGTCTTCACTCCTTTTACCATCCCCCCAAGTGGTGTGGGAGACATTTATGAATATTGTAAAGAACGGGTACGGGAATGTGAGTCTGTGGCAACATCTCAGTGATAGCTTTGTGAGACTCTTCTGGGCAGTAAGTTTAGCCTTTATAACCGCGGTACCTTTAGGACTTCTTAGTGGTTATTTTAGTAAGTTTAAAGCGATTGTTGATTCCATTGTACAATTTTATCGTCCGATTCCTCCTCTGGCGTACTATGCGCTTTTGATTTTATGGATGGGCATTGATGATGGATCGAAAGTAACCTTGCTTTATCTAGCCGCTTTTGCGCCTATTTACATCGCTTGTGTGGCAGCGGTTAATAGCGTTAGTCAAGATTACATTTTAAGTTCAAAGTCACTGGGCGCAAACCAAAAAGATGTGTTCACCAAAGTTGTCCTTCCAGCCTGTATGCCTGATATTTTTACCGGTCTAAGAACAGCGATGGGGTTTGCTTATACGACACTCGTCGCCGCTGAAATGACAGCGGCCACAAGCGGAATTGGCTGGATGGTGATTGACGCGTCGAGATACTTACGGTCTGACGTGATGTTTGTTGGGATTATCATCATGGGTGTGACTGGTATTATCATGGACGGTGGTTTACTGTTACTTGAAAACAAATTAGTATTTTGGAAAGGAAAAGATTAATGATGAAAAAAAAGATGCAAGGATTATTCGTGATGTTAGTCGGGCTTCTCGTATTTACCGCATGTGGTGATGAGGCTTCAGAAGGTAATGAATCTGGAGCGGATCAACCGGAAGTCGTCAACATTGGTTATTTACGCGTGCCAAATGACGAGATGGTCGCAAAGACAGAAGGGTATTTTGATCAGTACTTTGCCGATTTAGGTATTGAAACAAACTTTGTTGTCTTTGATTCAGGTGTTGAAGCCAATCAAGCATTCGCTTCAGGTAGTGTTGATTTTGCCTCAATGGGTAACACAAACGGGATCATCGCCCTTTCTCGCGGGCTAGACGTTGAACTGATTTGGCTGCATGAGATTCTTGGTGAAATTGAAGGGTTAGCTGTACGTGAGGGAAGTGGGATTGAACAAGTCGCGGACTTACAAGGCATGAAGATTGCGACCACCTTTGCTTCAACATCACATTACAGTTTACTTCAAGTATTAAATGATGCAGGTATTGCGGATGATGTTGAACTGATTGATATGAAGACGGTTGATATTGTAGCGGCTTGGGAACGCGGGGATATTGATGCGGCGTATACGTGGCAACCATCACTTGGTAAATTATTAGACGGTGGCGAGATGTTGATTTCTTCTGAACAGGTAGCTGAAATGGGACACAAAACAGCGAATATTTTACTGGCGCGTAAAGGTTTTACCGAACAATACAAAGACTTAACGACGGACTTTATCGCTGCGCTCGTTGAAGGTGGGAACCTTTACCGTGAGGATAGTAAAACGGCGTCTGAAATTGTCGCAAATCCCTTAGAAATCACACCAGAAGAAGCTTTGATGCAAATGGAAGGGTCTGTTTGGTTAACACCAGAAGAAGAAATTAGCAGTGAATATTTAGGAACATCTGAAGAAGCGGGTGACTTCTCACGCGTAATGAAACAAACGTCAGATTTCCTACTTGAACAAGGTTCTATTTCTGAATCGCCTTCACAAGAAGCGTTTGATGACTTTATTAATCCTGAATATATCGAAGCTTACTTGGCACGATAATATTACCATCTACAACTAAGGAGTTTTTATTATGGCAAAAGAAACACCTTTAATAGCACTTAATCATGTCAGTATGGATTATGGTGATGGAACAGAATCTGTCCTTGCCTTAAAAGACATTGACTTAGCTATAGAAAAAAATGAATTTCTTTGTATTCTCGGTCCGTCTGGTTGCGGGAAAAGTACCCTCTTAAAAATTATTGCGGGCTATCAAAAACCAACAACAGGTGAAGCGACGTTTCAAGGGAAAACAATTACCGGTCCAGACTGGCACCGCGGGGTCGTTTTTCAATCACCTACCTTATACCCTTGGTTATCAGTGAAAGACAATGTCGGCTTTGGTCCAAAGGTCAGAGGGATAAAGAAAGCACAGATTGATCAAATAACGGATCAATTCCTTGACCAAATTGGGTTATTGAAAGATAAAGATAAAGCGGTCTTTGATTTGTCTGGTGGCATGCGTCAACGGGTGGCCTTAGCGCGTGTGCTTGCGAATGAACCGGAAATGATTTTAATGGATGAGCCACTTGGGGCACTTGATGCGCTTACGCGTCTGAATATGCAGACACTTATTCGTGACCTGTGGCATAAAAATAAAAACACGGTCGTGATGATCACACATGACGTTGAAGAAGCATTGTCGCTTGGTACCCGTGTGATTGTGATGTCAAAACAGCCAGGAACAATTATTAAGTCGTACGATTTAAATTATACCTATCAAGCATTAGAAACAGACAATCATCGTGTGAAAGTAGACGAACAATATTTAGAGATTAAAAATGATATTTTGGATTTAATTAATGCTGATTTAAATGAAGCATAATGACTGTCTTTATTGTCAAACAGTCTTGATGACTCTTTAGCGAGAGGATCAAGACTGTTTTTGTATTAAAAATATCTAAGTGGTTAGCGACAAAAAATGATGTATCCTATGATTTTTTAAAGAAAAGAATGTAAAGGGTGCGCTGAATATGAAAAACATAAAAAGACAACAACGGTGATGGCATTGAAAAAGTTAATCGGTCGTTATATGATAAGCACAACTTATGAGAGAAAACTAAAGGCTAAGCTGAATGTTTGATTGGGTGGCAAGGCACTCACAATCTCATGTCGTTAATGATCAAAAAGAAGGTGAAAACGATCCAAATCCAAAACCCTCACGATAAACTCTTCAAAGAAACCTTTAAACGTAATGTCTTATGATATAAGGAAGATGATTGAAAAATATGTTATCGTTGTTTAAGTAACCATTCCTTAGTTAATCATATTATCCTTTTGATGAACAACATATTTACCATACGTTACGAGGGGTCAAATCAACAAAATATTAAAAACACATAAATATAGGGGTGTGATGAATACGATGAATAATCAAGCTGTATTTAAAATTTTACAAACAGAAGATGAACAAACGATATTAACGATGCTCGAAGCATTATCTCCACTTGATACAGCGATTGTGAATGGGGAAGGACAGACAATGCTTCACCTTGCGGTAAAGAGAAACCAACTAGAAGTGGCGGCCTGGTTACTAAATATGGGAAGTCATCCTAATCAAAAAGATCACACGATGCTTTCGCCGTTTATTGCCGCGGCAGCAATGGGACATGCGGTGTTGTTTCAGTTGCTATTACTGTATCAGCCAGATTTAACGGAAGTAAATCGGTTCGGTGGTACGGCTCTTTTACCATCGAGTGAGAAAGGATTTTTACCTGTCGTACAATTAGCACTAGATGCCGGTGTGCCTGTCAATCATGTGAATCAATTAGGTTGGACAGCTCTTTTAGAAGCCGTTGTCTTAGGGAATGATGGGTTTCTCTATCAAGAAATTGTTGAGGAGTTAGTAGTAAAAGGAGCCGATATAACCATTCAAGATTTTGATGGAAATACAGCGGTTGATTATGCGAAAAATCAACAGATGGCTAACATTTATTCGATCTTGACTGAGGGTGTTGTCGAGACGTCTTTTACCGAGGTGAAGAGATGGATTCGTGAGAATGACTATTATCGCGCATTAAAACGATTGCTTGCTATGGAAAAATCACTAGAACAATTCTATTATTTAGGTGTGGTTTACGAACGCTTGCATCAATACGATACAGCTCAATTTTATTACAAAAAAGGCTTCCAAGAAGATCCGCAATTTGCGTATTATTTAGCGAACGTCGCGAAGAAACAACAGCATATTGAACAGGCGCTCTCATACTATGACCAAGGCGCAAAAGAAAGTGAAACACCAGAATTCTTTATCTATCATCAATCAAATGTTCTGCGAGAAATTGATAGACATCAAGAAGCTATAAAACTAATGGATAGCCTGTTGGATAATAATCCTGACCGGGTTGATTATATGTTTCATAAAGCCAATAGTTTACGTCGTTTAGGACAGTATCAAGCGGCTATTGATGTCATGTCTCAAGCGAACCTATTGCAACCGGCGAATCCTTTATTTTTTCGTGATAACCGTTAGTAGTGAATATATACAGTGTTAGTTTAAACTTATCCATAGAAAATAGGACGAATGTTCAAGCGTGAGTTAATAATAAAAGATCAGGAGTGAGAATGATGTGTAAAGATAGAGATAAATACTTTCAACTAGCAACAGAAGCCACGATTGAGGGAATGAAACGAGGAGATGGTGGACCGTTTGGTGCAACGATTGTTCGTCATGGTGAGGTTATTGCCTCAGTTGGAAACACTATGATGCGTGACACAGATCCATCAGCACATGCAGAAATGGTGGCAGTGAGGGAAGCCTGTAAAAAGTTAGGGACGATGGATTTATCTGACTGTGAAATATACGCAACGTGTGAACCTTGTCCGATGTGTATAGGGGTCATGATGTGGGCAAATATTAAAAAAGTATATTACAGCAGTACGAAAGAAGATGCCGCAACATACGGTTTTTCCGATCAACATTTAAGGGATTATTTAGAGGGGAATAAAGAGTTATTCGATATGGAAGCTGTTGGAGAAAGAGAAGATTGCCATCGCTTATGGACAACATTTGAACAAGTTCAATCGGAAAAAGAATAAAATGTGTCAGCGGTAAAATAACGAGGCTATATTCCTAATTAGATAAAATAGGTTAGGTTAACCTTGATCTATATTTTATGCTAGAAGAATGAGTGGGTTGCTAACAGGTTATCTGACACAGAGACTATGGTTCTAACAAAATCATAGTAGATGATTTAAGGAAGGCATAGGAGTTGCCTTTCTATTTTCTTTACGTTATAATTATCTTGAATTCAAGATAAAAGGAGTGGTGTGATGGTTCAAATAGATGCCTCAACATTATCAAAGCGGGAACATTATCATTTATTAACGCGGGCAGTTGCCCCGAGACCGATTGCTTTCGTGACGTCACAATCTAAAGAAGGAGTACTAAATGGCGCGCCATTTAGTTACTTTACGATTGTATCAGCAGAGCCGCCGTTTTTGATGATCTCTGTTCAGCGTAAAGATAAAAAAATGAAGGATACAGCGCGTCACATCATTAAATCGGGTGAGTGTGTGATCCATATTGTTGACGAAACAAATGTTGAAGAAATAAATAAGACCGCCAGCGCACTACCTACAGATGAAAGTGAAGTAGATACCTTTGACTTTACGCGCGTGCAGAGTCAACGCGTGAAAGTAGACGGGGTGAAAGAGGCTCAGATAAGAATGGAGTGCGAGCTCGACACACATACGGTTGTAGGTGATGAGAGTGCCGATCTTATCGTTGTACGCGTGGTCCACTATCATTTAGATGACGCCATTTTTGATGGATCAGTCATTGATGATGAACGGTTAAAACCGGTGGCGCGCTTAGGTGGGCAGTCATACAGTAAATTAGGTGAAATGTTCGAATTAGTTAGACCTAAATAAAGGTAACGATAAACAAGTATGTCGATAAGTATCGAGTCAATTCAAACGATATATGAAAAAATGATTAGAAATAAGTGGAATGGGTAGATAACATATTAAGAAACAAATAAAAAACAACAGAAAAAGGAGCGAGATTATTATGACAAACGTGACCGTAATTTTTTACAGTATGGGTGGAACAAACGTCCAATTAGCAAAATGGGCAAAAGAAGGTGCTGAACAAGCAGGTGCTAATGTGCGCTTAGTTAAAGTAGATGAATTAGCGCCAGAATCGGTTATTAATGGTAATGAAGGTTGGAAAAATACCGTTGAGTCAATTAAAGATATTCCATCAGCCACAAGTGATGATATTGAATGGGCCGATGCGATTATCTTTAGTGTACCAACACGCTTTGGTACGATGCCATCACAAATGAAACAATTTATTGATATGCAAGGGGGGCTATGGGCGAATGGTAAGACCGTCAATAAAGTCGTAAGTGCCATGACATCAGCTCAAAACCCTCATGGTGGACAAGAAGCGACATTGTTATCACTCTATACAGCGATGATGCACTGGGGGGCTATTATTGTGACACCTGGTTACTCTGATCCGGTTGTCTTTGGTGCGGGTGGTAACCCGTATGGTACAAGTGTATCGGTTGACCAAGACGGTAACATGGTTGAAGATGTTGAAGCAGCAGTAAAATATCAGGCTAAACGTACAGTGACAGTAGCTAATTGGGTAAAACAAGGTCAAGCTTAAGCATGTATTAACTAAATGAAAATCAAAAGAGGATTCGCCTTCTGGGGTGAATCCTCTTTTAATTATACTAAAAAGTTTCGTGAAGCTACTTATACTGCATCAGGAATTCTCACCATTTTCCTTTAAAAACTTTTGGATGAGAGCTTGTGCTTCTCTAAATTTCAAAGTCGTCTTTCTTGTTTGTTCTGAAGAGATTGGCTCAGATAGATCATTTAGTAAGGGGGGACTTCCTTCTGCTTGTTTGGGGATATGGAAGGTATACTCACCGAAGCGATAAAGATATAAATAATCATCATCCATTTCGTGATAGCCGAGATACGTTAGTTTTCTCTGATCAGCTAATATTTTTAATGCCCTATCTTTCAGTTTATATAAATTCTGTTGGCGAGATTTTTGACTCTGTGTTGTCTGGTGATCACCTAACAAATAGGCGAGATTTTTTGCATCACGGCTTTTTTTAGCGGATTTGTTTATAATGTATAACGCTTCGCTCAATGTTTTATCTGTAAGGGGGAAATGTTTGGTTTCTACATGACGCCTCTTAATCGGAATAGCATCTTCAATCGCATATAATTTAAAAGTTTTACGTCCGTGTGGTGTACAGAGGCTTACGGTCCCTCTTACTTTAGTCTTTTCAGTGATTTTTCGGTGGTGGACTTTCAGAAGGGTTGTTTTCGTCGCTAAATGGTCGGGGATCTGTTTGTAGTGTTCCATAAATATACTCCTCTCATCGTTATGATTAAGAGTATATCAAAACGAGTTAAAGGAAGAGAACAACCAAAATGGAAAAAGTAGTGCTTCATAAGGGTGAAAATCAGCAATGACGGTATTTTTTCGAAAAAACAATAACATTTTTCTACATGAAAAAACAATCACACTAAACCGCATGATTGTTTTAAATGGAGTGATTAATTTTGTGTTTCAAACAATTCTTTAATATTATCAGGAACGCGGATCACATTCACAATCTTGAGCTCTTCCTCATTGTCGAGTTGAGGCTTAAATTCAATCAACAGCATTTCACCACTATCGAAAGTGAGTAATTCATAGTTTTTAAAATTTGCGCCTGATGTCGACAGCTCACCAAAGCTTTCAAATGCTTCCTCGGAAATGATGTCTTCTCGTCCTTCTGAGAACAACGACTGGAAATAATCATAATTTTGACTATCGATGTGAAATTTCATTAAATGTGCTGTATTCGTTGGTGTGGTTGGTTTCATTGGTTGGTCACTGCTACAAGCGGTGAGCAGTATAATTGAAAGTATGAAAACAAGTTTCTTCACTTATATACCTCCTTATGTATTTGTGGTTGATAAATGTTTACGTACAGTCTGCTGTAAGGCTAGATGGCACGTGATTCTTTGGTAAAGGATCTTACGAATAATGTACCGGCTAAAACGGCTAAAATCATATGTGTTTCAGGAATGATCAGTACTTCAAGATACAAAGGATGATCTAAACTAAACCAAGCAATCCAACTTGTCGCAGGGATAAAGACAAAGACCATCAATACTGCTGTCACAACGAGTAACGTTGATTGAAGGCGGATGTCGCCTTTAATGACGCGGGATAGTCCCCTATATTCCATTAACATACCAAAAAGAAAAGCATAGAGGGACGTGAGAATAAGCAGGGTTGATAAATTGCCGGTAGCTTGATTTGATGCTTGTTCAATATCAGCATAAGTAATGGTCATTAGCGATAGCAACACAATCATTGCTGATACAATCAAGATGGTAGGTAATATCTTTTTCATTAAAACACCTCCCAATTAAAGTAGTAGAGAATATATGAAACAAAAGAAAATACCATATATTTAGTGTGAAGGAAACAAAAACATTTGTCAAAGAATTACATGGTTTTTTTGTTAAAAAAGAGATGATATGTTAGGTGTTTAATCAACATTAATATTGGCCATTTTAACAACTTCTATACCGGCATATGGACTTGAATCCGCATGGATTAATTGGTTGTGGTGGTAGAGTTTAAAGTCAAGCTTGCCACCTAAGCCTTCTTTGATGGTGTCGGTCATGGCACCATTGAGTGGTGCTTTTAATTCTTTCGCATCATCAAGCCAGGCATTTATTTCTAGCCGCCATTGGTTTTTAGTCAAGATTAAGAATAGATGCTGGTCGGTGATTTTCAGCTGCGTAATTTTACTGCCGTTATAAGTCGCGAAGCGATAGTCCTTCCCATCAAGGTGAAGATGACATAAATGCCCGATAAAAGACGTTTTTAATAACGGAATCGTTGCGACACTCACCATTAAGCTCGCTTGTTTTGTAGGAAAGTGATTGGCTTGCGACCAAATGTATTTTTCAGGGAACGAATGCCCCCAGTCTTTTTCGATATAGCCGTGATCCTGTTTAAATGTTAAGGTATGCCCGCCAGCATCAGTTAATGTCCCGTTCACATGGTGATGCATACTGATGACCCCGTGTTTACAGGCCATCTTTGGGATATAGCTGAAAAACCCCATAATGTTAGGGGTCAATAGTGATCGGTTGATGGGTATGATAGTGTCATAAAGAAATTGTCCTTTAAAATGATAGGTGTCATCATTTATATCAATGCGCGTTTCGGTTAAGCTAAAGAAAGAATCACCAATCGTCACGGAAAAAGGAACATCCGTTGTATGAAAAGTATCAAGTGGATAAGTGAAATAATATGTTCTCACCGGGTGAGACTGGATCACCTGAATAAAAGCATGGCTGTCATCAGGATTTAAACTGATACCCGGAATAAAAGCGATACTTTGATTTGATGATGTCGATGTATGCTTAAAATACCAACCTTCAAAATAGTGCTGATGTTTTAACTGCCCTTGAAAGATTTCAGGGTGAGTATGTCGGTTAATCATATGCGTCATCCTTTCAAACGATGGTTTTAATTGATAGCTTTTATCCATTATAACAATTTTTAGCAAGGAAAGCTGTTTTAATCTTATGAGTAACAGATGAATAACAACATAACCCTTATCCCCAAGGGATAAAGTGTGTCTTTATCTTGACAGAACGAGCAATCGCTTGTACACTATAATTAAAGATTACACTTGTAAACGGAAGTGGTGATACAATGACAATTGAAATGGATAAAGACATTACCAATGCGGAATGGGAAGTAATGCGCGTCGTCTGGGCCCAAACAGAAGTGCCTTCTCAAGTTATTATCGATGTTTTAACGGATAAACGCGGGTGGAAAGAACCAACGATTAAAACATTAATCGGTCGCCTTGTAAAAAAAGGCGCGTTAAAAACAAGAAAAGATGGACGGAAATTTCTTTACTCAACTGATATTAAGGAAGATACGTTGGTCAATGAAACTCTGGATCAATTTTTTCACAACATTTGTAGTAAAGATATTGGTAAAACGATCGGCGTGTTGATTGACGAGGCGATGTTGAGTCATGATGACGTTGCTTTATTAAAAGAAAAACTGATTCAAAAAGAAGCAGTAGCCTATGATACGGTGCCATGTAATTGTATGAAAGGCCAGTGTCAGTGTCATCATCACAGATAACGATTTAACACAAGTGATGATCGTATCATTCAATGGATATAGGGTGAGAGAAGTTAGTATTTCTAATAGAATGAATGAAATCTAAGGAGGAAAACAAGATGACAAAAACAATCTTTGAAGTAGCCGGTATGAATTGTATGCACTGTGTAGGTAAAGTAGAATCAGCCCTCACAGATCAAGCAGGTGTAGAGAAAGTGAAAGTAAACTTAAAAAAAGGTGAAGCTAAAGTGAAATACGACGAATCAGCCGTTACCGCTAATCAGTTAATTGAAAATATTAAAACAGCAGGCTACACCGCCACACCCAAATAAGCCAACTGGTTAAATAAAACGATAGAAAAATAAGCGAGGCGTTAGGTCACTGACTGACGCCTCGCTTATTTTTTTGTCTTCTTTTAACCGATAACTCGGCTATAACTTTATAACGTATTGCCTTTCGCAGGAATCGGGTGGTCTTTTAACAGCTTAGCAAAATACAAGGTATTATAAACAAGCATATCGATATGTTTATTCGTAAAGGCATTCTCACTTGCCGCGCCATCCATATAGGATGGGCCTGGTCCTGCCTCTCCGACCCAGTAAGTATCGACGTTTGGTGGAATGACAAAACCGATATGACTAAGCCCGTAAAGAATGGAAGCGGCGGCATGTTTTGCGCCGTCCTCATTACCGGTAATCACAACACCGCCAACTTTGTTGTAATAGATTGCTTGGCCTTTGTCGTTTGTATCGCCGCTCGTGCCGTATAACCGTTCAATGGCTTGTGTGGCGAGACTGCTTTTTTCGCCCAGCCAAAGCGGAGTACCGATTAAGACAATATCAGCTTGCTTTACTCTCTCTAATAGCTGTGGCCACTCATCACCGTCTCCTTCATCTCCGGTGACACCGTAATGGATGTCGTAATCGGCTAGGCGTATGCTTTCAGTTTGTGCCCCTTCTTGTTCATAAAGCTTCCGTGCTCTTTCATATAATCCTTGTGTGTGCGACGGTTCTGAACTATCTTTTAACGAAGCGTTTAGAAACAAAACATGAATGTCTGTCATGTGGACCGTTCCTCCTTTTTGTCTGTCAGTATACATGTTCCACTTAGCAATCAGCGTTAAACGTACGATGGTCGTTAACGTATTAAGCTGTTAGCTTTAGTGTCTGGTTGAGTTTTTCAGAGAAAAACAGCATAAACCCAGTTAAGACAAGTAAGTAGACGGGGAAGAGGCCGATAGTAGACACACTCACGATGAACCCAAAGAGCGGTGGCATAACCGTTGTCCCGAGATAAGCACTGGCCATCTGAATCCCGATAATACTTTGCGAATAGCGCTTAGGGAAGTTGACCGGTGTTGAATGAATAATCGCTGGATAAATCGGCGCGCACCCGAGACCAATAATGATTAAACTGATCATATACATCGAATGTGAACGGTACTCAAACATAAATAGGCTAATACCTAAGAGAATAATCAAGGACCCGTAACGAATCATCCGCTTATCGCCGACAACATCAGAGATGAACCCCGCCAGGAACCGGCCTGCTGTAATACCGATAAAAAAGTAAGACGCAAACTGAGCGGCGATATTTGCTGGTACCCCGCGGTGTTCAACCAAGTAACTACTCGCCCAAAGTCCAGCGGTACTTTCAATCGCGCAGTAACCGAAAAAGGTGATGAGGACAAACTTGACCCCTTTGATCTTTAACGTGTCTTTAAGGGCGATGGGTTCGTAATGCTCATCAGCTGCTGATACGCGTCTTGATTGTTTCCATAACGGTAAACTCATAAATAAAATAAAAGTTAAACCGATTTGTAGCAAGGAGACGAAGAAATACCCTTCGGTATACGCTCGCCCGCCAGTTAAAAAATAACTCATAATATATGGACTAACCGACGCCCCCACACCCCAAAAGCTATGAAGCCAGTTCATATGTCGTGAGGCATAGTGGAGCGCGACATAGTTATTAAGCGCAGCATCAACGGCCCCGGCACCAATCCCATACGGAATAGAAAAGACGAGCAACATGATGAATGACTGACTAAAGCTAAATCCAAATAAGGCGACGGCCGTTAACATCACACTCACGAGCGTTACAAGACCGGTACCGAATTTTTTTGTTAAGCGATCTGAGAGTAAACTAGATACAATCGTTCCGATGGAAATGACAACCGTAATCATACCGGCATAAGAAATAGGCACATCCAGTGACCGATGCATCACGGGCCAAGCCGAGCCAAGTAGTGAATCAGGGAGACCCAGGCTGATAAACGCTATGTAAATAATGACGAGTAATAATGTGTACATAAGTGACTCCTTTAGTTGTTAAATAGTTTCAATGCTTCTCATTATTGTAAGCGATTAAATAAGAAAAAGCTAAGAAAATGACTGATTTGATTTAGGTTGATTGTGTTATAGGGTCACGCTATAACACACTATCGAAAATAACCATTACTTACCAAGCGTCTGGGCGTGCTATAGTAACGTTAACTTAATTAGAGGAGGCGTTTTAATATGAAAAGTGCGATTATTGGTTACCCGCGTATCGGTACAAACCGTGAGTTGAAATTTCAGACCGAGGCTTATTTTAGAAAAGAGAAAACAGCGGAGGAATTAAAACAAGTAGGAAAGGACTTACGACAAAAACATTGGGAAAAAGAGCGAGATGCAAAGGTCGATTATATCCCGTCAAATGACTTTTCTTTTTACGACCAAGTCCTTGATACTGCGGTCCTGTTAAATGCAATTCCAAAACGTTATCGTGCACTGAACTTATCACCGCTTGATGTCATGTTTGCGATGGCAAGAGGTTATCAACAAGGGGATAAGGATGTCCATGCCTTACCGATGAAAAAATGGTTTAACACGAACTACCATTATCTTGTTCCTGAGTTATCAGACCCTGAACAGATAAAACTCGTCGGCACTAAACCATTCGATGAATACAAAGAAGCAAAAGTACTTGGAATTGAAACAAAACCCGTCCTCATTGGCCCGTTTACTTTCTTACAGCTGGCGAGTTATCAGGAAGGGTTGAACAAAGACGCATTTGTTCAACCGCTGATAAAAGCTTATCAACAACTGCTGCATCAATTTGATACATTAGGAACAGAATGGATTCAAATCGATGAACCTGCATTGGTCTATGATTTAACAGAAGAAGACCAAAAGCTATTTACTCGATTATATGAAGAGATTTTACGTCATAAACAACACGTCAACGTCCAGATTCAAACGTACTTTGGTGATGTGCGTGATGTGTATCAAACATTACAATCTTTACCGTTTGACGCGATCGGTCTTGACGTCATTGAAGGTGTCTATAATATAGAACTTATTAAAACGTATGGTTTTGATCAATCAAAAGTTCTTTTTTTAGGCCTTGTTAATGGGAAGAATATTTGGCGCAACAATTATCAGCAATCACTAGAGATCATCAACCAAATCAAGCCACACGTTGGTGAGATTGTCTTATCGTCATCATCGTCACTACTTCATGTGCCGTATACAGTGAAAAGCGAGAGACATTTATCGGCTGAGCATGTGCGACATTTTAGTTTTGCGGAAGAAAAGCTGACGGAATTACATGAATTAAGTCAGTTAGTAGACGTAACGGATGTTGCCGCTGATGAGTATTTTATAAATAATCAACAATTATTTGAAAACGCACGAACAGAAGTCGACCAACATGTAAGAGAACGCGTGGCGCGTTTAACGGATCGAGACTTTGAGCGCTCGCCGTCACTGCATGAGCGAAAGAAACGCCAACAAGAACGGCTAAAGTTACCCCTTCTCCCAACAACGACAATCGGGTCGTTTCCGCAAACGGCTGATGTGAAAGACAATCGACGTGCCTTTAAGGCAGGAGAAAAAACAGCCGACGCCTATCACCGTTTTAATAAAGATAAAGTAAAGGCGTGTATCAAATGGCAAGAAGCGCTAGGACTCGATGTGTTGGTGCACGGAGAATATGAACGCAATGATATGGTCGAGTATTTTGGGGAGCAACTAAATGGCTTTATTTTCACTTCACATGCGTGGGTACAGTCTTACGGCACGCGTTGTGTGAAACCACCGATTGTATGGGGCGATGTGTCAAGACGTGCGCCGATGACTGTTGATTATGCGACGTATGCTCAAAGCCTTACGCATCGTCCCGTTAAAGGGATGTTGACAGGGCCAATCACGATTTTGAATTGGTCGTTCCCGCGTGAGGACTTACCGGTTAAAGCGACAGTCGCTCAAATCGCCTTAGCTATTCGTGAGGAAGTATTAGATTTAGAAGAAGCCGGTATCGGTATTATTCAAATCGATGAAGCGGCGTTACGTGAAAAATTACCGCTAAGACAAACCGATTGGCATGCGAAGTACTTAGACTGGGCCATTCCGCTCTTTAGATTGACCCATGCGAAAGTCAAACCGGAGACACAAATCCATACCCATATGTGCTATAGTGCGTTCACCGATATTATTCACGATATAGATGCGATGGATGCGGATGTCATCACCTTTGAGTCCTCGCGTTCGAACTTAGAGCTACTTCAAACCCTTAAAGCCGTTGATTTTAAGATGGCAGTCGGACCAGGTGTGTATGATATCCACTCACCACGTATCCCATCAGTACCTGAGCTAAAAACGACCATCGAATACATTCTGTCTGTTTTACCGATTGAAAATGTTTGGATCAATCCAGATTGTGGTTTGAAAACGCGGAAAGAAGCAGAAGTCGATCAAAGCCTCAAACATTTAGTATCTGCCACTCGGACGGTAAAAGAGGCGATTGTTTATGAAAACGTCTGAGCTATTTCAGCATAAAAAGGTGTTATCTTTTGAAATTTTTCCACCTAAACAGACGGAAAATTTAGCGGCTATTTATCAAACGGTCAATGCCTTAAAAGAACTGGCGCCGGACTTCATTAGTGTCACCTTCGGCGCCCTTGGCACAAAGAATAACCAGCGCACGTTAGATATTGCCTCAACGGTAAAACACACGTATGGCGTGGAAAGTGTGGCGCACTTACCTTCTAGTCAATTCACAAAAAGAGACGTGCAAGCCTTGCTCACCCGTTTTAAACAATTAGGGATTGATAATATTCTTGCTTTACGTGGAGATGACATCACAGAGCACAAAGAGAAAAAAGATTTTCATTATGCGAGTGATCTCATCGAATATATTAAATCGGAAGGTGACTTTAACATCATTGGCGCCTGTTATCCAGAAGGCCATATTGAATCTGTGTCTATACTTGATGATGTTCGGCATTTAAAAGAAAAAGTCGACAGCGGCTGTGATCAACTGATTTCGCAATTGTTTTTTGATAATGATTACTTCTACACCTTCAAGGAACGCACCGAACTGATTGGGATCGATGTGCCGATTCAAGCGGGCATTATGCCAGTTGTGAATAAACGCCAAATCGAAAAAATGGTTAAAATGTGTGGGGTTAACGTACCGAAAAAATTCCTGAAAATGATGGAGCGTTATGAATATCATCCAGAAGCGATGCGTGATGCGGGGATTGCTTATGCGATTGATCAGATTGTTGATTTGATTACTCAAGGGGCAGATGGTATTCACCTTTATACGATGAATAACCCCTATATTGCCCATAGAATTTATCAAGCGGTCAATCAATTGTTGATTGCATCATAAAGAGAGGTCTGCCTCTCTTTTTTTTTGATGGAGTAAAAGTTGTATTTAAAATATGGGGCTTTTAATTTTATTAATTTTTGTACGTACCTTTTAATTTATTGATTATTTTAATTTTATTTTAACAATAACTTAATGATAAATCCTTATTTTATAAGCAATTAATTTTAAAAAGTATATGTCTTTTATAATTTTAACTTGGACTTACAAGTTAATCATGGTATGATTTAATAAGAGAATCATAAGGTCAACTTATAAGAATAGGTGTATTTATGTAAACGTTATCTTTTAAGTCTAAAATGATTAAGTCAATGGAGGGTTTATGATGTATGATATGAAACAAATGATTGAACAAGGCCAAACAGTCTTAGGGATTGAGCTCGGATCTACGCGTATTAAAGCGGTACTCATTGCGGAGAATAACCAGCCGATTGCCAGTGGTGCATTCGATTGGGAAAATCAATTGGTAGAGGGTTACTGGACATATAGTGAACAATCGATTTGGGAAGGGCTTAAACAAGCGTATCTGAAGTTGAAAGAAGATGTTCAAAATCAGTATGGTGTCACGCTTAAAAAAATTGGTGCGTTAGGATTCAGTGCCATGATGCACGGCTATATTGCGCTAGATAAAGAAGGTAACTGGTTAGTACCGTTTCGGACGTGGCGAAATAATCGTCAAGAAGAAGCAGCCAGTGCGTTAACGGAAGCGTTTAACTATCAAATTCCACAGCGCTGGACGATTGCGCATTTATATCAAGCAATCTTAAACGGGGAATCACACGTGAAAGATATTCATACGTTAACGACGTTAGCGGGTTATGTGCACGAGAAGTTAACCGGTGAAAAGATTTTAGGTGTTGGTGAGGCGTCAGGTGTTTTCCCAATCGATTTAGAAACAAAGTCATACCAACAAAAAATGGTGGATACATTTGAAAAGCTTGCGAGCGATAGAGGTGTAGTGATCGATTTACGCGCGATTTTACCTGAAGTAAAAGTGGCAGGTGAATCAGCAGGGGCGTTAACGGAAGCGGGTTGTTTATTACTTGATCCATCGGGTGACTTAACAAGCGGCTCATTACTTTGTCCACCAGAAGGTGATGCGGGTACGGGCATGGTGGCGACAAACAGTGTCAAGGTGAGAACAGGTAACGTCTCAGCAGGTACGTCTGTGTTTGCGATGGTGGTGTTAGAAAAAGAATTATCAAAAGTCTATACGGAAATTGATTTAGTCACCACACCAACTGGAAATCTCGTGGCGATGGCGCACTCAAATAACTGTACGTCTGACTTAAACGCTTGGGTGAACTTGTTTAAAGAATTCCAAGAGACAATGGGGATGGCTGTTGATATGGATACGTTATATCAAACGCTATATGAAGCAGCACTTTCAGGTGATAAAGATGGTGGCGGTCTACTCAGTTACGGCTACCTATCGGGTGAACATATGACACACTTCGAAGAAGGGCGCCCTCTCTTTGTCCGTGGTACCGATGCGAAGTTTAACTTAAGTAACTTTATGCGTACCCACCTCTATTCATCGCTTGGAGCGATGAAGATTGGTATGGATCTCTTACTAAAAGAAGAACACGTCGCGCTTGATGAGATGCTTGGTCATGGTGGCTTATTTAAAACAAAGGGCGTGGGCCAATCGATGATGGCCGCAGCTTTAAATACACCCGTCTCCGTAATGGAAACAGCTGGTGAAGGTGGAGCTTGGGGGATTGCGGTACTTGCCTCCTTTATGCTTCAAAAAGAAGAAGGGCAAACATTGGATCACTTCCTCAATGTCCATGTCTTTAATCAAGCGGAAGCGGACACGATTCATCCAAACCAAGACGATGTTTTAGGGTTTGAACAGTTTATGACGCGATATAAACAAGGTTTACCGATTGAACGGGCAGCCGTTGATCATCTTAAATAATACACGTTTCTTTAGACAGATCAGCTGTTATAGTGATCTGTCTGTTTTTTTCGCTTTAAGTTAGGCACGGCTTACCTTATTGGCGCATACGTTAGAGGTAGCAAGAGAAAAAGAGGAGGTTTTATATGTATCCGTTTAATCGCTTCCCGCGCCAAAATGCTGTCCCTTATGTGACGAATATTGAAACGCTCACTAAGCAAAACAATGCTTATCGGCGAGTCATCTGGACAGGGGATGAGTTACAGCTCGTCGTCATGAGCATCCCACCTATGGGTGATATTCCGGTAGAACGACATGAGGCAGAAGACCAATTTATTCGAGTAGAACAGGGCCGGGCTTGGGCTATCGTTGGGCCAAATGAGCAACAGTTAAATCAACAATGGATGCTAGAAGAAGATGACGTCTTACTGATCCCAAAAGGCTATGCCCATTACATTAAGAACTTAAATAATACCCCGCTTAAACTCTATACCCTTTATGCACCGCCACACCATCCACCGCAGTTAATCCAACAACAGCCAGAGTGAGTCACTGTGCGCAACGAGACAATGGTCTTGTTGCGTTTTTAACGTCATTAAAACAGGGTGTTTTTACACTACTTTATCTGGTTTTTCATGTGAGCGCTTTCTGATAAAGTTAGAGTGATGATGTATGACAATAAAACATTGAGAGAAAGGATAAACAATAAAATGAACCAGACATTATTATTTAATCACGATTGGTCGTTTCAAAAAACACCACTACATACCACAACAGTTACACAAGAACATTTCAAACCAGTAGACATTCCGCACGATTGGTTGATTTATAACAGTCAAGCCTTATATGAAGATAGTATCGGTTGGTATCAGAAGACACTGACCATCACGGACTTATCGAAAAGTTACGCGTTGTATTTTGAAGGCGTCTATATGGACAGTATGCTCTATGTTAATGACAAGTTAGTAGGGGAATGGAAATACGGTTACTCAAGTTTTGAGTTTGACATGACGGACTTTTTAGTTGAAGGAGATAATAACCTGCTATTAAAGGTGACGCATCAAGCGCCTAATAGTCGCTGGTATTCTGGTGCTGGGATATACCGGGATGTTTATTTAAAAGTGAGAGGGACAGCCTTTATTGAAACGGATGGTACTTATGTCACGACAGAAAAAAACGGTAACGATTATCAATTGACGATTGATACGACGATTGAAACCACGCATCCTGTTACCGTCAGATGTACATTAACCGGGCATGGTGAAGCGTCCGTTATTGAAGCGACAGACCAATCAACAGGGACAACATCCCAAACGCTTACGGTTCTCTCACCAAAAGAATGGTCGCATCGTGATCCAGCGCTATACACCCTAACCACGGAATTGTTGACAGATCAACAAGTTGTACTGGAGCGTTACCGTGAGCGCATCGGTTTTAGAACGTTTCAATTAGAGCCGAATCGCGGGTTTATAGTAAATGGTCAACAAGTAAAAATTAACGGCACGTGTGAACACCATGACCTCGGGGCTTTAGGTGCGGCCTTTAATAAAGAAGCGATGCGTTACCGTCTTGAGTTATTGAAAGACATGGGCGTTAACGGTATTAGAACAGCACACAATATGCCGGCAAAAGGCCTGATGGACTTATGTGATGAGATGGGTTTTTACGTTGTATCAGAAGCCTTTGATATGTGGGAGCGGACAAAAACACCTTATGACTATGGCCGATTCTTTAACGACTGGGTTCATCGTGATGTCGCTAGCTGGATTAAGCGCGACCGGAATCACCCATCGGTCGTGATGTGGAGTATTGGGAATGAAATATATGATACGCATGCGTCAAACCGCGGGGTAGAGCTTACGGAAATGTTAAGAGCTTTAGTGGAAACATATGACCCAAAAGGCAATGCCCGTGTGACAATTGGGTCTAATTATATGCCGTGGGAACATGCAAAGGCCTGTGCAGATGTGGTGAAAGTGGCTGGCTATAATTATGCAGAAAAATATTACGATCAACACCATAAAAAGTATCCCGATTGGATTATTTACGGGAGTGAAACAGCGTCTGTCGTGCAAAGCCGGGGCATTTATCATTTTCCGTATGATACCAATATTTTATCTGATGATGATCAACAGTGTTCCGCTTTAGGAAATAGTACGACAAGTTGGGGGGCGAAATCTCCTGAAGCGTGTATCATCGCTGAACGAGACACACCGTATTCCGTTGGCCAGTTTCTTTGGACCGGGTTTGATTACATTGGAGAACCAACCCCGTATCATACGAAGAATGCGTATTTTGGCCAACTCGATACAGCTACCTTTAAGAAAGATAGTTATTACATTTATCAAGCCGGATGGATGGATGTAAAAACCAATCCGATAGTTCATATTTTTCCTTATTGGGATTTTAATCCCGGTCAACTGATTGATGTGCGGGTAGCGTCGAATGCACCGCGAGTAGAACTGTTTATAAACGGTGAATCACTCGGTCAAAAAGCCATTGATCACCAACATGGGACAGTGCTTGTACCGACCTATCAGGTGCGTTATGAACCCGGTGAATTAAAAGCGGTGGCTTATGATGAAACAGGTCACGTCATCGCGACGGATAATCAACAGAGTTTTAACGACCCGGTTTTGCTTGTGATTGAGACAAATAAACAGACTCTCACCCATAGCGAAGATCTTGTATTTGTGACGATTAAAGCGCTTGATGAGTTCGGGCGTGAAGTGAAGAACGCGACAAATCGTATCTATGTTGATGTCTCAGGTGCTGGCCGACTGGTTGGGCTAGATAATGGTGACAGTACCGACTATGATACCTATAAAGGAAAGTCGAAGCGTCTCTTTAGTGGAAAGTTAATGGCAATCATACAACCAAAACAGACGCGTGGAAAAGTCATGATTAACGTCTCATCCATTGGTTTAACTAAAGCGACAGAAACGATTGACGTTATGTGTCCACGGGATCAAACAATTGGTGTTGTGGCAGAAAATAGTGATCAGATGATTGTGACGGGAAAAAGAGATGAAGTGACGGTCAGAAAGATCACGCTCGATAGTCACGGTATCCATCAGTTGACGCATGCACAACCATCGGTTGATGTGTCTGTCACATTGTCGCCAGAGTACGCGACAGATAAAGCTATCGCTTATAAAATTGTGACCGATGAAGGAGCAGAAACGACCCGCGGCGCTGTTGAAGAAACGCCACAAGGTGTGAGGGTTACCGCTAAAGGAGACGGAAACTTTAGGCTACGGGCGATGAGTAAAGATCATACAAATGCTGTGCGTCTTATTTCAGAGTTGGATTTTACTGCAACAGGCCTTGGTCAATTTTATAAAGATCCGTATCAATTTATTGCCGGCAGTTTATATGACGACGCAACAGGGGATGTGGGAAGTGGGAATGATCGAGGATTTGCGACAAGCAATGATGAGAGATGTCTCGTTGGTTTTCATGATTTGGATTTTAAAGATCGTGGCGCTGATACAGTAACGTTACCGATTTTTACTTTAAATGATGATGTCTATACGTTAAAGATTTGGGATTGTCATCCAGATGAAGGGGCAACGTTATTACTCGATGATACGTATCAAAAACCGTCCATCTGGAATGTCTATCAATCAGAAACATATCGTTTAAATAAACGCCTGACGAATATTCAATCGTTGTATATTGAAACAGCTAATAAAATGCATGTCAAAGGTTTTCAATTTGAGCCATTTAACCGAGCCAATCGAACCGTTGACGTGACAACGGTTGATACACTTTATGGTGATCATTATACGCTAGAAGAAGATAAAATCAGTCAGATTGGCAATAATGTCTCACTTACATTCAACGACTTTGATTTTGGCGAAGCGGGTGCGAACAGGTTAGTCATCAACGGTCACTCGCCGATTGATAAAAATACCGTTCATGTGCGTTTTTCTGACGGTGAAGTGGAAATGAATCAGCTTATTGAATTTACTGAGACAGACACGCTAACTGAAAAAGTGTTTGAACTTGAGTCTGTATATGGCAAACAATCCGTGACCTTTATTTTTCTTCCTGGTTCACAGTTTGATTTTGCTTCATTTAAGCTCACGAGAAAATAGGCGCTATGTCAAAATCTAAAATAGTCAAGACTATAAATAGAAAGAGATGGATGAATACTTTATAAAAAAGCGCGTAAAGACCGGTACAGGTTTTTGCGTGCTTTTTCATGGGAAAAGATAAGGGAAAAGAATAAGATTGACGAACATTCAAATGTGTATTAGAATGTAATTAATCAAACGATTGTTTGAATGGTAAAGTCATCAGTAAGAAGGTGAGAAGTATGATACATATTGGTCTATCAAGCTTTGGTGATCATCCACAGCTTTATTTACCAGAAACAAAACCGAGCGAACGCCTTGCTGATTATGCGAGCCATTATTTACTCGTTGAAATAGATAGCACCTATTATGCGATTCCGCGTCTGACACAAATAGAAAAATGGGTCAAGACGACACCGGAAAATTTTAAGTTTATCGTAAAAGCGTATCGCGGCATGACAGGGCATGTGAAAGACGATGAGCGTTACGCATCAAAAAGTGAGATGTTTCAAGCGTTTCGAGAGGCGCTTTCGCCATATATTGAACATAAAAAGTTAGCCTTTGTGTTGTTTCAATTTCCGCCATGGTTTGATTACCGGAAAGATCATCTTCTCTATTTGAAGTATGTGCGTCAAGAGATGAAAGAGATCCCAGTAGCGATTGAGTTTCGTAACCGGACGTGGTATGACGAAAAAGTAAAGAGAGAGATGCTACAGCTGTTAAGGGAGTTAGCTTTTATTCATACGGCGGCGGATGAACCGCAAATCGGTGACGGCTCAGTTCCGTTTGTTTCAGATGTTGTCAATGAGACGTTGTTTATCCGGCTTCACGGTAGAAATAGAGCCGGCTGGTATCGACCTAAGGACAGAGAGACGAATTGGCGCGAGGTGAGGTATTTGTATCGCTACAACACCGAGGAATTAACAGCATTTAAAGATCTGATCTTAACGAAACAAGCGGAAGTGAAAAATGTGTATGTGATCTTTAATAATAATTCAGGTAAGGACGCTAATGATAATGCGGCTGAGTTAAAGCGGCTATTAAACATTAAAGAAGAAGGGCTCTTGCCATCTCAATTATCTTTATTTTAATGAAGTGTCTGTTATTTCTATCGACATAGCAAACAGAGCAAATAATATAATGATACGTAGGCATGTTAAAACGTTATGAAAAGAAAGGAAGAAGCATTATGGGACATCACCACCATCACGATCATGGTCACGAGACAGGTAATATTAAAATCGCATTTTTCCTCAATCTCAGTTTTACCATCATTGAAATTATCGGGGGCTTAATGACAAATAGTATGGCCATTTTAGCCGACGCTCTGCACGACTTAGGTGACTCGTTATCCCTAGGCATCGCATGGTTTTTAGAAAAAGTATCAGGAAAAAAACCAGATGAGACATTTACCTTTGGTTATGCGCGCTTTTCTTTATTAGCGGCTTTCATCAATAGTATGGTATTGATTGTCGGGTCAACGATTATTTTATACCATGTGATTCCAAGAATATTGAATCCCGAACCCGTTGAAGCAAGTGGAATGTTGCTGCTATCGATTCTAGGTATCGTGATGAATGGTTTAGCGGTGTTGAGACTAAAAAAAGGTAGCTCAATGAACGAAAAAGTTGTCACCTGGCACTTGATGGAAGATATTTTAGGCTGGGTCGTAGTGTTAGCTGCGAGTATCGTCTTAATGTTTGTTGATTGGCCTATTATCGATCCACTACTGTCACTCGGTCTAACGTTATATATTTTATATAATGTCGTCGGTAACTTAAAAGAAATCGTCGGGATCTTCTTACAAAAAACACCGTCAGGTGTGTCAAAGAGCGAGCTTAAACAGGCGCTTGAGGAAGAACTCAACGTTCATACCCACCATTTACACCTTTGGTCACTGGATGGGGAGAAAACAATGTTATCATTACATTTAGAAGTTAAAGATGATTTAACGACGGATGAATTAATCGAAGAAAAAAGTCGGGTCAGACAATGGCTCAATGATCATGAAATTGATCACGTCACGTTAGAGTTAGAATTTGAAAAAGAATTCTGTGAGGCAAGTGATTGTGAGTAAGACTGAAGAGCCAGGGACAAAATTCTAAATAACTAGATAAAAGCGGCATTTCATACAAAAATATGAGATGCCGCTTTTTATATTTTTTCTCAATTTTTTGCAGAGCGAAAAGCGCTCCGCTTGGAGCGCATATGGCCAAAACAGCATTTAAAATTATTCAAGGACTTCATTGAATGAATTTCATAATTCTGAGGCCTTGCAGCCCAATGGTTTTGAAGCATAAAAAAGGAAGTACCTCCCCAAGTCTTGTATAATGGTAAGTAAACAAACTAAACCAAAAGACTGGAGGAGAACTCCCTATGCCTATTATACGACAAGAGAGTTTATTTAGCATTAAAGAATTATATGCAATGGAACCTACCCAACGATATGACGCTATTATTTCGGTCATTGATATTGACCACATTTACCGTGAGGTAAGTAAAAAATCACG
>NZ_FPAI01000008.1 GCF_900116255.1 Halolactibacillus miurensis
ATGTTTCAGCTGCATAAAAAGAGCCGAAACATGTGAAATATAAGCTTGAAATTATTGGTTAAAACTTCTCGCCAACACCATTTGACAAAGAACCTATAAACCTCACCCCCGTGCCTTTGACACGGGGGTTATTTTGTCCCTTGATTGATGCCATTCAATCAAAGGACGTCATTTTCAATCATCGTTTCGTTCTCCTTTCGTTAACTTCCATCCTATTGCTTAAAGTCCTTACTGGTTAATTCTCGCCTTCTCCATAGGCTTTATCTCGCCTTATTTCTACTCGTATATGTCTCCCTTATCGAGACTTTCTCATTAGCGTCATTTTTCCCTCTCTAACGAAGATCATCGCTAAGTAAAACCGGTTATAAGCAATCGTTTTTGACTTCATTTGATTTTTTTTGAAATAAAATGATAGAAAATGATTGATTTTTGTAAGCGTTTCAGTTATGATAAACCTATAGTAAGAAACAAGCACTTTTATCTTTTATTTTTACAGCACATGACTTTAATTTCAGGAGGGTTAAAACATGAAAATCACTGAATTGTTGACAAAAGACACTATTCTACTTGACATGTCAGCGACATCCAAAGCAACCGCGATTGACGAACTGGTTGAGGTATTGTTATCGGCAGGAAAAGTCAATGACAAGCATCAGTTTAGAGAAGACATCAACGCACGCGAAGCCCACACTTCAACAGGGATTGGCGATGGCATTGCGATTCCACACGCGAAGTCTAAAGCCGTCAAGACACCGGCAATTGCCTTCGGTCGGAGTCAATCAGGGGTCGATTACGACGCGCTTGACGGGAAAGACAGTCACTTGTTCTTTATGATTGCCGCACCTGTTGGGGCAAATAATGAACACCTTGATACGTTAGCCCGACTATCCAGTATGTTAATGGATGAGAGTTTCCGCCAAGGAATATTAACAGCTTCTTCTAAAGAAGAAGTCTTAAACTTAATCGATCAAAAAGAAGCTGAACGCGAGGAAGGTGAATCACAGATGAGTCACTCAACGAAACGCATACTAGCTGTAACCGGTTGTCCAACCGGTATTGCCCACACCTATATGGCCGCCGATGCCTTAAAGGCAAAAGCGAAAGACTTAGGTGTTGATATCAAAGTCGAAACACGTGGGTCTGGTGGGGCGAAAAATGTCTTAACCGATGAAGATATTGCCTCAGCCGATGCGATTATTATTGCGGCTGATACAAATGTTGACCAAGAGCGGTTTAGCGGAAAAGTACTCATTCAAGCAGGTGTTACCGACGGGATTCGTCGTCCTGAACAACTGATTAACGACGCGCTCAAATCTGATGCACCTGTTTACCGCGGCAGTGGTAACCGATCGACTAGCGCAAGTAGTGGCAAACAAAAGAATGCTTTCTATCGTCACTTAATGAACGGTGTGAGTCATATGTTGCCGTTTGTTGTCGGGGGCGGGATTTTAATCGCCCTTGGCTTTATGTTTGGGATTGAGGCACACGTGGAAGGTCATGAAACGTACAATGAATTTGCCCGGGCGCTTAATACGATTGGTGGCGGAAATGCTTTCGGTCTGATGATTCCGGTATTGGCTGGATTTATTGCGATGAGTATCGCTGACCGGCCTGGACTCGCCCCTGGTATGGTTGGTGGCTTTATGGCAGCTCAAGGGACAAGTGGTTTCCTTGGTGGTTTAATTGCTGGTTTTATGGCAGGTTACATTGTCGTACTGTTAAAGAAATTGTTTGCCAATATCCCACAATCACTTGATGGGATTAAAACGATTCTGATTTATCCATTACTCGGCATTTTCACAACCGGGATCATTATGTTTTATGTTATTGAACAACCGGTTGGTGCCTTTAATACGGCCTTAGGTGATTGGTTACAATCACTTGGGACTGGTAACGCGATTTTACTCGGTTTAATTCTTGGTGGTATGATGGCCGTTGATATGGGTGGTCCGATTAACAAAGCAGCCTATACGTTTGGTATTGCGATGATCGCAGAAGGATTCTTAACACCACATGCGGCGATTATGGCGGGTGGTATGGTGCCACCACTTGGTATTGCGCTTGCGACATTTGTCTTTAGAAATCGTTTTACTAAAGAAGAACGTGATGCTGGTGTGTCTAACATTATTATGGGGGCAAGCTTTATCACTGAAGGCGCGATTCCATTCGCGGCAGCTGACCCGGGACGCGTGATTCCTTCGCTTGTTGTTGGTTCAGCAGTATCTGGCGCCTTATCCATGTTCTTTGAGATTGGTCTTCCTGCACCTCACGGTGGGATCTTCGTTATTCCACTCGTGGAAGGTAGTGCCCTGATGTATATTGTCTCTATCTTAATTGGAGCTGTCATCTCAGCCATGATGCTCGGTCTATTAAAGAAACCAATCAAAGCCTAACGATTGTAACATCACGTTTATATTGATAGACAAGAGGTCTTAAATAAGCTTTCTTCTCTATGATTTAAGCACGTAACCAAGCCGCGGTTACGTGCTATTTTTATGCGTTTTTTATACATTGATTCATTTAATATGGTACAATAAGGCTAGTCATGATTATCGAAAATTTAGAAGGAGGACACTTTCATGCCCTGTCCCCACTGTACGATCGTTGGACATAAGATTACCTTTTCACTTGATCGTGAACGAATTGACTTAATAAAAAATCATTTCACCCAACACAACTTCCCGATGGATATAGAGGAGGATCAACTAACGACCCACGAACAAGGCGCACGTGAATTAGTCGACTTTCTTTTGGCTATGGACTTAGCGACTGATGTTACATTTAAAATCAATAGCTATGACTGGTTACCACTAAGCGACTTTAAAGATTATCAAGACGCCTCATGGGTTGATGAATTGTTGTTTGAACCGTTCATTCAGATGCATTTCCAACCGATTATTAAGTCTAACGGGGAGATTTTTGCTTATGAGATGTTGTCGCGCTTTGTCGATCGCCAAGGTAAGAAAATATTTCCGGATGTGATGTTTCCTGCCGCAAAAACACGGGGACGGACCTTTGCCTTAGACCGTATTTGTCGCATTAATGCCGTTCGACAAGTGAAACGCTTATTGCCGAACCAAAAAGCCTTTATCAACTTCATTCCAACCGCCATCTATTTACCTGAATTTTGTTTAAAAACAACGACAGATCTTGCCCATGCGCTTGATATTGATAGCTCTCGATTTGTGTTTGAAGTCGTTGAGACAGAACAAGTAAAAGATACGGCTCACCTTCAATCAATCCTTAAGTACTATCAAGATAATGGTTTTCAATATGCGTTAGATGATGTCGGAAGTGGTTACAATACGCTGAACTTTTTAAAAGAATTAAAACCACCCTATATCAAACTTGATCTCACCTTCGTTCGCGATGTCAACCGAGATCTTGACAAACAACGGATTGCAAAAGAAATTCTAAAGATGCGTGACCAATTCGACGCGATGGCGCTAGCAGAGGGCGTTGAAACAATAGAAGAATTCAACTGGCTCAAACAAGCCGGCTTTGATTTATTCCAAGGCTACTTATTCGGTAAGCCAGAAAGCGAGCCACTCACAACCCCATCGATTGATTTAACTTCTCTTTAACTCACAAAGAGCCCGAGATATGATTGTCTCGGGCCCTTTCTTTTTTAAAATCTGTTCCTAAGGCGCTTGCTTTCATGCTTGAAAGACGACTGTTTGTCGCTTTCATTTGTGGAAGAAAGTTGTTTAAAAAGGTAAAACAAAAAACAAACCTCTTACATTTTGGCCGATTCATTAGCCAAAATGAGAGGTTTGTTTCTAGTTTGTATCCGTCATTTGTCTGTGCATTTTATTTTTTTAATGCTTTTTTATCTCACAAATGAAACTGTCGACGATACATTAGCCATCCACCCGCAAGTAATACACACCAGAACCCAAAATACATGAAGAGATACATCGTTGTAGCCGTCTCCGGTAACGCTTCATGATTACCTTCTTCTTCTGATTGGTTATCTTCGTGCGAATCTTCATCAGGCGAAGCTGATTCATCCGTTGGATCATCCCCTGGTGTTGCTTGATCGGATTCGTGATCTTCCTCTTTATCTGCGTCCGCTTGATCATCTGGATTGTCAGTGTCGTCATCGACTACATCGTCATCTGATTCCTCTGGTGGCGTCATATCATCGTTATCGTCTGCCACTAGTTGTTCGATTAAACCGTAGCTACTAAAATGCTTCACATGCATGATAACTTCACCTGTTGTTTGATCCACGGATATAATATCTGCATTGTGGTCAAATACCATCGCGTTATCATCATTGACATAAAGAATATTTAAACGGGTCCAATCGGATACTTTAGTCGGGTCGATCTTCATCTTTAGTGTAATCCCTTCTTCACTAAAGTCAATCGCTTGATCATCCCCTGATAAAACAAAACGGGTAAAACGACTGATAACGTGATAGGCGTCTTGATCAATCATTGCCGACAAGCTATCGGTGATATCTTCCATTGTCAGTGTGACTTGGCCGTGATTTTTTAAGGCACTGACCGGGATACTGACGGTTAACTGTTCTGATGTTAATTCAATATGCCCTGAATCGTCTAATTCGGTTACAAGTGTTTCAGTAAATGTAACCTTACCATTCGGTAAGTCTAGTTGATACACAGCTGTTTCATCGTCCGATATGACGCGATCAAAACCTGCGACGGCATCGACAAGCACTGGCGTCATCTCATCTGAGTCATCCTCACCTTCTGAATCTGTGTTATCTCCTGAGTCATCCTCATCTTCTGAATCAGGGTTACCTTCTGATTCGTCCTCGTCTCCTGACCCGACCACGACCTCATCAAACTCAGGCCCCGCTTTTATAAGAGGATGAGTCGTATCATAATAATCCGAAATTGCTTCATCATCTAACGCCTGTCCATTATAAATGATGACGTCATCGATATAGCCTTTATATGGTGAATCCCAGTAGTTGACCCCAAGCCCAAATGTCGCTTCATTTGTCTGAAAGACATCCGGGAAATCATTACCTTCATAAACTTTTTCACCATCAATATAGATTTGAACATGACCAAAACTAACGGTAAATGTTACCTGTGACCAGGCGTTGACCGGGATCATAAAATCGAGTTCTGCGTCATACCACGTTGTCCCAGACCACAGCTTCGTTTTCCCATTACCATGTGAGCCGCCAGGTAAAAAGGAAAGCCAGCGCTCAGCCGTATCTGCCGCAAAAAAGGCGGAAGTAAAATCAACAAGGGTCTCTGGTTTTAACCAAAAAGAGACGGTGTATTCTTTCTCTGTGATCAGCCCTTTCCCTAGGTTCACACCTGAATCTCCGTCAAAGTAAAGCGCACGCCCTTCTCCTGCTTCTACAAATGTCGCGGTCTCTCCTGGTTGGTCCAGGCGCTCTTTTGTCGGGGTAACACTCGTAAAGTTGCCGTAACTATCTTGTAAATGGTCATTAAAACTAAAGTGAGCGCTCGGTGTTACGTCTGGTAAGGTTGTACTGACTTCCGGCACCTCACCTTGGTAAAGGTCCTTCACATCTTGATCCGATACCGTATAGGACTGGTAAATAACAAGTTCATCCATCCAGCCTTTAAACGCTGAATCAAATGGATTGACACCGAGATAGATAGTAAGCGCCTCGCCATTAACAACCGAATTAAAGTTATTAAAGCTCGTCTTCTTTTTACCGTCAATGTAAATATGTCCTTTACCGTATTCATTTGTTAGGACGACATGACGCCACTCACCTGGTGTGGCTACTTCATTCGTTATCCCATCAAACCATTTTTCTGTCGGGGTGGTGACTCTTGACCAAACTAAAATCTCATCATTCCACCCTTTTGGATTAACGGTGAACCAATGATCCGCATCACGCATAACAAAAAGTGACGGGGTAAAGTTTGTGGTCACTTCAGGGTTAAACCAAAAACTAATCGAGTAATGGTTATCTGTTAGTAACCCTTCCGGTAACACTAAACCTGATTGCCCATCAAAGTAAGCCGCTTCGTTTTTTTGTCCTGCTTCAAACGAGATACTCCCCTCATTCGTTTCATCATCATGTGGGGTGTCATCTGTCACAATTGCCGCATCGAATTGACCGGTTTCATCATCTAAATGACCGTCAAAACTAAAGTGTGCTTGTAACGTTGGTTGTTTTAAACTCCTCACGACGATATCAAATGTCTTTGTCTTAACAACATCGTTTAAAGTAACGGTTGCTTCAAGTGTGACAACCGCATCCGCGTCACCAATTACCGGACGCGTCACCGTCCCGTCTGAACTTATAACGGCATCATTTGACGATACCCAAGTAATCAATGCCCCTTTGGTCCCCGTTGTTGGTAAGGTCACGTTTGATATTGTCTCACGAGGTAAATCAAGCGCTAATAACGTTTCTGTCACACTCTCTTCGTCTGTAAGGGCACTCGCTGGATGCATGATGCCCCATAGAGATTCGCCATTTTCACTTAACGCCGTAAACGTCGTCAGCCACTGGGCACTTGTTTCATCCCATTGCGTTAAGACCACACCTTTTGCTGTTAGTTCCTGTGTTTCAATCGTTAAGTAAGCGCCGTCTAATGACCATGTACCAGTAAGTGTGCCGGTTATCGTATAATCATCATGAAGTTCAATCAATGTTGATTCAACGATCTCGACTGCATTGTTTTTACCATGATTCACATATTTATATGTGCCCACAATTTCCTCTACACTGATGGATTCATCCAGCACTTCCCCAGCATAGCGTAAAGGCGCCATCACACGCCAACCGTCTTTGTTATTAAAGAGTTGGTGCACGCGCAGTTCATGTTGTTCGCCGCGATCCGGGAACCTTGCATGAAAGACGTTAAACTGTTGGTTCGTCGCCCAATCAGTATAAATGGAATTGTGTCCTGGTGACACATAACCGTAGCCCCTGCCTTCACCTGGTTCACCTGTTGCTCTCGTAAATAAAAAGTTTCCCGTTAATTTATTACCATACCCCGCATTATTGACACCACTCGGTAACACCGCAGGTTCGCCTGCCCTGTCAAGATACGGTCCATCTGGCTGTTCTGAGCGGAACTGACGCATATGGTAGCCACCATCTGCCCCTAGCCAACCATAGGTTACATATAAATAGTAATACCCATCATTAGCATTATACTCGACATAAGGACCTTCACCGGACTTCGTGTAGCCCCCTGAGATTTTCGTACCGAAATAACGGTCAATCATTCGACCATCCGCGGTTGTTCCATCCTCTCCTGGATGAATCACTTTCCCGGTTGTTTGGTCTACTTCTAACATAAAGATGCCACCTGACCATGAACCGTATGTCATCCATAGTTTACCATCAGCATCATAAAAGAGATTCGCATCGATCGCATTGGTGAAAAGCGTATTATTGTAGTCACCAGAAGCGTTAAACCAACCTTCTCTCACCCCACGGATGACCCCTTGTTCAATCAGTTCAGGGATATTTGTCCCGTCTACATGTTTATTGACATCACTCTTATCATCATACGCTTCTTTATTGGTGAAGCCTGAATAAATAAGGGTATCCACATGTTCATACGGTCCTTCAATTGTCTTCGATACAGCATAGCCAATCACAGAGCGAATATAAGTAGAAGAAGCACTATAATAGATCATATAGGCACCCGTCGTACCATCTTCCCACTGATAATCTTTATTAAAGAACGCTTCCGGTGCCCATACCGCATAACCTCCAGCACTATCGGCATCATCTTCACCTGCCCATAAGAAAGCTTCAGCTAAATTCTCACTCAAGTCTCCGTATAAAGCATTACCCGGTGTTTGATAGCCATTGGTGAACGTCTCCCAGTTCATTAAGTCGGTTGATTTAGCTGCTTCGCCGTGCGTCCCAAACGCATAGAAATAACCATCACTGGCGATAATTGATGGGTCATGCACACTCACATTCGTAAATGTTGGGACGTTTTGTTTTTCTGGTAATGACGGTATGTCCTCATTTGATATAGTGACATCACCCGGTTGTTCCGGCGTCTCTTCTGGTTCTTCTATACTATCATGACCAAAGCTAGGCGCGGTTGTTGCATAATACGATTGAATCATCGACTCGGTCACGTTCGTGCCATCATAGAATACCAACTCATCCATTAATCCATGATAATAAGCATCTGGAAAGGGATTAAATCCGAGTAAAAATTCATTGTGTCGCCCCGTAAATAAGTCGGGTATACCTGACATTGTTCCGATTGCTTCACCATTAACATAGATGGTTGTGACACCACTATCTGATGCGATAAAGAAGTGATTCCATTCATCATGGTTAAGCTCTGGTAAAGGCTGATAGTGATAACTAGCTGGTAAAGTATCTTTTTCACCTACTTGATAAATGTACTCACCCTTACCACCAATGGCTGGCGACAAGCCCATTCGCGATAGACCCATGCCTGCATAAAAAGCACTTGTAAAATTAGAAATCTCAGCGGTTTGCTTAAGCCAGAAGCCTACGCTATAAGTATCTGATGTAAGCAAATTATCCGGCAGCTTGATCCCGGTTGTGCCGTCAAATCGTACAGATTGATTCACCCCATTCTCCTCATACGTGAATGTATAATCTGATTGTTCTCCCCATTCCGACACACCCTCTTCATAACGTGTCCAAGCTGTGCCTGTTTTTTGACTATCGGTTTGATCGGCTAAATTCCCATCAAACGGGAAATAAGCCGTCGGTGAGACGGTTTGTCCACCCTCTTCATCTGGTACTGTCGTTTCTGCGATTAACCTTAAAGTTGACGTTGGAAGCAACAAAGAGATAATTAAAATCATCGACACTAAACGCTTCATCTAACATTCCTCCTGTAAGTGATCTATACGTATAAGAAAATGAGAACACACACTAAAAAAATCCAGCTCCTTTCCTCGATAGTTCAATCGTTTTAATCAAGTCCATTCGATTAGTAAGCGTTTTCATTTTGCTTGATTATACGTACATAATTATAATTATAATATACTAGATAAAAGTTATCAGTACAAGTTGTTTAGCATTTATACAAGTTCAATCAATATTAATATAAACATCAATATGACATATGTATAATACAATAACATTTACTTTTTAGTTAACAAAAGTGACAATCATTGATCCATCCTAAGATACCCAGCCACAGATGTATGTCCATGTCTGAAATCGATAAAAAAACAACCTACTAAACACTGCTTATGCAGCTTAGTAGGTTGTTTAAAAGTTATTTATTGCTCAATAACTTAGGCGGTCACAAACGCGTCCACTCTTTTCATGACGGCTTGTTCAATCGCATTGAGTTTTGATTTTGTTTCAAGTTCTGCTTTACCAGTCACACCGAAATAAAACTTCACTTTCGGCTCTGTACCAGATGGACGCACACAGAACCAAGACCCATCATTTAAGAAATATTTCAATACGTTTGATTTTGGTAGATCAATCGTAGACGCTTGATCTGTTTTTACTTCTTTTCGTTGACTTGTCTGATAATCTTCAATCGCCGCAACAGTAAACTCACTTACCTCAGTAGGAGGTGTTTCTCTAAAATCACGGATTAATGCGTCAATTTTTTCAGAGCCTTCTTTACCTTTTAACGTGAGTGATCGCAGTGATTCATAGTAAAAACCATACTTTTCAAATAGTGCTTCTAGCCCTTGGTAAAGCGTCTTACCTTGTTGTTTATAGTAAGCAGCGACTTCAGCCGCTAGCATCGCTGCTTGGACGGCATCTTTATCACGGACAAAGTCACCAACTAAATAGCCATAGCTTTCTTCATAACCGAATAAGAATTCACGCTCATCTGATTCAAAGTTATAAATTTGTTCACCAATAAATTTAAAACCTGTTAAGGTATCGATTGTCGTTAGTCCATGATATTCAGCAATATCACGGCCAATTTCACTCGTGACGATTGTTTTTAACACCGTTAAGTTTTTATTGAAATGGTTCGTTTTCTTTTTCGCTTCAATTAAGTAATCAAGCATTAGCGCACCGACTTGGTTACCCGTTAAGACGACAAACTCACCGTCATTATTTTTAGTCGCCACACCCACACGGTCAGCATCTGGATCCGTTCCTATTAAAATATCCGCATCCGTTTCCATTCCTTGTTTAATAGCTAAAGTGAACGCTTCACTTTCTTCTGGGTTAGGTGATTTTACGGTACTAAACATTGGATCAGGTAATTCTTGTTCTTTTACGACATCAACATGGGTAAAGCCCATATTTTGAAGCGCTTCTCTAACCGGTAAATTACCTGTCCCGTGAAGAGGTGTGAAAATAATTTTCAATTCATCCTGGACAGATGCAATCATATCTTTATCTTGTACAATCGATAATAAAGCCGCTTGATAAGCACGGTCAATATTTTCTCCTACCATCTCAATCAAGTTTGCTGCCTTCAGTTCCGCTTCGTTACCTGCTGAAATCGTTAGTTCATTTTCAACCGCATTTACTTCAGCAACGATTTGTTCTGCCTCATCAAGTAACACTTGGCATCCCTGGTCGTTGTAAACTTTAAAACCGTTATATTCTGGTGGATTATGACTGGCAGTTACCATGATGCCGCTAAAGCAATTGAGATGACGTACCGCATACGATAACTCTGGTGTTGGTCTGAGTGCATCAAACACATAAGCCTTAATCCCGTGGGTTGCGAGTACTTTTGCTGCTTCCATAGAAAATTCCGGCGATTTAAACCGTGAATCATAAGCAATCACGACGCCGCGTTTTTTCGCTTCTTCACCATTTTTCTCAATGTAGTTACTTAAACCTTTCGCCGCTTTACGGATTGTATAAATATTTAAGCGATTCGTTCCTGGTCCTAATTCCCCGCGCATACCGCCGGTACCAAATTCAAGGTTTTTGTAGAAACTGTCTTCTAACTTCTTCTCATCATCTTTCATTTCATCTAACTGTTGTTTTAATTCTGCGTCAAGCTGTTCTGCTTGTAGCCATTTTTCATAAGCTTGTTTATAGCTCATTTGTTTCGCCCCCTAAACAATTGATAGTGCTTACACGTCTTTATTATACCAGAAATAGCTAACTTGTGAATAAAAAAAACGAAAAGAGTTACCGATAAGGTAAATTCTTTTCGTTTTTACTTTATTTGATGATCAACATGCATGATTGTTCGTGTTTTTTTACTTTTCTTGTTTCAATACCGCAACACCAAATGGTGCGAGGTTTAAGTTGTCTGTTACTGTTTCATCCGTCAACAGCTCCACATACGCTTGGTCGAGTCTGACTGTCACCGCAGTAGGGTTAAAGTTCATCACAAAAATATAAGCCGCTTCATTACTTTCACGTTTACTTACCTGAACACCCTCAGGTAGCTCACCTGAAAAAGCAGGTGTGATATTCAGTCTATCGATTAACGACCGGTAAAAATCTTGTTGGAACCTAAGCTCAAATCGAGCCGCTTGATAATAAGCTTGACCTTCACCGAGCGTATTAACCGTCAGTGCTGGGTAGCCTTGGTAAAAGTCTTGATCATACGTCATCAACGTAGCTGCTGTTTCAGTATGGGCCAGGTCACATAATTCTTTAATGCGATATGTGCCATTTAAAGCTAACGCATTACCGACTAGTGTCGTAGCAGCATTGTATTCCCCGTCACTTAACGCATCGATTTCTTCTGACCAAATACCTAACGTCGTTCTTAGTGGTCCTGGGAACCCGCCTAAATGGGTCAAGTCTGTTTCATTCACAATCCCTGACCAGTAAGTGGAGACAAATGTGCCACCCTTTCTTACATAGTCTTCAATTTTCTCACCGACTCCACTTCGAACCATATATAGCATTGGGGCAACGACGAGTGTGTAAGGAGATAAATCACGTTCTTCGCTAATCACATCGACATTTATACCAAGCGCATGTAAGGCACGATAATGTTCTAATACAGTTTCCTCATAGTGGACGCCGATATTACGCGGGCCTTGACTGTCGTTAATGGCCCAACGGTTTTCAGTATCAAAAATAAGGGCCACTTTAGCATGAATCCGCGTGCCAACAACCTCTTTTAATGCTTCAAGTGAATGGCCAACCTCCGTCACTTCTTTAAATACACGGGTATGTTCATGACCCACATGATCAACCACTGCTCCGTGGAATTTTTCACTGGATCCTCTACTTTTACGCCACTGGAAATATTGGACCGAATCAGACCCATGGGCGACCGCTTGAAGTGAACTTAAGTGATGCATCCCTGGTTTCTTTAACTTACTAATGTCTTGCCAGTTCGTCAGACTTGGTGTGGATTCCATTAATAAGAAGGGTTTCCCGTCTTTTAATGAACGGAACCAATCATGATTCATCGCCGTATAGCTCGCAACCGTTAAATCATCTTTAGCCCCGTGCCAAGTAGGATAGGAATCCCATGAGACGATATCTAAGTCATCTTTAAATCGGTCATAGTTTAAGCCATCAAATAACTCCATAAAGTTTGCGGTGACTGGAATATCTGGATTTTTCGCCTTAAGTGGTTTGACTTCGTGGCGATAAAAATCAAGTGTTTGATCAGTCACAAATCGCTTCCAATCAAGATTTTGACCGTGGACAAACTCTTCACCGTGTGGCGCTGGTGACTCGACTTGAGTAAATGATGTGTACGTATGACTCCAAAAGGTTGTCCACCATGCTTCGTTTAACTGATCAAGTGTTCTATATTTTTCTTCAACCCACTCGCGGAAGGCTTGTTGACAATAATCGCAATGACAATCGCCGCCATACTCATTGGAAATATGCCAGCCTAACACTGCCGGGTGGTTGCTATAGCGTTCTGCTAACTTTGTATTCATGATCGTTGTTTTCTCGCGGTACACAGGTGAGGTGTAACAATGATTATGACGCATGCCGTGTAAGTTACGCTTACGGTGTTCGTTTACCCGCAACACTTCTGGATATTTTTCTGACATCCACGTTGGACGAGCACCGGTCGGTGTCGCTAAAAAGACGGACACGCCATTGTCGTATAACCGGTTAATCACTTCATCTAACCACTCAAAATCAAATACCCCTTCTGTCGGTTCTAATTTAGCCCATGAGAAAATCCCGACCGACATGACATTGACTTTTGCTTGTTTCATTAAGCGTAAATCTTCCTCAAATATTTGCGGATCATGGGCCCATTGTTCTGGGTTATAATCCGCTCCGTGTAACATCACAGGGTTTTTTGTTACTGATTGACACATATTATTCACCTTCATTTTCTTATATAATTAACTCATTGACAAAACGTCAGTTATTCCGTTCACTTTTAGTATAAAGCGCTTCCTAACTGATTAATAGGGGGAAAATAATCTACTCAAGGTTCAGATTATTAAACTTTTTCATCCCATTAATCTTTTTTGTGTGTATCACGGTACTGTTTCGGTGTCATCCCCGTCTTCGTTTTAAAGGTTGAGACAAAATGACTGACCGCATTATAACCGACCATCTCGGCAATTTCTCTTAACGTGAGCGTGACATCCGTCAATAAGAGTCGTTTGGCTTCACGCATGCGCAGTTGAACTAAAAAGGCATACGGACTAAGACCGAAGGTCTCGTGAAATAACTTATTGATATGTTGCGGACTTAAATGCGCATGGGCACTCATTTCTTGCAGGCCGATATTGTCCTGGAAGTGCGCTTCTAAAAAGTCAACAATTGGCCTGACCCGGCTAAACGATTGATTCTTTGTTAGAGCTGATTCAATCTCTCCGTATTGTTTAATGGTCATTAAAATGTCATACATATAACTCGAGCGAATAAAACTTTCACTGATCGTCTCTTCATGTTGATCCGTTAAAAAGCGAAACACGCGGTCAATACTTGTTTTAAAGACACCGGGAGTCTTTTCTTGATAAACGGCCGCTTGATTCATGGCAAGTACGTCTAAAATTTTATCAACAGCTTCACCACCAAACGTTGCATACACGGTTGACCACGTCTCTGTTTTATCATAATTCGGATGATAACTATGCGCTGTATACGGCGGCAGCAACAACCCTTCTCCTGGTTTTAGCGTAATCGTTTGATCGATACACGTAATGACCCCTTCACCTTCAATTGTTTGAAGCCAGTGATAGTAGGGGTAACCTTCCGGGCGTTCAAAGTCCAGTTCTTTCGGGTTATACCCAATCGAATCTAGATAAATCGGTACGTTATGATGATCGGTATACGTATACCTAATTTTCTTCTCCATCGTTCACATCCTCATCCCTCTATTAGGTTGATCGATACTGTTTATTTTTTAGTTTGACTACATAGGTCCCACATAGCCACCCCTTATGTTCTTAGTATAACTTATTAAGTTATTTTAACAAAGCCCTTTCCCTCCGATTGCTTGTTTCAACACCGTTTGACCATTAATTCGATAATCTTCTTAAAACAGCCTAGTCAAACGAGTGAATATGTTTTAAAATAGACATGTTAAAGACCGAAACATAAAGGGAGCGAATGTGGTGACAAATAATCAATTGAAAGATGAAGTAAAAGTATTTAGTTTAAGTTCAAATAAGCCATTAGCTGAGGCGATTGTTAAAGAACTAGGCATTGACTTAGGGGATTGCACAATTAAAACGTTCAGCGACGGTGAAATACAAATCAATATTGAGGAAACTGTACGTGGATACGATACTTACATCATTCAATCTACTAATGATCCGTCGGATCAGCATTTAATGGAAACGTTAATTATGTTAGATGCCTTTAAGCGCGCATCAGCCAAAACCATTAACGTTGTTATGCCTTACTTTGGTTACGCGAGACAAGACCGTAAAACGCGCTCACGTGAACCGATTACCGCTAAATTGATTGCTGATTTAATCGAAAAAGCAGGCGCTACTCGTGTAATGGCGATGGATTTACATGCGACACAAGTACAAGGCTTTTTCGATATTCCAGTAGACCACTTAAATGGCCAACCGATTTTAGCTGATTATTTTATTGAGAAAAACTTAGAAGATGTCGTTGTCGTAGCACCAGATCACGGCAGTGTTAAACGCGCGCGCTCATTTGCAGAAAGACTCAACGCACCGATTGCGATTCTTGACCGCCGGGGACCACGTGACACAGTTGAACATGGTCATTTATCTGTCGTAGGTGACGTTGAAAACCAAACGTGTATCTTAATTGATGACATCGTCGATACTGGCCGCCGCATTTCTACTGGCGCTGAAGTCCTGATCAAAACAGGCGCAAAAGAAGTCTATGCGACCTGTACGCACGCTGTTCTGTCTGGGATTGCTAAACAAAACATCGAGCTGTCTCCGATTAAAGAACTCGTTGCAACAGATACGATTAATATCTCAGAAGACAAACGCTTTGATAAACTAACCGTTCTTTCAACCGCTGAACTATTCGCCGAAGCGATTCGTCGCGTACACTTTGAAGAACCTGTTAGTCCATTATTTAATTACTAATCATTTATAAAGAGAAGATGCCCCAGCATCCTCTCTTTATTTCACTTTATTGTAATCGCTTTTATATTTGTTCTTTCTATTCTTTTTAATCTTATCCACCTTTTTTATCCTCCATCACTCAAGGCGTTCGACACCTCTCAATGAATCAGATAGGTAAGTTAAAATTACAATTATACCCAAAATATTATATATGATATCTTTACTTTTTCATACTGAGAATCCTTTTTGTTCTTATTTTATCGCTTTCATGTTAATATGAAATTAAGACATAATACGAGGAGAGATTACATGGACAAGAAACGTTTAATTATTTATCCGCTATTATTTTTAATTACCCTCGCCATTGCCACCCTTGGCTTTACTCGCTTTGGTTTCGATGGTCTGATTCTACCGATGGGGGTTACCTATCTCTATTTCACAATGATCTTCCTCATTGCGACCGCCATTAAGAACAACTCTATCGTTGATATCGGTTGGGGTATGGGATTTGTGATTGGTAGTTGGGCTACTTTACTGACGACAGATGACAAAACAACGTTATCTTATATCGTTGTCGGCTTTATTACCTTCTGGGGATTACGGCTAAGTCTAAGATTGTTAAGACGAAATTACGGGAAACCTGAAGATTTCCGTTACCGTCAATGGCGCGAGGAGTGGGGAGACAATGTCGTCCTGATTGCCTTCTTCCGAGTATTCATGGTTCAAGGCATTATTAATTTCGTCGTTGGCTCTGCCGGTTACGCGGTTATAAAATATAATACGTTTGATTTTACTGGTGTTGGTCAGTGGCTTGTTTATATTGGCTTAGCCATTGCTTTTACCGGACTATTCTTTGAAGTTGTTGGCGATGAACAGTTACGTCAGCATATTAAAAAGGGCACACGGACGTTGTTACAGTCTGGCCTTTGGTCAGTGACCCGACACCCGAACTATTTCGGCGAGATTCTCATTTGGATTGGCCTTTACATCGCTGGTCTGTCCATGCTTGTGGCGGATGAGATTTCCGTTATCTTCTATGTTTCACTCATTCTTTCACCTGTGATTATGAGTACGGTTCTAATTAAAATCTCGACACCGCTCCTAGAAAAAAACATGGAAAAATATGATGGCTGGGAAGACTATAAAAAACGCGTACCAATGATTTTCCCTTGGGGGAAAACGGACGCTTAAATACGATGACAACAGATGACGGTCACAGTGCCGTCATCTTTTTTTGTCTACCTTCGTCTGTTTATAATGCGGGAACATTAACGACATAATACCTTGCCTATTTTTTCACATTTTAAACAGGTTACTTTTTTGCTTGAAAATCAGCGTGAATCCGATATAATAGGAACGTTGCACAAAAATGTGTACACGTGGTTCGCAATCATCCCACGTAAAAAAACTAGCAGGAGGAAAAAATATGTTGAAAACAAAATCTTTAGTCACCAATGCGGTGATCGCGGCTCTTTATATAGCGATCTCGCTCGTACTCGAACCACTCAGTTTCATGAGTGTTCAGTTTCGTGTACCAGAAATGTTTAACCATTTGGTCATCTTTAGTCCAAGATACTTTTTTGGGATTGTTATGGGGGTTTTTATCACCAACCTCTTTAGCCCACTTGGCGTGTATGACCTGTTCTTTGGCGTGGGTCATTCCATCATATCACTCGGCTTACTCATTCTCATTCGCCGTTCAGTGAAAAACGTGAAAGCTTTGCTTGTCATTAATACGGTGATTTTTACTGCGACGATGGCGATTATCGCGCTTGAGTTATATCTCGCACTAGAATTACCTTTCTGGGCTACTTATTTAACGACAGCCCTTGGCGAATTTGGTGTAATGGCGATTGGTGCACCAGTGATGTACGCCTTAAATAAATCACTAAACTTCAACAAAATTATCGAACAACTCTAATGATTGCCTTGTTTCTATAATAGAAATGAAGATTGGCTTGATGATGATCATAAAACCATCCGTTCTTAAGTCAAAGCGGGTGGTTTTTACTATTTAGAAACAAAAAAAGCCTCCCCTGGCACAATACCATCACCGATCACCTCTTGTTAATCGGATGACGACTTACTCAGTACTCTAGGGAGACTTCTTTAATTATTATACAATTTTTTACCGATAGGGCTAATTAATTGCTGTTAAAAAACAAGGCATTAATCCACTTTTGAAAAATCCCCTCGTCTTCTGGTTCTAAATCTTCTAACCCTTCGTGATACACCTGGTAATGATTTTTCCCATCATGCTTAGCCGCATACATCGCTTGGTCTGCCCGGCGAATGAGGGCTTCTTTCGTTTCACCATGTTCAGGATATAGACTGATGCCAATGCTGGCGGACACTTTTAGTTCATGTGATCGAATAAATACCGGTGATTGTAAGCTGTCAAGAATGCGTTCGGCAATGGTTTCGATTTCTTGTTGTTCTGTCTCTTCAAACACAACGATAAACTCATCTCCACCGAAACGCGCAATCAAGTCTTCTTCCCTGACACAGTCATCCAGTCGCTTAGTAATCTCGACGAGATACAAATCACCTACCTCATGGCCAAGTTCGTCATTAATCGCTTTAAAATCATCTAAATCTAAAAACATCATAGAGAATGGATGACCGTGACGTTTAGAGCGTGCGAGGGCTTTTTTAATATGACGATCCAACATTTTACGATTCGGTAAATCCGTTAAATCATCAAAATACGCCATTTTTCTTAACTGATGTTCTAACGTTTTTTGTGCCGTCACATCAACAAACTTCCCGTAAATTTTAATAATCCTACCTTTGTCATCGGCGATCGGCTTGGCGATTTTTTGAATCCACTTCTCTCCCTCGGTCGGATGAGTGATCCGGAAAGTGTGATCAACACTGACGCCTTGAAATAATAACCGGTGATGGTCGACAACATCAGCTAAGTCATCTGGATGAACAAGCTGATGCCATAAGCGCCCATCTTGGTTAAACTGTGCTTGCGTATAACCAAATAACCCTTCGACACCAAGCGAGTAGTAAAACGCGAGTTGTTTAACATCTTCAATATAAAGCGTTGCCCCGTCAAACGCATCAAAGAAAGCTTCATACTCCGCTTTATCGCGTTCTGCTTCTGATAAAGTTTCCCTTAAGAGAGCAACATCGTTCGTTTTTGCACTAAGGGCTTGACTCATGTCATCGATCTGCTTCGTCTTTTCACGGTGATAATAACCGCTTAAACCCAAAACAATGAGTGATAGTATCACGGTGACAATTGATGATATAAATGTTGATATCGCGATGAAACAAACTAACCCGATGATACTTTTGTAAGCGTATTGATTTAACCATGGTTTCATGATGTCTATCTCCTTCATCGTATATAAAATGAACAGGTTAAATAAGAAAAGTTTCCTTTCTTTTCTCTCTTTCTTTTGTCAATATTAAAATTTTATCAGCAAATAATGAAAATGCAAACAAAATCGTTAAAAAAGTCCCCATTATTTTAAAGATTATTCTTTTTAGCCGTTTGGATCACAATAAGCCCTTTCATCCCATTTACAATTGTGTTTAAACTCGCTACAATAGGGAACGTTAAAAGTATAAACATCCATACGATAACGGCAAAATATTTGAAAAAGTATGACGCAAAGCTACGGATCTAAGGAGTCTCCCACTCTATGACCGCCGAGCTACCTATGGAATGGTAGGATGATTTATCTTTTGAATCACATTATCGGAAGAAGGGATTCAAATGCCAACGATTTTAATCGTTGATGACTCTCGTTTTATGCGACAATGGCTAAGGCGAATCATTCAACAACAGAAAGCGTACACCATCATTGAAGCTAGTAACGGAAACGCAGCCGTTCAACTATACAAAGACAATCATCCCGATCTTGTCTTAATGGATATGATCATGCCACAGATGACAGGACTCGTTGCTTTACAAGCCATCATTGATTATGACCCTAAGGCAAAAGTAATGATGTGTTCCTCTATGGGGACAAAACAGCACGTACGAGAGGCCCTTCATATCGGTGCTAAAGACTTTGTCGTTAAGCCCTTTTTTGATGCCCTCCCCGAACGGGTTCATAAACTTCTTTATCACTCAAGTCATTAATTTTTTCCACTAATCGCTAAGATTAGTGGTTTTTTACACATAACAATTAGTCATATCCACCTATCTGTAGTATACTTATACGTAACTATTCTAACGAGATGCGAGGTGATACCCATGCCGAGTCAACGTTTTCACTCCCTTACTAAACATGAACTGTTAGCGCTTTATGATTTAAAAGATTTTGCGATTATTATTTTTGACGAGACACTCACTTTAACATCTATTTCACATACAAGTCCACCAATTAAACAGTGGTTCTTAAAACATAACCTGTCGAGCCCTATCCATATTCAGGAGGTGCTTGACTTAAATGATACGGCTTACGATATGTTAACGACTTCTCTACATACAGATGGTAAGTACACCTTAACAGCTCCAGCCATACATGAACATGACACATGGGTGACGGTTCAATTGGAAACGGTCCAATTAAAAAATACCGTCGCTATTATCGGTACTTTCCATCTCTATCAAGACGTGATGACACTTCATTCACTCGCTAAAAATGTGCTCTATCACGAAACACCTAACGGTGTATTCACTTTGAATAATGAGGGTCACTTGATTTATGCGAATGCGATTTCGAAAGAACTTTTTCATCATACCGACGCATCAAGTGAAGGGTTACATTTTCTTGATATCATTAGTACCAAAGACCATAAAAAAGCACAGTTAGCTTTTAATAAAGTGATAAGTGGTAATACAACGGAACTTGAATTAACTGGTCTTACGAAAGACCACCAACAAAAACAGCTGCACATAAAAGCCATGCCACTGTCAAAACACGGTGAGATCTATGGTATCGTTGGACTGTTACGTGATACGACCGAAACGTATCGTATGAAAGAGCGATTAAAACAGTCAGAAGTCGAGTACCAATCGTTGTTTAAAGAAAACGTGGATGCGGTGATGACCTTTGACTTAGACGGACATTTTACTGCCTTAAATGAAGCTACCACTAAACTCACCGGTTATCACCGAAGCGATTTACTTGGTCGAACATTTAACTTTCTTATTGAACCAGACTTACTTGCCCGAACACTCACGAACTTCCATGCGACCGCAAACGGTCACTCGATTGAATATGAAACAGTCATTCAAACAAAACAAGGCACAAAACGGACGTTGAATATCACCTTGATTCCGATGGTGATTGATGATCATGTGCACGGCATTAACTGTATCGCTAAAGACGTGAGCGAAAAGAAACGTCTGAATGAAGAGTTACGTTATTTCGCCTATCATGATCATTTAACGGGGTTAAAAAATCAAATCGCTCTCTCCAAAGATATTGATCAACTCATTAATGATCCTATCATCACATCCTTTGGGCTTTTGTTCATTGATTTGGATCGCTTTAAACTGATTAATGACACCCTCGGTCATGCGAAGGGTGATGAGTTATTAAAGAAAATCGCGAAGCGGATTCTCACGACTCAAGTAGACATGCGCCAATTTTACCGCTATGGTGGTGATGAATTTATTATTGTCTATCAAAACGCACACATAAAAGATGTCGAGCGCTATGCGAACGAGTTGATTCACTTAATGAGTCAGCCGTATGTGATTGATGGCATTGATATCGTCAACACACCCACCATCGGTGTGAGCTTTTATCCAGACGATGCATTAACTTCTGAACAACTCGTGAAAAAAGCTGATCAAGCGATGTATCATGCCAAAAATATTGAACGGGGCACGGTTCAGTTCTATCAAACGAATCTTCCCGTTCAAATGGAAGGGATATTAGAAATAGAATCATCTTTGCGTAAAGCGATTGAACACGATGAGTTTGTCTTACATTATCAACCACAAATCGAAACAAAAACAGGTGTCATCCACGGGGCGGAAGCTCTTATTCGCTGGGAATCACCAACACGTGGATTAATTCCACCGAACGTCTTTATTCCACTGGCGGAAGAAACAGGACTGATTATCCCAATTGGGGAATGGGTGATTGAAGAAGTTGCCCGAACGATCCGTTCATTAAAAAAAGCTGACATTATCCTTCCCATCAGTATAAACTTATCTATTCGTCAGTTTTACCAGCGTAACCTTGTCGAACGGATAGAAACAATTTTAAAACGTTACGACGTGGACCCTTCACTGATTACGATTGAAATTACTGAATCGATGGCGATGGATGCCGCAACGGCCCTTGTGATTTTACAAGAGTTAAAAGCGCTTGGTGTAAAGATTGCCATTGATGATTTTGGGACTGGTTATAGTTCATTAAATTACTTGAAGCAATTTCCGATTGATTATTTAAAAATTGATCAGTCGTTTATCTTTGATATTTTAGATGACCGTGACGACCGGGATATTACTGATTCGATTATTTTACTTGGTCATCGTCTCAATATGTCACTTGTCGCTGAAGGCGTCGAGACCAAAGCCCATGTTGAATTATTACGCGGGATGCACTGTGATATACTGCAAGGCTATTACTTTAGTAAGCCAGTACCTAAAGATGCCCTGATCGACTTTATCACAACCTATGAACACACTTAACCATCCCCCTCTTTTTTTATCATTTTAAACGATTTTAAAAGCACTGCCTGAGTCATCAGACAGTGCTTTTTGTTTGGGTTATTTTAAGCTTTTTTTGTCATTGTTTTTTAACGTGCTACTCGATCTTAATAGAAGAGTTCATCAAGTGCTTGTTGGTGATATTGATTGATTTTTTCTGTTAAGTCAGCAGAAATATCATATGGATTCACATCACCATTAATTGCTGCAGCTTCAATATCTCCATATTCACCACCGAAGTAAACTTCATCTAAGAACGTTTGGAATCCTGGCATCGCCGCGCCACCTAATGGAACCGGTGATTTCGCACGTGCTAAGAAATCATCATAATATTGTTCTTCAGGAAGTAATTGACGTAAGCGATCCCATGTTGCGGCATCATCAACGATTGGTAAGCCGTCTGGATGAGTAAATACTTTCGTACCGTCTTCTCGCGTTAACGTTTCAAATGCTTCTAACTTCGCATCCCAACCTTCTAGACCCCAACCGAAGAATTTAAGTAATTCATAAGCTTCACGTGGGTGTTCTGTCGCGGCTGAAATCGAACCAAAGTCAACAAAGGCTGGTTTGTTTTCTGTTGAAGCTTCGTCACCTTTTGGCACAACGTAAGGGACCCATTTGATCCCTTTATCGACAAACTCATCTGTCTTAAAGAGGTCCACTGTCCACCATGCATCCATTTGCATCGCTACGCGACCTGATGAGGCAGCCCATAGTAAACGGTCACCAAAAGCAGCTTCTGCTTCATCTGTATCAAAGAATGGCGAGTGGTTACCATTACGCACAAGTTCAGCATGGAGCGCTAAAGAATCATCCCACCAACCAGTGAGGTCATACTTTTCTCCGTCCCAACCAAATTCACCAATATTGTCACCGTTCACAATCGGTCCCATTGTGACAAGTTTAGTGAAAGTATTGTATCCAAAGATGCCTTCTTCAGGCACGGTCATTGTTTTAATTAAGTCAATCATTTCATTCCATGTCCAATCCGGTGATGGCATCTCAACGTTTTGTGCTTTGAAGAGATTTTCATCTAAGAAGATTGTGTACGGTAAGTAACCGGCAGGTGCGGCCATTTTACGTTCACCATCAAAATATCCTTGATCTTTCAATGTATCTAAGATCATATCACTTTCTGGATCACTTTCAAATAACTCAGTAAAGTCACCTAACCACATGTTTCTAATGGGCACATCGACGTTACCTAAGTACCAGAACACATCTGGTAAGTCACCTGTTGATGCGAGGTTTGTTAAATGGTCATTCCAACCTTCTTGTTCAAGTTGATGCAATTCTACTGTGATGTTTGGATATTTTTCCATAAACTTCTCAGCTAAGAATTGTTGCAGTTCAAAGTTTTGCCATGACGCATACGTTAACGTAATGTCCTCTTCTGTCATTGGCGGTAAGCCAGCTGGTTCATCTGTTCCTTCATCGTTACCTTCATCACTGCCACCATCTGTTTCAGCATTCGAATCGTTACCACCATCATCGGCAGCACCATCATCTCCACACCCTGAAACTACTAACACTAAAGCCATCAATACCGACAAGATCAAAAGCCATGATTTTCTCGTCATTTTTACTTCCCCCATTCTTTAATGGAATTTAATTTATATCACAGGGCGAAATTATTCGCCCGTAATACCAGTGTTGTCGACACTTTCAACGAAGTATCGCTGTAAAAAGAAATACGTAATAAGGAGTGGTAAAATGCTGACCATCGTACCGGCCATCTTAATCCCCTCATTAATCTTGTTTGGTCCTGCTTCTGTGGCAGGATAGAGTGTTTCATAGTTTTGACTAAACGACTGTAACTGTAATAAAATCGTCGTTATATCTGTGCTCGAACTCGTTAAATACAGCGAGGTTAAATACGTTTCATTCCAATACCAGACAAATGAGAATAAGAACGAGACGATAAAGGCTGGTACAGCCATTGGAATCGCAATTTTAAAGAAGTTAGTAAATTGACTCGCCCCGTCAACTTCAGCCGCTTCATAGAGCGACTTCGGTGTTTGTTTAAAGAACTGATAAAAAATCAGAATGAAAATGGTACTGTTTAACCCTTGCCCAAGTCCGGCGGGAATAATAAAGGCTAAGATTGAACCCGTTAAACCTAAATCACTAAATAACCGGTAAGTCGGCATCATGGTAATTTGCGGCGGGACGATAAAGCTAAAAATCATCAGTCCAAACCAAAACTTTTTAAGCGGAAAGTCAAAACGACTAAATCCGTATCCAACAAGGGACGCAATCATCACTTGTAAGATGGTTGGAAACAGCGCAATCTGTAAACTTCCAAGTAAAGCCGGTCTAACGTTTAAGACTTCATACGCTTGTTTATAGTTAGTCATGTAGACGCTGGAAGGAATCCAGTTAATCGCCGTATCAAGTAAATCATTTAATGACTTCATACTCGTCACAAACATATAGAGAATCGGATATAAGTACACAAAGCCAATCCCAAGCAGTAACGTATAAATCACAAATTTTAGTAAGAAACCTTTACGATCATTAAACCCGAGGAAGAAGTGTTCCATTCTCAGTTTAATTAAGCGCAGTTTTTGTTTGGTGTTTAGTGTGTCATTCTTAAGAATAGTGACAACACTGGTTGCGTTTTTTGCTGACAAGTGAATCTCCTCCTCACGCTCGTGTTGATTTCTTTTCTCTAAAGACTAAGAATATAATCAGTAACATTAACGCAATAATCACCGCATACATCCAAGCCATCGCAGAAGCAAAGCCATACCCTCTTGTTGCATTAAACATATTGGCATAAATCAAATCAATGATCGGATTCTGCCCACTGTTCGCCAGTGAAATAAGTGTATACACAAGATTAATTAATATAATCGGCTTGATTGTTGGTAAGGTAATCTTCCAGAAACATTCCCAACTCGAGCCCCCATCGATCTTCGCTGCTTCATAAAGATTCGGATCGATTTTTTGTAGCGAGGCTAAGAATAACAGAATCTGTACTCCTGAATACCAAAGAATCGTAATGATTTGATTAAACAAGTTACCAACGACTTCCGCAAAGAAGTTTGGTAAGAAACTTGTTAGAATGCTCATAATCACGTCTTGGTCTAACATCGGTATCGCAGTAGCTCCCTGATCAACCAGTTGGTTGATCACCGGGCCACTAGCGACAATAACCGGTAAGAAAAAGATGGTTCTAAATAGTCCTTTAAATTTCACGTCTTGATTCAGTAACATCGCAATGACTAACGCAAAGACGACGATGACAGGAATCCGAATCAATGTATCCACACCAAAGCTAAATAATTCCGTAATGAAAAACATATCTTGTAGCCACACATCACGGTAGTTATTAAAGCCGACATAAATGAACTTTAATCCGAGTGGGGTAATTCGCATATTGTTGAGACTATAGTAGAAACTTTGAATCATTGGGTACAAGACTAAGACTAAAAACCCGACGAGCCAAGGTAAAATAAAGAGATACCCATAAATTGTTTCACGTTTTAATTTCATTGTCCTGTCACCACCTTGTAACTCATTGCTTCAATCGTTTCTGATCCACTGTTTAAGGTTTGATCCGCATAGTTCACATAAACAATGGTGCCGTTATCATACGTCACTGTTGTTAATTTACCTTCACGTGTGTAATCATCAATCATCGCGCCACTTGTCGCGTCATGTACCGCACTTAATTCATCATAATAGTGTTCAATCGTTTCTTTATAACGATCATACTGCGAACTATAAATCCATGATGAATTTGTATTAATCAATGCTTGCGGTGACTCTGCCGTTAATAAGAAAGATGGATTCAAGCCTTGTTCAACTAACTGTAAGAAGAATTCATCTTGATTCGCTTGGAAGTTAACATACTCTGAGTAGAGCGGCATCGTTCCACTTAACACGAGTGACAAGAACGGGATATCTTCGTCTGTGAACACATAGTTTGACGATTGGACCGGTGTATTCATAAACGCATCCGTGCTACCCCACAGGTAACTAAACGGTTGATCTAATACTAAGTCAAGTGATGCACTATAATCTTCTACAACCGGTTGATACGTATTTTTCGTCGTCATTCGGTCGAATTCTTTGCTGCCTTCACTGTAGCTAAATAATGTATGGGTAATGCCTGACAACATCACACCGCTTAATTCTTGATCAAGATAATCCTCTTTTAAATCGGTTAGTAAGTCAGCACTTGTTTCTGGATGTAAGTAATGGAAGATATCGTACACATTGCCGTAGACTTCTTCTTCATACCGACGTTTATTGAATTTACGCATGACTTTAAGCTGCGTATTTGACAACTCTTCTGTATTAATGCGTAACCCGTCGTGTTTCAAGTACAACGCAATCCCTTTATCCTCGAGTGATTGCTGAAAGGCGGTAAGTGATAGATCATCATCTAACGCATTGTTTGCTGCTACATGTCGAATCGGTAAGCCGCCATAAGGGCCACCGTCTTGCCAACCAGTAAAGACAGACATCAATTGATCGCGACCGTTCGCCTGAATATCTGAAAGAATCTCTTCTGCCTGTTTAAACGTCGTCATCGGAATGGTTTTCTTAAACAGTAAGCCGTCTTCAAGTTCGGCACCTAAAAAATCGGTACGCAGTTTAAAGTCACTTTCTGTCACGTTAAGTAAATCATTTTCTAGTAAATACTCACGGTATTCTTTCGCCAGTCCGACATAATCAGCCGCATCACCAGAGACAAAATTAAAATGCACTTTAACATTAAAGTCATTACGCGTCCGTTGACGGACGACCATCGTCCCCGACTCTTGTGAAGTCGGTTGGTTGTAGACTTGACGGTAAATGAATTTTGACGTGATCCAGTTGTACGGTAAAATGGCGCCGTTTGGATAACTTTCAAGCTTGGCACTATATTGACCTTCTTCAATAATGCCGATATAACCCATTTCAGTATCGGTGTGTACCATACCATAAACTGGCATCAAGATTTTTTCGGTATCGTTAAATGGGTTCATCCCATTAAAGAGCGATAACACAAACGGATCGTCTATTCCCACATTTTCACCATAAATCATTTTTGAGTACGGTTGAGAGAACTTTCCGTTGTTATCATCCAAGTGAATCAGCGCCCCGGAACCATCCGGAATCATCATGTATCCTTCACGTTCTCCGAGAAGACTAGACCCTAGAAACGGATACACATAGATACTTGAGATTTTATATTGATCGGAAGACTCAGTAATGGATTCTTTCGGAATATCAACGGTAATACCTTTATCTGTTAAGGTAACTGACACGTCAAAACCAATCTCTAAATCAGGGTAATCTACTGAAGCCGTAAAGCCATCGGCCCTTGTTTCAACTGTTTTCTCTGGATTTTCAGAGTACATGTCGGCTTGATAAACGACAATGTTTGTCCCAACTAAATACTCCATGACGATGCCGGACTTCATAAAGTTCGTCCAAGACTCATTCCCACCAATGGGTTCTTCTACGGTTGAGTACATCACCGCACCTGTTTGTTTGTCTCTTAAAATAACCGAGAGATTTTCTTCTTTTAAATACAATTCATAGTAATTATTTTCTGTTAAGAACTGATGTCCTTGAATCGTTGCTTGTTTTTTTTCGTAAACATGTTGAAGTTCTTTTACTTCATCCAGTTCCTCATCATCCACCTCAACAGCAGGTGGTGGCGTATTTTCTCCTGGCGGTGCTGGTTCTTCTGTCGGTGCTTCTGTATCAGGTTCAGCAACAGGTGGTACACCAGGGGACGCGACATCCCCACCCGGCGCATCACTTGAGAGGAAGGTGTACAGTAACCCGCCGAAAATGACGAGAAACAACACGAGCTTAATGATTGTTTTTATTTTCATTTCTTTTAAACGTTTACCTATTTTCAAAGCGATACACCCCCTCATTAAAGACTGACACGACGAACTGGACCATTTGGACAACAAGGATGTAAATGATAAACAGTGAGAGTAAAGTAATGATCATCATAAAAATTGTAATAAAGATGATTTTAATCGTTTCTCTAATCGTATAGTCATTCATTTCTTTAATCATCATAAAGATTAACACCGCCACCCACGCATAAATAAGCGTGTTAGCTAAGCTAAGTAAATACTGTTCATTCAAAGTTAAGACATTACTGATCAGAATCGTCCAAGGTTTGAATAAGAAGTAAGGCATAAAGCTATAAACAAAACCGATAAAGACGTGTTTGAATTTCCCTTCTCCGTCATTGATGGTCGTAATTAAATAATTGGAACCGACAACGAGTGCAAATAAACCAAAGAACAGAGCCGTATCCATCCCTAACGCATATTCACCTTCGACAACATTGCGGAAAATAAACCCAGTAAAGTAACGATCGATAATATACATCACATAAAGAATGATTAACCAAAAACTGGCCGAGAACACACTCCCTTTATTTTCATACTGAATACTATAGAGCGTGTTGAGCGGATGTTTGATCATGTGGCGAATAAATGCCACATCTTGAAAGAATGTTAATCGATACTTTTCTGTCAACTTATCCAAAAATGTTTTCACGGTCTTTGTCTTACGTTCAAAATATCCATAGACTTTGACAAGAACAACGATCAGAACGATGATAAAAATCAAGGTCATAATATGTTCTCTCATCCATAAATTACGCACTTCCCAGAAAGCATTACTGTAACCAGTAATATACTTGGCCTGACGAAAAGCTGTCAGTGCTTCGCCGTATTGTTCTTCTTTATACAAGGCTTCACCTAAACCTTGATAAGCAAAGTCAAACAAACCATTTAGCCGAATCACTTCTTCCCATGGACCCTTACTCGCTTCATAATCCCCGTTTTGATATAAGTACAACGCTTCGTGAACTAAGTCCGCAAATTCTGTCGGCTTAAATAATTGAATTTGGTTACGATCACTATCAAGTGCATAAAGATGGTCATTGTCATCAACCGCAAGAGCGGATAAGCGTCTAAATAAACCGACGCGCTGTCGACCATCATCTTGGCCACCAAAGACAAATAGTAGGTTTCCTTCGGATGTGTATTCGTAAATAAAGCCATCTTCAGCCCCAACAAAGATATTTTCTAGACTACCAATTTCTACTGAGACTGGAAAATCATCTTGGACCCGCGTGTCGAGAATATTGCGACCGGCCACGTTCAACTTACGTAAGGCTTGCACGCGCTCACCTTGTGAGACGTTGTAGACGAGGCCTTTCTCATCGATATTAATATTTGTTGATGTTGACGGGACAACGTCTAACATTTTATCTAACTGTTCTTCGGTGAAAATTAACTTTCTAAAGGCGGTAAGCGGCGAGACCGCTGTCGCATTCGGTGCGTAGTAGCCTAAAAACTGTCCTGTATTAGCATTAATTTGAATGATTCCATTCGCATTTCCGCGAGAAATAATATAGACATTATCGCGCTTATCAACCGCGACTTTTTGCGGAACAAAGTTTGCCGTCTCACCGAATAAAATCCCTTCCGGACGACCAAACTCATTCACGAGTTCACCGTTTTCAGTAAAGACAAACACTTTCATCTTGTTTTCATCTGCGACATACACGAGGTCATCATGAGAAATAAATAACCCCGTTGGCTTTTGTAAAACATCTTCACCGAACGCGCGGACAAACTCACCTGACTTTGTACCGACTAACACTCGGCCATTACCGGTATCGGCGACGTAAATAAAGCCGCTTCGACTAATTTTCATATCTTGTGCTTGCGTAAATAGCTCATCACCAAACCGCACAATTGTTTCACTTACAGTATAGGCTGTTTGCGTTTCAACATAACGACCGTACCCGTCTTCGGTGAATGTTTTATAAGCTGTATTCGCCTGTAAAACATCAGCTGATTGAGTGAAAACAATGAGACTAAGGAGAATGAGCGCTACTATCTTTTTCATCGTCATCATCTCCTTTATTTTAGTCCTGAGTGCGCCATCGTGTTCATAACCTTACTTTGCAAGAACACAAAGAGAATGAGGTTTGGAACAAACATAATCATCGAAGCAACCGCGGCCATCCCTTGACCAACGACGACGTTCGTTTGTGCCGCTAGCGTATTCATGAAGAAAGCCAGTGTCCGCATATTTTCACTTGTCGTATAGAGATTCGATGTCTCCATATCATTCCAGACCAGTTGAAACGCTAAGATAGCCGCTGTAGCGATGGCCGGCTTAATCAGTGGTAAGATGACGCGCCAGTAAATTTTAAAGTCGGTGGCCCCGTCAATAACCGCTGCCTCAATGAGCGAATCAGGTATTTGATCAATAAACTGCTTGATTAAAAATAACCCTACCGGCATCGCCACAAGTGGTAACACATGCGCAAAGTACGTATCTTCTATCCCAATCGTTGTCACAGTTAGAAAGCGTGGAATCATCACCGCAATCGGCACAAACATGAGCGCCGTGTTATTCACTTCTAACAACATCTTCTTCCCGCGGAACTGTTTCTTTGATAACGCATAACCCGCAAGGGTTGATAACGCCAGTGATAAAAACACGACAATCACTGTGACAAACAAACTGTTAAACACATAACGTGACAACGGAATACCAGACTGTTCAGCGAGTTGCGACAAGTTTTGAAAGTTTTCCAAGGTCGGATTACTCACAAAGAATCTTGGCGGGAATGCATATAATTCATCGAGTGGTTTAAAGGCATGATTAAAGATAAATATAATTGGTAAAGCCATGAAGATCGCAAAAGGTACTAAAAATAGATAGAACTTCAGTTGGCTTACATGAAATTTTTGTGGGTTAATCCCACTGCTTTTAAATGCCATACTATCCTTCCTTTCTTATGCCTCACTAAAGAGTTTTTTCGAGATGGTCGCAAAGAGATAAATGATGAGTAAGAGCACCACCGATAAGGCAGCCGCATAACCCATTTCAAAGCGAATGAAACCATAATCTTCAATGTGGTTGACCATTAACTGACCGGCATAAGACGGTGTCGGATTGGCGCCCGTCAACTGGACCCCAATCGCACCAGCATTAAATGTACCAACGATCGCCATCACTGCCCCAAACAACATTTGCGGTTTCATCGATGGAATCGTAATATAAATGAGTTCTTGAAAACGATTTTTAATCCCATCAATCGCCCCTGCTTCATATAAGGTTTGATCAATGTTTAAGACACCGGACATCATCGCTAAGAATCCGACACCCATACTACTCCACAAAGCAACGACAATCATAATGACTAAAATATAACGGGTGTCTTGTAACCAAATAATCGGTTCATTAATGACACCTAACGTCATTAAAATATGATTCGCATAGCCTGATTGGTTCCCACTAAAAATGACCCGCCAAACAACAGCCATCGCAATCCCCGCCGTCATAGATGGCGAGTAAAAAATAAGCGCAAATACTGTCCGTGGTAATTTCGGCAATTGGGCTAACACCCAGGCAAGGAGGAACGATAAAATGTAGCCGCCAGGCCCGACAATCACCGCAAATAAAATCGTATTAGGAAGCACATACTGCATAAAGATTTCATCTTGTGTTAATAAGTTAATGTAATTCATAAACCCTACAAAATTAGGTGTTTCAATCGTGTTAAAGTTCGTAAACGATAGAAAGATCGCCATCACAACTGGCACGACAATAAACAAAGTAAATAGTGTAAGGTAAGGTGCTAAAAATAGATAGGGACTTTTTTTATTTCCTTTCATATCTTAGATCCTCCTCCCTTAGTCTCGAATCGAAAGTTCTGGATTGGGATAAGGTTCAACAATAACCCCATCCACCATAAAGCCGAACTCCTCGAGTTTTCTTTCTGTTTCACGATTTACCCGTTTACTCGCAAGGTCGATCGCGGTTCTTAAATTCTCACCATCAAGAACGATGGCATTGTAAGCATTACTTAGTTCACGTTCGAGTAAATAACTACCTGGTACACGTGGTACTTCGGCAATCCACTCGGCTTGGTCTAAAATCACTTGTTTATGATCATGTTTCCACGGCAATTCTTGATAAGCTGAAAGATTCGCTGTATTCCACATATATTCTGGTCCGTAAGTGGTCTGAAGCGTATTACCAAAGGCGACTTGCGTATCCGCATTTGCCCACCATTTCATAAAGGCCCAGGCGTCATCAATTTTTCCAGTATCTTTAAACATGATGTTACTTTCAGCGCCACCCGTTGACCAGCGCTCGATGTCACCCGATTCATTTTCAATTCCCGGAATAAGGGCAATATCCCAGACGTTCTTAATTTCTGGTGCCGCATTTAAAATTAAGTTATACATATAGTAATCACTGATCCCAATCGGAATTGAACCATCTCTAAACTGTTGATAAAAACTTGGCACATCATACGGGACGTTATAAATGGTAAACATTTCGGTTAATAAGCGTACCCCTTCAATCGCCTGATTACTATTTAGCTCCGTTTTATGAATCGTCTCACCATACAATTGACCTCCGCTTTGATAGATAAGCGGCATCGTTCCCGCAAAGATTTTCATCCCTGGCATACCGGCCGTTGGATAGAAGAAATTCATTCCTAAACGCTGTAGTTCTGGTAAATACGAGCGTACGTCACTAATCGTATTTGGAATCGGTAAGCCCATTTCCGATAAAATATCTTCCCGGTAGAACATGACCCAGAAGTTCATTGTATCTGGAAGCGCATAAACCCCACCTTGAATTGTCGCTGGGACAAGCATACCTGGCGCAAAATCACTGGCCACGTCCTCGTAACCTTCTAACTGCGATAAATCTTCTAGTGCCCCGCGGATCCCTATTTCAAATGGTAACGCGTAGTTCACACCAAGCGCGACATCTGGTGCTTCACCTGCGGCATTAGCCAAGATGAGTTTATTTTGGTCAGGCATCATCGATAGGTCAACTTTCACACCGGTTTCTGATGTGAATGTTTCATCAATCAGTCGCTGCATAATTTCTACATATTGACGCGGACGATTGACCCATACTTGTAAGTTTTCATCATCTGTATTTGATACGTCATAGTCTTGTTCCCCAAAGGTATTCACAAATCGTTTAATACTGCCCCATGTTTTTTCAAACCACGAAGCCGATTGAGGTATCTCAACATCTTCTTGATAGAAGTAGAAACGATCAATGCCCATTCCGTTGTTATTCATCTCTTGCATCAAGTTTCCTAAGTAAGCGGTCACCGAGTTTGTTCCGGTGGCGAGCTCACCTTTTCGTTGAGCGAGTTCTCTTGGGTTAGCGATGAGACTTCTTAATTGTTCTTCTGCTACGCGTAAACCACTAAAGGCACCGACCTCTCCTGATGACGGGTTATACGACTTCATCTCTTCGTATAGGTTATTCATCCGATCAGCCCAGTCAGTCATTAATTCAAACACACCAGGAATGTAGTCATTAACATCAATATCACGGAACCGGTCAACATCTGGTCCGACGAGATTGGTGAGTTCTAATGATAACGCTTGAATTTCACGCGTAAGTTTCTCAATTTCTTCAAGCGCTGATTTAATCGGCGCAATCGAAATTTGAAAACTGACATCATTGACGCCTTCTTCTAAGTACACCGTTAACAACTCATCCGCATCATCGACTAATGAGACATGTTGATAATTATTTTGATAAAAGAACGGATAATCTTTTAGTAACTCATGTGGGAATTCACCGTTAATCTGAATATTCATGAATACGGGAAAGTCCGCTTTTGCATCTTGTTGATAATTTAGTCCTAGATGATAAAACCCTGCTTCTTCAACCTCAACTTTGTAGTGAATCGTATCACCCGGTGTTTTAAATGAATCCGGATCGATATGATTTAGCACCCGTTTATCGCTGCTATAAGGAATTAAATTAACATTATAAGAACTGTTAGCACGTATAGCCGAATTGTTGCGTAAGTCAAGTTCATTGGCCGCTTCTACTTCGATAAAAGCATCACCTGTGACCGTCCCTCGTTCATACGATGGGACTTCTATTTGACTACTGATTTCAACTGATTTAATTAACAGGTTCCCCTCTGAAATGGTTAAAGCTAAATCATTGTTACCTCGTTCAAGTTTTACCATTAATGGTAAACTTGTCCGATAACTTGAATCAATCACGTATTTCATTTGCCAATCCTCGTATTTCATTGGCTGTGGAATAATCTCATTCCCGTATTTATCAAGTGGAATCTCCTCTGGATTTTTCCAGCCGTGTTCAAAAATAAGATTTTGCATTTCATAAAAGGGTGTCTCACCATTAACTGTCATCGAGAGCTGCGTAGGTAACACATTCTCTCCCTTAATTTTGTATTCGAAACCGATAATATAATACGCGGTTTCTGGTACGTCAACGGTCAGGGTACCGGTCTGGTCTTGATCAATAAAAATCACCGGTTCACCTTCGTAAGTGTCTTGTTGCTCACTGTTAAGCGCACTGACGTCATCAATGATAATTGGTGCCCCGCTATAATGCTCGCTTTCCGTTCCTTCTATATAACGGCTATAACGACCTTCTCTTACATCTTCTGTGATTAACGACTCCGCCGACGCGTCCCCCTCAGCTTCTACATGATGGATCGGTTGTAGTAAACCAAGGCCTAACCACACCATCAAGACACTACTGATGATGACACGGCTATCTCTTCTTCTTTTCAAAACCATCACCTCTAACTCATTCATAGTCTTTTACGATAATTCCGATAGGTTATCCGTATCTTTTTTTCTATCGCTTATTCACTTATAAATATATACGTATATGTAAGCGGTGTCAATGATATATTAATAAATTATCTTAATTTTTTTTGATTTTAATTAACCTTTATGTTAATATGTTGGTGAAATAACTTATATAAAGTACACAATCACCCCATATTCAATTTTTTTATGTTAACTCACTTATTAACTAACTAAAAACGTAAGGAGAATAATTCTATGCAGGCTCAAATTGATTCCACCTCTTTACCGCTGTATGAAGCGCTGGCCAGTGAGGTTCGTTTAAACATTATTCGCTACTTATCCGAACAGCAACTGAATATTAAACAACTTGCCGAACGCTTAGACCTATCAAGTGCCATCGTTACCCGTCACGTCAGTAAGCTCGAAGAAGCTGGCCTTATCCGGACGGAAAAAACCAAAGGGAAATCAGGCATTCAAAAAATCTCAACGCTTGTCGTTGAGGATATTTATATTAGTTTCCCTAAGAAAGTGCAGGCCGCTTATGCTACCCATGTTGTCTCAGTCCCGGTCGGACACTTTACTGATTTTAACGTCTCACCGTCATGTGGTCTTGCCTCTACAAAAGACTTCATCGGACCGGTTGATCAACCGAAATACTTTTTATCACCGGACCGAATGGATGCGGGAATCCTTTGGTTCACCAAAGGTTTTGTTGAATACAAACTACCGAATTATTTAGAAGCGCATCAATCGCTCCAACAAATTGATATTTCATTTGAAATATCGTCTGAGTTTCCATTCGCTAATCCGCACTGGCCAAGTGATATTACTTTTTCACTAAACGGCATTGAACTAGGTGAATGGCAAAGTCCCGGTGACTTTAATGATGAACGCGGCCGACTGACACCAGACTGGTGGCCAGAGACAATTAATCAATATGGTTTACTGAAAACGTTACGGATTACCTCACACGGGACGTATATTGACGGAGATCCGATTTCTGAGATTACCACCAAAGCTTTTATGGACATCTCCGATGCGTGGTCCTTAAAATTCGAAGTCAAAGAAGAGGCGAATCACGTGGGTGGGTTAACGTTGTTCGGGAAATCTTTTGGTCATTTTGAACAAGATATCGTTGTTAAAACCTATTATCTCTAAAGAAAAACGATTAATCGGGCAACTTGTCTATACTTGTACGGTTAAGTCCTCCTAATAAAGTTGACTATGATGCTCGGTCCATACTACCCTATTCAAATCGTGACTGAGACGAAGGAAAATAATCCACTAAAAAAACGTACAGCGAGTCGATCGCGGTACGTTTTTCTCATTGTTAAAGGTTACTCAAAATAGTCATTCAGTTCATTTTTAAATTGACGAATGCCCTCATCACTTAAGATCACTTTGCCATCAAAGAACACATGATTATCTTCGCTTACTTCGCCGGTAATCATACATTGCTTCGTTGGTTTGTATTTACTTAAGATCACACGTTCACCATCAATAAAAATTTCTAGCGGATCTTTCGGCTCAATATCCAACGACCGTCTTAATTCTTTTGGTAAAACAATTCGACCTAAATGGTCTGTCTTACGGACAATACCTGTACTTTTCACATCGATCACTCCACTTCTTTTGTTTGTTTTTCATATGTTTGAGCATTTTTAACAATGTTTACAGTTAGTTTTTCCCTTTTCCTCATTTTTAAAACCTTTATCTCAAATTTAAGATATTTTTTTATTTTTTGCTTTTTCTATCTCTCCTATATCGTTTCATTCATGACTTATCCTAACTGGACACGCGCGCCTTGATGGGATAGTCTATCTATGTTACAGTTATTTTATGAACATGTTCATAAAATAAACACGTTTTTTAGGAGTGGATGGCAGGTGGATAAAAAAGCACTACAAAGAAAACGCATGTGGCAATATTTCATTGATGCGGCTGTCGATATTATCGAAGAGGATGGATTAGAATCATTAACGATCCGTAGAGTCGCTGATTTGGCTGGTTATACGTCATCTACAGCTTATAACTACTTCGATGATTTAAGTCATCTTAAGTTTTTTGCGTCACTTAAATTTACTAAGCCTTATATTGATGACATTCCAAACTACATTAATAAGAAACAACCGACACTCATCCAATGGCTTGGGTTATGGGAATGCTTTTTAAAGCATAGTTTTAATGACCCTCACATTTATTACATGGTCTTTGTCGGAGATTTAGGCGACACAGCAAAAGATTTATTTAAAAAATATTACACAATGTACCCAGAAGAACTTCTGGCTGTGCCAGATGAATTAAAGGGCATTCTTCAAGAAGAAAGCTTTTCAAAACGTAGTGCTGACTTTTTATCAAAAAGCGTGACCGAAGGCTATCTAGATGAAGCAGACCTCTCCACACTGACAGAAGTGACGCATATGATTTGGGTAGGAGCTCTTGTTCATTATTTAAATCATCGGCGCAGTTGGACAAAAGACGATGCGATTCACTATGTTTACCGTGAGGTTGAACATGTGGTTATGCGCTACGTTAAAGAGGAGAAAAGAACAAAACTAAAAAAACAGCTGCTGAAGAAAAAATAAAACAAAACTAAGTGATACCGCTCGTATAAGTGAGCAATACAATAGAGATAAAGGATGAGAGAACATGGTTTTTAACATACAAGATTCAGACACACGACGGGTAAAGACAGATTTTGACCGCAAGGTCAAAAAACTAGAGCACGTCAAAATCGCTATGCCTGACGGAAAAACACTAAGGGCCCATATTTGGTTACCTGAAGATGCTTTAGAAAATCCCGTACCCGCCTTATTAGAATACTTACCGTATCGTAAGAATGATTTTACCGCGATTCGCGACTCGGCTCGGCACCCTTATTTTGCGGGCCATGGTTATGCTAGTATTCGCGTCGATATTCGCGGGTCAGGTGACTCGGACGGGATTTTACTTGATGAGTACTTAAAACAAGAACAAGACGACGCGCTTTCAGTTATTGACTGGATCACCAGTCAACCGTGGTCGACTGGTCGTGTCGGTATGTTCGGAAAGTCTTGGGGCGGCTTTAATAGTTTACAAGTCGCCTCACGTGAACATCCAGCCTTACAAGCCATTATTACTTTATGTTCGACAGACGATCGTTACCAAGATGACGTCCATTACCGCGGGGGCAATATTTTAGCTTCTGATATGTTGTGGTGGGCATCAACAATGTTTACGTATAACGCTCGCCCGCAAGATCCATCAGTCGTTGGTGACTCGTGGCGTGACAACTGGCTACAACGTGTAATGGAAACACCGCCGTTTGCGATTGAATGGTTATCTCACCAACGACGTGATGATTACTGGAAACATGGGTCGATTAATGAAGATTACAGTAAAGTGAACATTCCTGTCTTTGCGGTCGGTGGTTGGCAAGATGCTTATACGGACGCGATTTTTAGAATGGTGGAACATTTGCCAAACGCCAAAGGCTTGATTGGTCCATGGACTCATGAATACCCAGAAGTCGCAACACCAGAGCCGACGATTGGTTTTCTTCAAGAAGCCGTTCGCTTCTTTGATCATTGGTTAAAAGACACAGATACCGGTATGTATGAGGAACCAAAATTTCAAGCTTGGATTCAAGAACCTGAAAAGCCTCAAGTGACTTACGATAAAAGACCAGGTCGGTGGATTGGGATGGATCACTGGCCAAGTGAGGACGTTACCAGTGAGAAATGGTATCCGAATAAGCAGTCGCTTACCGAGGCAATGAAAGACACCAACACTATACTTATACCAAGTGTTCAAGAACATGGATTTTATGCGGGGACGTTTTGTCCATTCGGTCAGCCTGGGGACTTACCCGCTGACCAACGTCTAGAAAACGGTAAAGCGGTTGTTTTTACATCTGACGCTTTGACAGAAGATCGTGATTACTTCGGTGAACCTGTCTTTCATGCGCGACTATCAACCGATCAAGATAATGCGATGGTCGTTGTCCGTCTTATGGATAAAGCACCTACCGGTGAGTCCACGTTAATAAGCTGGGGCATGTTGAACCTCAATCACTATAAATCGCATGAACACCCAGAAGCACTTGTTCCAGGAAACATCTATGACGTGAAGGTTAAACTGGATAGTCTTGGACAGAGGTTAACGAAAGGTCATCGATTAGAAGTTGCGATTGCACCAACCTACTGGACTAAAGCTTGGCCATCGCCAAAACCAGTGAATCTAACCCTTCATACAGGGATGGGTACGTATCTCGACCTGCCTGTTAGACAGCCGAATGAAAGAGACGAGGACGTGCGGGTGTTTGATATGGCAGAAACCGCCTCTATTATTGAGCGAGAAGTCTTGCGCAAAGAAGAGCGGTCATTCGATATCGTTCATCGTCCCATTGATTCAACGTGGCAAGTGATTGATTATTCTGATGAGGGTAGCCGTAAGCTCATGCACAACGGCGTTGAACACGGGAGTATTAATAAAAATATCTACTCTATTAAAGAGAATGATCCGCTCTCAGCGACCGCTGAATGTTACTGGGAATTAACGGTTGGTAGAGATGCGTGGCAGACGAAGGTTGAAACGTACAGTAAAATGACGTCAGATGAAGAAAACTTCTATTTAACCCATACCATTAAAGCCTTTGAACACGACCAAGAGGTCGCTTCAAACAAGTGGGAGCATACAATTCCTCGTGACTATAATTAAATTTAAAAAACCGCTAAGGCGAGTCGACTGACTGCCCTTAGCGGTTTTGTTGTTCTTTCATCTTGATCTGATATTATTTTTTAACTGATATTAATTAAAGTTATAAGCGGTCACAATTGGCGTACGGCCTTCTACTTGGTCGTTAAAGTATTCATAGAGGCATGTGCCGAGGAACGAACCTGCCACGTTATAAACATTTTCATAACCTAAGTTTTGAAGCGCTTGGACCATATTGTAAGAGCGTTGCCCTGAACGACAGTGCACATATACAGGCACATCCGTTGGAATCTCATCTAAACGTTCACGGAACTGGCTTAATGGTATATTGACCGCATTCGTAAAGTGACCCCGCTTGAATTCACCCGGTTCACGTGCATCAATAATGTGGGCGTTTGATTCTACAAGTTCACGCATCTGAGTTACTTGTACTTGTTTGATGACGCCGTTAAGGACGTTTAAGCCGTTTAAAGCGGCCATGTTGACAACATCTTTAGCGGTACCAAACACTGGCGAGTAACAAAGTTCAAGCTCTTTTAAATCTTCTAAAGTTGCGTTCATCATAATCATGGACGCAATCACGTCAATACGCTTATCGACATTACCGCGGCCGATCGCTTGCGCTCCCAAAACGCGACCGGTTGGCTTTTCAAAGATTAACTTAAAGTAAACCGGGTGACTGTTTGGCATGATGCCTACTTTATCCGTCGGAATTACATAGCTAAAGTCAAAGTCAAAACCTTGCGCTTCAGCTAGACGCGCATTTAGACCGGTTGATGCAGCATTCATGTCAAATACTTGGATCGCACTTGAACCGATGACACCTGTGTTACGGTGTGGAATATTATACATATGGTCAGCTGCTGCGCGTGCTTGACGTTGCGCTGGTCCCGCAAGAGCTAAGCGAGTTTTTTGACCGGTTAGTTTATGATGGACTTCAATCGCATCACCGACCGCATAAATATCTTTATTTGATGTAAGGTAGTTGTGATCGACTTTAATACCGCCGGTCACACCAATGTCAAGACCTGCTTCTTTTGCGAGTGTTGTCTCCGGACGGACGCCAATCGCCATCACGACCGCTTGAGCTTTGATTGTCTTACCTGATTGTAACACGATGTGGTCGTCTTTGACTGATTCAATCCCGTCACTTAAGACAAGGCCCATGCCTTTATCGACCATTTCTTTATGAAGAATTTGAACCATATCGTAATCAAAGGGTGCCATCACTTGGTTTTGCGCTTCTACAAGTGTGACCTGCTTACCTGCGTGTACTAAGTTTTCAGCGACTTCAATACCGATAAAACCACCACCAATAACGACAACATCTTCGACCGTGTCTTTTGACACAAATGTATTTAATTTTTCAATATCAACGACGTTACGTACGCTAAAGACATGCGGTGAATCAATTCCATCAAGTGGCGGCATAATAGGATTTGCCCCTGGAGATAAGACGAGCTTATCATAGGCTTCATCATGTATTTCATCTGTTTCTAAATTTTTAACCGTAATCGTCTTGTCATCTTTATTGACTTTTATCACTTCTGTTCTGACGCGTGCTTCGATCTTATATTGTTTACGGAAGACTTCCGGATTCATTAATACTAATGTTTCACTGTTTTCAATTTCACCACTTAAGTGGTATGGTAATGCACAGTTTGAAAAGGATACGTGCGGTCCACGCTCAAACATGATCACCTCTGCTTCTTCATCTAATCGACGAACACGTGCAGCAACAGATGCCCCACCTGCGACACCACCGACAACTAATACTCTTTTACCCATAATTTCTTTCCCCTTTCGAATGTTAAGACCTGTGTATTTTTCAACAAACTTATATAAGTGATATTGTTCACAATAATTATTATACCACTAGGGGTATGTTGAGTCAAGAGTTACCTTGCACTCTTTCTTGCCTCTCTGTTAGTATGATTTAACTTTCCCGTTATTTAGCTGAAACAATGGGCGATTGAGATCTCGTTAGTTAAAATGAAGTAGCGATAAAAGGGAGAAAAATTAAAAAAGAGAAAGAAAAAACGTACACATCCTGTCTAAGACACCATGTGTACGTTTTTAGTATTAAATAATTTGAAAGCTGACCCACGTATCGAACGTGTCTCTAGCTGGTACTTTAATTAAATCTTCTTGTCTATTTAATTCACCATTTTTTCTCGTCCATGGTTCGACACAGACAAAGCGTTGGTCTTGTTCGGTCCACAGGACAGTATAATGAAACGGTTCGTCCATTTCCATATTAATCGACTGTTGGTCCACAGTTGCTTTAACTTGTGTATGGGTATTCTCTAAAAGTACCGCTTCTTTTAAATGTGTTAAATCGATTTGACCAGTAAAGGCTTTTTCTTCTTCATCGTTATAATCATAATACGTTTTAGTTGGAATATCTAAACCGACAACCTTTTTATCTGATTTAAAGTACGGGTGTAGACCCGGATAGATTGGCATCGGTGTATCGGATAAATTTTCATAAGATTGGTGAATCAATAGCTGATCACCACGAAGTGTATAAGTAAAGATCACCTTAAAGTCAAACGGGTACACAGCTTTTGTACTTAAGCTACTTCTAAACAGAATAGAAATAAACGCATGTTCTTCATCGCTGTGCGTCTCAAGTACTTCCCAAGGATGGATTCTTGCGAGTCCATGGTTTGGCATATCATACGTCTGATTGCCCCAATGATACTGCTTATTTTTTAGTTGACCAGAGATAGGGAATAACACGGGGATCCCCCCACGAACATTTTGTTTACGGTCAAATAACGTTGCTTCATTTAAGTATAACCGCTCTTCATTGTTTGTGCCGTAACCTGTAATGATACCGCCACGTTCTGGACAAACCGTAATCCAACTGTTGCCGGTTGGGTGCTTTAATTGATACATTGTAAACATGTCTTTCTCAAATTGCTCAATCGTATACATGAATAAATCGCCCCTCGCATTGATTAATTAAATGACTAAGTTGCTCTCTCTTTTTACACAACATTTACATTATAACAGACTATCTTAAAAAAATCGTTGTTTTCAGACAATTATTCTCCACTCAAGTGAAAATAATCACATAACCTTACTCCCTTTCTAATATAAAAGAAAATAACAGAAAATTAACAGCCCACATAAAAAAAGAAGGTCGTCTCATTGTTTAGAGACCACCTTCTTCTTCATTATATTATTTTAAAAGACGTATAGCTTGAGCCAAATCGTTCAACAAGTCATCGATATGCTCAGTCCCAACAGAAAGACGCAGTAACGTATCCGTGATGCCTCTTTCCTTGCGAACAGCGACTGGCATATCGGCATGTGTCTGGGTAAAAGGATAGGTCACAAAGCTTTCCACACCGCCTAGGCTTTCAGCAAAACTGATCAGTTGAAGTGATCGAAGAAACGGGCTAATATGAGCGGCCTTTTCTAATTCAAAACTAATCATTGCACCCGTCTCAGGGTAATAGACCTGTTTAATAGAAGGATGCGCACGTAAATATTGCGCGAGTCGTTTAGCTGTTTCTACTTGACGGTCTAGTCTCAGTGGTAACGTCTTTAACCCGCGCATTAACAAATAACAATCAAACGGCGCTAACGTCCCACCACTCGCATTATGACTTTGAAATAATGACGCATAGACTTTTTCATCCTTCGCCACCACAAGCCCACTTAAACAATCATTATGCCCGGCTAAATATTTTGTTGCGCTGTGAATGACGATATCCGCTCCAAGCGTTAATGGCTTTAGTAAATATGGGGTTAAGAATGTGTTATCAACAATGAATAAGATATCTCGTTCTTTAAGCAAGTCCCCTAGCGCTTTGACATCCACTTGTTTCAACAATGGATTCGTCACCGATTCTACGAAGATGGCTTTGGTTTTATCGGTAATCGCATCCGTGAAGGCCTGTATATTGAGCGGATCGACGTATGTAAATTTCAATTGAAAGCGCGCTTCATAGTCTGAAAACAAACGATACGTCCCACCATATAAATCACTTGAGACAATCATCTCATCATTTGATTGAAATAGCGATAATACGAGTTGAATGGCTGCCATACCCGAAGATGTTGCACAACACCCCGCGCCTGATTCGATTGCCGCAAAGCCTTGTTCTAGCGTATCTCGGGTCGGGTTGTTTGTCCTTGTGTAATCAAATCCTGTTGATTCATGAAGATCATTATGTCGATAAGCTGTTGATAAGTGTACAGGATAAGTGACCGCGCCTGTACTCGGTTCTTGCTTGTTGCCGAGTTGTGAAAAATACGTGTCTAATTGATACATGCGATGCGCCTCCTTTAGTTTAATACTTCTTAAAAGTCGTTGCGTTTTTGACCTAAACAGTAAAATCGCCCTCTTAACAGTTAAGAGAGCGCCTTAGGTCTTAATCGCTCTTATCTTTAGGTCTATGCCTTTTGGATTTAGCACCTTCCTCTAAATTAGAGAGGTTGCTGAGACATCACAGGGCCAAATCCCTCCGTCTCTCTTGATAAGAAGTATGTAATTGTTTGAAAAATCCATATATGGTTTATACTATATGATAACGACTTTCTGATTAAAAAACAAGTACTATTCAGAAAATTCTTTAATCTAACGGATCAAAAAAACACCTCCAAAGCATTTGCCTTGGAGATGTCTCTATAAAAGCTCGCTTATTCAATGTGAAAGTATCAATATTACGAACTAGTTCATCATATAGCTAATCGGAGAACCTGGCCCAAGATCCCAGCTAAATAACATCCAAACAATAAGCATGAGCAACCAACCGAGTGTAAAGAAGATGGTGTATGGGAACATCGTTGAAATCAACGTTCCAATCCCCATTTTCTTATTATACTTTTGCATAATGACAATGATCATCGCAAAGTAAGGCATCAGCGGTGAAATAATATTACTGGTTGAATCGGCAATCCGGTAAGCCATTTGTGTGAGTTCAGGTGAGTAACCTTGTTGCATCATAATTGGCACAAATACCGGTGCCATCATCGCCCATTTAGCAGAGGCTGAACCGATAAATAAGTTAATAAAGCCTGAAATAAGAATAAACAACAGAATTAGGACAATTCCACCTAATTTTACTGAATCTAAAAATTCAGCTCCAGCAACCCCAATAAGTAAACCTAAGTTTGATTCAGTAAAGTAACTAACAAACTGACCTGCGGTAAAGGCAAGCACGATAAACATGCCCATGGAAGCCATCGTATCTGACAGCTTATTCGCCATATCAGTATCAGTATTAATCACTTTCGTTACTTTTCCGTACACAAGACCTGGAATAAAGAACATAATCATAATGATTGGTACGAGTGATGACATAAAGGGTGATGAAATGACGCCACCGTCATCCGCACGTAATAAACCGTTAGCTGGTACGACGAGTAACCCAATCACAATGACCGTGATGAGTAGACTTAACCCACTATAACGTAAGCCTTTTTTCTCGAGTGCTGACAACTCCGTTAAATCATCCTTATTGACACTACCTTTAAACGTTCCTAAGCGTGGTTCAACAATCAGTTCTGTGACCAGCGCACCGACAATCGTAAGCAAGAACACAGAGGCAATGACAAAGTAATAGTTCATCGCTACGTTCATATTATCCGCATAAGCTGGATCAATAATTGCTGCTGCTGAAATTGTCATTTCCGCAAGCATCGGGTCAAGTGATGTTAGGAGTAAGTTTGCACTAAACCCGGCAGAGACACCCGCAAAAGCAGCGGCAATACCCGCAATCGGATGACGGCCAAGCGCGATAAAGATAACCGCACCAAGTGGAGGGAGCACAACATAACCTGCATCAGAGGCAAGTGATGACATAATCCCGGCAAATACTAATCCGGCTGTAATGAGTGACTTTGGAATTGATAAAACAAATCCTCGTAAAGCCGCTGAAATTAAGCCGCTACGCTCAGCAAGTCCAATCCCTAACATACTGGCAAGCACCACACCTAATGGCGCAAAGTTAATAAAGTTATCAACCATCGCTGTAAAGATATATTGGACACCCTCACGACTAAGAAGATTTTTGGCTTCAATCATTTCCCCAGGGTTCCCTGGATGTTCGACACTGACGCCTGTCGCCGCCACAATGGCTGATGCGACTAAAACAACGACTGACAAAATCGCAAACAAGGTTACCGGATGGGGCAAACGGTTACCAGTTGTTTCGATCATATCTAAAAATCGTTGAAACAGACCTTTTTTCTTTTCTGACATAAATAAAACGTCCCTTCAAAGCTGAATTAATATAATTTTTAGATAATTTGCGACATTTCTTTTTTATCGCAATAGTGTCCATTATAGCTATCTGTATCCGTTTTGAAAAGGCTATTTCCAATAGTTCTAATGTTAAAAAAGTTCTTTTTTTTCTGACATTTCATTCTGTTTCATTTTCTATTATCTCGACTTTAACAGAAAAAAAGTAGAGCCCCTCAAAAAACTACAAGGGCTCTACTTTTACCTATGTGAACTATGCGCGAAACCAGTGACGGGTGTTGTTCGCAATTTTCACTAGCATTAACATCACAGGGACTTCTACGATAATCCCAACGGTGACCGCGAGGGCGACTGGTGAAGTCACACCAAACAAACTGATCGCGACCGCAACGGAAAGCTCAAAGAAGTTTGAGGCGCCAATCATGCCCGCAGGGGCGGCAATATCATGGGTTAAGTTCAACTTCTTCGCTACAAAATAAGCTAAGAAAAAGATAAAGAATGTTTGAATAATAAGTGGGACGGCAATTAAGACAATATGTCCGTAGTTAGAAAGAATCGTCTCCCCTTGGAACATAAAGATTAAAATCAATGTCAACAATAATCCAATAGTGGTCGTATGTTTAAACTTAGCTAAAAAGGTCTCTTCAAAATACGTTTCTCCTTTTGTTTTGACCATATGTTGTCTCGTCAAAAGCCCACCAATCAAAGGAATAACAACGAATAATACAATCGATAAAATCAAAGTATCAAAAGGTACTTCAATACCAGAGACACCTAATAAAAGCGCAACGATTGGTGTATAAAGTAGTAACACAATTAAATCATTTGTTGCTACTTGAACAACCGTATAAGCTGGGTCACCTTTAGTTAAGTGACTCCAGACGAATACCATCGCCGTACATGGTGCCGCTCCTAAAATCACCGCACCCGCGACATATTCGCGTGCTAAATCCGCTGAAATAAATGGACTAAAAATAAAGTAAAAGAACACGTAACTAATCGCATACATCGTAAACGGTTTAACAAGCCAGTTAATGACCCACGTTAAATAGATCCCTTTACGGTCTTTGGAGATGCGTTTCACACTTTTAAAATTCACCTTCATCATCATCGGATAAATCATTAACCATATTAAAATCGCAATGGGAATGGAAATCTCAGCATAGGTTAAATCTTGCAAGTAGGTGGTGACATCCGGAAATAAGACACTGAGTAAGACACCAAACACCATACATAAGAGTACCCAAACAGTTAAATATCGTTCAAAAAAACTAATCCCTGACGTTTGTTCCTTTGTCATCTTGACTATTCTCCCCTTTTATCGAACAGCATTCAATTCGTTTTCCGTCTTTGGTCAATTGAAGGAGTTTCTCATGTTGGGACGGTAAGGTCGATAACACACATTTAATTAATGGATATAGCTCGTGTTTTTCATTTAAATAGTAGAACACCCACTGTTGGCGTTTGTCTTCTTTCACAAGTCCGACATCCTTTAATTTACGTAAATGTTGACTAATTGCTGGTTGACTCATGCCAAAGAGTTCGACGAACTCACACACACAACAAGAATCACCCTCTAATAACTTCAACATCGTTAATCGTGTTTTATCGCCCATTAATTTAAGAATTATTGCTGCTTCCTCTATTGGTAACATATCACTCGCTCCTTCTATTCTTAGTATATAATCATTCGCTTATATAATCAATTACTTATATTGAAATTTACATCATCTTTACAAACAAGACCTAATAACTGACGTGTTTTCGCCTCTTATTACAGTTCGTTCATCTATCATCCTAACGAGATCCTAAACCTATCTTAGCCGATAATGTTTTTCCTTGCATCTCTTTTGAATCAAACTCATAATAGTAAGAGAGAGGAATGAAGAAAAAGCGGAAATAATTAAAGTAATGAAAAAGAGAACGTTCAGTGATCAAACGGTTTTTTACTGTTTTCACTGGGACACACCTATCTTCAATCAACTATATTATGGAGGAATTTTTATGGTTACGAAACATCGTTTTAGTTTAGGGGAAGAAATCGCCAATGCGGTGAGTCACGGCGTTGGCGCCTTACTGTCGATTTCTGCACTCGTGTTACTCATCGTCTTTAGTTCATTAAACGGCAGCTGGGTTCATGTCGTTAGTTTTACGATTTACGGCGTAACGATGGTATTTTTATATACTTCGTCGACTTTGTTACATAGCTTACCGAACGGTCGAGCAAAAGATGTGTTTGAAATTCTTGATCACTCTTCGATCTACTTCTTTATCGCTGGCACGTATACGCCTTACTTACTTGTGGCGGTGAGAGGAGAAGTGGGGATGCGGCTATTTATCATCGTTTGGACCATCGCCATTTTAGGATCGATTTTCAAGATATTCTTTGTCCAACGTTTTGTCCTTGTCTCAACGTTGATTTACATTTTAATGGGCTGGTTAATCGTCTTTACTTGGTCAAGTTTAACCGCCAATATTGCGCCTGGCGGGATTGTGTTACTAGCGATTGGTGGGATTCTTTACACCTTTGGGGCTGTATTTTATATGTGGCGCTGGTTTAAGTATCATCATATGGTCTGGCATTTATTTGTGTTAGCCGGTACGATCGTTCATTTCTTCAGCGTTCTACTCTATGTCTTGCCTATTACACTTAGTTAAAAAAGAGTCACAGCCTCTCCTACAAGAACAGGGAGCTGTGACTTTTTTGTTTGTGATTAACTGTAACGTCAATGGAAATTATTTCTCTCGCTTTGTTAACTGCCCATGTGATAAGTGATATTCTGTTAACGTCAACTGTAAGGCGTTTGTTAATTTTTTCAGTGACTGATACTCACCCTTAGTCACCATCGATAATACTAAGCCGTCCGTGGAACCTAGACGACCCGTTCGACCGGCGCGGTGAACATATTGATCAACTTCACGCGGAAGGTCCATTTGAACAACTTCCGTTAAGTCATCAACATCTAGTCCGCGACTACTCACATCCGTTGTCAACATCAACTGGCAATCGCCTTGTTTAAAGCTTTTAATTGACTCTTTACGCAATTCTTTTGGTAAATCACTATGCAACATTAAACTGTCGACATGATGATACGTTAAACGCTCATAGGCTTTTTCAAGTGAAGCAATATCATTAAAGAAGACTAATGTCTTTTTCTTTTCCGCATGTATCAGCTTTCTTAAATAATCAAACTTATCTCGCTTCTCGCCGAGTAAGTATCCGTGTGTAACATCAGGTAATACAATGTCTTCACGTTTAATCGTGATTACTTCAGGCGTGTCCATCCACTCAGAGACAATGTGTTTCGCTTGATCACTAATAGTGGCTGAAAAACAAGCAATCTGACGGCTATTATCTGTGCTTTGAATAATACGGTCGAGGGCTTGTTGATGTTCAGGTATAACAAGTTGATCCACTTCATCAAGAATAATTGTCGATACTTTATGCATCTTTAATTTCTTTTGATTGATTAATTCAACCATTCTTCCCGGTGTCCCAACGACCAAATGCGGTTTCTTTTTTAATTTTTCTATTTGCCGTTTGACGTTGGCACCACCAATTAAAGCTTGCACGCGAATATCTGAGCCTTCTTTTAATTGTTGGATCCATTCAAAAATCTGCATCACAAGCTCATGACTGGATGCGATGATCACGGTCTGTAAATCAAGTGTGTCTGTCTCTAGTTGGTTGATTACCGGTAAAAGATACGCCAATGTTTTGCCGCTTCCGGTTGGGGCAGTGACAAACATGTCTTGTCTTGTCTCAAAGTAAGGCAAGACTTTTTCTTGAACGGGCATCAACGTATGAATCCCTTGTTTTGCGAGTGCGTCATGTATAAATGGTTGTAAAGTTAATGTCATGTGTATTAGCTCCTTATTCTTCTCATCGAATCATTGATCCATATTAAGATCTCAATCTATGCCCCAGTATATCACATCCTCGCCCTTTAAGTCGCCCTTCATTTCTGCCGGGTGACTAGCGCTTTTAATAGCCCTGTTAACGAACGCACAAACATTTACGAACAACTACTGATATTTTTATTATTTCGATTGAGTTATACGTATATCTAAGTGTATAATGAAAGAAAACGCTTACTTAAGGAGGCACTATGCGACGTTTTCTCTCTGCTTTACTTATAACGACTGTATTTCTGATTGTATTTCCCATCACAACTTTCGCCGACAACCCGGTGATTAAAGACCGGTTCTCTGCTGATCCAGCGGCGTTAGTCCATGACAACAAGATTTACTTATATACCGGGCACGATGAGGCTACTCCTAATGATTCTTTCTTTGTGCTAAAAGAATGGCTCATCTTTTCAAGTGATGACGGTAGTGATTGGACATATGAGTCAGCTCTTCCCCGCACAACTTTTGACTGGGCGATTCATCATTCTGCCTGGGCATCACAAGCTGTTGAAAAAGACGGGACGTTCTATTGGTATACGACCGTTCATAACTCTGGTCTTTCTGCCCCTGGCTATGCGATTGCTGTGGCTTCAAGCGACTCACCGACAACGGGCTTTACTGATGCCATTAACGGTCCGCTAGTTGATTCGTCGATGACGACAGCACCAGACTTTATGGGAGATGTTCCTTGGGACAATATTGACCCCACCGTATTTGTTGATGATGATGGGGAGGCGTATATGTACTGGGGAAATACACACCTTTATTACGCCAAACTAAAAGACAACATGATTGAATTAGAGGGTGATATTGAACGCATGGAGATTCAAAATATGCCCGGAAACTTTACTGAAGGGCCGTTTCTTTTTAAACGTGATGCGTTATATTACCTAACTTTTGCATACAACTATCCAGAAGAACTCGCCTATGCCGTTAGCACTTCACCAAATGGACCGTGGTATTTCCAAGATAAAATTATGGATAAAATTCCAAATAGCGGTACGAGCCACCCCGCTGTTATCGAATTTGATGGGGCGTGGTATTTCATTTATCATACTGCCGCATTACCTGGAGGCGGTGAGTATCGCCGGTCTGTCGCCATGGAACCGTTACATTTTTACGACGACGGCGCGATAGCTAAAGTGACGCCAACGGCATCAGGAATAGACACCCATAGTCTGACCATCGCGCCCACTGACTCAGAACTCATGGTGCGACAAGTCACAAATGCTTTACGGTTAGCTGACGGAAACACACACCATGTTGATTATCGTTGGCATGAAACAACCGGTCTAACAGGTGAGACTCCTACCGTTTCTTATCAAATCGATAATAACCCAGGGGTCTATTTAACCATCAATGAAGACAACAACGTTCAATTACAGCGCTATGACGGCTCAGATACTCTCGCCTTAGCTTCGAGTTTTATTAAATCTGAAACAACGAACGGGGTCATGTTACAACCCGCGAGTGACCCTCATCTTTACTTGTCCGTCAGTGATGAAAGGTTAACCTTTCTCCCACTAACGGATGACCCGTCAGTGACGCAACAATTTGTGATAGAAGCGCAATCCCCTATCATTCCAGAACAAAGAAAACCGTTAACGTTACCAGTGGAGAACGACTCGACAGCTAAAAATGAAACAACTGTTGATTCAACTTTAACGACAGAAGAAAGTACAACGAGTGATCAACAAACAGACGAAGTCCCACTCACTCTAATACTGACTCTATTCGGTAGTTTAATCGTCCTTGTTTTCGTCTTTTACTACCGAAATAAGAAGCCAAAAGCATAAAAACACTTTATATTCATGACACCGCCAGTGAACCTAAAATAACAGTGACAGTATAATTTTTAAATGACATGAGACTAAAAAATAAAACAAATACAAACACCACCCCTTTAGATCATTCTAAGTGGGTGGTGTTTGTTAGTCATTCGTTTCAAGTAAAGCATGTAAACCGACGGTTTTTTCTGTTTCTAAGACGAAGGCAATCCCTTTACCAGGCTTATGGAGTTCACAATCTTGTTTAATGCCTGATAAAATTTCCATTGTTTTTTCTTTTTCTATGAGTGTTAAGACGATGTCTTTTTCTGGTTCGATTAACATATTAAATAGCTTGGTTTGTTCATGCACACCGGTACCACGTCCGCGTAAAATCGTCCCACCATCAGCACCATGTCTCTTGGTTGATTCAACGACATCCTCTGCGTCTCCACTATTAATAATGGTCACAATCAAATCATAACGTTTATCATCCAACATCGACTCATCTCCTCTTCTTCTACTACAGTCCGCAATTTCTTCACCACTGAGCATGGTAATGCCTAACACGTTCTTCACATCTATTGAAATGGTCACCCCACGGGTATTCTTCCCTAAATTCGCCTGTTGACCCAACAGTTCAAACACCTCGTTAAACATCGCTTCATCAACAATGGTTAATATCACTTCTCGCTCTCGGTGAGTGGGGATTCCAAAGATGCGTAGACGTTCATTCATCCGGTAACCTTCTGCTAAAAGAATCGTACTACCTGTCGCCCCAACGGCCCGGATTTTGCTGACAAGCTTTTTTGCTTCACCTTTTTTGACTATAGTCATAATTAATTTTTGATCATTGATTCGTTCCATCAAGACGCCTCCTTGCGACCGCTAGAATAGAGCTGTCCTAAAAACAAGACGGATAAGATTGGCGCTAAAGCTACTAGAGCGATCATACCAAATCCGTCAACAAGCGGATCACGACCTTCTGTGACCCCCGCAAGCCCAACAAATAAACTCAACATAAACGTAGAAATCATTGGGCCTGTCACAATACCACCGGAGTCAAAAGCAATGGCCGTGAATAGCTTTGAACTTTTCCGCGCGAGATAAAAGCTAATAAGGTAACCTGGTAAGACAAAGTACCAAATTGAAAAACCGACAAAAATTCTCACAATCGACAACATAATCGACAGACCGACACCGATTGAAATCGTTACTAACAATACTTTCTTTGGAATCGCTCCGGCTGTGATCCGTTCCACTTGTTTAATCAACACTTGTAAGGCTGGTTCAGCATACGCCGCAAAAAAGCCTAACACAAAACCGATGGGAATAAAAATATAGCGGTACCTTAAGCCACCAATCACTTCGCCCATCTGTTCCCCAATCGGTATAAAACCGACATTCACGCCTTGTAAGAACAGTGATAAGCCAATAAAGGTAAGGAAAAAGCCGACTAACACATCTCGTACTTTACGCCACTTCAGTCGTAAAAATAACACTTGAAAGATAAAAAAGAAAACGAGTAATGGTACTAACGCATACGTCACGTCTAATAATACACCTGAAAAGCCATCAAATAAACCATTCATCCGTAAATCACTCCCAACAATAACACCGCAATCACCGGTCCAACACTGGCGAGTGCAATCAAACCAAAACTTTCACTACTGTTAGCTTTTTTACTGAGGACACTCGTCACACCAACACCGAGTGATAAAATAAACGGTACCGCCATCGCTCCTGTTGTTGCGCCCCCTGCATCTAGGGCAATTGGCACAAAGGAGGGTGGTGTCACTAAAGCGAGGATAAAAATCGCCATATAACCTGCCCCAAGTAACTTTAATAGCGATATGTTAAAAATCATTCTCAACAAACTTAACGCCACAAAAATACCGACGCCAAGCGATACAAATAATAGTAACACAACCCCTGGCACGTCACCACCAGAAACAAATTCTACTTGATTACTTAACACTTGCACCCCAGGTTCAGCAATCGTGACGACAAACCCGAGCAAAAAACCAAATCCGAGAATCAATGAAAGTTTACCCGTTTTAGATAAGCTCTGCCCGACCATCTCACCGACTGGTGATAAGCCTACTTCAATGCCAAGTAAAAATAAATAGATGCCTACACTTGCGAGGATCGCGCCTAAAATAAAATCAATAAATACGTCCATCGGTAAGAAGACGACGGTAAACTGCAAGATCGTAATTAATAACGATAACGGCACAAATGATTTGAGTACATCGATGAATGTCTCTTTTAATGTTGTCATAACCTTCTCTCCTCTATCTATCGTTCATAAGACCAACATACTTTTAAATACCTTATTCCCTAATTAGTAAATATCAAACAATTAATGAAGCTTGTTAACTAATCATAGCACGTTGCGTCAAAAAAAGCTGAAAATAAGACTTTAAGCACTTATCAATTGTGCAAACGTTTTCTTCGTTATAATATATACAACACTAGTTTTAATCATTGTTTTGTTTTATACATACAAGTGTTTACATGTTTTAAAAGAAAACACTTGCATAACCTTTTGCTATCCTTTAGAATACTAGTTATCGATTTGTGCAAACGCTAGCACAAAAAATAGATAAACTAACTAGCGGAGGGATTTATTATGAAAAAATTTGGTTCATTTGACTTCTGGCAAAAGCTAGGTAAAGTCTTATTAGTGGTTGTAGCTGTGATGCCAGCTGCAGGTATTATGATTTCATTAGGAAAAGTTGTGGCCATGGCCGGCGGTGATATCACATTACTCCTTTCAATCGGTCGTGTCATGGAAGAGATGGGTTGGGCCGTCATCGGTAACTTACATATTCTCTTTGCCGTGGCCATTGGTGGTTCGTGGGCAAAAGAGCGTGCCGGCGGTGCCTTTGCGGCACTTCTATCCTTCATTTTAATTAACCGGATCACAGGCGCTATTTTTGGCGTGAATGCCGGTATGGTCAATGACGGCGAAGCTGTCGTGAACTCTTTATTTGGTCGTGAACTTATCGTAAGCGATTACTTTACGATGGTCCTTGAAGCACCTGCTCTTAATATGGGTGTGTTTGTCGGTATTATTTCTGGTTTTATTGGGGCTATGGTGTTTAATAAATACTACAATTTCTCAAAATTACCGGCAGCATTAGCATTCTTTAACGGCAAGCGTTTCGTTCCATTTGTCGTCATTTTATGGTCTGTCATTGTAGCGGTTGTGATGTCTATTGTCTGGCCATTCATCCAAGGTGGGTTAAATAATTTTGGCGAATGGATTGCGGGCTCACGTGATAGTGCGCCATTTATCGCACCGTTTGTATTCGGTACACTCGAACGTCTCCTACTACCGTTTGGTTTACACCACATGTTGACGGTACCGATTAACTATACAGAACTCGGCGGCATCTACACAATTCTCACAGGCTCTAACGCTGGAGAAATTGTGGCCGGACAAGACCCACTTTGGTTAGCGTGGGTATCTGATTTAAATAACTTACGAGAAGCAGGTGACACAGCAGGTTATGATGCGTTACTCAACAGTATCACACCAGCACGCTTTAAAGTTGGTCAAATGATTCTATCCACATCCGCTCTGATTGCGGCAGCCGTTGCGATGTATAAAAATGTGGATGATGATAAGAAAACAAAATATAAATCGATGTTCTTATCTGCGGGACTCGCTGTTTTCTTAACCGGGGTAACAGAACCGATTGAATTTATGTTTATGTTTGCTGCCCCTGTTCTTTACGGGGTATATGCGGTGATTGCCGGTCTAGCTTTTGCCTCTGCTGACCTGATAAACCTTCGGGTGCATACGTTTGGTAACATTGAATTCTTAACCCGTCTACCGATGAGTATTAATGCTGGTTTAGTCATGGACCTTGTGAACTTTGTGATTGTGAATATCATCTTCTTTATCGTAACGTATGTGATCTTTAACTTCATGATTAAGAAGTTCAAGATGCCGACACCTGGTCGTTTAGGTAACTACACCGATGACAACGGGGAACAAGCAGCCGCTAAAAGCGGAACGAACAGTCAAGAACGTGAGGGTTCTAGTGAAGTGAAACAAATTGTCAACCTATTAGGTGGGAAAGACAATATTGAAGACGTCGATGCCTGCATGACGCGGTTACGTGTCACGGTTAAAGACCGTGACAAGGTTGGCACAGAAAAAGCTTGGAAACAAACCGGTGCGCTTGGTCTTGTTTTAAAAGATAATGGTGTTCAAGCGATTTACGGACCAAAAGCCGATGTGTTAAAATCTGAGGTACAAGATTACTTAGGGGATTAATTCATGCGGCTACTCACATTAAACACGCATAGTTATATCGAAGACAATCAACAAGAGAAACTGGATACGCTCATAAAAACTATCATCGCAAATAATTATGATGTCATTGCCTTACAGGAAGTCAATCAGTTAATAGATTCTCCTCCTGTTGGTGAGACAGTAATTCATGAAGATAACTTTGCGCGCGTGATCGCTGAGAAGTTACAAGTATACGGTCTCACTTATTCCTATCACTGGGCAATGGCGCATATTGGCTATGATCGATACGAAGAAGGGGTCGCCATCTTAACAAAACATCCGGTCATTGACACATCTGTTATAACGCTAACCGAGGCGACAGATAAGACCTACTGGAAAACACGGATGGCGATTAAACTGACGATTGATTATCATGATCAAATGATTGACTGCCTCTCTACGCATCACGGATTTTGGGATGACCCAGACGAACCGTCACAACAACAGTTTGACCGGTTACTCACGCACATAGACGCGTCCCGACCTACTTTCATTCTTGGTGACTTTAATACCGAGGCTGCTGTAAGAAAGGAAGGGTATGACTATTTAATGAGTAAAGGGTTATATGATACGTATACACTGGCTCATGACAAAGATACCGGTATGACGGTACCAGGGGTGATTGATGGTTGGAAACATGCGTCAGGTAGTAAACGGATTGATTATATTTTTATGAATCAACCTTTCTCTGTGCCTGTCTCACATGTAATTTTTAATGACGATAATCAACCCATTGTATCCGATCATTTTGGAGTCGATGTGACGGTGTCGTTAGATATATAAACCTGAATTGTAAAGTCACATGCATAAAAATGAAGGCCACACCTTTTTTAAAGGTGTGGCCTTCACTTTTTGCTTAAATACGTTTAAACTTCGCTACTCAAATGGGTACAAAACGATGATGACTCCATTCATATGGAAGCTTCTCATTCACCTATTCACTAGCTTCACTGACAAAGTGGTCAATGAGAATTCGTTGATCCAACCTTATTTCTTCTTTTAACCGGTCATGTGTTTTATTAAATAGTAGTGGCGTCATTTCTACGCCTTTGTTGATATCAAACATCGTATTGTACCAATGACGTCTGGCATATAAGTCAAGCATTGAAGGGCGTCCTGTCATACTTTCGTTTAAATAATCCGTATAATAACTGGTCAAGTTCTCTTGGTCTAGCATACGGTGACTTGATTCATTGAGTACTTGATAGTTTTGATCACGCGTCATCGCTTGAAGTAACTTAAAGGCCGTGTCTTGATAATGACTTTTCTCACTCATTAAGGCGACCATTGACCCTTCCCGGTCAATACCGTTTAGCCCCAGCGGTAGCTGTGTCATGCGCCACTTCCCTGCTTGTTCTGGCACCCAACGTTCTAAATGAGCGGTGCCATACGTCGGCATTTGGAACATAATTAATTGATCATTTTGTAGTAAGTATTGGCCGTGACTAGACCAAATCGAGCTCTCTGGTCTAATATCGGCTTGATAAAATAAAGACACAACATCAATCAATTGCTCAAATGATCCGGTATCAAACTGATAGACATAGTTGTCATCGAATGGATAATGCGTCCTTAACCCAAGTTGCAGTAACGCCTGATTGGATTCGAAGATGAACTTTTCTTGATCGACAAATGTACGGGCCATCGTAAAATAATTCGCTTTTGTTTCCATGTAGGTCGCTAACGCCTCAGGTTCACTTGGAAACCCGTTACTTTCTAACAAGTCGTGCCGGTAGTAGGTAACGTATGGAAAGTAAGTCAGCGGCACACCGTAACGCTCACCCTCTACATTAATGTAGCGGTCCATTAATGGACGCGGTAAGTCTTGATACAAACTATGTTCCGTAATAAGGTCATTAAAATCAACAAGCCCATCAATTTCAGAAAACAAACCAACGTATTCATCGGGAATAAAAAATAAATCAGGCGGACGTTTATACGTCAATGCTTCATAATAACGGTCTACGACTTCTGCCGGATTAATCACTTCTAGTTCAAGTTTCATATCCGTTTCGTTCTCAAAAAAGTAATCCATTGAACCGGTCAGTATATCTGCCGTTGTCCAGATGAGTAACGTCTCATCCTCCGCTGGCATTGCTAAAGGATTAGCTGAAACGCTTATGGGTTCGTAATCTGTTGGTTTTTGTTCACATGCGGCAAGGGTGATGGTTAATAAGATAAACAAAACAAGTCGACAACCTTTAGCCATGACCGATCCCTTCCCTTCTGCCTCCAAATATAAGCTGCGTTTTATTCTTTTCCTTTAGAAACCTTTTTATCTTCATACATCGATTGGTCTGCAATATGCAGCAGTTCTTCAAATGTTGAGCCATCTTCCGGCATTAAACTCAGACCAATACTTACACTCATCTGTTGTTCTTCTCCCGCAATATAAAACGTGGTGCTAAACGTCTTTTTTAACGTCTTTGTGAAAAAGGCGACATCTTCATGATGATCACGTTTTAAAATGGCGACGAATTCGTCACCCGCTAATCGGTAAAATCGAACGGGAAACTCTGTCTCTAAACTTTTCAGACGATCACCCACACGCTTTAACAGCGTATCTCCCTCTTTATGACCGTACCGGTCATTCACTGCTTTAAAATCATCCAGATCAAGGAAAAACAAGGCAAAACTATCCTCACGGTCAATTTTTTTCTCTAGTGTATGATAAAACAACCGGCGATTCGGTAAATCCGTAAGTGCATCGTGATGAGCGACATGATACAGCTCTTTCCTTGAGGCGTTGAGTTCTGACGTTTTTTCATTGAGTTCACGATTCGTATTCGTTAATTCTTTAAACATACGCCGCAGTTGTTTATCAACTTTTGCGAGACGCTCAGCTAATATTTTCACCTCTAATATGCGGGTCGATGGTATTTGGGTCGGATGTTCATGCATCATGCGACGTGGTATTTGATCGGCCATTCGAGTAATGCCTTCAATTTGATTTAATAAGACCCGTTCACTTAAAAGACCGATGACAAATGAAGTTAGAAAGACAATCAACATCAGGATATGATAATAATAAATCGCTTTCATTTGTTCAACAACAGCATCCGCCATACGAATGAAATAATAGGCGGGTCGGTTTAATACCGTCAACTCACTCACAACATAACCGTGATACCAATCCCTCGGTGTCATGCCTCTTCGACTAAGCCAAACATGACGATCGTCATTCGGTTGATATATGACCCCTTTAGACAACGTTTGATTAAACACATCGAATTGATCAGATAGAGATGAGCGAAGAAACACTTGACCACCGGTGTTTAATATGTAGATATATTCTTCTCTTGTGCCAATGTGCCGATCAATCACTTCCGTTAAACGTCCCCGATCAATAGCCGAACCAATTTCTAGCCGCTGGATTTCTGTCTCGTCAAGACGGTTGATTTGTTCTGTCAGCACAGACTCCAAGGCCTCTGTCCGGTCATCAAAGGTCATCAACATTTGATGTTCTAAAGACATTGATTGGACAATGGTGATTAAGATGAGCGGGAGGATTGCAACAAGATTGACCCCCATAAAAATAAGTTCATTAAAGCGTACGGGTTCTCTTTTGATCGGTAATCGATTAAACAATGGTAACTGAGGAAGGATTAAAAATAACACATCCGTCAACAGACTGACAAATAGGAGCATTAACCAATATGATAATACTTCTACTTTATACAATAATTCTAAACTATTCGAGTCGACAAGTAGTTGGACAGCGACATAACTCGCACCGAAACCGATGAGCGTATACGCAATCGTCCAAGTAAATAAATTGCGACGGAAGCGCTCGTAAAGCACACCAATCACAAACACATGAACAACCATCATCAAATGAAAAATGATCGGGTCTCCCATGAAGATAAATAGGATGCTTAATAGACTTGTTAAGACAACAGCATACTGAAGCCGGCATAAACGTAGAGCTAAAATCGGTACGAAGAAATAAAGGGGGAGATACAGACTATAGGATACTTGAACATCCCATTGTCTTAGCACAATCCCTAATAACAACAGCAACATAAACTTCCACATGCCCGTCATTCGCATACTGCCCACCTCTTTTCCTATTAGTTTGCATCGCTTACGCGTTAATCTATTAGATTGGCTTGTTTCACTATACTTTTTGAAGTTTTAAATGACGTCTAAAGAACTTAACACCATTAAAAAAGCCGACCCAAAGAAAGGATCGACAAAACCGGTAATGAGACTATATCGGTAACCCAGCCGTCATGGTACAATATGCACCGAAGACCTGAAGCTTTGCGTCACTATTTTTCAATAGTTTTGCCTTTATCCTAGTCTTATCGTAACATAATGTACAAAAAAATCCACTATTTTTTGGTGTTTATTAAGTATTATGTCGCGAAATTTGTCTTAACTCGTCACACCATTGTCATAATATAATCATCTTCCGCCTTAAACACGCGTGAGTATATGCGTGAGAATCCTTTCACTCACGTCTATCCCAGTCGCATGATAAATATTCTCTATATGCGCATTTGAGTTTACTTCACATACAACCGGTTGTTCATCTTGGTCAAATAATAAATCCACACCCGAAAAATCAAGTCCCAGTGCCTGTGTCGCTTCAATGGCTAGTCGTTTAAAGTCGTCTGGTACGTCTACAACAGACATCTTTCCGCCATTAGTGACATTCGCTCTAAAATCTGTATCTGACTGACGTAACATACTGGCAACGACCTCGTCACCTACCACATGAATTCTTATGTCACGTCCATGACTTGATTGGATATATTGTTGATACAGATGTGGCGTATGTTTTAATGCTTCGCTGTATTGCTTTAAAGCCGCCATTGTTTCAACTAAATATACCCCTTCCCCAAAGGAACCAAAACTTTTTTTCACGACCAGAGGAAATCCGAGTGTCTCTTTGACTCGGTCTAAGAACGCCTCTGGAAAAGATTGACCTGTTTGAAAAATGAGCGGCGCGACGATGGTTTTCGGTTGCCGAATGCCTTTAGTCGCAAGCACATGGTGCATCAAACCTTTATTGTCACACTGCTCAATCGCCTGACTCGTGTTAAAGATCGGTAGACCTAATGCTTCTAATTGTTTGGCAAGTAACACATCTTTATCTAGAAACAAGACAAAATCAATGTTTTCTAATTGAGTGAGCGACAGATGCGCCTCTCCTAGCAACACCATCACCTCATCGTTTCGTTTTAACGTGAGCTCGATGCCTTGTTTTTTTGCCTGTCTAAGATAACGGGTATGCACTTGTTGAAACTTCTCTGTCTTTAGACTACCATTATAAATTAACCACCCATTCATTTCGATCCATCCTTTCAATATTTAACTAAACTTGTGATATTCAAGGAAAAAGAGACTGAAAAATCTGATTTATTTTCACTTTTTCAAGTCAATGTTCTTCACATTTACGCTCCTGCTGACGACATATACAGTAAAGAGATAAAAAACTACATGCAGAAGGGGAAGACCATTATGTCACGTGTTAAACAAATTAAATTTTTATTACCTGCTTTTATGATGTTACTGCTTATTTTACCCGTCGCTATTTCTAGCTTTATTTCATATCAGAACACCGCCATTATTGAACGAGCGATTATTGAAAAAGAAGAAATGGCCCAGCTCGGTTCCCGGTTTGAGGATACTTTTACTGACTACGAGAATAAAATAGAAGCCTTCAGTAACCGTGAAGACTTTCAATTGGAGGCAACAGAGGGATCGGCTGATTCATCCATTGATCTGTCTAAGTTGCCACAAGTAAATGATCCAGCCTTAACGAGCTATTACCAACAAACACTCTCAGACTTAGCTAAAGGTGACGACTACATCGTCAACTTGTTTATCGGTTCAACTGACGGTGCCCTTTATCTCCACAGCATTCCAGATGCTGACCTGTCTGAGTATGACCCGCGAGAGACCGAATGGTACCAAACAGCCGTCGCTGAAAATGATACGATTTGGACAAGCCCTTATATCGATACGGCCACAAGCCGTTCCATCATTACCGTTGCCCGTCCCATTATACGTAATGGTGAAACCGTAGGTGTTGTTGGCCTTGATTTTGATATGGCTGAACTTGCCAGTCTCGTTCGGACCGAGATTTTAATCAGTTCTTTAATTACCGTCGCTGTTGCGATTGTCATTGGTCTTATTATTGTCTTTTATTTCGTGAGAAATATCAATCATAATTTAACGACTGTCTCAAAAGAAATGGATCAGCTCGCGCATGGCGTGATTACAGAAGAGGATGTTGACATAAAGGGCGACAATGAATTTAAACAACTGGCTGTTAGTGTCAATCAAATGAAACAACACACCCGAAAAATGTTACTGGATATAAAACGCGCGACCGATCAAGTCGCCAGTCAATCTAGCACCTTATCTCAAGCGTCAGAACAAGTGCGAGAAGGTAGTGAACAGATTGCCGCAACGATGGAAGAGCTCTCAAGTGGCAGTGAAACACAAGCTAATAGTGCCAGTGACTTAGCCATGACGATGGAACGATTTAATCAATACGTGATTAATGCGACACATGATGCCAGTGACATTGATGAACGCTCAACCCATGTGTTAACCTTGTCTAATGATGGCACGACAAAAGTACATGATTCGATCCGTCAGATGACACATATTGAAGCCATCGTCAAAGAAGCCGTTGATCAAGTTGAAGGCTTAGAAAGTAAAGCTTCAGAAATTGGATCGATTGTTGAAGTGATTCAAGCTATTTCAGAACAAACAAACCTCCTTGCCTTAAATGCCGCCATCGAAGCGGCGCGTGCTGGTGAAGAAGGTCGAGGGTTTGCGGTCGTTGCGAATGAAGTGAGAAAGCTAGCTGAACAAGTGGGGGCGTCTGTCACGGATATTACCTCAATCATTGAGGCGATTCAAAACGAATCAAAAAGTGTCGCAACTTCCCTTCATAAAGGATATGACGCCGTAGAACAAGGCTCTAGCCAAATGACCGATACCGGTCAGGCGTTTGATACGATTAAGCAATCGATTACCGACATGGTTGAGAATGTTCATCGAATTGTCAATGATTTATCAAAAATCAAATCAGAGACCGCGGATATGCAAAAGTCGGTCGATGATATCGCGGCCGTTTCTGAACAATCAGCCGCCGCCGTTGAAGAAACGGCCGCTTCAGCCGAAGAAACAAGCAGTTCAATGGAAGAAGTTTCACGTAGTGCCGACGAGTTACGTCATCTTTCTAAAGAACTGGAAGAAGATGTGAACCACTTTAAACTATAAGCGGATAAACAACCATACAATGTCGTGTGGTTGTTTTATTTTCTTTAAAAAGGGAAAGGTGTATATGAGAAAGATTCTTACTAAAGGAGTGGATCATCTATGACACAAAAGGTCAGATGGGGAGTTTTAAGTACCGCAAGTATTGCGCAAAATCATGTGATTCCGGCATTTATGCGCGCAGAAAATGCAGAAGTTGTGGCGATTTCGAGTTTAAGCGGAAGAGCGGAAGAAGTTGCTGAGGCTTTAGGGATTGAAAAAGCCTATGATAGCTATCATGAAGTACTTGATGATGAGACGATTGATGCGGTCTATATTCCGTTACCAAACAGCCTGCATAAAGAATGGGCCATACGTGCCGCGTATAAGAAAAAGCATATCCTTGTTGAAAAGCCGATGGCTTTATCAAGTACTGACGTACTAGAAATTAAGCAAGCGTGTTTAGATAATGATGTCATGATCATGGAAGCTTTTATGTATATGTTACATCCACAACACCAACGCGTGAAAGCACTTATTGAAGAAGGCGCGATTGGTGAGGTCAAACATTTCGAATCAACCTTTACTTTCTATTTAGCCGACCGCGACAGTAATATCCGGATGGAAAAAGAATTAGGTGGCGGCAGTTTGTATGATGTTGGAAGTTACAACGTTCATGCGATGCGGTATATATTAAACGAAGAACCGATTTCCGTTAGAAGTGATGCGGTGATAGATGAAGCATCAGGCGTTGACTTAACAAGTGTCAGCTATTACACGTTCAAGTCAGGCGTGACCGCTTCTTTAACAAGTAGCTTCGATCACTTCCATCAAAACGCCTATAAAGTTATCGGTACCGAAGGGATGATTACGGTCCCATACGCCTATCGACCAGATAATCACGGGGGACTTGGTGAAGTTATTCTACAGACAAATACGTATACAAAAACAGAAACCTTTATGAATGACCTATATCGAGATGAAGCAGAACATATCTCGTATGCCATTTTAAACAATCAAGAGCCCATAAACACGCTGACAAACAGTTACCAAAATATGCGTGTCTTAGAATCAACAACCGCATCATTTACACATAACGAAACCGTTACGATTGATAATGATGAGTAACCTCATTCACTAAAGACAGATAGAAGCTTTTAATCATCTTAACCAACGAAAAAGCACCGGCCACTGGCAGGTGCTTTTTCGTATATCCCCTGAGATATATTCATAACGTTGATACTAAGATGTTAAACAAGATCCATAAACACTTGATACATTTTTTTATTGATTGTATTTTCACCCGCAAAAATCTCATCAAACGTATGATAAGTAATCTCATTTTTCTCCATACCTAACGCGACACCATCAATGCCTTCATCAATCAGTTCAATCACCCGGTGGCCCATCCGACTCGTAAAGACACGATCAAACGCACTCGGGGTGCCACCGCGCTGAATGTGCCCTAAGATCGTTGCCCGCGTATCAAGACCGGATAACGCTTTAAGTTCTTTTGCGACTTCTTCAGCATTCCCAGCCCCTTCTGCGACGACAACAATGCTGTGAGATTTGCCTCGGTCAAAGCCAGCTTTTAGTTCTGCTGCAATATCATTTAAATTGTATGGCACTTCCGGTATTAAGATCGCATCAACACCGCTACTAATCCCGGCTTGTAAGGCAATATCACCACAATGACGTCCCATTGCTTCAATCACGCTCACACGTTCATGAGAACTCATCGTATCACGCAAGTTACCAATCGCATCTGTAACAACATTCAGCGTAGTATCAAAACCAATGGTATAATCAGTGAGTGGAATATCATTATCAATCGTCCCTGGTAGGCCAAACGTTTTAATGCCGTGTTTGATTAACGCCTGTGCCCCGCGATAACTCCCATCACCACCGATCACTACAACATAATCGATGCCACGTTTTTTTAAGTTGTCAACCGCTACCTGTTGTCCTTCTGGCGTTTTAAATGTCTCCGATCGTGCCGATTGTAAAAACGTCCCCCCTCGATATAAGATATCACTGACATCTCGTGAGGCCATTTTGAAAAAGTCATCGTTCATTAAACCTTTAAACCCTCGTCTCACACCATACATCTCATGCCCATGATGTAAACCTGTTCTCACTACCGCACGAATCGCACTGTTCATCCCTTGCGAGTCGCCACCTGAGGTTAATATTGCGATTTTTTTCATCTTATCCACACCCTTTCCTTTGTTACTTTTCCCTTTCCGATGCCTCATTAATCACGTTCACACCGAAATATAAAAGAAAAAAACATCCCACTCACAAGATGCGTTTTACTTATTACGACTGAGGATAGGTTCTGTCATCGAACTTTAAATCAAGTTGAACTTGTTCTTTTGACACTGGTTTTTGAATTAAATAACCTTGAGCTTTATCCGCATAGTTATTCCTTACAAAGACTAACTGATTAAATGTTTCGATTCCTTCAATGACGACATCAAAACCGAATAATTTCGCCATATGAATAATCGCTTCCACAAATTTCGCATCCATATCCTCACCGGTTGACTCACGTATAAAAGCTTGGTCGACTTTGACTCTGTCAAAGGTAAAGTTTCTGAGTTGACTGAGACTAGAATAGCCTGTACCAAAATCATCAAGCGCCACTTTCACCCCAAGAGCTTGAAAAGCTTTAATCGTGTCAAACGCATGCGTCACTTGATTTAATGCGATTGATTCTGTGATTTCAATACAAATAGATTCTGGCATGAGGCCTGATTCACGTATCAATTGCTTCATCACTTCCACAACATTGACTTGATTGAATAAATGATACGACATGTTTACGGATACCTCAAGCTCCGTGTACCCCTCATCTTGCCAAGTTTTCGTCTGACTAAAGGCTTGTTTCATGACGAGCTGATCAATTTGACTAAGTAAGCCAAACTCCTCTGCTTCATTTAAGAAGTGAAAGGGTGTTAACACCCCTCTCTCTTGATGACACCAGCGTACAAGAGCTTCAACACCGGTCACCTTTTGTTGTTTAAAACTATACTGCGGCTGATAGTAGACGATAAATGCCTGTTGCTCGAGCGCTTGATTGAGTTCATGTACTAAACCTAGACGTGTCAGTAACTCACTTGAATTCGATTGCTTAAACAGTCTAATGGTATTGCGTCCTTCTTGTTTGGCTTGATACATCGCTTGTTCGGCATGTTTAATCAACTGTTCAACGGAAATGGTTGTTTCTGTTGAAAAACGCACCCCGCCACTTAACGTTAAATAAAGCGCATCATTCTCAATCTCAAACGGATGGTGTCTCATTTTGAGCAGTTGGTGTTGCAGTTCATTCATTAACTGTGCTTCATCCATATCTTTCTGAATAAAGACAATAAAAGTATCACCACTAAAGCGTCCAACCAATCCTTGATCGTTAAATAGATCAGACAACCGGTTCGCCATTTCTAAAATAATCCGGTCACCTGCATCATGCCCATAGCCATCATTAATGTATTTAAACCGGTCAATATTAAACAGCATAAACGCATACGGTAAATCATTCACCGCTAACTGACTTTCAATCATGTCTTTCGCATATAAATGGTTCGGTAGTCCGGTCAGCTGGTCGTAATACGCTAACTGATGGATTTCTTTTTGTCGTTCCACTTTATCTGTCACATCACGCATAATCCCAATGAAGTAAGTTTCCTGTTCGTGAGTGATTTTCGTAATGGTTTGTTCGGCGTGAAAAATAGTGCCGTCTTTTTTACTATTAATCAATTCACCTGTCCAAGAGCCTTTCTCTTTTAAGGCTGCTTTCATTTGTTGATACGTTTTTCTCGGGGTCAAGTGCGACTTTAAGATATTAGGTCGTCTGCCTAACGCTTCTTCGAAAGTATAACCCGTCATCAGTTCATAAGATGGATTGACCATAACGATGACTTCATCCTCATCGGTAATGATTAAAGCATCGTTCGTTTTTAAAAATAAGTGCCACATATATTCAACGTGCTCAGCAAAAAAACTAAACGCCCGCTTCATTTTTTTATTGATATGATTCATCTTGCGACTCCCCTTTATGTCGATAGGACTAGTGTATCAGAGGTTTCACAAATTTGCGATATGTTTTTCATGCTTTAAACGTTTTGTGATACGAAGAAAATAACTACCGCCAAGATGACAATAACGATGGATACAAAAATAAGAGCGGCTACTCTTGATACACTCGCCACTTGGACTTCTTTCCAGTTAATCGGTTTAATACCGGTCAACCAGAAAACTAAAATAGCAGAAAGTATAATCGCATGAATATTGACAAGGACAAGTAATAACGGCGTAATGACCATTCCCCACTCACCGGCCCCAATCGTCATCCCGAGGACAACGGTTGGCGGGAGTAAGGCAACAGATACCATGACCCCTACAAGTGCTTCTGAGACGCGCTTAACAAACGATAAAGCCCCGGCAGCACCCGCGGCAAGTGCGATAATGATATCCATAATACTGACTTCTGTTCGTGAAATAAATTCCGTACTTGATAAAGGCACATCAAAAATAAGACCAAACCCAATCGCAATCACGAGTGGAATGATAATACCGAGTGTCGATGTTAACAACGACCGGTGCATTAACTTTAAGTCACCAAGCAAAGCCGCAAAACTAAGGGCGGTAAACGGTCCGATTAAAGGCGCAATCACCATCGCTCCAATCACCACAGCGGCGCTATCATTAATCAGTCCAGCGGCTGCGACAAGACTCGATAACACAAGCATCCAGCGATAATTCACACTAAAGTGACTGGCCGATTCTACTACATTGTATAATTCATGACGACTGGCCCGGGTAATCTCAACACTGTCATCTTCTTCCTCTTCTTCTCCGGACGCTATCTTTGTCTCTTCTTCTTCTTCGTCGTCAACCCGCGGTAAATACGTTGAAATATCATATAAAAAGGCATGAAGTTCTTCAGAGAATTCATGCTCGGTTTCAAGAAAGTCTAAAATGTCTTCGGTGTATTGCTTTTCCACGAGCACTTTAAATAAACTAATTTGATCGTTTGTCCGCGTTCGCCAGACATTGATCACTTTAAATGCTTCTGCTTTTTCTTTAAATGTTTCTACATCGTTATTGGGGACATAGATTTCAATCATTTGTAATTCCACAACAATTCCCCCTTCATAGGCTTATGTCTTGATATAATATTTTTTTATATAATGATCAATTTCTTCTATTGGCATCGGTCGAGCGAAATAATACCCTTGACCAAATAGACAGCCGAGCTCAGTGAGCGTTGTTAAACAACCGGTGTCTTCAATACCTTCTGCGATGACTTGAAGTCCTAGGTTTGACCCAATATCGAGAATGGTTTTGACAATATTTGCGCTGCGCGTATCATCGATTGTACGCACAAATGATTGATCAATTTTTATCGTATCAATCGGCAGTTCTTTTAAAATAAATAGAGAAGAATAACCTGTCCCGAAGTCATCAAGAGACATCCTTAACCCTAATGACTTAAGTTGTTCTAACTTCGGCAACACATCGGTTAATTCCATCATCACTGATTCCGTTAGCTCAAGTTCAATATATTTACCCTTCAGTCCATGTTTTTCTAATAAGTATTTCACTTGCGGATAGAAGTCCATTTGTCTTAATTGTACTGCCGATACATTCACAGAGACAATCTCGTAAAAATCGTACACGTGTTGCCAATGAGCAACTTGTCTCATCACTTCATCCAATATATAGTATCCGATTAAATTAATGTGTCCAGTCTCTTCGGCAATAGGGATAGCTTCAGCTGGTGAAATAAACCCAAGCGTTTCATGATGCCAACGAAACAACGCTTCAAAGCCAACCAGCTCTTCTGGATTCAACATATATTTTGGTTGATAATACACACTAATTTCGCCGCGATTCGCCGCAAATTTTAACTCATTCTCAATTAGTAACCGCCGATCAAGTTGTTGTTTTAAGCTGCGATCGAAGAAGAAATATTGATTTTTTCCATACGATTTCGCCTGGTGCATCGCTTGTTCAGCCATTTGAAACAGTGATTCAGCCTTCGTCGCATCTGTTGGCGCAAAGCTTACTCCGATACTTGCGGTGACGTTCATCTGCTTATTATGATAGTCAACAGGTTCAGAGATCGTTTTTAATAATTGTTCTATTAAGGCGACGAGGTGTGATTTTTGTTTATTGTAAATAAGTAAGACAAACTCATCCGCGCCAAGATGATAGAGCACAGTATGTCGATCAATAGTCAATGCCAATCGATTTGCGACTTCCTTTATTAACACATCCCCGTACTCACGTCCTAATGCATCATTAATATTTTTGAACCGATCAAGATTAATCACAACAAGCGCGAGTGTTTGACGGAGTCGTTTCACGCGATGTAATATATGCGGTAAATCATACATTAAACTTGTTCTATTTCTAAGCCCCGTTAAGGGTGTTAAATACATAATCTTTTCATAAGAATTTAATAATTCTGTATTCCGTCGAACGACGAGTAGCTGATAAACAATTAAGACTAACATTAAGATAACAACGGCAATTGAGAGAGCATTCAGCATAGGTGAAACGACCAAACGTACAAAGACAGTGAAGCCAATAATCCAAATATACGGCAATATGCTATCTTTATGATCGACGAGCCTAAGCAGACGCCAACTGACCTCAGCTGGACGTTGACGTGATAAATACGTCCCCGCTAAAAAATTTAATAAAGCAAACACCCATAGTACGTCAGTAAACTGTCCGACGACATAGCTCTGTTCAACCATTTGAAAGACATAAAATATTTCAGCGAGTGCCTGTGTTAAAAAACCTGAAACGAAAAACAGATGAATACGCCGCTCTTCTGATTCAATCGTTAAAAAGTACAAGACCACTGCCGCAATCATTAACAACACACTAAGCAACGGCTCTAGGATTAACACTAAAAAGCGAACAAGTGTCATATCACCTACGACAACAAATGGTTCAAATACATAATGAAACACAATCGCAAAAACAATGACAACGAACGTAATAATGTGAAAGAGATATTGATACACATGTTCTTTATTGCGTAATTGAATGATTTTATAAATGATAGCGTAAAACATAAAGGGGTAAATCATGATCCACAGGCTAAATGATAATGGCGTCGAGATAACTAATTGTCCTTGAATAAAGTCGAAAGCCCACACGAGATAAGAACCAACATAAAATAACATAGCGATGAATAATGCCAGCCAAAACGGTCCATCATCGATATGTTTCGTTTTGACTAATCGAATGATCTGTACAATCACTAGGAGTGAGAGAATGAGCGGTAGAAACGTACCGATAAATTGTCTCACCGTTGTTTGATCATGATAGATGAAGAAAATCATTTGTAGTAAAACGACACTCATCATATTAAGTATAGCTAATCGTTTGACCATTCACCCCGCCTCCTTCTTTCTGTTCATCCTTAGGTCTAGATGAATTGTCTTATTCAACATTTACCCTTTTCTTGCATAGACTAGACATGTTCAATCGTTTTATTTTAAAGAGGAGGCGTTAATTTGTCATCATTAATTTATTTTCATGCGGCTGAAACAGCAAAAGGAAGACGCGATTTTTTATCAAGTCAACTACAGGGCATTGATAAAATTGTTGAAATCAATGAACCGACACGTTATGAAGCAAGTCGAATGTTAGATGAGATTTTACATGCGTGGGAAAAAGAGTCATCAATACCTGATACTATTGAGTGCTTACTCGACCCGCTCAACCCTCGGTTAAAAGTGGCCATTATTAACCGGACGAAACGATGCGCATGTGTAACTCCGGTAAGAGTTATTAACGAAAACATTAGAGCATCTTACTATCAAGCTTTACAATCAGGGCTCGTTTTACATGATGATTTAGAAGCCATTTATCAGCAAGCGACTGATTTTAACTTACTTAATCAATTCGTCACAACTTTTATTGCTGAACATATTCCCCCTCGCACTGATCTAGAAAAAAGCGGTCAACCAATCACCTTCCACCGTTTCTTAGGCTCCACCACAGCTTATGGTACGATTGATTTCATTCCTAAGTTAACTGAGAATGTATCTAGACGTTATTTTATTAAGGGGCGCGCAGGTACCGGAAAGTCAACGGCGTTGAAAAAAGTAGCCCAAGCCGCACGAAGTGAGGGCTATCAAACCGAAGTATACCACTGCGGGTTTGATCCTGATAGCTTAGACATGGTCATTATTCGCGAACTTGACTTGGCGATCTTCGATAGCACGTTGCCTCATGAGCATTTTCCAACGCGGGAAGGTGATGAGCTCATCGACCTATATGGGACGTTTATTAAAAACACGATCGACGATGATTATGCGAGCGAGATCGCTGAATTAAATAATAAGATTAATGAAGAAACAAAAAAAGCAATCAAACTATTGCAGCAAGATGAACAACAAAAAAAACAACAAGAAGATCTCCCAAAAAACATCGTGATCGCTTTTAATGACCGGCTAAAAGAGTATGTCAAAAAATTAAACGAATAGTCTAAGATAAATGTAACAAGGGCCTCGAATGGGCTCTTGTTTTTTAGTTATGACCATCAACCATCTATAAGCGCAGTCGTAAGATAGCTCTAGTCATTCATAGACAGGACAAAAATTATGTTAATCCATTAAAAATAGTCATATTTTTCATAAATTCTCGGATTTTTTTACTAACTAAAGTGAAAACATGATACACTTTAATTAATCAGAATTTCTAGGAGGTTGATTTATGAGTTCTATTTCAATTATTGCGGTCCCAACAGATCTACGGGAGCCACATCTCCCCCTATTACTTGAAGCAGACCCAAATGAAGCACTCGTAAGAGAATATTTAAACAACGGGGATTTGTTTTTAATTAAGCGCGAACAACGCATCATCGGCGTTAGTCTTTTTACCTTTCCAAAGCCCCGCACGGTTGAATTAAAAAACATAGCGATTAAATCGACCATTAGAAATCAGGGATACGGTAAAAGCGTCATTCAACAAGCCACCGATTTTTACAAACAAAAAGGTTATCGTGAAATGATCGTTGGTACAGCTAACTCAAGCATCGACAATATTGCCTTTTATCAAAAGCTAGGCTTTAGATTAGTAGACATAGAACCAGATTTTTTCACTCATTATCCTACGCCACTATCGGAACATGGTATCCCTACTCGCGACCGGTTATTATTCGTAAAAAAACTATAACGACTAATCATTAAGTACTAACAATGAATAGGAACGATTCAAAGGAGAAAAAAATGAAAAGACAATCAATATTTGTTTGGGGAATCAGCATTCTTTCTATTGTAATATTAGCTATTTTAATTATCGTTAATCAGCAACAAACCTTTGGTTTTTATGAGTCACAAGATGCACCTCATAAAGAAGTATTCGTGCCAAATCAACCAACAGACTCGCTAACCATAGAAGACCAAGAATCAAGTACAGAACCACTCTCCTTCCCGTTGGATGATGCCGCAGCAGCGCAACTTTTCACGACGACAAAAGAAATGTACATTAACGCCACCTCACTAAATTTACGTACTGGACCAAGCACGGCCTTTGATATTGTGAAAACATTATTTATGGGTGACAACGTATTAGTTGGGGCAACCATAACCTTTGACCAATTTGATTATGGTGAAGATGACGTTGAATGGGTCTCGATTCAATCAGATGATGTTTTTGGATTTGTGAATCCGAACTACCTATCTGAAGATATAGGTGAATTATCAGATGAACAAGAAGATGAAGTGACATCTTTAGATGAGTCATCGCAAACAAATGACTCATCTTCGCCAGATAACAATCCAACGAATAAACCATCAAGTTCTACTAACAAACCAAGTTCTTCTGGTACATCTGATAAAGAGACGCCAAACAAGGAGGACTCAACAGAAGATACTGATAAAGCAGAAGACGAAAAACCTTCAACAGATAAGAACGAAACAAGTGATAAGAACGAGAAACCTCAAACCACAACGAAGTCACGTACAGAAACTGAAATTATCTATCATAAATTGATTGAAATTAATAACCCTGATCTTAACGAAGGCGTCATTAAACTCGTGACTGAAGGTGAAAATGGTATTCTAACCATCACATATAAAGAGACTTACGAAGTTACCACATTGATAAAAACTGAAGAAATAAAGCGCGAAGTCACTAGAGAACCCAAGGATGAAGTTGTTCACATTGGAACTAAGCCTGTAACAACAGAAGAGTAAATCAATTATACACGCCCTGCAAAATATCACTCATATTGTTGTAGGGCTTTTTTAGAGGGATGAGATACTTTAAGAAGTAACCTAAGTACAACCGACAAATTATGATATTTCCCGGGCAATATAAGGTGACAACTTACTGTGTCATGAGTAGTTTAAAATAGTTTTTCATGAGAAAGGATGATCCTATGCGTTGCCACTGGGTAAACCATGACCCGCTTTATATTACCTACCACGATAACGAGTGGGGAAAGCATAAAACAACGACACATCTGTTATTCGAATCACTAACTTTAGAATTGATGCAGTCAGGTCTATCTTTTTTAACTGTTTTGAAAAAACGCGAGGCATTTAAACAGGTATTCTTTCATTATGACTTAGAAAAACTATCAATGGCTACTAGTAACGACATTGAAAAATGGTTATCTGATGCTTCGATTATCCGTCATAAGAAAAAGCTTGAAGCCGTCATTCAGAACGCTTCCGTTGTTGTTCAAATAGAAAAAAATCAATCATTTTATGATTATTTACTAGTATTAATCAATAGACAATTACCGAACTTTGAGTTAAATGATCCGCGTCTAGACCTTGATATATCACGGCACATTGCCAAGCAGATGAAACGGGATGGCTTTAAGTTTGTCGGTCCAACAACTTTATACAGTTTTTTTCAAGCGACGGGATTCATTAATGATCATGATGAGGCATGTGATTTTAATTAGAACGTAAGGTGGTGATCTTTTGACATCAGATTTTAAACAAGCGGTTATAAACATCGTGTCGAATACTAAACCAGGGGAATGGATCAGTTATGGGGATGTGGCCGTCCTCGCCGGACGCCCGCGCGCAGCCCGTGCTGTGAGCGGGATTATAAAACGCCAACAAGAGACCCTGCCCTGGCACCGTGTCGTTGGAAAAGGCGGACATATTTCTATTAAAGACCCTGATCTCAGACGTAAACAAATCCAAAAATTACAACGAGAGGGCCAAATCATTTCAGAAACTGGTCACATTAAAACAAAAGAAACTTAATAACAAAAGAAAAACCGTCAACAAGCCTTCCTTACGCTTGTTGACGGTTTTTTGTTAATTTTCTTTTCTTTCCCATTATGATAGGACATATGACATGATAATGACATTTTACGATGAATTTTATATCCTTTTTCGTTTAATTAGTGGGATTATCTTATAATCACGACACTGTTTGTAATTTTTTCATGTATTTCGACTTAGAATATGCGACATGTTACTAAAGTTCTGATAGAATAGACTTAACTATTTTAGTATTTAACAGAAAAGAGGAACAATATGAAAGGAACAGTCGTAAAAACATGGATTAACACGTTAACACGTGCCTATTCCAAAGAATTTATTCACCCCCGCTTAGAAGCTTCAGGTATTGATCCAAATAAAACTATTTCCCCGATTGACAACATTGAAGACGATAAAATTTTCACCTTCATAGACCGTGTCGCACATGATCAACAACTATCGACAGAGGATCTTTGGCTGAAAATTGGTGAAGATAATATCACTTCCTTCTATCAAGGGTTTGGCTCATTCTTTAAAAAGGATAATTTATTTCAATTTCTTAGCTCAATGAATGATGTCCACCAAGTAGTAAGGAAACGGATCAAGGGCTCTAACCCACCTGGCCTTGATTTAGAAGTAATCGGTCCGCAAACAGCTAGACTGACCTATCGATCCAAACGTAATATGTACGATTATTTACACGGGTTGCTGATTGGTGCACAAGCGCACTTTAACGAAGACGTGACTGTAAAAGAATCTGAACGGCGTCCAGGTGAAATGGTACTAGAACTTACCTTTCCATATGAAATTAGAAAGAAAAAAACTTATCGCTTCTCACAACTCCTTTCATTAGGCGTTATTAAAAGAATTGATATTAAAGTAAGCCTTTTCTTAACGGTTGGAGCGTTTATGTTAACTTTTCTCCAACAGACGTTCGATTTTTCCGTTTATCTGTTGCCTGTCGGATTTGGAGTGTTTAGTTTAATTGGTATAAATCAAGCGATCCGACCAATCAAAGCGGTTCGTGATAACTTAACAGATCTTAATAATAAAGCCTTTGTCGTGACGACAACGATGAAAAGCGGTCAAGATGAACTCGAACAACTGCATGAAGCGATTAACCAATACAAACTAAATTTAAGCGAAGATTTTATTAGCTTTATGAGTATGACAGAAGAACTCGAGAACTTTAGTCTCGACTTAAACACTATCTCAGACAATATGAGTGAAACGAGTAGCGATATTAGACAAGTTGTTGACGAACTGGCAACAACAAGTACAACACAAGCAGAAGAAACTGAACAAGGTGTCAGTCGCTTAGAGAGTAATATTTCATCCATCACACATATTACCGCTGCCGAATTAAACAGCCGTGATTTATTGACTGAACAAATGAAGAAAATCAAGTCTGCCTTTTCTAACCTTAACCAAACAAAACAGGCACTTGGCCAATCCTTACGCGTATTTGAAGGCGTTAAAAACGAAAGTGTTTCATTAAAAGAAAAAGGAAAAGAAATTGAGAAGATTACCGCTGTTGTCACGTCAATCGCTGAACAAACGAATCTCCTTGCCTTAAACGCTTCGATTGAAGCTGCCCGAGCTGGTGAGATGGGAAAAGGGTTCTCTGTTGTTGCGGAGGAAGTCAGAAAATTAGCGACGGAATCAAATGGTGCTGCTGAAGCTATTCAAACAAACCTCGGCTCATTTTTAGCTGACTTAGATGTGATGGTCAACGATTTGACTGATCAATTCCAAGCAATTGGAATTGAAACAAAGACGATGAGCGATGCAATCTCAGAAACGGAAAACTCTTATCAATCCATTGATACCATTGCTGAAAAGATGATGGACACAACATCACAGTTAGAACAAGAAACAAAAGCCATCGAACAACTATTCACAACGATGGAATCACTGGCCGCTATTGCGGTGGAAAACTCAGCCTCAACCGAAGAAGCGAGTGCGAGCGTTCAAACATATACGATGGAGATTCAAAAACTCTCACAAGAACTCGATCAGTTTAAACAATTAACTCAAACCTTTAAACAAGAACTACAAACGTATCATTATTAATGTGACTCACTCCTAATGGAATTTAATTAAAAACATCCTTCTAATTTATAAATCTAGAAGGATGTTTTTATATGACTGTTCTATCCTATATCTTCACTTGGAATGAGTGTAATAATATCTCCATTTTCAATAATATCAAGTAACGGAAGATATGGCGCATCAATATGACCAACGACATTCACCCGATCATCTTTTTCAAAATCTGCTTTGGTTATTTGAATTTCTCCAGAATAACGTAAGTACCGCTTATTATCCATTGTAATTGTTCCGCGCGATCTATCTTTAGCTTCTGTTGGTTCAATAGTCGGTCCTGCTTTTGCATATTGTCTTGATTCCTTTAATCGCAACAACTGTTTTGGAGAATCTGTGCGAATAGTAAACGATTGATTATACAGTTCTTCATTCTCTAAGTGAACAGGAATAGCAATCTTACCTGTATTCTCAAAGGCTTGAATCAATTGATACTGTTTCCAATCAAGTTTTAAATCTCCTACAAATACATAATCTAACATCTCTTTCTTAACGAGATCTAAGTAACTTATATAACTTGGGAGTAAACGATGTTCTTCTAAGGTTGGTAAACCTAAATAAAGAGGGCCACGCTTATATTCTCCTGGAATAAAGGCGAGCAATTTAGCTCCTTGCTTCTTTAGCTTTTTATTCTTTTCTTGAAACTGTTCGCGGTCTAATCCCGTTTCAGGTCTCGGATAAAAATTATGCATAAGGATAGGTTCGCTAAACTGATTAGCTATCGCTATTTCCGTAGACGCATTAAAGACAAAATCAAGTGTTAATGTGGCAACATCATCTTTGCTAAAGCCATCATCTAACCTAAAGTAATCAATCTGTAAAAGTTTTTGTAATTCCTCAAGTGAAGAAACGTTAAATGTTGATAGAGACGACGGAGAAACATCACCGATCACTTTAAATCCTCTTAATTTTAACCAAGAACACATTGACATAATCTCATTTTTATATGTCGCTGACACTTCTTCACTCATATGGAGAGAGGTGAAGACAAAAACGTCTTCACCTGATATAGTATCTAAAAATGATTTTTGTTCATTAAAATGACTAACATAGACGGAGAATCCTAAACGTTTAGGCATTTTGAATATCCTTTTGTTTAATGAACATATAAGTAATAATGAATCCAGCAATGTAAGAAATTAAAATACCAATCGCAAAGTGAATCATTTTATCTGGGTGCATTAAAGGAATAGCCACTACACCAGATGGTCCCCAAGCGTTAGCCATCACATTTGTCATCATCACGTACGCCCCGCCAAATCCAGCACCTAATCCAGCTGTAATAAAAGGTTTACCTAACGGAAGTGTGACACCGTAAATCAGTGGTTCACCAATGCCGAGAATACCCGCTGGTAAAGCACCAGTAATCACTTGTTTTAACCGCTTGTTCCCTACTTTATTCGCAATCAAGTAAATCGCAATCGCAGCACCTACTTGACCAGCCCCGGCCATAGCTAATACAGGGAAAAGCGACACACCACCAAGCGCTTCCAATTGAATCGCATAGATAGGAATTAAGCCGTGGTGTAAACCGAGTAATACCATCGGTAAGAATACAGCCGCTAACACATACCCAGAAATCACACTCACAACAGCATTCTCAGAACCGATAATGAGACTGAGTGCATCCACTAACCAATCCGATACAAAACCTGACACAGGCATAACAACAAAAATTAATAACAATGCCGTTGTAAAAAGTGTTACGAGAGGAGTTACAATTAAATCTAGAACATCAGGAACACGCTTACGTACATTTCGCTCGATAACAGCTAACAAGTAGACACCAAAGATGACGCCAATAATACCTCCCTTACCTGTTGTTAAAATAGAGTTAAGTGGCTGTTCTGCATCATATAATCCAAATAATGTCGATAAATCTACGATAGGCCCAGCAATAGACATGGCTCCAACCATACCACCAAGAGCTTCAGTAGCCCCAAATCGTTTGGCTGCATTGACACCTGTATAAATTGCGAAATAACCTAAGAAACTTGTACCGATTAAGGCGAAAATAAGACGAAGAGCTTCAAAGAACTGACCAGCGATAGCTCCTTCTGAGATCAGTGTACCGAGTAAACTACTGAATCCTTGGAAAATCCCCGCCGCTATAATAGCTGGAATCATTGGAATAAAAATACCGGCAATAGTTTCAAGTGCTCCTTTTAATTTCGACTGTTTTTGTTTATTTTTCACTGCTTGTTTATTTTCTTCCCAGTTATTTTCAGCTGATTGGTCAGCCGGTATGTTATATTGACTAATCAATAGATCCGCTAATTTTTTCGCCGTTCCTGGACCAACAACAACTTGAAGGGTTTCTGCTTTAACTACTCCTAATACACCGTCAATATCTTTTAATTGTTCATGATCAATCTCTTGATCATTGCGGATTCGCATACGTAAACGCGTCATACAATTAGTAGCAGAAGAGATATTACCTTTTCCACCAACAGCATTTACAATCTTTTCAATAAGTTGTTCATTTTTAGTTGCCATTATTATCGCTCCTTTATTTTTGGTAACGTTTGTCTAATATGACCGTTTGCTTCTGATAAAGCTTTGACAGCTGATGATTGATCAACATTGAGTAGAATCATTGTAATCGCCACTTTAACTTGTCCGTGACTTTCTTTTAATGCCGTTTTAGCTACCTCATCATTCACCCCTGTTGCTTCTTTAATAATGTTTAATGCGCGGCGTTCTAATTTTTCATTACTCCGCTTCACATCAACCATTAAATTTTCATACACTTTTCCCATACCAATCATGGATACGGTCGACAACATATTTAAGATAAGTTTTTGTGTTGTTCCTGCCTTAAGACGGGTCGAGCCTGTGAGTACTTCTGGTCCTGCCTCGGCTTCAATCGGTAACTTGGCTTCCTTTCCAATCGCGCTCCCTTTATTACAACTAATCGCCATCGTATAGGCACCCGTTTCATTGGCGTAACGCAGCCCACCAATCACATAAGGCGTGCGTCCGCTTGCAGCTAGACCAACAACCACATCATTTTCAGTAAGCTGCAACTGAATCAAGTCGTCTTGACCAAGTTGCTCTGAATCTTCTGCCCCTTCAATCGCTTCTGTAAAGGCTTCTTTTCCACCAGCGATTAATCCGATGACCATACCTGGGTCTGTACCAAACGTTGGTGGGCATTCTGCCGCATCCAATACGCCTAAGCGTCCACTTGTACCTGCCCCCATGTAGATAAGACGGCCTCCACGGTTAAATCGCTCGACAATGATGTTAATCCCTTGTTCGATCAATGGAATCACTGATTGAATGGCTTGAGGTACTAACTGATCTTCTTCATTCATAATGGTTAAAATCTCTCGGAAAGATAACGCATCAAGTTTCATCGTACGGGGATTTCTTTTCTCTGTTGTTAATTTGGTTAAATCCATCCTCATTTGTCCCCTTTCTAATTTGTGTTTTCTCTAATATTTCCAGTGATTGTTCATACTCTTTGTTGACATAGGCCGTGTATAGAATATCGACTAAATTGAGTTGAGCAATCCGAGACGACATCGCCCCGCTTCTAAAACTGTATTCATTTGCTGCAACATAAAGTTGTAAATCTGATTTGTCAGCGATTGGGGAATGACCAAATTTCGTGATTGAAATGGCTCTCGCACCATTTCTCTTCACTTCATCCAAACATGTCACCATCTCGTCTGTTTGACCTGAATAAGAAATAACAATAGCTAAATCACGTGGATTCATATTTTTGGCCATCAACAGTTGTGTATGCCAATCTTCATTCACATACGCCATTTTATTGATACGAGTGAATTTTAACTGGGCATCTTTTGCGACAATTAACGAAGCCCCAATCCCAAATAAGACAAGTCGGTCCGCTTTCATCATCAAATCAAGACAACGGTCGACGATCGACTCATCAAGTAAGTCTCCAGTTTCTTCCAACGAAAGCATATTTTTATGCGTCACTTTATGAATCACATCACTAAGCGCATCGGTTCTTTCAACATCACTGATTTCTTTTGCTTTATAACTATCTCTTACTGCTAATTCATATAAAAGTGCCTTACTAAATCCTTTAAATCCTGAAAAACCTAATCGCTTACATAACCTGATAATGGAAGATGGCGACGTAAACGTCGCTTCACTTAATGCATAAATTGTCATACGGCTAACGTCTTGCGGATGAGCAAGTACAAAGTCAATAATGGCCTGTTCTGTTGTTGTTGCTTCTTCTCGGTATGTTTTCAACCGAATCGTAATAATTTCCATTGAGGAGCGCTCCTTTAATTCACATCTTATCACTCTAAAACTTTGTGTCAATAAAACGCTTACTTTATGAAACATTGTACCAGAACTTGATGAAAAACACGCTCTTTCATCGACAAATCATGACACATATTGTATTGAATAAGTCCCCCCCTATTTCAACAACATGAATGTTTATCTACTGTGATTTAATAATCTGAAGATTTTTGAGAACTATATTATCTATACGAAGGCGTGTAAGCGCTTTTATAATAGAGTTACATTACATTAGAAGGAGTGGCATAAATGAAGACATACCGTCAATTACTTTTGTTCATTAGTTTTGTCTTACTGATTCAACTGATCATCCCTATTGAACCAGCTCAAGCAACACACTTACTCAACAACAATGGGTTTGAAACAGATCCTTTTGAAGACTGGGACATAGACTCATCCAATTGGGATTTAGCTACCTTAACCCACAGTACCCAAGACGTACAATCTGGGAGCTATCATTTAAACTATTTTAACGATGATACAAATTCAAACACGGAAACCATCACGGTTTCCCAGACGATCGCGAATGTTTCCGCTGGCAACTACACCCTCTCTGTACAATCAATGGGGGGAAGTGAGTCTGTGGCAGGTCACGTGAGACTTGAAGCAAACGCATTACAATCAGATGTCTTTATGACAACCGGTTGGGGAAACTGGGAAACGTCTGAATTTAACTTCTCACTGGAAAACGACCAAGAGATGACCATCACTTTGACCGTTGAGGTACCACCTGGTGGATGGGGCTATCTTGATAACGTTGAATTGGTGCGTCAAGATGACAATACGACAACGCCGGTAGAAGCTGATATCCATGTTGAAAAGGTTGATGGACTAACCGATGATTTCATTAATGGTGTCGATATCAGCTCTATTATTGCTTTAGAAAATAGTGGTGTTAAGTTTTATAACGATCAAGGCGACGAGACAGATATTTTTACTACACTTAAGGACAAAGGCGTGAACTATGTCCGCGTAAAAATTTGGAACGACCCATACAACGCCGAAGGTTTTGGTTATGGCGGCGGGAATAATGATGTGGATAAAGCCCTCACCATTGGAAAACGCGCGACAGAAGCTGGCATGAAAGTCCTTGTCAACTTCCACTACTCCGACTTTTGGGCCGATCCCGCGAAACAAATGGCACCTAAAGCTTGGGCAGATTTTTCATTAGAAGAAAAACAAGTCGCGATTGATGACTTTACAACCTCGACTTTAACGACATTAATCGATCATGGGGTCGATGTCGGTATGGTACAAGTCGGAAATGAAACGAATAATGGTATGGCTGGTGAATCCGGTTGGACGAATATGCTGGCGCTATTTGATGCCGGTACACAAGCGGTTAGAGCGGTCGATCCTTCCATTGATATCGCCTTACACTTTACTAACCCTGAAAAAGGCACTTATCCTGGTTATGCCAAACGACTAGACGAGGCGAATATTGATTACGATATTTTCGCTTCAAGTTATTATTCATTCTGGCACGGCTCACTTGAAAACTTGACTGATACTTTGTCACACGTTGCTGACACATATGACAAAGACGTCTTAATGGTGGAAACAAGTTATGCCTATACACCAGAGGATGGTGATGGCCATGAAAATACGATTAAAGGAACAGAAAACAATCCACCTTATCCGTATACGGTTCAAGGTCAAGCAAATGCGATAAGAGATGCGATTGAAGCCGTTGTCAATGTCGGTGAGCACGGCTTAGGTGTCTTCTACTGGGAACCAGCCTGGTTACCTGTTGGCCCTAAAGAAGATGTCGAACAAAATAAAGACATTTGGGAAACATACGGCTCTGGTTGGGCTTCTAGTTATGCAAGTGAATATGACCCAGAAGATGCTGGTGTATGGTACGGGGGTAGTGCCATCGATAACCAAGCATGGTTTGATTTTGATGGGAACCCACTACCAACAGCTAATATTTTTAATTATGTCAAAACCGGTACCATTGCACCGGTCGTTCTTGAAACGATTGACGTACCAGAGATAACCGTTCATGTCGGTGAAACGATTCTCTATCCAGAAGACGTCACTTATCGTTATAGTGACGGTTCTGAAGAACAAGTTGGCGCAACATTTGATGCCCTTGTTGATACGAATCTTTCTCCTGGGACTTACAAAACAACAGGTACAACTGAAAAAGGTGATGATGTCACCCTAACAATCAAAGTTCTTGCCCAAAACTTTGTCGTTGACCCAAGCTTTGAACAAGTTAGTGACGCTTGGCAATTCACCTTTAACAAAGTAACAAATCAAGCCTCGATTAAAGAAGGCCAAGGTGATTCACATACCGGTCAATTCCATACGCATTACTGGTCAGATGAACCGATTGATTTTGTTTTAAGCCAAGAGATTGACTCACTTGAACCTGGAATCTATCAGTTGTCGATGTACAACCAGGGTGGTGACCATACTGATGGGGCGTTACTGTTGTTTGCAGAATCAGATACAAGATATGTTCAAGAAACAACGGTCAATGGTTGGGCGAACTGGCAATATACGACGATTGAACATATTGTAGTAACAGGTGATACTTTAATTATTGGCGCACATATCACCGCAAACAGCGGGGCATGGGGTACGTTAGATGATTTCAGTCTAATCCGGACAGGTGATTTACCGAGTGATCCTACACCTGAAAACCCAGACAATAACGAGACACCTGATGATTCTGACATAGAAGATGAGGAAGAAGGAGGCGATGACCCTGTCACAGATGATGATTCAGAGGTAGATGAAGATGATGACACGAATGATGAATCAGACACAGATACACCTGAAGATACGTTAGCGATTGATGACGCATCAAACATGACTGAGACCGATGATTACTTTGTAATTAACTCATCAAAACCAGTTATTACTTTTACTGAATCCGTGACACAAGCGTTAGACCGGCCTGTCTTCATTCAACAACCAAATCTATCACTGCTTATACCATATGAAAATCTCGTCAGTGACAGCGATGTGTCACTTCGTGTGGAACAAGTGAATGATCTCTCACTACAGACAAAAAGTCCTGTTTATCGTTTCAATTTAACGAATCTTTCCGGTCCGATCACGTTCCAAGAACCTATTGAAGTAACCTTTACCGTGACCGAACCTGTGGCTAATTGGGATGACCTTGTGATTCAATACTTATCTGAGTCAGGTGACGTTTTAGAAACAATTAAACCTACATCCTTCAATGTAGCAAATCAAACCGTGACAGTAATGTTAACCCACTTTAGTCTTTACACAGTCGCAGAAGTGGCATCAACACCTGAACGACCAACAGATAACGAGACAAACACTGATAATGACACGAATCAAGATGACACGGTAATTGATAACGATGTAAATAACGACAACGCATCGAATCAAGAAGCAACGACTGACCCATCAGATAATGAAACACCAGATGATTCAGAGAATACAAGCGGTGAACAGTTACCAAATACTTCAACTGTAACATTTAACCTTATTCTACTTGGTTTACTATTCATTTGTGTAAGTTCATTCATCATGTATTCTTACCAAAGAAAAGCATCAAATTAAGGAAAAAACTACAACTGTAAATAATTAAGGACAAACATATACCCCTAATCGACTCGATTAGGGGTATTTATGCGGCTTGTTAAAGTGTTGATCTTTTCCTTACATGTCTTTTATCCTGTTTTACTCTATCTCTTCTAAGACATCGGGATAGACAACCGTATCTTGAACTACCCCCACCTAACATTCTAACGAATGTTTGAGGAAGGTGTCTTCTCGCCCTAATACGATAAAGACATGCATCATTTTTTCATGTCTTATTCCTCCAATTTTTCAAAAATATTGTCTTATCGCTTCATCCTATCACATCCCTCCTACTTTTTACATTGGTATCCCTATTCTGTTACTCATTAGCAAACGCCTCTCAATAAGGAAACCGATTGCATGATATTTCATCAGTGATTCTCCCCCTCTAATTCAGCAAAAAACATATTGTCCTTGTATTTTAGCGTAGTAAATCGCTTACTCTTTTATTTTTTTATAAACTTTTTATGCGAAATCGCTTTCATTTAATTATCTCATGTTGTATGATAAACATAGAGATTAATCTTGAGGAGGAATCACATATGGGAATGCCTAAAGCTGTGCTATTTGATTTAGACGGTGTTATTGTTGATACCGCTAAACATCATTATATTGCTTGGCGTGCACTCGCAAGTGAATTAGGTTTTGAATTCACTGAACAAGACAACGAACGTTTAAAAGGCGTCAGTCGAATGGATTCGTTAAATATTTTACTAGAAGTCGGAGGGTTAGCGTTACCCGAAGATGAAAAACAACAACTAGCTGCTAAAAAAAATGACCAGTACGTTAAAGCAATTAAACAAATGGATGAAACAGAGATTTTACCTGGTGTAACAGCGTTTCTCACCGCTTTAAAAGCAGCCGGTATTAGCTTCGCTTTAGGTTCAGCAAGTAAAAATGCGCCGATTATTTTGAACCAAATTGGGCTGTATGATGCATTTGATGCGATTGTTGATGGCAATGTGATTGAAAAAGCTAAACCAGACCCTGAAGTCTTTTTAAAAGGAGCCGAGTTGCTCGGCGTTGCCCCAGAGGCGTGTGTCGTGTTTGAAGATGCCCAAGCTGGGATTGAGGCTGGTAAAAATGCCGGTATGTATGTTATTGGTGTGGGCGATCCCGAGGTGTTAACCGGGGCCGATGATTACGTGAGTGACTTATCAGAGATGACGTTAGACCGTCTCGCTCATTAATCCTTAATGCAAATAATGAAAGCGATCACAGAGTAGGAGGAATTTATTATGAAACCGTATTTAAAAGAACATCCTTGGTCTATTATCGAAGAAGGCTTTGATCAAACGAAACATGAAATCTCAGAAAGTATTTTCAGTATCGGTAATGGCCATATGGGTCAGCGCGCGAACTTTGAAGAAACCTACACAGGTGCTTCACTCCAAGGCAGCTACATGGCAGGTGTCTACTACCCAGATAAAACCCGTGTCGGTTGGTGGAAAAATGGCTACCCTGAGTACTTTGCTAAAGTCTTGAATGCGACGAACTGGATTGGATTAAAGCTTGTCATCAATGGGATTATCCTTAATTTAAATACTGCTAAAGTGTCTGAGTTTAAACGTGAACTTAATATGAAAGAAGGCTTTTTATACCGAGCCTTCACCGCGACACTTGAAAATGGCGATATCGTAACGGTAGAAGCGACACGATTTGTCAGTATTACAATGAAGGAAATCGGTGCGATTGAATATAAAGTGACACCCGTTAACTTTGACGGCGAGATAGAGATTACCTCTTTCTTAGACGGCGACATCATTAATAGTGACGCTAATTATGATGAAAAGTTTTGGGCCGAGGTGAACCAAACAGCCACTGACAATAAAGCCCTTGTCACAGTAAAAACAAAAAAACTTGATTTCTATTACACATCAAAGATGCAAACCTTTGTCGATACCGACGGCGTAAACATTGAACCCACGACTGCATCTACGCGCGAAAAATATGCCGACGTTGTCTTCCACGCGCCGCTTAAACAAGGGAAAACGACAGCTATTTATAAATACGCAGCCAATGTTACAAACCGCGATCATGCTCATGACGTCCTAGAAGCTGTAGCGACAGCCAAACTAACCGACGCTGTAAGTATTGGATTTGGCGCATTAAAGTCCGCACAAAAAGACGCTTGGGATAAAAAATGGCAGGATAGTGATATCGTCATCGAAGGTGACGTCAGTGCCCAACAAGGGATTCGTTTTAACATCTTCCATATGAACCAAACATATACTGGCGAAGATGCGCGCTTGAACATCGGGCCAAAAGGCTTTACGGGTGAAAAATACGGCGGCAGTACTTACTGGGACACCGAAGCATACTGCTTACCATTCTATCTTGCGACAGCGGACCAAAATATTTCCCGCAACTTACTCGTGTATCGTCACAATCATTTAGAAAAAGCGAAAGAAAACGCACAAAAACTCGGCTTCACTAAAGGTGCACTCTACCCAATGGTCACAATGAATGGTGAAGAAAGCCATAACGAATGGGAAATCACCTTTGAAGAAATTCACCGTAACGGAGCGATTGCTTATGCGATTTATGACTATGTCAACTACACCGGTGACAAAGACTATATCGGAGAATTAGGGATTGAAGTCCTCGTTGAAATTTCTCGTTTCTGGGAAGAACGCGTTCACTACGTCCCACGTAAAGACGTCTATATGATGCACGGTGTGACGGGGCCTAACGAATATGATAACAACGTCAACAACAACTGGTACACGAACCGCATCGCCAGCTGGACACTTGACTATACGTTACAGTCACTCCGTGACTTAAAAGAAACCGATCCAAGTCTTTATCAACAATGGGTAGAGAAACTACATCTTCAACCTGAAGAAACAACTAAATGGGAAGATATCATTGATAAGATGTACTACCCCGTTGACGAGAACTTAGGCGTCTTCTTACAAGCGGATAATTTCTTAGATAAAGAGATTATGAAGGTAGAAGACTTAGATTCTAAGCATTTACCTCTTAACCAAAACTGGTCATGGGACCGAATTTTACGCTCATGTTTCATTAAACAGGCGGATGTTTTACAAGGCATGCATTTCTTAAATCATGAATATGACCTTGACACAATTAAACGCAACTTTGACTTCTATGAGCCAATGACTGTTCATGAGTCATCACTCTCACCATGTGTCCACTCAATCTTGGCTTGTCAACTTGGTTATCAAGATAAAGCGTATGACATGTACTTACGTACCGCCCGTCTTGATTTAGATAACTACAACAATGATACAGAAGATGGCTGTCACATTACGAGCATGGCCGGCACGTGGATGTCTGTTGTCCAAGGCTTTGGTGGTATGAAAGTTATCGATCACGACTTACACTTACGACCATTTATTCCTGGCAAGTGGGACAGTTTCTCATTCAAGATTGTCTTTAGAGGGGCACGTCTGAACATTCATGTAACCCAACAACACATTGAGGTCACAAATGAAACAGCTGTCGACACTGCTGTAAAAATTTTCGATGAAACCGTTCATGTGGGTGGAAACGAAACCGTATCCGTCAAAACAAAGTAAAAACCTTAAACATTAAGCCGTAAGACGTCACCCCTACGACGTCTTACGGCTTGTTTCATTTTATGTTGTCAGCTGTGTAATCCTCTTTTACTAGAAATAATTCTTACCTACTTGTTAGACGATTGTTTCTGTATGACATACGCCTGAAAGTCTTTAAATGGGATGGGCCGGCTAAAGTAATAACCTTGAACATAATCACACGTGGTTGCCTTTAAGAAATCACGTTGCTCCTTCGTTTCGACTCCTTCTGCGACAACCGATAAACCTAAACTCTTTCCCATAGCTAAAATTGCATGAACGATGGCTTTTGTTTGATCTAAGTCACGGATAAAAGATTGATCAATTTTTAGTTGATTGACTTTTAACTTATGTAATTTTTCAAGTGATGAATACCCTGTACCAAAATCATCAATCGACACACCAACACCTAATGCTTCAATCTGATTGATCGTTTCTTTCACTCGCGCAGAATGACTGACAGATGTTTCCTCTGTTACTTCTAATATAAGATGATCTTTCGGAAAAGCTGTCTCCTCTAATATCGTTTTTAAGACTAAAGGAAAGTGACTATTTTCTAGTTGCTGGATCGACACATTCACCGCCATTTTAAACATCCCTTCCGTCATCTCTACAACCTCGCGCATCGTTGAACATGCTTGTTTAAGCACCCACTCACCAATGGGCAAAATTAGACCATAATCTTCTGCGATTGGAATAAACTCACCTGGTGACACACGACCAAGCGTGTCATTTTCAAAACGAAGAAGGGCCTCTGCTCCAACAACCTGATCCGTTTTCACATCGACAACTGGTTGATAATGAAGCGTAAAATCTCGGTCAAAATCCGCTTGCTGGAGTGCTGTTTTCACCTCGAAGATCCGGTTCATCTCTGTCGCGAGCGTTTTATTGTAGTGGACAAAGGTATTCCCTTCATGCTTTTTAGCTTCAAACATGGCAATATCCGCGTGCATTAATAAGGCATTCGAACTGGCCCCATCAGTAGGATAAATCGCCACACCAACACTACACGTAACAAGAAGTTGGTAGCCTTCTAAGTCAAACGGTACATCGAGGTATTTAAAGAAGTCTTCAAGTCGCTCATCGACTTGATTGTGGTCTTCCTCTAACATCACTACAACGAATTCATCCCCGCTCACACGAGAGATTAGCGATGATGTAAAGGTGCGACGCAATGTGTCCGCAAACTGAATCAACAAATCATCCCCAACCGCATGACCCAAATTGTCATTAATGGTTTTAAAGCGGTCGATATCGATATACAATAAAGTGACAAACTGATGCTCTTGTCCAATTAACCACTGATCAATGTAACGAGTGATGAACGAACGGTTATAGAGGTTGGTTAACTTATCCTTTGTCTCAAGTACATCAATCGCTCGTTCATGTGCTTTCATCTCAGTGTTATCAATAAAGATCCCGACAAAACGAGCGAGATTATCTGCTTCATCTTTAATAGAAAAAATCTTTAGAAACTCAGGAAATATCTCGCCACTTTTTCGCCGATTCCAAATCTCACCTGTCCAAGAACCGTGTGTCAAAATGTCTTCCCACATCTTTTCATAAAAATCAGCCGTGTGCTTTCCCGACTGTAAAATACGTGGATTTTCCCCTAGCACGTCTTTTTCTGTGTAACCCGTAATTGTCGTATAAGCGTCATTGATCCATTCTATATCACCGTTTAAATTGGTAATGACAACCCCTTGGTTCGTATTCTCTAACACCGAAGCCAACATCTGATTATATGTTTTTAATTCTATTTCTTTTCGCTTATCAATATAAATCGCACACGTCGCGAGTAATACGTTATCCACATACACCGGCATAGCGACCAGCTGAACGTGAATGGCCTGACCACTTTTTGTTTGGCGAATATTATTTTGAGTAATAACCATACCTTCATTTATCTTCTCTTTATTCGATTCAAACAGATCGGTATAGCCTTTCGGATATATTAATTGTTCTGGCGTGCGGCCGATTGTCTCTTCATGCTTATAACCAAATAAAGCTTCAAAGTGTTGGTTCACTTTTTTCACCCGATATTCCTGGTCCATCACCATAATGGCATAAGGCGATTGTTCAAACAACACGTTGAAATAACTATTATTCTCTAACAGATCAGTGACGTCGGTTACAAGTGAAAATAATAATGTTTTCCCTCTAAATGTCACTGGAATGCTGTTCACCTTTACTTCACGAATGCGACCGTCTTTTAGCCGGTGGCGGAACTGAAAATACCGCTCCTTTTTCCGCTTCGCCTCAGCTATCTTTTGTTTAACCGACGCCATCGGTAGTGTGTTAATATCAAAAATAGTCATGCGTTTTAATGTCTCTTTTTCGTACTGATAAAACTGACAGGCTGTTTGATTCGCCTCTATAATTTGACCATCAACTGGCCGAATAATTAATACCGGTAAATGATGTTGTTCAAATAACGTATAATAAAGATTTTCTTCGCAACCATCTTGGGACTGAATAATTGGAGCCATCTGTTGGTCCACCTTCTTTCCTTGGACTAGCTATTAGATATCGTTGGTAGGTCATGTAAGTTCCCCTATTATATCATGACAAAAACCCTTCTCCTAGCGATTTATCATAACCTTCCCTACTTAAACAGACAAAAACAGCTACTTATCTAAAAGCAGCTGTTTCATCGGCTTGTCTTCCATCTATTTGGCGTTAGTTTTTAAAATCTAACAATAGGTTTAACTGATACGTCTGGGTTGGATAAAGCGTAAATTCAGGGTGCGTTTTTTGTCCCCATGAATCATCGCCACCAATCCCCATTTGAGACGCATTGACTGTCATGACAGTCTCGGTTACCTCTGGTAAGAGGTGATGGTGCGTCGCTGTTTCTATTTGATTCGCACGATAGGGTAAAGCACTTGCTTCAAATGGTGTCTCACCTTTAACGGTAAAGGTTGTCACATCATTTGAGAGACTCATGCGATACACATCTATTTTATTTCCGCATTCCTGTGGTTTCAAATACGGCACCATCTGATCCGTTACTTTTGCGGTGTAATGACCGACTAATTGAGACGTGTAACGATCGATATAAGACTCTTCTGGTCCACGACCGAGATAATCTAATGTTTGATAGTCTTTTGGCAGTCCAAACGTTAACCCAACCGCTGGAATCTCAGGTAAGTCTCGGTTCGGTGTAAAGCGGTAATCCAGTGACACCTCTCCCATCGTTTGAATCGACAATTCAAGACGCGTTTCACTATTTTTAAGTGCCGGATAACGGTGGCGTGATATGACTGTCACCTCTGTCGTTGACGTTTCAACATCTAATGACTGTAACGTCATATCCGCTGTCGCCTCTTTAAAACAAGCACTGCGCTTGTCTAGTCCATTTCCACGGTCGTTATCCGTCATCGCGCGCCAGAAGTTAGGTAAGACAGGACTTGTGAGCATGTCTTTCTTGCCTTTAGAAAGCTGCGTGATTAATCCTGTTTCCGTTGAAATGACCACAGCAAGATGCTCATTTTCAATGATGATGGACTGATCTTTCTCTATGACAGAAAGTGGTGAAGTCGCTTGTTTCACCGTTTCTTGTACCACATGTTGTTTGACTACAGGTAAAGCGAACTGATCATAAGCTAAACAATCGCCTTTATTCGCAAATGTATTCGTTTCTGTATAGAGTATCGACAGATTAATATGATAGACGTCTCCTTTGTAGTCAGATAAATCAGGATCAAATGTGACCGTTACCCGTTCACCCGGAGCACAATCAACGGTCGTTGTATCACTCCTCACGACATCCCCATCAACTAACCAATCGAATTTTAAGGCATGCGCATTTAAATTCATAAATAAGTAACGGTTTTCAATCGTGACCTCACCTTTTGCCGCATCTAATAGCTCAAACGCAACGGGTTGATATTGACGTTTGACTTCTGCCAGTTTTGGTGTTGGACGACCATCGGCGAAGACAATCCCGTTACCACTAAAGTTGCTGTCATGTGGTGATTCACCAAAGTCGCCTCCGTAGGCAAGGAAGGGTTGTCCATCTTTTGTCTCGTGGCGAAGAGCCTGGTCTTTAAAGTCCCAAATAAATCCACCTTGTAAAATATCATATTGATAGAATAGGTCTTGGTATTGATTAAAGTTGCCGAGCGAGTTCCCCATCGCATGCGAATATTCACAAAGAATATACGGTTTTTTATTCGGTGTCTCACTTTCAGCATATTGTTTAATGCCCTCTGGCGAAATGTACATCGTACTTTCAATATCACTTGCTCGCTCTGAGTCGCGGTAATGGAAGATTCCTTCGTAATGAACGAGACGTGACGGGTCTTTTTCTTTAAAGAAGTCATGCATTTTAATAAAGTTGTCGCCACCAAATGATTCATTACCGAGTGAATAGATCACAATCGATGGATGGTTTTTATCGCGTTCAAACATGCTTTCAGAACGGTCTAAGACATTATTTGTCCACTCTGGTTTGCTACCTGGAACAGTGTCTTCTAACGTTTGTTGTCCATAACGCCACGTACCATGTGTTTCTAAATTGACCTCATCAATCACATAAAGACCGTACACATCACATAAATGGTACCAATACGGATCATTCGGATAGTGTGACGTTCTGACCGCATTAATATTCGCCCGTTTCATCGTGAGAATATCTTCAAGCATATGTTCTTTTGTGACCGCGCGACCAACATCATAATGAAACTCATGACGGTTGACACCTTTAAAGACGATGCGCTCCCCATTGATTTTCATTAGCCCATCTTTTAACTCAAAGGTACGAAAACCCGTGAAGTGTTTTTCTGATACATACACGTCTTTTTCAGGTTCTTTTAAGCTAACGGTTACCGTATAAAGATGCGGAAATTCTGCCGACCACTTCTTCGGTGATTCAATAGCGGATGATAGTGTCAGGACTTCAGTCCCCTCTTTTAAAGTCACTGTTTTTTCTAATGGCTCATCAAACACTAACTGATCACCATCATAGAGGTTAACAAGACACGTCACCGTTTGTTCCTCATCGCTGTAATTTCTTAACGTCACATCGATGTTAAACACACCATCTTTATAGTCCTCATCAAGTACAGGCTTAATAAAGGTATTATCAATATGAACAACTGGTTGACGATATAAATAGAGATCACGGAAGATCCCACTTAAACGCCAAAAGTCTTGATCTTCTAACCAGCTCGCATCACACCAGCGGTACACTTCTAGCGCAAATGTGTTTTCACCTGGTTTTAAATATGGTGTCACATCAAATTCACTCGCAGTAAAGGTATCTTCACTGTAACCAACAAAGTCACCATTGATCCATAAATAAAAAGCGGACTCAACCCCCTCAAGGCGGAAGTAAACCGGTTCTTTCGTGAAGTCTTCCGGTAAGTCTATTGTTTTTAAGTAATGGCCGACCGGGTTATAGTTTGTCGGCGCAAATGGCGCTTTTATGTCTTCATGTTCCACCCACGGATACGTCGTATTGGTATACTGTGGATAATCATAACCTTCTAATTGCCAGTGACTCGGTACCTTGATAGGTTTAAAGTTTGACTGATCAAAGTCGTCTCGATAAAACCCTTCCAGTCTTTCACTTGGATTTTTCACCCAATAGAAATTCCACTCACCACTTAGTGATAGATAGCGATTTGATTGTTCTTTATCCAGTGTACGTGCGGCTTCCTCTGAATCAAACGGCATATGGTCGGCCGTTAAGGTCCGTCGGTTTAATTGGAAAATTTCAGGGTTGTTGTTCCACTCAGGATAACCGTTTTTTGGTGGTGCATAGGTGTATTTTGGATAATGTTTCATTCTGTTTCCTCCTGTACTTTAAAATGTAAGAGATACCCGCGAGCATCTCCCGCGTCACTACGGTCGATATACCGGTCTAACTCTAATCCATGGTACATCAATTGATCCCCATAGAAAATACTATCTGTGCCGACTAATGTGTAAGCTTTATTCTTCTTTAAACCGACTAGCTTGAGTTGTCTAAAGGCAGGGTTTGGTTGTGCTTGTTGTTGGATGTAGGTAACTAATACGTCTGTTTCATCTTGAGACACAAATTGCCAACTGGCATGAAGTGGATCATCAAACGGGCTAATCAGCCTGGTCATTTGCCCGAACTGAACTACCGGTTGAACCTGTTTATAGTGACGAATCTGTTCTTGAACGATTGTTTTTTCTTCTTTTGATAATTGACTCGGGTCGAGTTCATACCCCAGCATACCACTAAAGGCGACGACCCCTCTTGTCTCGATTGGCGTCATCCTTCCGGTTTGATGATTCGGCACCGCCGATACGTGTGCCCCCATCATCGAAGCAGGATACACAAGAGACGTCCCGTACTGAATCTTGACCCGCTCTAGGGCATCCGTGTCATCACTCGTCCATCCTTGCGGCGCATAATACAACATGCCTGGGTCAAAGCGCGCCCCACCAGCGGCACATGATTCAAACAAAACGTTTGGAAAATCGGTCGTTAGTAACTCATATAACCGGTATACCCCTAAGATATAGCGATGTCTAAAAGAAGTTTGGTCAGCTGGGGCAAGATGAACGGAACCTGCTTCAGTCATAAACCTGTTCATATCCCATTTAACATAGTCGACGTTTGCCTCGGTTAAGCGCTCTTTGATTAGATGATAGATATAATCAATCACCGCTTTATTTGAAAAGTCTAACACATATTGGTTACGTCCCGGACTGTTTGGTCGATTGTTGACTCCAACGACCCAGTCTGGATGAGCATGATAGAGTTCTGACTTTGGCGAGATCATTTCAGGTTCAATCCAAAGACCAAACTGAAGACCGAGTCCGTGAATCTTTTCTGATAAAGACCTCAGACCATTCGGTAACTTCTTCTCATCAACAAACCAATCACCGAGTGACGTTGTGTCGCTGTTTCTCCCTTTAAACCAGCCATCATCTAAAACGAATAACTCAACACCCAGCTGTTTTGCTTCTGTTGCCATCTGTAACAATTTATCTTCATTAAAGTTAAAATACGTGGCTTCCCAGTTATTGATAAGGACAGGACGTAATTTATCTCTCCAAACGCCACGGGCTAAACGGGTGCGGTATAGAGTGTGATAAACTTGACTCAATTTATTTAAGCCTTGGTCTGAATAAACCATCACCACTTCTGGTGTCGTAAACGTTTCGTCCCTTTCTAATCGCCAGTTAAAATCAAACGGATTAATCCCCATCGTCACACGGGTCGTGTCATAATGATCGACCTCCATTTGTGCTAAGAAGTTACCGCTATAGACTAAACTAAAACCGTAAGCTTCACCAACATGTTCTGCAGTCTCAGGTCGTAATAAAGCGATAAACGGATTGTGTTGCGGGGAACTCGCTCCACGGGTAGATTGGATGTTTTGTATCCCAGCATGAAGCGGTGTCCGTTTTATATGGCGCTCACGCGCCCACGAACCCGCAAGTTCTAACCAATCAAATTGGTTATGATTGAAATCAAGTGATGCGCTCATCATTTGATTAATAATGAGGTCATCTCGGTGATGATTTGTTAAAGTGACGTGACGTGTTATTACCGGATGATGTTGATAAATTGTATAAGAAAGTGTTAATGTTGCCTCTAACACCTCATCTCTTAAGAAGACTTTAAGCGTATCTGCCTCCTCACTAGATTCGACATATGTCGCCGGAAGTCCTTTCAATTTTGTTTTTCCTTTTACTTTTTCGTATCCCGTATAAGTAAATCGACTGACCCGATGGCCGTCTTTATTCGTTAGCTGAACAGCGGGCAAGCGAAAATCACTCCGAGAAAAACTCGGGTATTCTTGTCTTATCACATCCATTGAAAGCGCCGCATCCGCTTCTGTACAACTATTATCTTTTACTTCCGTATAAAACAACTGACTAAAGTCAGCGACATGACTTAGTTTTTTTCCGTAATAAAGATGCGTGAGTTCTCCATTTGGTAAAACGCTAAAAAGATAACTCACATCCCGATTGGTTAAATGGAATGTGAGCGTCTCTTCATTGACATAAATCGCCATTAAATTTCCTCCCTTAACTGTCAAACTTCCTATCGTTCTATAGGTATTGATTGATTAAATCAGTGATTTTATCCTTTGACTGACCCCATCATACCTGCGACAAAGTGTTTCTGCATAAAGAAGAACACCAGCGCCGTTGGTAACGTCGCGATCGTAATCGCCGACATAATCATGCCGTAATCGGGCGAATAGCTTGACCCTAAGTTAGAGATCAGTAACGGAATCGTTTGTTTACTGGGTGACTGCAAGACAACGAGTGGCCAGAGGAAATTATTCCAACTGTTCATAAAGGCAATAATCGCTGCGGCCGCATACGTTGTTTTCATTGTTGGGACAAAGATTCTAAAGAAAATACCGATTTCACTTAAGCCATCAATCCGTCCTGCTTCAATTAAATCTTTCGGAAACATCTTCGTATTCTGTCTAAAGAAGAAGATGAAGAAAGCGGTTGTAATCGTCGGTAGAAAGGCCGCCGCTAACGTATCAATCCCGATAATCGGGGCGGTTTGTGAAATCCGTCCAAATAAACGATACAGTGGGATCATAATCGATGCGAATGGAATCATCATCGATAGGAGTAAAATGTTAAAGACGATGTCTTTTCCTTTACTGCGATACATCTGAAAACCATAACCAGCGAGTGAGGCAATAAATAGCGTAAAGACCGTTGATAAAATCGCAATAATCGCACTGTTTGTGAGCGCAGTGACCATATCAACTTGGTCGAATAATTTGCGTAAGTTTTCAAATAAATACGTTCCTGGTAGCTGTCGACCTTGAGTGACATCGACAGATTTATTCGTCATACTCACAATCATCCAAAAGAATGGATAAATGGAAATGATGGTTGCGATAGATAAGAAGAGATATATGAGTGTCTTTTTTAGTTTCTTCATTCTTTTTCACCTGCCACTTTAAATTGAATAATAGATAGAATAACGACGAGGATCACAATGACATAAGAGACCGTTGCAGCATAACCGAAGTTCGGTGTGTACTTAAATGATAAGTCATAAATGTACTGCGAAATCGAAATCGTTTGGATCCCTGGTCCGCCACTCGTAATGTTGACAACTTCATCAAAGAGTTGAAGTGTCCCGATGGTGGATGTGATCGTTGTAAAGAGAATAATCGGTTTAAGCATCGGAATCGTGATTTGAATAAATTGTTGGAAGCTATTAGCCCCATCAATGCGAGCAGCTTCATAAATGGATCGATCAATATTTTGAAGGGCGGATAGATAAAAGATCATATTATAGCCTGTCCATCGCCACGTAATCGCAAGAATAATAACAACTTTTGCCCAAAACGGATCTGAGATAAAGGCAATGGGCTCACTAATAAAATTCAAGTTTAAAAGTAATTGATTGACAATCCCATCAATACTAAACATGTATTTAAAAATAACAGAATACGCAACGAGTGAGGTAACTGCTGGTAAAAAGATCGCAGTTCTAAAAAAACCACGGAATTTTAAATCAGGATCATTTAAGATGACAGAGAAAAATAAAGCAAGGACAATCATGAGTGGCACTTGAATAATAAGATACGTCATCGTATTAATTAAAGCTTGTCTTAAGGTTGGATCATTAAGTAATCGACTCCAGTTATTAAGACCAACATATTCTAAATTGGCGCCCATACCCGATTGAAAGGATAATAAAAAGGCATCGAACATTGGGTAAAAATAAAACAACGTAATGGCTACAACAGATATAAGAACAAATAACCAACCGATATTATTTTTATTTGTGAGCTGCTTCATCGTTATCTAACTCCTTTTTTAAACTAAAGCCGCAAGGCTTATCTTTCTATCCCCTTGCGGCTTAGCCATTCTAAATTAACGTAATTGTGTTTCAGCTTGTGATTGCGCGTTATCTAATACATCACCAACATCCGCACCGTTAAGGTAGTTTTGCATTTCAACTTTTAAGATGTCATCAACCGCATAGGTGTGCATACCGTAGTTGACTGGTGGGATTTGTTCTGACCAAGTCGCAAAGTCTTGGATAATCGCTTGACCACCGAAGAATGGATCTTCTTGTTCAAAAGCTTCACCTTGTGTCCCTGGAATATACGTACCAAGTGCACCAATCTCCGTAACTAAATCTGTGTAGAACTGTTCATTTGAACCGAATGTATTCGCTAAAAACTCAGCCGCAAGTTCTTTACCATCTTGATTTAACACATACCATGAACTACCACCAAGGTTTGATGTGTTCACCGCACCGTCTACTTCTAAACGTGGAAGTGGAAGAACAGCCCAGTTACCTGATTGACTCGCTTCTGCTTTCACACTAGGAGTGATCCAGTTACCTGTTGGGACTGTTGCGACATCCCCACTGTTAAACGCACTAACAAATTGGCTCCAGTCAGAGTTTAATTTGACGATATCTGCATCCATCATCTCTTTATATAAAACAAAGATTTCTTCAAGGGCAGGGTTATCAGCTAAAGCTGGTGTGTTACCATCTTCTTCAAAGTACCATTCGCCAGCTGACTGTAACATCATCCGCACCATACCAAAGTCGTTTGGATCAAGCGTAATCATATCTTTACCTGTCGCTGCTTTCACTTCTTTACCGATTTCAATGTATTCTTTCCATGTAATATCACTTAAATCTTCTACAGTATAGCCTGCTTCTTCTAAGTAATCGGTCCGAACATAAAGACCACTTACCCCTGTATCAAATGGTAAACCGTAAATGTCGCCATCAAAGCTTGTTGCTTCGACTTTGTACTGAGCGAAGTCATCTGGGTTAATATAATCCGTTAGTGGATAAAAAGCGTCAGGGTACGATTGTAAGAAACTCTGTGCCCGGTAATCTTCAATTAACACAATGTTTGGCATCCCTTGTGTTGTACCTGATGATAATCCTGCGTTTAAACGTTGAATAATATCATCTTGAGCATTTTCAATGATTTCAACATACATCTCACTGTCACCATCATACGCTTGGTTTGCAAGTTCTAATGCACGAATATTAAAGTTTGGATCCCACGCCCACGCGGTGACTGATTGCACGCCGTCCGATGTTTCACCTGAGTCTGTTCCGTTATCTGAATCACTTCCGCCCGTGTCGTCATTTGACGTGTCATCCCCACCACAAGCAGCTAGTACACCCAGCATCAAAATAAGTAATAAAGTAAAAATCTTTTTCATAAGTAAACCCTCCTTATAATTTGTGTAAGCGTTTTCTTTTTCGCTACATCCTTAGTATAACGCCAAAGAAAAAAGACCGTTAGCACGATCTTTAGATAAGTAATGGTCTATTTTTTAGATAGTGCCCGGTCTTTTCTCTTCATTTTTGGTCTTATTTTTAGAAGTTGGACTATTTTTATATCTCGTGAAAAGTCTCACGATTTTTTTATCAGTGGTAAGGTGACGATCACCCGTGTTCCTTGTCCTTGTTCACTCTTTACCGTGACACCGTACTGATTACCATAAAGTAAATGGATCCGTTCTTGAACATTTTTCATCCCAATACCTGAAAACATTTGCCTTTTATGATTCACCACATAAGGGAATTGTTCTTTTGACAACATCATGCCATCACCATCATCCATGACTTCACAGTAAAGCGTCTCCTCTTGTTTTCTCATCATGATTTGAATGAAACCTGTTTTCTTTTCATTAAACGCATGAAAAAAGGCATTTTCAATAAATGGTTGTAAGACGAGTTTCGGTAAATGATACGCATATACATCCGGTGCGACAAAGAAATTCACCCTTATTTGGTCACCGTAACGGGCTTGATTAATTTTAACGTAGTGTTTCATGTTGTCTAACTCTTGTTCGACCGTCACTGTTTCTCCGACTTCTCCTAGTGTGTTTTGGAGTAAGTTAATAAGTGCATGAATCGTCTCAATCGCTTCTTCTGTCTGTTCATGTCTTACCATAAACTTCACCGTCGTCAAGGTGTTATATAAGAAATGCGGATTGATTTGGTGTTGCAGGGCACGCAGTTCCGCGTCACGCTGTTTCTTTTGCGATTCAACAACGACACTTACATACTGGTCGAGTTCATCAAGCGTATAGTTAAACGCTCGGGCAATCTGAGTGGACTCATAGCCACCTTCTTCTTTTAAGCGCTTGGTGAAATTGTGTTTATTTAACTTTGCAATTTGTCTCACTAAACGTGTGAGTGATAAGGTAATATGTCGAGAAATTAGCCATGATAGTAAAATTGCCATTAACACAATACCGATCGTAATGACTATAAGCTCCTGGGTATCGATTAAATTACCAACAATGGTTTCTTGGTCAATCACGTTCACTAAATACATATCCAGTCCGGTTATATACTCCATTAAAACGTGATAATCCGTCCCAAAAATCGTCACTGTATCTGTCAGCGTCTCATTTAGTGGATCTCTTTCAATCATTTGTTTTAAGTGATCAAGTTTTTTACCAACCCAACCAGCTTGGTTACTCGATAACACGACGCCTTCTCTGTTTAACAGGACCATCGAGTTTTCCGCACTCGTATAACCTTCATAGAAGGAACGCAGCTCATTTTCTTTAATCGCCACGTAACTAAAGCCATACGTACCAGAAGTAAACCGATTAGCCAGAGCTTTGCCGGCGACGATCAGCGGCTCGTCTTCTGTTTCTACCATCGCATAATGAATACTATTTGGCTCATTTTTTAATTTGTTATTGAACGACCAGCTGGACAGTTGGTCATAGGTCACGGGCCAATACGAATAATTCATATTGTACAAATCTTCATACGGGCCGAGAACCATCAAGTTTGCCCCTTCAGGCTGAATGCGGGTATAAATCCGGCGGATTTCTGTGACGATATCGAACGCATTTTGTGCGTGATTAGTAGAAGTGGTATCCTCAACGGCTAATACGCGTTTAATTGTTCCTGAATTCTCAACATCTTGAAGCGTTCTAACAACAGCCGCCGTGTAGTCATCAAAGCGACGCTTTGATTCATTGATAATCCGTTCGTTCGTTAGACTGAATGTATCCATAAAATACGCCGTTGAAATTCGCAAGGTACTGACACTAATGAGAATCGCCACTAACAAAACACTCAGCAACGTCACACCAAATACTTTAAGAAATAAACCATTGCGATACAACCAATCTTTCAATCCAAATAATAACCGACTCATCGCGTCGTCTCTTTTCTATAGCGACTCGGTGATAATGATGTTTTCTTTTTGAACACTTTACAAAAATAACTATGGTCTTGATAACCCACCATACTTCCGACATCGGCAATCGATAAATCATGATTATTCAACAACTCTTTCGCTTTATTAATTCTCACATCCGTGAGGTAATCACTAAACCCTTTATTTAAGTGTTGAGAAAAATAACTGGATAAGTACGAGGGATTAAAATGAAAATGGGCACTTAAATCGGTCAGTGACAGTGATTCACTGTAATGGTCATCAATATAAGCAAGTAGCTGCGTTAAATTATCGTGTTCTTGATTGGACTGCATCACTTGGTTGGTCAGTTCATTGTAGAACTGTTGGAAATGAAAATAGGCTTCAACGAGTGTTGTACTATGATTGATCGCATTAAAGTACTGATACTTTTTTTGTTCAAAGTGATCATTCTTGCCTGTTTTATCGGTTAAGGCCACGACCATGTTAAAAATAATGTTGCCGAGTAAATTCTTTACTTCATTCGGTTCTGATTGGTAGTCTTGTTTTATTGAATTTAGATAGTCGTCCATATATCGAAGGGCCACACCATATTTCTCTTGTTTAAATAACGTCAGAAAAATACTGAGATCAAATGGCTTATTACTTGGAACAAGTACTGGTAAAGCTTGATAATCGAGTAACACATGTTCAGATAAAAAGAAATGATAGCGCCGTAACAACTTGATCTCATCATATAAACGCGTAATCTCACGTGCCTCTTTCGCCTTCGATGATTGAATGAGTGAGACAGCGTGTGAAGACAGAGCTTCATGTTCATGATTTAAAGCATCAGCCAACCTATCTTCTTCACCAAACAATAGCTGTAACCGGTGATGGTCATCTCGTTCTAATTCAATGTTATCTACCGACGTCAGCTGCTCAATGGCAACGAGCGGTTCTTCACGTGAAAAATCTGATCGTCTGACTTCCACAAAAACAAATACCTGCCCTGAAATAATCTGATTTAACTCATCTAAGTCAGCATCGTGATGATACTTTTTCAAGACTTTGTCTACTTTCGATTTTAATGACACATCCATCTGATCTTGTTTAACTGTGTGGCCTTTTAAATCAGCTGTTTTTTCCACACGTTTGAGTGTTTCTAATAGTACTTCACCATCAAGTTTAGGCTTTAAAATATAATCAATCACGCCGTGTTTAAACGTATCTCTGACATAATCAAAATCGGCATAACTACTTAAGACAATCACTTCGATGGCTGGGTAATGGGCTTTGATATATTTAATCAAATCCGTCCCGTTCATCACTGGCATCACAATATCGGTAATCACAATATCTGGCTTCAACTCATCAATCAACAGACGGGCTTCTTCACCGTTTGACGCTTCACCGACGACTTCAAATCCTTCATCTTGCCAGTTGATATAATGCAAGATGCCTTGTCTGATTAATCGTTCATCATCGACAATCAATACTTTTGTGAGTGACTTCGGCATAACATCTCCCCCTTACATACAGAAAAACTTATCACTAGTATAGCACGACTTTTCTGAAATCGTCACGAGTGATAGTAAACGTTGTCAACGATTCCACTAGCATCACATACACGATGTCTTCATCATCGTCTAAGACAGCTTTCTCTTTTAGTCGCTTTATATTGAAGCTCTTTCATCTTTAATGTGAAAAAGCGAAGGAACATTCACCTTCGCTTTTTCATCCATGTATGTGTCTATCTTAACAGCATCACTTGACTTTTAGCGGTGCTAACTGTGCATCAATGTCTGTTTGTTTATAACCACCTTGGATAAGCGCACAAGCTGTATACGCCCCTTCAATAAAGGCGGCATCGATAATCGTCACGTCTTTATCCGTCATTTCACTGACCATTTCTAGTGTCATCTTGGCACTGCCTAAGTCATAGAAACAATATAACGTGTCACTATCATTTTGTTCAATCGCCGCTTCAATTAAAGCATAACTTGAACCAACTTCACCGTCATCAGTCCCACCTGCATAGGTAATCGACACATCCGGTGCACTTTCTTTGAGTAAGCGATACACGCCTTCGGCAATATGATCGACATGTGACGCAATGACAATGCCTAAACTCATGCGATAACCTCCTCAATGAGTGCTTCAAATAGATAGCCGCTTGAGACGGCCCCAGGATCGAGGGCGCCAATCGAGCGGTCGCCTACATAAGACGCCCGGCCTTTTTTCGCTTTAAGTGGTTTCACATCGAGAAGGGCTTGATCAATAGTCGCTTGAGAGAACGTCCCTTCTTTTAAAGCCGTTGCGACAGGCTGCCACATATCAATCATCGTCTTATCACCCACATCTGCCTTTCCGCGGTGTTTAATCCCTTCTAGTCCTGCTTCAATAAGGACACTTAAGTCCCTTGTCTCTTTGGCTTTCTTTGCCATCGCCATAAAGGCAGAGCCGTATAAAGGGCCTGAGGCTCCGCCAACTTTACTAATGAGTGCCATCGCCGTTTGTTTTAATACGGCCTCTAAGCTTTCATCTGTCACACTTGCCAATTTTTCTTTGACGGCTTCTGTCCCTCTTGCCATATTCGAACCGTGATCGCCATCTCCAATCGCTTGATCAAGATCACTTAAATAAGCTTTATTATCTGTTACTTTTCCATGAAAGTTTAATAGCCAGCGCTGCGCTTGTTCATGTGTTAATTCCATGCTATCTCCTCCTTACCAACTCAAGACATCAACAGGTGATGTGAGTGCTTCTTTGTATGTTTCATCATCTAAATCAATCACTGTCAATGATAATCCGGCCATATCAATCGATGTCATAAAGTCGCCGATTTTTTGAAACGTGATCTCAACGTCATACGCTTTTAGTTCGTTGACGACGTCGCGGTAAAACACATACAACTCTTGTATCGGCGTCGCACCTAAACCATTCACTAAGAGGCCGATTTTCTTTGTTTCTTTTCGTGTCTCCATCAGTTTAGTAACCAGTTCTTTTGCGATCTGATGACTTTGTTTTAACTCACTCCGACGATAACCCGGTTCACCATGAATCCCGACACCATACTCCATTTCGTTCGCTTCTAGCGTAAAACCTGGTTTTCCAACTTCAGGGACGGTCGCCCCAGTTAACGCGACCCCTAACGTGTCGATATGATGAATCAGCGCATCACCTAACTGTTTTAACTCCGCTAACGTTTTACCTTCACGCGCAAAGTGTCCTAAAATTTTATGCACAAGAATCGTACCAGCGACGCCGCGTTTTCCGGCCGTATACGTACTATCTTCGACCGCAATATCATCATCCACAAGAATCGATTCGACTTCGATGTCTTCCATTTCGGCCATCTCTTTTGCCATATCAAAGTTCATCACGTCACCCGTGTAATTTTTTACAATCAGTAACACACCTTTACCCGTATCACTCGCTTTAATCGCTTCATAGATTTGATCGGGTGTTGGTGACGTGAACATTTCACCAAGCACAGCTGCCCTGAGCATCCCGTCACCGACAAAACCAGCATGAGCCGGTTCATGACCACTCCCCCCACCTGACACTAATCCAACCGTTGCTTGTTTCTCTTTCTCAATCACGACGCGGGTATCTTCAATCCTTGTCAGTAAATCACTGTGGGCCAACAGCATGCCTTCTAATAAGTCATCTACAACTAAATGGGGTTCATTGATAATTTTTTTCATCGGTTGTCCTCCTAGATGGTTCAGCCGAGACCATGCGGCCCCGGCTGATATGTTATTTGTCTTTAAATGTTTGGTCATTTTACACGTGTTACCATTTATTCTCCGCGTTTTTTCATGTAGGCTTTCGCATAAACATCGACGGCTTTAATCGCTTGAACGACATCATCAGGTGTCACGGTAAACGGCATATTTTTCATCGTTTCTTCTGGTTTAGTCGCCAGTTCACCAATTTTGTATAAGTCCTCATCAGTGGCTTTATCTAGATGCACAGCTTCTAATGTGACCGGTAAATCTAACGCCAGGTACAAATCAAGATAGCGCTCGATTTCACTTTGCGTTTTATTTTCTAACACAAGTTGTGTCATTGTGCCGTAGGCCACTTTTTCCCCGTGTGATAAATGGTGAATGTCCCCGTCGACAGCAGTAAAGCCATTATGAATCGCATGTGCTGCAGCTAGACCTGAATCTTCAAATCCAAGGCCACTTAATAACGTATTCGCTTCAACAATCGCATCAAGGGCTGGTGTGACAATCCCTTGTTTATTCGCTTCATAAGCAAGTAAGGCGTAATCGAATAACACCGCTTCACATTTTTCTGCAATCGCAAATCCTGCAATAGTCGCTTTTCCACCACTCATTGTCTCGCCATTTTTTTGTTTAACGGCACGTGCCTCGACAAGTGTCGCCAAAGCGTCAGAAATACCTGAAGCAAGCATACGGCTTGGTGCTTTTGCGATGATTGATGTATCCATTAACACGAGATCTGGATTCTTTTTATAGAATAAGTATTGTTCAAACGCACCTTCTTCTGTATAAACAACCGACAAACCAGACGTCGGGGCATCCGTTGATGCAAGGGTCGGGAAGATGACAATCGGAACATTTAAGTTATTCGCCACTGCTTTAGCCGTATCAAGGGCTTTACCAGCACCCACACCAATTACCGCATCGACGGATTTATCTTGACCAATCTCAGATACACGATCGATTTCTTTCATTGAACACTCACCGTTAAATGTCACTTTCGTCACAGTAAAGTCTGATTCTAAGTTACCAACAAGTGTATCCGCTGCGATACTTTGTACAAATTCATCGGCTAACACGAGTAAGTTTTCTCCGAAATGTGTTAAATACTGACCTGCGTGATTAAGTAAATCTTTACCTTGAATGTAACGACTTGGGCTAACAAAAATTTTATCCATGTGAATCCTCCTAAAGATTTTTTCCAATCTCTACGATTGGTATTTGGTAACGCTTTAATCTATACGATTATTGTAGGATGTAAACGCTTTATTTGGAACGGACAAAATAGGTCATCTGTCAAAACGACTATATTTTTTGCTTTATCCGCTTGTCATTTTCAGCTACACTATGGATAGGGTGATGCCAATGACAACTTCAATCATTACACAAAAAATGATTGCACAAGCATTAAAAGACTTAATGAACCATCAGGCGTTTCAAAAGATTTCAGTCTCTGACATTATGAAGCAGTGTGAGATGCGCCGGCAAACATTTTACTATCATTTTCAAGATAAATATGAACTACTAGCATGGATTTATCAGTCCGATACAAAAGAACATATTGCCGACTTTTTAGACTATGAACGGTGGGATACGATTCTTTATCAACTGTTTCATTATTTCTATGATCACCAAACATTTTATAAAAATGCCTTAAGTGTGACAGAACAAAATGATTTTGGTGATTACCTTTACCATGAATTGCATCAATTATTTATACATGTCATCAAAGATCTAAGTCACCACGCTTCTAGTGAACAACTGGATTATCAAGCGAAGTTCTTCGCCCACGGGTTTGTCGGCATGACAAAGGACTGGTTGCTCTCAGGATGTGACGCGTCACCGATCGTGATGCGTGATGTTGTTTATGGTTTGCTTGATGAACAACTCAAGATTTCATCACACGAAAGCGAGGAACAACAATGAAACACATAATAAATATGAAACAAACAGCGATAACATCGATGTTATCAGCCTTTTGGTTTGAACATCAATCGCGGATAAACATCGATTCCGATCATCACATCATTTATCTCCCTGAAACGACGGGCGTGAGCTTAATCTCTGGTGGCGGAAGTGGTCATGAACCAGCGCATTTCGGCTATGTAGGCGAAGGGATGTTGACGGCCAGTGTCAGCGGTCAACTCTTTACCCCACCTTTTCCTGCCGCAATTTTAAAAGCGATTACATTGACAGACAACGGGCAAGGAGTTTGTCTTATTGTCAAAAACTTCGCAAGCGATGTGGAAGTTTTCACTGAAGCGATGCGACAAGCACGTGAGAAAGGACATGACGTTGAGATGGTCATTGTCAGTGATGACGTGTCAATTGATAATAAAACCACTTACTCCAAACGTAAACGTGGGGTGGCAGGCACAGTACTGATGCATAAACTACTCGGCTTCTATAATCAACAAGGCAAAACGTTAAAGGAACTGACAGCTATCGCAAACAATATCTTACCGCATCTCTTCACTTTAGGGGTGGCCTTATCTTCTGCGGAACTACCAAAGACAGCGCCATTTTTTAAGTTGAATAAGGATGAAGTCTATTTCGGTGTCGGTATTCACGGAGAAAAAGGGTACCGAAAGGAACCGTTTCAATCGTCAGAACAACTCGCGATTGAACTATATAACAAACTCAAGCATTTACACCAATTTAGACAAGACGATCATTACGCCTTTTTGATTAACGGGCTTGGGGCAACACCGTTACTCGAACAGTATGTTTTTTCGAATGACGTAAGACGCCTAGCGGCGCTTGATAAGATTACGATTGATTTTTTAAAGACCGGGACGCAACTATCGTCATACAACATGCAAGGTATTTCTTTAACGTGTTTAAAAATCACCGATCCATCAATGAAAACAGCCTTACAGGCACCCGTTGATGTGAGCCACTGGTAGGAGGAGAAAACGATGGAAACAAGTTATGTGACAAGTAAAGACAAGACATTACTCCATCTTTATCGTTATACGAATGAAAAAACACCGACACTCATTCTTCAATTTGCGCACGGGATGGGGGAACACGCGGGGCGGTATCAAGATTTTTTTAACTACTTATCTGAAAGAGGGATTTTTATTTTTGCGCATGATCACCGCGGGCACGGAAAAACAGCTGAGAAAAATGGCATACTGGGTCACTATAGTGATCACGATGGTTTTGAAAAAGCGGTGGATGATCTTTTACTCGTCAGTGATTTGATTAAAGAAGCGTATCCAAGAACACCCAAAGTGATCATGGGTCATTCCATGGGTTCTTTTTTAGTGAGACGCTTTATTGAACGCTATCCAAATGAATGTGACGCGGTTATATTGTCAGGTACCGGCTATCATCAAGGTCTTACTGGAAAGGCGGGCCAACTATTAAGTTTGATTGAAACGAAACTGTTCAGTAAAACCCACCGCAGTAAAGTGCTTGATGCCTTAAGTTTTGGTCAGTACCAAAAACACTTTAAAAATAGAGGTAGCTGGCTCTCACGTGATGAGGTTATTGTGAAAGCTTATCAAAATGATCCCTTTAGCGGCTACGTTTCAACGAGTCAGTTTTATCTTGACCTGCTCACAGGTATTGAACGCCTTCATAAACAAACGGAAGTGAACAAGGTGAATAAAGACACACCGATTTTATTAATCAGTGGCGATGAAGATCCTGTAGGTGATTTTTCTGAAGGAGTTAAAAAGGTAGCGGCGGATTATAAACACGCTGGGATTAAGTCTGTTGATGTGATTCTTTATCCAGGTGGACGTCATGAAATGTTGTTTGAGACAAATCGAGATGAAGTTGCAGAAGACGTTTATCAGTGGCTGACGAGAACCTTTTCCTAATGCTTAGAAAAAGACTTTTTTCATTTAGTTAACGTAAATATAATTAAAAAAGCGTTTCCCAAAGATAGTTTTTTCAATGGGGAAACGCTTTTATATTGCTTTGAATAATATTTCCTAATAGAAACGCATGGTTACTGTTTCGGAAGATGAATATGAAACGTTGTGCCTTGATTGGGCTTGCTTTTTACTTCCACTCTTCCTTTATGTGCATCGACTAAAGCTTTCACAATAGATAAGCCGATGCCAATGCCACCTGTTTTACGATCACGTGATTTATCTCCGCGGTAAAAACGTTCAAATAAGTGAGCTAAATCGTCTTCACTAATACCTTTACCTTCATCTTGGACAGTAAAGGTTACCGTCTTAGATGATTCTGATAGTGATAGTTTGACAGATTTCTCTTTATCCGTGTATTGTAGCGCATTATTAATTACATTCGTCAGTACTTGTATCAGCTTGTCACGATCGACTGTTACGGAGATCGGTTGATTCGGTACCTCAAGTGATAATTGAATGCTCTTGTCATGGAAACTTGAGCTAAATTGTTCATACATAAAGCTTAATAATTGATTAGCATTGATTGTTTTCTTATTGAGTTTTATTTCCGGATTTTCTGCGGCAATTAAACTCTCCAGTTCATTGACTAACCGCACCAGTCGCATCAATTCTTCATGACTTTTTTCGAGTCGGTCTGTTGTCGGCTCAAAGACGCCATCTAGATAAGCTTCTAATTGAGACCGTAAGGTCGCAAGGGGCGTTCTTAGTTCATGTGCGAAATCAGCGGTAAATTGTTTACGTAAGCGCTCTTGTTTATCTAACGTAAGCGCTAAGTCATTGACCGCTTCACCGATGTCTTTCATTTCACCAGAGAGCGTTTGAACATCAACTGGTGCTTTTAACTTACGCGCTTTTAAGTCACGTATCGCTTCGCTTACGACTTTAAAACTTTTGGTCAAACGTTTGGAGAAGAGCGCTGAGAAAAATAGAGCTAAAACAATCGTGATAACAACCGCCAACATAATGTTTCGTCTAATTTGACTAAAAAAACTAAAGTCAGCCCCAACAAGTTGATTCGGTGAATAGGCGATTAATGTACCAATGGTCGTATTGTTTTTTGATAAAGGAATGGTTGTTTCATTTAATTCAACTTCCTCCATCATATGGTTATGCATATGCATACTGCCCATGCGGTTGACCATACGTAAGGTTGTAAGAACACGGTTACCATTTGCATCATAAAGCTCATAAAACACATCATCACTTTGCGCTTGTTGGCGCATCATACTTTCTAAGTGGGTTGAGACAAGCGACTCGTCTCTTTCATATGTCTGATAGATTTCTTCTATGATTAAGTCGTGATTTTGAAGACGAGCCTCATCTAAGTAATCACTAAATTGTTGTTCAAAACCAAATAACATCGGGAAGCTCGTTAACACAATACCAATCACACTGATCAACAGTAAATAGAGAAAGACTTTAGAACGTAATGTCATCGCGGTCAACCTTTCCGCTAAATTTATAGCCCATCCCAAAGACAGTCACAATAAAGTCCGGTGACTTGCTGTCTTGTTCAATTTTTTTGCGTAAATTTTTAATATGGGTATCAATCACCCGTTCATAACCTTCGACATAGACTCCGTCATCTTCAAGGCGGTCAAGTAAATCAGCTCGGCTATAAACACGATCTGGATAGCGTGCGAGAGCGGTCAATAATTTATATTCAATCGGGGTGAGTGCGACCGCTTCATGATAGGCCGTAACTGATTTTGTTTCTTCATTTATTATCAGGGCTTTTTTATTAAAGGACCGGACGACGTCAGTTTGATCATTTTTTGTCATACCAATTCGGCGCAACAATGCTTTCGTTCGAACCACAACTTCTTTTGGGCTAAAGGGTTTTTTAATATAATCATCTGCCCCGATGACAATCCCGTTAATTAAATCTTCCTCTTGCGACTTTGCTGTTAACATAATAATAGGTACATCGCTTGTCACACGGGTACGTTGACAGATTTCTTCACCGGTCATATCCGGCAACATTAAATCAAGTAGAATAATATCATAGGCGGCTGTTTCAATCATCGCGAGTGCTTCTTTACCATTCATTGATGTATCGACCGTCCAATTTTCTTTTTCAAAATAAGCTGTTAATACTTCTAAAATCGATGGTTCATCATCGACAAGTAATACATGTGTCATTCTGATCACCTCACGCTTTAGTTTACCACGAAATAGTGTCTTAAACGCTTATCTTCACATAATCCACACAATCAAAAAAGCTTACGACACCCATTCTATTGGATATCGTAAGCTAATCATCTATTATAAAAGCAGTTATGACGCGCGGTGCTCGCTATGTCTGATTGGGAATAAGTGATCCGGTTCTTTTTTTAAGTACACAACCCAGTAAGCGCCGGCGACAAACATGACACCACCAACCGCATTGCCTAAAAAGACAGGAATAAAATTGAGAACATAAGCTGTCCAACTAAAGTAACCGGCAAAAATAGCCGCTGGGATTAAAAACATATTCGCAACCACGTGCTGAAAACCAATGGCCACAAACGCCATTGTTGGAAACCAGATCCCTAAGATTTTACCGGACATATCTTTCGCACCATAGTTCAGCCAAACGGCTGAAGCAACGAGCCAGTTACAACCAATGCCTGAAAGAAAGGCTTGTAAGAAGGTCGCGTCTAACTTATGTTCAGCTAAATGAACGGTTGTTTCTAAGAAAATGCCTTCTGTCATTCCAACCACATGACCGAAAAAGTAAGCAACAAAGATCGCACCTAAAAAATTACTTACGGTAATAAGGACAATATTTTTTAATACATGACGTGATTTGATTTTTCGCTCCATTCGAGATAATGGTACCGCCATTAAGTTGCCCGTTAAGAGTTCCCCGCCTGCAAGTAACGTGAGAATAAGACCAATAGGAAAAAGAGCTGCGCCGATAAACGATGAAAAACCGCCCCACGCTTCAGGCATATTTGCCGTGACATGAATATAGAGTAAGTATCCTAAGGCGATAAATGCCCCTGCCTCAAAGCCTAAAATCGTTGATTGTAAACTTGTGTAGTGTGCTTTTTTGTAGCCAGATGACACCGTATAATTGGCTATTTCGTCTGGATTGTAAAAACCCATCATGATCAGATCCTTTGCATAAATGTTTGTGATTCATTTAACATGATATACCTATTAATGGGTTTTGTCTATATCAAAATGAGAATATATTTTTGGTATGCGCTTACATTTTAAAAGTATTATCCCGACAAATGTATGACGCCTTCTTATTGATTACGCTTGTTAAAACGTCACGTTATCAAGTCGTTTAATGACAAGAAAAAAGACAGGCAGTTGCCTGTCTTTTGCATCATTGCTCTCAAATATTTAAAGATATTTATTTAAGTCTTCTACTGTCTCGATCTGATGAAAGTCATTAACAATTGTTTCAAGTTTTTGGTCATCTAACTGTCGTAACTTATCTTCTGTTTCTTCAGGCAAGTGCTCAATTTTTCGACTGAGGAAGGCCAACAATGTTTTTGCCATGCCTTTTTGTTCTCCTTTTTCTATTCCTTGTTCTATTCCTTGTTCTATACCTTCTTCTCTTAACACATCAGCAATGGTCTTCATGACATCACTCCCCATAGGATAGGCTTGTTCTAATGTTTTTACTATATCACGGATATCATTTTTTGTGAATGCATCACTTACATTAAAAATATACCGCATCACCGTTTCAAAATAGGCGATACCCGACGCTTTTTCATCTAACGTATTTAACGCTTTCGCCGCCTGATAGATACTCTCTTTTAAATCCGCTGGATTTTTCGTATAAAGATTGCGCCATACCGTAAAAAGTATCTTTAATTGGGCGACCCCTTTTATTTGTTCATCTTGATACGTCGATACATCAAATAGTAAAT
>NZ_FPAI01000027.1 GCF_900116255.1 Halolactibacillus miurensis
GGACGCTGATGGTGAGAAATTTCAGACGGTGATTGTTGATGCCGATAATCGCAAGGTTATTGATGTTTTGCCTGATCGAAAGAAAGAGACCATTATCTCCTATTTACGATCCTGCGATACAGGACAAGTGAGAGCCGTCGTTATGGACTTGTCACGTGGGTTTAAAGAGGCTGTACGAGAGGTATTAGGCAATCCGATTATTATCGCTGATCGCTTTCATTACATGAGACAAGTGTACAACGCTTTTGATGAAGTACGTAGAGAAGTTCAGAATGAACTCTCAGATGAGGAACGCAAACACATGAAACGCAGTAAAGAAATGTTGTGGAAATCTAGTAAGAAAATAACCTCAGAAACCAAAGAAAAAGTAGATAAAATGTTAAGTATCTCATCAAAATTAAAACATGCTTATGAATTAAAAGATGAATTGGATGATTGGTTCAAAAACAGTGATCTGCATACTGCTAAAGAAGGATTTGAGAAATGTATAGAAAAGCTAGAAAATTCGCCTTATGAAAGCTTTAATAGGGTCGCTCGTACTTTCGAACGGTGGCGCCTTGAGATTCTCAATTCGTTTAGCCATCTTTATAATAATGGCGTAACTGAAGGAATCAACAATATGATTAAAGTGATTAAACGTCATTCCTTCGGAATCAAAGACTTTCAAAGATTTCGCAAGAAAATCTTATGGTACCAAGAGGTCAAAGAGATGACTGAGACACTCTAGCCATTGCGAAGCAACGTGTCCTTTACTTCAAGACTTCTTCTTAGTGAGAGTAAGTTGGGTTCGGGGTCCCGACTTAATCGAACTTAGAAGAAAACGACCATGATAAGCTTAGGCGCGGATGGTGCCTCAAAGGCATTAAAATAACCATCCGGCACAAGAAAACTCATCATGGTCGTTATTGAAGTCAAGGATGGCGGATACTACCTCGACAATAATTGATCAAATGAGTGGTGTTTTAGGTACCACCACATTTGACAGAGAACCGGAATTAGATAATGGAGTCAATGCGAAGCACCTCAATGACAAATTTTATTTTGAGGGTGATCAACGTGTGAGTTTAAGGGATAAAATTTTTAGGGAAGCAATTTCAAATTTACTGATTCATAGAGAATTTTCAAATCCATTTCCAGTAACCAACCAAGATACCAACCAAGATATCAACCAAGATAATAACGAAATTAACAAACTATTGGAATTCTGCAAGACCCCTAGAACGAGGGGAGAAATGCAACAGTTTATGAGTCTTAATAATAGAGGCTATTTTAGAACGAAAATACTTAACCCTTTAATTAAAGGAGGACTTCTTAAAATGACGCTTCCTGATAAGCCGACAAGTAGAAATCAGCAATATTACTCTGACAGGTAATGGGATAACTCCTCACAATAGGGTAAGCCTTTTTTTGCTTCGTATAAGCTAGCTTGTGGCAAATATCTGTTTTTAGTGTTGTTTAATAATTGAGCCAAGCATAGACTAAACCATCCAAGATACAAGGGGTGGTTTTTGTCTATGCATTTTTTGTTGGATTTATTGTTAGCGATTGCGGTCTCTGTTGACTGTTTGACCATTGCGTTTACGTTATCAACGTTATCTAGGAAACGAAAGCAGCTATTTATGTTGTTAGTGAGCGGGTGTCATTTTCTATTTCCTTATGTAGGGTTACTTGTTATAGGTATGTACCCTGAGAGACTCTTTCAATTCATTGATGTGATGAGTGGGACAATCTTTTTTAGTCTCGGCTTATATAATCTGTTTAACGGTTTTAGTGACGAGGAACCAACCTTTGTGGCGCGCTCCGTGATTCTGTTAGCGTTGATGGTCAGTCTTGATAGTTTATTTATTGGGCTTGTCGTATATGAGCGGACCTTGCGACTTGCTTTATTGTTTAGTGTGATGAGTTTAGGCTTTTGTATGATTGGTTTTTACATAGGAAAGCAAGTCGAAAAAATCATGGGACCGTTTTTTCATGTGTTACGTGGCATGATTTTTATTGGCTTTGGTACGGTAGTCCTCTTCTTCTAATCTGTTCACCTCTTTATACTTAGCGGGAACAAGGATATGTGTGATAAAATGGTGGTAGAATTTTATTCAAAGAAAGGACTAGAGAGCAGTGAATGTCTTATTTGTTTGTACCGGAAATACATGTCGTTCACCGATGGCAGAAGCTATTTTACTTGATCATCTAAAGCGATCAAATCAACTTGAACGTGTTTCAGTAAAGTCCGCTGGACTTTATACAACGGATGGCATTAAAACATCCGCAGGCACACGTTTTGCACTGGAGGCACATCAGATTGATTTTGATGGTGAATCCACCCAAATGACCGAGAGTTTAATTGATTGGGCTGATATCATTTTAACAATGACAGAAAGTCATCGAAGGGCACTTATTTCATTAAACCCAGAAAGGCGTGAACGTGTTTACGCGTTAAAGGATTACGTATATAAGGACTTGAGTGACTATGACAAGAATATTCGTGATCCATTTGGGCAAGATGAGAACACGTACTTAGAAACTTTTGATGAAATTGAAGCGGCAATCAAGCGGTTTATAGAAAAAATTAACTTGTAAACCGAACGAAAAAAGAATTTTCTAAAAAAACGTCCGTAATACTTCACATTTAATAAAAATGAGTTACAATATGAAGTAAGCAAAAAACTAGAAAGACAATAATCGATGGGAGTGTGTAATCAATGAAAGTTGTTTTAGCATCAGATCACGGTGGTTCTGAACTAGCGAAAGAGATTGAAACCTATTTAGGTGAACTCGGTATCGAAGTGAATAATATCGGTTGTGACTCAAAAGAGTCATGTGATTATTCTGACTACGGTATTCCAGCGGCTGAGAAAGTTGCTGCGGGAGAATATGACCGCGGGATTGTGATTTGCGGGACTGGGATCGGTATGTCGATTGCGGCGAATAAAGTAAAAGGCATTCGTTGCGCCTTAACACATGATGTGTATACTGCACGTGTGACGCGTGAACATAACGATTCCAATGTGTTAGCCATGGGCGCACGAGTTATTGGTGTCGATTTGGCGAAAGAAATCGTTAAAACGTGGATTGGTGGAGAATTTGAAGGTGGACGTCATGAGCGCCGCATCAATAAACTGCGCGATTATGAGATGAAATAATGATACAAGCGATTGATCAAGCGGTCTTAAAGACGATGATGGATCAGTTTGTTGATGAGTGGATTCGGTTAGGTGTGCTAAAAGAAGGACATGTCTTTGTCGTTGGTACATCAACGAGTGAAGTGCTTGGTGAAAAAATCGGCACACTTGGTAGTATGGATGTGGCTGAAGTGATTTTTAATGCTTTACAGCGACTAAAAGACGCGACAGGTGTCCGACTTGCTTTTCAATGTTGCGAACATTTAAATCGCGCCTTAGTTATTGAAAAAGAGACACAAGTAACTTTAAATAAGCGACCAGTAACCGTTGTCCCACATCAACATGCGGGAGGATCGATGGCGACATATAGCTATCATCACTTACGTGAGGCGGTCGTTGTTGAAACAATTGAAGCGGACGCAGGGATGGATATTGGTGAGACGATGATTGGGATGCATCTCTTACCAGTGGCGGTACCGCTTAGATTTAATACAAAGTTTTTAGGTCAAGCACGTCTAGCTGGTGCCTATAGCCGTCCGAAACTGATTGGCGGGGTACGAGCAAAGTATGAATAAGTCGACTTCTTAGTCTTTCTTATAAAAAACATAACCAATACTTTAGGGGGAACGATGTGGATGAAACATGTACAAGCGAATGATGTAGAATTATTTGAAGCGATTGAATTAGAGCGTGGTCGTCAAAATGATAAGATTGAGTTGATTGCCTCAGAAAACTTTGTCACTGAAACAGTGATGGAAGCACAAGGGTCTGTCTTAACAAATAAATATGCCGAAGGTTATCCAGAGAAGCGCTACTACGGTGGTTGTGAGTTTGTGGATATCGCTGAAAACTTAGCACGTGACCGGGCAAAAGCAATCTTTGGGGCAGAACATGCGAATGTTCAACCACACTCAGGAGCACAGGCGAATATGGCGGTGTACCATGCGTTCTTAGAACCAGGTGATACGGTCCTTGGCATGAATCTGTCTCATGGTGGTCACTTAACACACGGTAGCCCAGTTAACTTTAGTGGTAAGCTTTATAACTTCGAAGAGTACGGGGTAGATAAAGAAACAGAGACGCTTGATTACGAGGTTGTGCGTGAAAAAGCGTTAGCGGTCAAGCCGAAATTAATCGTCGCTGGTGCAAGTGCGTATCCACGTGAGATTGACTTTAGTAAGTTCCGTGAAATTGCTGATGAAGTAGGGGCGTACTTAATGGTTGATATGGCGCATATTGCGGGTCTTGTCGCAGTAGGCGAACATCCAGATCCTGTACCTTACAGTGACTTTGTCACCACAACGACACATAAAACATTGCGTGGTCCACGTGGTGGGATGATTCTCACAAAAGAAAAGTATGCGAAACAAATTGATAAAGCGGTCTTTCCTGGTATTCAAGGTGGCCCACTGATGCATGTGATTGCCGCAAAAGCAGCCGCGTTTAAAGAAGCCCTTGATCCATCATTTAAAGACTATGCGAAACAAATTAAAACAAACGCGAAAGCTTTCGCTGATTCACTGACAGCTGAAGGTGTCCGTCTCGTTTCAGGTGGGACAGATAATCACTTACTGTTACTTGATGTGAAAAGCTTAGGCTTAACCGGTAAAGTCGCAGAAGAAGCCTTAGATGATATTGGTATTACAACCAACAAAAATACGATTCCATTTGATACAGAGTCACCATTTGTGACAAGCGGTGTCCGTGTAGGAACGGCCGCTGTTACGACACGTGGCTTTAAAGAAGATGAACTCAAAGAAGTTGGTCAAATCATTGCGCTTGTACTAAAAGATGTTGAAAATGAAGCAGTGAAAGCAGAAGCACGTAAACGTGTGAAAGCTCTTACTGATCGTTTCCCACTATATAAATAATTCAGAAGGCACGTCTCTACATGGGACGTGCCTTTTGATATGCTTTTAATTCGATCGGTGATTTTATGTTAGAGGGTGGTATGCAACGTTCACTTATAAAATTCAGGCTGAATTAATCCTAATTAATAGGTATAATAGAAATAGAAAGGGGTGAGTTTTATGAGAATCAATGTAGAGAATTTAGTTTCTATTTCAGAAGCTAATCAAAATTTTTCGAAAGTAGCAAGAATGGTAGATGAAAAAGGTACAGCGATCATCCTTAAAAACAATAAGCCTCGCTATATATTAATGGAATATAATCAATTAGACGAAGATGAAAAAATTGGAGATCAAGAGATCAACGAAGTAGCTGAGAATTTAATCTCAAAGCATATGAAAGCCTTTAAGGAATTAGCCAAATGAAGCGATCAATGATTCAGAAAGGATCTATTTGTACATTGCCAAAAGTCTACTATCTAAAGAATTGGTGAGTGGACAATATAAACGTATCACGCAAAATATATTGAAATTAGCGACTATACCGGAAAGGTACCGGTTAATTAAATTAGAACCAGAGCATTCGAGAGAGCTTCAGATATTTATAAAAGACTGAGTAAATGGGAATGAATACAGTGAAGTGACATGAACTTACCTGACAAATTCCAAGGAATTTCATTTTTTACTTGAAAGCACGTGTCGTTACATGTAAACTCTTATTAGTTATGCACAAAATACAATAAGGGAGCGGATAAGATGGGTAATGTATATGTATTAGATCATCCACTAATTCAACACAAATTGACGTATATTAGAAAAACAGAAACAGGCACAAAAGAGTTTCGAGAACTCGTTGATGAAGTTGCTGGACTGATGGCGTATGAGATCACACGTGATTTACCACTAGAACCGGTAGAAATTGACACGCCTGTCACAAAGACAACGTCATATGTTATTGCTGGTAAGAAGATCGGGATTGTGCCTATCTTACGCGCAGGCTTAGGGATGGTAGAAGGTGTTCTTCGTCACGTACCAACCGCAAAAGTTGGCCACGTTGGATTGTATCGTGACCCTGAAACATTGAAACCACATGAATACTACTTTAAAATGCCAAATGATATTAATGAACGTGAAATGATTGTTGTTGACCCGATGTTAGCAACAGGCGGTAGTGCGAATGACGCGATTAGCTCACTGAAAAAACGCGGCGCAAAAAACATTAAATTAATGTGTTTAATCGCAGCACCTGAAGGTGTGGAAGCGGTAAAAGAATTACACCCAGATATTGATATTTATCTTGCGGCACTTGATGAAAAACTAAACGAAAAAGGTTACATCGTCCCAGGTCTTGGTGATGCTGGTGACCGTTTGTACGGTACAAAATAAGACAATGATGACTAGAAAGAATAACGCTTCTATCTTTATAGAGGGGTTATTCTTTTTTTGTATTTTCAGACATGTACTACTGATTGTATATCAATTAAATTAAGTGTTGTAGGTATCGATGAGAAAGCTAAATGTATCACAATTGAAATAGGAAAAGACATCAAAATATGTTAAAGTAGTGAGAGAGTTTACAAAATAACTGATAAAAATATTAAATGGAGTGTGTTCTTATGAGTAAAAAAATTAAAGTGATGCCGGTGTTCGGTACACGACCAGAAGCCATTAAAATGGCCCCACTTGTGTTGGAACTACAAAAACGATCTGATGTATTTGATACAATCATCACTGTGACAGCGCAACACCGTGAGATGCTAGACCAAGTGTTAGAGATTTTTGGTATTACCCCAACGTATGATCTCAATATTATGAAGCAAAACCAAACGCTCGCAGAAGTAACAACCCGCGCGCTTGTGGGACTTGACGAAGTCATTAAAGAAGCAAAGCCAGATATCGTCTTAGCCCATGGTGATACAACGACAACTTTTGCAGCATCACTTGCGGCTTATTATAACCAAGTCGCGGTTGGACACGTTGAAGCCGGTCTTCGTACATGGAATAAATATTCACCGTATCCAGAAGAGATGAATCGTCAACTAACAGGTGTGATGGCAGATTTACACTTTGCACCGACAACGCAGTCAAGAGATAATTTACTTACAGAAAGTAAGAAAGACGATTATATCTATGTGACTGGTAATACCGCGATTGATGCGTTAAAGACAACGGTTAATGCTGATTACACACATCCGATGTTAGAGAAAATCGGGGATAAACGTCTTGTCTTAATGACGGCGCATCGTCGTGAGAATTTAGGCGAGAATATGGGACAAATGTTCCGTGCCATTCGCCGTTTAACTGATACGCATGACGATATTCATGTCGTTTATCCGGTTCACTTAAATCCAAAGGTACAAGAAAAAGCCAATGACATTCTAGGTGACCATGACCGGATTGATTTAATCAAGCCACTTGATGTTGTTGATTTTCATAACTTTGCGGCACGCGCAACTTTAATCCTTACGGATTCAGGTGGGGTACAAGAAGAAGCCCCGTCACTCGGTGTACCTGTCCTTGTACTTCGAGACACAACCGAACGTCCAGAAGGTGTGAAGAGTGGGACGTTAAAATTGACCGGTACGGATGAAGGCACTATCTATAATGAAGCACATCTGTTACTGAGTGATAACCAAGCTTATGAAAAGATGGCCAAAGCCTCTAATCCATATGGTGATGGTTTTGCTAGTGCTCGAATTTGTGAGGCGATTCAGTCTTACTTTGACCCAAGTAAACAAAAACCAGCTTCGTTTGAAGTAAAGTAACGGTAAAAAGTTTATTAGTATAAAACAGTCATTTCCCGACGAAATGTTAGGGGTGTGACTGTTTTTTCTTGTTTTAAGTTCAGTCGAAACCCCCTAACTGGTTCCCTGAATGAAAGAGGTTACAATAAGGAAAGACTGACAAGGATCCTACTCGTTAATCAGCCGACTAAGTTTGTGAATGTAAAAATATTCTTGTAGTTTCAAACGTGCATTTTTCACAAACTTTAATATACATTAAACCCACGTAATTACTGAGGTTTAACGTGTTTTAAAGTGAGTAAACGCTTTATCTTAAGAAAAAATGAATGTAAACGCTTTTATACTAAAGAATTCGAGCAATAGGGATGCATTTTTTAAAATCGGTGCTATAATGTGAATAGTTGGCTTTTAACGATCAGATGAGAGGCAAGGTGAACCTGCGTGGAGACATATCATGACATGACCAAAAAACATCATCACATTTTTTTAGTCATACTTATCTCCATTTCGTTGGTGACACTGTTAACACAAGGACACCCTATCTTATTTGGTTTACTACTCGGTGGAGTAGTAAGTTACGTAAACTTATGCTTACTACAATGGAAAGTGACACGTCTTGTACGTGTAGTGACAACTGACAAACGTTTTGCGACGGCTGGGACAATTTTAAGAATTGGCGCAGCTTTACTTGTCGTTGCTTTAGTTGAAAACTACTTCACCCACATTCCGATACTTGCAGTGATTATAGGTTTAATGTTTAAGTACGTCGTTGTTCTTATTGCCGGCTTTTGGTCGCTTTTAGAAGCTGAGAAATTTATAGAGAAGGGGGAATAAACAGATGGATCATGGTGCACCTATTGTCGAGAATATCTTCGGGATTCCTTGGTTAAGTGTCAATTTATCAACCGTCTTAATGATGGTGATTTCTTGTACCGTCACCTTTTTTGTTGCGTTCTTTTTAACGCGCAATTTAAAGATGAAACCAACCGGAAAACAAAACTTCATCGAATTTATCGTCGATTTCGTTAAAGGTATTATTAATGATTCTATGGACTGGCGGACAGGTAAAAAGTTTTTACCACTGGCGCTTACGCTCATCACATTTATCTTTATTAGTAACATTTTAGGGATTATTGTGACCGGGATATTTAATGGTAATGTGTGGTGGAAATCGCCAACGGCTGATGCAGGCGTGACGTTAACACTTGCGGCTTTTATTATCATTTTAACGAATTATTACGGCATCAAAATGCGTGGCACGAAAAAGTATGCGAAAGGCTTTATCAGCCCTGTATCATTTATGTTGCCATTTAAAATTATCGAAGAGTTCACGAATACGATGACACTCGGTTTCCGTTTGTATGGGAATATTTTCGCGGGCGAAGTGCTGCTATCACTGCTTGCGAGTATGGCGTCCGTGACACTTGTTGGGGCGATTATACCAATGATTCTGTGGCAAGGCTTTAGTTTATTTGTCGGTGCCATTCAGGCCTTTATCTTTACGACATTATCGATGGTATATATGTCACATAAAGTGATCGATGATCACTAATCTTACAGAATGATTGTGATCGTTACTTACGGTTCGTGCGAACCGTGTGATTGATACACATAGTGAGAGACTTAAAAGTGACTGTCATAAGTTAGAGACATAATGAAATAATAAATAGGTAAAAAACAAAATTCAAACAAATCCTAGGAGGAAACACACATGAACGCAATCGCTGCTGCAATCGCTGTAGGTCTTGCTGCTTTAGGCGCAAGTTTCGCTAACAGTATTATCGTAAAAAGTACACTAGAAGGAATTTCTCGTCAACCAGAATTACGTGGGCCACTACAAACAATCATGCTCATTGGTATCGCACTAGTTGAGGCGATTCCTATTTTAGCTGTCGTTGTCGCCTTTATGATTCTTTAATTGATGAACACCTAATAATAAAGGTAGAGAAAGAGAGGAGTGCATAAGGCATGCTTACAACGAATATGTTAACCCTCGGTTCACAAACGGTCGGTGGGTTTCAACCGTTAGATACGATTGTTGTTTTAGTCAGTTTTGCTATTTTAATGGTGCTACTGAAGAAGTTTGCTTGGGGACCACTGATTAAAGTCATGGAAGAACGAGAAAACTTTGTTGCGACTGAAATTGAGACAGCCCAAGAAAAAAATCGTCAAGCGCAAATGGCGGTTAAAGAAGCAGATGAGAAATTAACTGATGCACGTCAAGAAGCTAAACATATTGTCGTTAACGCTAAGCAACGCGCGACGAAACTTGAAGAGTCGATTGTTCAAGAGGCAAAAGATCGCGCCAAACAATTGCGCATTGATGCAGAGGACGAAATTGAACAAGAAAAACGCGAATCATTCCAAGAGATGCAAGAAACGGTCGCAGAAATTGCGTTCCAAATTGCGATGGATATTATTCAAAAAGAAATGAGTCAAGAAGATCAAAAACGCTTAATTAAAGAACGTCTCGATACTTTAGGAGACGATCTTCTATGAAAAATTCACGTAATGCAAGACGCTATGCTGAAGCATTATATGATGTGGCAAAAGAACACGGGCATGAAGAACAAATCGAACGTGAATTACTCACGGTGCGTCAAGTCTTCAGTGCCCCGTCTGAATTAGTCGATTTTCTGCAAGATCCGAAACAATGGATGAACCGGGCCCGTATTATTAAGTCAACGTTTACGACCTTCTCCAGTGAACTGGTGAAACTCATACTCATCATGGTCGAAGACCATGCCGAACAGGATGTGCCGGGTATGGTTGATCATTATACGTACTTGATTAATGAAAAACGCGGGATAGGCGTAGGAAAAGTCTATTCAGTCACCCATTTAACGCCACACCAATTAGAAGATATTGAAGCGCATTTTGCTAAACAATTTGGTTATAACCGTTTAGCCTTACAAAATGAAATAGATGAAAGTGTCATTGGCGGATTTAAAGTTGTGATTAATAACCGTGTCTATGACGCGTCGCTAAAAGCAAAATTAGAAGAAGTCAAACGGAAATTTGTTCCGTTGTACAAACGATGATAGGGGTGACATGAGATGGAAATCAGAGCGGAAGAAATCAGTGCCCTGATCAAGAAACAAATCCAATACTATCAAAAAGACACAGAGATTAAAGATATTGGGACCGTTATTGAAACAGGTGACGGGATTGCACAAATTTACGGACTAAATAACGTGCTCTCAGGAGAGCTCGTTGAATTTGAAAACGGCACAATGGGGCTTGTTCAGAGTTTAGAAGAAGACCGTGTTGGTGTTGTTATTCTCGGGTCGCATCTATCGATTCGTGAAGGGGATGAAGTGACCCGTACAGGACGGATCATGGAAGTGCCTGTAGGTAAATCTCTTGTTGGCCGCGTGGTGAATCCACTAGGACAACCGATTGATGGTAAGGGTGAGATTAAAACGAGAAAGACACGCCCAATTGAACGCGAGGCACCTGGTGTGATGGCACGTAAATCGATTCACGAGCCTCTTCAAACCGGACTTAAAGCGATTGATGCGCTCGTACCAATTGGCCGAGGACAACGTGAGTTAATCATTGGTGACCGTCAAACTGGTAAAACAACCGTCGCAGTTGATACAATCCTCAATCAAAAAGACCAAAACATGTATTGTATTTATGTAGCGATTGGACAGAAAGATTCTACCGTTCGTGCGACAGTTGAAACGTTCCGTCGTCACGGAGCGCTCGATTATACGATTGTCGTGAATGCTGGGGCCAGTGCGCCTGCACCACTTCAATACCTTGCACCTTATGCGGGTGTTGCCATGGGTGAGGAATTTATGTATAACGGCGAACATGCGCTTGTTGTCTATGATGACTTATCAAAACAAGCAGCAGCTTACCGAGAACTGTCGCTTCTTTTAAAACGCCCACCAGGTCGTGAAGCGTTCCCAGGAGATGTGTTCTATTTACACTCACGTTTACTTGAACGTGCCGCAAAGTTAAATGATGATTTAGGTGGCGGGTCGATGACGGCGTTACCGTTTGTTGAAACACAAGCAGGTGATATTTCAGCTTATATCCCAACCAACGTTATTTCTATTACTGATGGACAAATCTTCTTACAATCTGATTTGTTCTTTAGTGGGGTGAGACCAGCGATTAATCCTGGTTTATCTGTATCACGTGTTGGTGGATCAGCCCAAACGAAAGCGATGAAAAAAGTAGCGGGGACACTGAGACTAGACCTCGCGAGTTACCGTGAGCTAGAATCTTTTGCCCAGTTTGGTTCAGACTTAGATAAAGCTACCTTACAAAAATTAAACCGTGGTAAACGCACGATTGAAGTATTAAAACAAGGCTTACACAAGCCAATTACAATGGAAAAACAAGTGATGATTATTTATGCGCTTATTCATGGGTATCTCGACGAGATACCAATCGAAGACATTCGCCGTTATGAAGGAGAATTTTACGATTATCTTGACGCGGCTTATCCGCAAGTCTTACGCGACATTCGTGAATCAGGCGAAATTACAGCGGAAGAAGATATGAAAGAAGCTATCACGACATTCCAACAACAATTTAGTCGATCATACTAAGGAGGCGTCTATATGGCTTTGTCATTACGAGGCATTCAAAAGAAAATCGAATCAACACAAAAGACGAAGCAAATCACCAGTGCGATGCATATGGTGGCTGCCTCTAAATTAGGTAAGTCAGAGACCTCGAATAGTGCATTCGTGCCTTATGCTGAAAAGATCGAAGAAATGGTCAGACACATTGTCTTAAGTTACGGGGAACATAGTCATCCGATTTTGATCCCTCGCCGAGTGAAAAAAATTGCCTATTTAGTGATGACCTCAGACAGAGGTCTCGCAGGGCCTTTTAATTCACAGGTGTTAAGAAAATTAGAGACTTTGATTAATGAACGTCACCGTCATAAGAGTGAGTATACGATTATTGCGATTGGTCGAATTGGAAAAGAATATTTCAAAAATCGTCATATGCCGGTGCTGCGCTCAGTGACGGGCTTACCCGATCATCCTTACTTTAGTGATTTAGAAGATTTAACGTATGATACGGTACAGTTTTTTATTGACGGTGAATTTGATCAATTAGAACTCGTCTATAATTATTTTTATTCAGCGATTAGTCAAGAAGTGGTGGTAAAGAAAATCTTACCGCTGATTACAGAAGCAGAAGTAGATGAGCTACGTCATGAAATGCACAGTCCATTCTTATTCGAACCGAATGAGGAGAAGATTTTAAAGACACTGTTACCGCAATATGCGGAAAGTTTAATATACGGTGCCTTTCTTGAAAGTAAAGCGAGTGAAAATGCGTCGCGAATGAACGCGATGCGAAATGCGACAGATAATGCCGACAATATGATTTCAGATTTACGCTTACAGTACAACCGTGCTCGTCAAGCGCAAATTACGCAAGAATTAGCAGAAATTGTAGGTGGCGCAAATGCCCAACAAGGCTAACTTGTTTGCCGGTTTAGGGAGGAAATAATCGATGAATAATGGACAAGTCGTACAAGTAATTGGACCGGTCATCGATGTCAAATTCGAAGACGGAGAATTACCTAAAACAAATGATGCGTTAATCGTTACAGCGCACCAGAACGACCAAGACGTAAAAGTAACATTAGAAGTGGCCTTACACTTAGGTGACCATAAAGTACGGACCATCGCCATGAACGCCACAGAAGGTATTCGTCGTGGTGATGAAGTAATTAATACGGGGAAACCTATCTCTGTTCCTGTAGGGGAAGAGACATTAGGCCGAATCTTTAATGTCTTAGGTGAAGCGATTGATGGCGGTGAAGCTGTTGGTGACGAAGTGCAACGCGATGCGATTCACCGTCCATCACCTGAGTTTAGAAAACTATCAACGGAAACAGAAATATTAGAAACAGGAATCAAAGTCGTTGACTTACTTGCCCCTTATATTAAAGGGGGTAAGATTGGTCTCTTCGGTGGTGCCGGTGTTGGTAAAACTGTGCTCATCCAAGAACTGATTCATAATATCGCTCAGGAGCACGGCGGTATTTCTGTGTTTGCCGGTGTCGGTGAACGAACGCGTGAAGGAAATGACTTATACTTTGAAATGAAAGATTCTGGCGTTATTACGAAAACAGCAATGGTGTTCGGACAAATGAACGAACCACCAGGTGCCCGAATGCGGGTAGCCCTTACGGGCTTGACAATGGCGGAATATTTCCGTGACATCAAACGCCAAGACGTGTTGTTATTTATTGACAACATCTTCCGTTTTACTCAAGCAGGGTCTGAAGTATCTGCGCTCTTAGGTCGGATGCCATCAGCCGTAGGTTACCAACCAACACTTGCGACGGAAATGGGTCGCCTGCAAGAGCGGATCACCTCAACAACGCAAGGCTCGGTCACATCGATCCAAGCGATTTATGTACCAGCCGATGACTATACCGATCCAGCACCTGCAACAACGTTTACGCACTTAGATGCGACAACAAGCTTAGATCGTAAACTGTCAGAACAAGGGATTTACCCAGCGGTAGACCCATTAAGTTCAAGTTCACGCGCACTCGATGTTGAAGTGGTTGGTAAAGAACACTATGACACGGCACGTGAAGTCCAACAAACCTTACAACGTTACCGTGAACTACAAGACATTATTGCGATTCTCGGTATGGATGAATTAAGTGATCAAGATAAACAAATCGTCCAACGTGCCCGTCGAGTACAGTTCTTCTTATCGCAAAACTTCCACGTGGCTGAACAGTTCACAGGACAAGCCGGTTCATACGTCCCTGTCAGTGAAACGATTCGTGGCTTTAAAGAAATTTTAGAAGGTAAATACGATGATTTACCAGAAGAAGCGTTCCGTCTTGTCGGGACAATTGATGAAGCCGTCGAAAAAGCTATGCGTCTGTCAGAGTAGGAGGCCGTTATTATGGACAAACAGTTGACAGTAGAAGTCGTCACACCAGATGGTCAAATCGTCAATGATGTATTTGATATGGTCGTCGTCCAAGCAGAACAAGGAGAGATTGGGATATTGCCGAATCACACAGCGATGATCTCCCCAGTGGTTATTAGCACAGCCCGATTAAAGAAAGACGGGGAATCGATGAAAGTGGCAATCGGTGGTGGATTTATTGAAGTCGATGATAATCATGTCACCATTCTCGTCCAGTCTGCCGAAACACCGAAGAAGATCGATGTCGAACGTGCACGTAAAGCGAAAGAACGTGCATTACGCCGGATTAAACAACGCCGCGATGACGTCGACTTTAGACGCGCGGAACTGGCGCTTAAGCGGGCGATTAACCGGTTAGAGTTAGTCGGTGAAGACCAAAAGTAACGTGATGAGTGATAAGCAAAAAAGTAGAGGTAATAAGAAAATAGTTATTATATCAGTTTGTTAAGTAAACAAACAATGAAAAGACTTTAACTCAAGCACCGACTTGTGTTAAAGTCTTTTTACGTATAGTGTTTCATTAAAAGTCCAACAGGCAGATTAAAATCAATTGAAATACATCAGCTATTTCCCGGGAAATTGTCGAAAGAAGGTGAAAGAATGTTCGTAGATTTAGGTGTACAAGCGGCCATCAGCATTATCTCGCACAGTGTCTTTATTATTATTACGTGGCGTGCCCTGCAATCGATTCGATTCGATGTGCTGTTTAAAAAGCATAAAGTGTTTGAAGCGCGATTATTTATGGTGATCTTAACGATTGTGATTGCGAGTGTGCTCAGTCATTTCTTTTTAGACCTACTCAATTGGTCGCAACAACTACTTTATTTATTCTAACAAATGATTAAAACCATCGCCTTTTAGTTATACTCTCTAATAACTAGAAAGGGCGGTGGTTTTTTGTGCGATTCGTATGTCTTTTGACGTGTTTCTTATATGTTTTGGTTTTAAAAGTTGATGTGGTGGGAAGTGATTATTATCCGTTGGAAATCATATCTGGTGATTTAGACGAAAATAGTCAGATAGAATACGTAGAAACCATCGTCGTGGAGTCAGTAAATAAAAAATATACAGTGCTGCATCAACAACTCATCAACTTAGGATTTACTGAAACAAGCGACTCTAAAAGTCATCAATCAATAAAAGAGTTAACGAGAGTAAGTGACCTTGGAGAGGAATCATTTCGACTGTATTTGAATAATAAACGAACAGATAAGTCTACTCGTTTGAAGCTACAATATCACGTCACGCTAAAAGACCTAGAGAAAAAAGAGATTGTAAGCTATTACAAACGACTCAATTCGTTCATTGCGACTATTTACACAGATGATAGAAACATTTATAGTTGTGGTAGTGTCATTTTTCATGATATGATAGAGAGCAATGAGTTTTTAACGAAGATTATTAAAACATTAGATGTAAAAACAATGGATCAACAAACAGATCAAGATTTACATATGATGACCGGATATACAAAACAACTGACACAATATTATCTAGAGAACACAAAGAAGAAAAACCTTCAATTAGCCAGTCGGGTAAGGAGTGACGGGTCTGTCTACGTTTCAATTGGCACACCTATCCTAACGATTGAATACTAATAGTATATAGTGTTTTCTATAGAATGGAGCGAATAACTATGGAAAAAATAATGATTAACGGTGGTGAAACACTATCGGGGACGGTACGTGTAGAAGGAGCTAAAAATGCGGTGTTACCGATTATTGCCGCAACGATTTTAGGTCAAACAAAGGCTTCTGTTTTAACGAATGTACCTGCTTTAGCTGATGTATATACAATGAATGAGGTACTAACGAACATCGGTGCCGAAGTGGAAATGACACATGACGAGCTAGTCATTGATGCCTCAGGTGATTTAACAACGGAAGCGCCGTTTGAATTTGTCACTAAGATGCGTGCCTCTGTCTTAGTGTTAGGTCCGTTACTTGCGCGTTATGGCCATGCGTATGTGGCGATGCCGGGTGGCTGTGCGATTGGTTCGCGTCCGATTGATTTACATTTAAAAGGTTTTGAAGCGATGGGTGCGACAGTTGAAGTCGGTCATGGCTTTGTGGAAGTCCAAAGTGCGGGACGCTTGAAGGGTGCGAATATTTATCTCGATATGGCTAGTGTTGGCGCAACGGAAAATATTATGATGGCGGCGAGTCTCGCAGACGGAACCACCATCATTGAAAATGCGGCTAAAGAGCCTGAAATTGTCGACTTAGCTGACTTTATTAATGGCATGGGTGGACGTGTCTTTGGTGCAGGTACTTCTACGATTACGATTGAAGGTGTGGAAGAACTGACAGGAACGGATCACACGATTATCCCAGACCGAATTGAAGCAGGGACCTTTATGGTGGCAGGCGCTTTAACCGGTGGAGAAGTGACGGTACTCGGTGCACGTTCACGAGATTTACGTGCGGTTATTTTGAAATTAGCTGATATGGGTGTTGTCGTTGAAGAAGTGGAAGGCGGATTGAAGGTTCATCCGACGGATGAACTGGTGGCAGTCGATATTAAGACATTACCACACCCAGGCTTCCCAACGGATATGCAGTCACAAATGATGGCTTTGATGTTGAAAGCAAAAGGCACTAGTATGGTAACTGAAACAGTCTTTGAGAATCGCTTTATGCACATCGATGAATTCCGCCGGATGAATGCGAAGATGAAAATTGAAGGTAGAAGTGTCGTAATTGATGGCGAGACAAATATGCAAGGGGCGGAAGTAAAAGCGACTGATTTACGCGCAGGTGCGGCACTTGTATTAGCTGGACTTATCGCTGAAGGACAGACAACCGTGACGAACTTGTATCATATTGATCGGGGTTATGTTGACTTCGTTGGTAAACTTCAAGCACTTGGTGCCAATATTGAACGTGTGAAAGAAGAAAAAGTACAAGCTGTTGAAGTGAGTCTTTAATCAAAGGTATGATTATATAAAATAAGTCATGTTAAAAGACGTTGTTTATGTAGGTGTTATAACTGCATCAGCAACGTCTTCTTTTGTGTGGATAATTAATAATAGACTGAATAACCGCCCACCTATTTAAAAGCTAAGGAAAATTCGGTATAGTAAATGATAGATAATAGAGCGGTAATGATCAGTCATTGACGCGTTATAGCTACATAGACAATTGTTAGAGGTTTAAAGGGAGTGAGTTCATGCGAGGGATTTATTTTGTCCTGTTAACCGCTGTGTTATTTGGTGGATTAGTTCATCAAGGCTTATATTTTGATGAAGCTTTTTATCCGTATCATATCATCATGCATTTATTATTTATCATTTTGTTGGTTCGGATCTGGTTGTATAAAGAAAATGTCTTCAAGCCTTATCTCATCTTTATGCTGATACCGATTGTTTACGCGCTGCCACTTCTCTTTGGTCCAGCATCTGTTTACTTAACAATCCAAGGGGTATTGCGTGCAAGTACGACGGTCGCTTTCTTCATCATGGCGATCTATGTCTTTCATAAAGACTCACCTTACCATCGTTTTGTGCCGTTTATCGTGCATGGTATCGGTCTTATATTAAGTCTACATATGTTGTTGTTTGACCTTGGGATACTAACCGAAGGTCATTACATCATGATGGGGCGCTATGCCGGTTTAGTTGAATATGCGAATACCTTTGGTGTGCTTTTGGCTGCATTGTTCTTTTATGGTCTCATTCAGTCAGAACAAACACAAAATAAATGGTTAACGTACCTTCATCTATCAGTGCTACCGATGTATCTATTTATGGTGTTAAAATCACAGTCACGTGGTGTACTATTATTCTCAAGTGTCGTCTTTATCATTATGATGAGTCTATCCAAAACAAAACAACAACTGAAGCTTTTACTTGTCAGTAGTCTAGCTCTTGCTTTGGCTTTAATACTGTACGTGGCGATAGAAGAGATTAATGTCGTTATGATGATGGTTCTCTTCCTTTCTTTCAGTGCATTATATAGCTGGCTCAGTTACTTGTGGCTAGAGAAATTACCTAAAGATATACCGCTCAATCGCTGGGTCATACCTTTCGGTATGGTTCTCTTGATTAGTGTGAGCGTGATCAATATTCTAAAGAAAGGCATTCTTTATCGTGTCCTTCTTCAATGGTTTGAACTTGACATGAGTCAGTTAACGCAAACAAGCACTTTCACAGAACGGCTCGCCTTTTTATTTGATGGTTTGAAGATTTTTAAGGACGCACCATTGATCGGGCAAGGCGCACGCACCTGGGCATTAACCTATCAAACAGTAAGAAGTTATGACTATCAATCACTAGAAGTACATAATGGCTACTTAGATATTTTACTAGAAACAGGCGTCATTGGCTTTAGTGTGATGATGTTGTTAGTGGGTCTAGTCATGAGACAAGTATATAAAGGTGAAGAGACCAATCTAACCTTCATTCCGATTGTGGTAATCATGTCTCATAGTGTGATGGACTTTAATCTGTCATTCGGTTTTGTCTGGTTCTTCTTAATTGTGATGCTTTCTAGTCAAATCAAGCCATCAATAGACTTAATACCAATAAAACGCTACAACTCGTCACGCTGGTTTGATGTGTTGTTGGTACTAACTTGTTTAGCAAGCCTTGCGGTTCTGATCTTTCTTTAAACAATGTTTATCCGTACCCAATAAGCTCATAGTATTTAACCGAAAAACCGACACATGGGATATTTGTATCTTATGTGCCGGTTTCTTTAAGTTGTTCTTCTTTGTTATATCAGAGGAGGTAATGGCATAGACTAGAGAAAATATCTCGATAAAAGGAGTCTATTAATCCATGTCCTACACAAAGATGCGGCAAACAAACACACTCACAAAAGTCATCTCAATCCTGTTATTGTATCTACCGATTTATTTGATTCCGGCCTTGTTACTATTGTTTATCACGACACCAGAAGCTGCTAGTGTCAGTCAAACGATGGAAGAACAAACAGATTACTCAGTAACGGTTGTGAGAGAGGATACCGAACATCAACTGGATTTAGAATCTTATGTCTTTGGTGTAGTCGCAGGTGAAATGCCCGCAAGTTTTCATCTAGAAGCATTAAAGGCCCAAGCTATTGCGGCCCGGACCTATATTATTCACCATTCAATTAAAGAGGATCCAAGTCTAACGACAGGTTATGTGACAGATACCGTCTTTGATCAAGTCTATAAATCTGATGAAGAATTAAAACAGTTATGGGAAGATAACTATGAGACATATAAAGCGAAGATTAAGGAAGCGGTATCCGCAACCGCTGATCAAATTCTCGTATTTGATGAAGAGCCCATCTTTCCTGCCTTCTTCTCGACGAGTAATGGCTACACCGAAAATGCTGAAGACTATTGGAGTAATTCGCTACCTTACCTCATTAGCGTTGAAAGTCCATGGGATAAGTCTTCGCCTAAATTCGCTGAAGATATAGCGTTAAATAAACAAGAGGTACTAGAAAAGTTAAAGTTAACCGATGATAGTTTATTGATGATTAAGCCTGTCTACAATGATAGTGGCAGATTAAAATGGATTGCCTTTGGCCAGTCCATCTTTACGGGTCGTGAATTAAGGGAGGCATTGAATCTTCCTTCGAGTGATATTACTGTAGAAGTGAAAGAAGACCAGGTAGTCTTTAAAACAGAGGGCTATGGGCACGGTGTCGGCATGAGTCAATACGGAGCAGACGGTATGGCCAAGTCTGGTTATACACATGTGGATATCTTGAAACATTATTATCAAGGTGTCAACTTATCCACATTGACTGATTTAAAACATACTAACTAAGCGTCAATATATTTAAAAATCTTTTTTAATACGTCTAACATAAGGTATAAAATTAATCTATCCTGTTCACACTAGTTGTTGAGGTGATGAACATGAAAGAAAAACAATCGTTCCGTGATTATTTAAAACAACTGACACGGAAAAAAGGCTTTTACCCTGCGTTATACGTATTTGTGATGATGACATTAGTAACAGGGGTGATTTGGCAATATAATATGAACAGCTTAGAAGATGCACTACCGGAGGTGACAGATGTTTTAACGGATCCATTAGATGGGCAGACGGGTAAAGATTATTTATCAGGAGATCAATCAGGAGATGACGAGGAACAAGATACGGTCAGCGTTGGTAAGAATGACATGATTCAAGTGGAAACCTTACGGTTTCCAGTCAGCGATGCCTTTGAAGTAGAACAAGTCACGCAATTTTATGACTACACGTTAAGTGAAGAAGATCAACTTGCGGCGCTTATTGAATATAACGATCAGTATTATCAGTCAACTGGTATTGATCTTGTAGCGACGAATGAGACGTCGATTCCTGTCGTGAGCGTCTTAAGTGGTGAAGTTTCGTCTGTTAAAGATGATCCATTACTCGGTGGAGTTGTTGAACTAACGCATGACAATAATATTAAATCTTATTACGCTGGTTTAACGGCTATTAGTGTTAAAGAAACAGATAGTGTCACTCAAGGAGATGTCCTTGGTAAGACTGGTACGAGTGATTTCAGGAAAATGCTAGGTAACCACGTCCATTTTGAACTGAGAGTAGATAAGGTCGCGATTAATCCTAATACTTATTTTGATCAACCGATTGTAAAAATCATTAGCGACCTACAAGTGACGGCGGATGAATCATTTGAACATTTGCCTGACACAGAGGAAAGCGACACAAGTACTGTTGAGTAATGTTGATTTAACTGTGAGCTAAACATTTAGGCTATTTCACGAATAAATGAAAGAATGGCTACGCAGTTAAAGAATAACTGGTTATTTCCTTCTGGTATTAAGAAAGATAAGTTGTAACCTAACCTTTATAATGATCGTCTTAAGTTAAGGCGGTCTTTATAAAGGTTTTTTACTGTGTAAAATAATTGTCACATCAAACCGTGAGAAGGCTGTTCTATGCTTGTCAAGCATGTAAATGAAAGTTGTCTTGATAGAAGGACAAAAAAACATCAAAACGATACGATAATTATCAAATTCCGGTAGGTATCGCCATCTATTTATGATATTATATATTATTAGAGACAACTCGAAATAACGTGAGATTTTATCATAAATAGAATGATCAAAATATAGGAGGATCACATACATGTTTTCAAGAGATATTGGTATTGACTTAGGAACGGCAAATGTACTTATTCACGTCAAAGGAAAAGGGATTGTGTTAGATGAGCCATCGGTTGTGGCGATGGACCGTAATACAGGTAAAGTATTAGAAGTTGGTGAGGCCGCTTGGAAGATGGTCGGGCGTACACCAGGCAATATAGAAGCGATTCGTCCACTAAAAGATGGCGTTATTGCCGACTTTGATGTGACAGAAGCGATGCTGAAGCACTTTATTAATAAAATTAATGTTAAAGGGATGTTTTCAAAGCCACGTATGCTGATCTGTTGCCCAACGAACATTACAAAAGTTGAACAAAAGGCGATCAAGGAAGCGGCTGAAAAGTCAGGTGGTAAGAAAGTCTACTTAGAAGAAGAACCAAAAGTGGCAGCGATAGGTGCTGGCATGGATATCTTCCAGCCGAGCGGTAACATGGTCGTTGATATCGGTGGTGGAACAACGGATGTCGCCGTCTTATCGATGGGAGACATCGTGACGTCTCAGTCGATTAAAATGGCTGGTGATAAGTTTGATAATGAAATCTTAAATTATGTAAAAAAAGAATATAAATTACTGATTGGTGAACGTACGTCAGAAGATATTAAGATTCAAGTCGCAACCGTATTCCCGGGTGCCCGAGATGAATCGATTGACATCCGTGGACGTGACATGATGAGTGGTCTGCCACGTACGATTACAATTAAATCAGATGAAATTGAAAAAGCGTTACGTGAATCTGTTTATGTCATTGTTCAAGCGGCTAAGAATGTATTAGAAAAAACGCCACCAGAACTTTCTGCAGATATTATTGACCGCGGGGTGATTTTAACCGGTGGTGGAGCACTGCTTCACGGTATGGATCAATTACTCGCAGAAGAGTTAAAAGTCCCTGTCTTCCTTGCGGAAGAACCAATGAGTTGTGTGGCTAAAGGGACAGGCATTATGCTTGAAAATATCGATAAAATTGCTCGCCATTCATAAAGACGAAGTAAAGAGAGGATGACTGTGACGTGCTAAGAGGATACTATACAGCTGCAAGTGGTATGATAACGCAACAACGCCGTCAAGACACATTATCTAATAATATCGCCAATGCTCAAACCCCAGGTTTTAAACAAGACCAAGCCATGACACGTTCGTTTCCAGAGTTACTCGTTAAACGGATGGGTGGCGAAGAGATAAAGACCCAAACGAATAAACATTTAAGCTTATCGAATCAAGTCGGTCCACTGACAACAGGCGTGTATGTGCATGAGACGTTAGCTGACCAAACACAAGGGACATTACAAGAAACGAATATGACAACCGATATGGCTCTAGTGAACGGAAATATACCTGACCAAGACGGCGCATTATTTTTTACCGTTCAAAATGCTGAAGGTGATGTGCGCTATACGCGAAACGGTAATTTTACGGTTGATGGGGAAGGCTACTTGACAACGAACCAAGGGTATTATGTGTTAGATGATGCTGGGAATCCAGTATTCACAAATGGAGAAAACTTTACCGTGACACCGGAAGGTGTCCTAACAACAAATACCGAACAGATTTCTCTGCAAATAAACTATACAGCGAATCATTATGATTTAATTAAAGATGATGAGAATCTCTTTACGCTCACAGACCAAGACGGTGAAGTACTTGGTGCGATGGAAAACGCGAGAGGTGCTCTAGGCGTGACGTTCTCTGTTAGTCAAGGATTCCTAGAATCATCCAATGTGGATACAAGTCAAACAATGGTTGATATGATGCAAGCGTACCGATTATTTGAATCAAATCAACAAGTGGTTAAAGCGTATGATAAAAGTATGGAAATAGCCGTTAATCAAATCGGTAGGTTAAACTAAAGGAGGGGATTAGATGAGTCGAATGGGTATCCAAGCCGCGACAACGATGCGTGAGTTGCAACAAAAGCTCGACCTTATCGGTCATAACGTAGCAAATGCAAACACAACGGGCTATAAAACACAAATGGCGAATTTTAGTTCACTCCTTTATCAAAATATTGATAACTTTAGTGATGAAGAGGCGAATAGTGTTGGACGAGTGACCCCACTTGGTATTAGACAAGGTGCTGGCGCTAAAGTCGGGCATACGAATAATAACTTCACTCAAGGCGCATTAATAACGACAGAGCGTCCGCTAGATTTAGCTCTGACAGAAGACAGACAATTCTTTGAAGTAGCTGTGACTGAAAACGGTGAAACAGAGACGCGTTACACGCGTGATGGTTCTTTTTATTTACAACCAACAGAAACAGGTGACTCAGCACTCGTGACCAGTAATGGTCATGCGGTATTAGATCAATTCGGTGAAGGGATTGTCATTACCGAAGGGTTTGATGATGTTGCTCTTGATGCCTCTGGTCAAGTGGTTGTTGAACGCGGGGGCGTTACCAATGCTGAAGCAGCTCTTTCTGTTGTTGAAGCGATTCGTCCACAGTTCTTAGAACAGACAGGTCAAAACCTGTTTAGATTACCTGATGTAACGGAAACAGGCTTTGAAGCCAATGAGATTATTGGTCAAGTCGCCAATGTTAATGTGGCTGTCGGTAGCCTAGAAGGATCTAATGTTGAGTTATCAACACAAATGACGGAATTAATCCAAACACAACGGGCGTATCAATTTAATGCCCGTACGATTTCAATGCATGATCAAATGCGTGGATTAATTAATCAGATGCGCTAAGGAGTTAATTATGGATAATCAAACACATGATCAGGTTCAAAAAACTGAAGTAAAGACGATAGAAGAAAATGATCAAAAAGAAACGCGTGAAGAGAGAAAACAAGCGCGGAAAAAACAAAAGTTAGAAAGGAAAGAGCGACGAGCGGTACATCGTATGTTTCCTATCTGGCTAAGAGTTATCGTTGTTCTCTTATTGATTTTTATCGCACTTATTATTGGTCTATTAGTCGGTTACACGGTGTTAGGTGGCGGAGAAGAGCCATTAGAAGTGTTGACCTTTGATTTTTGGCAACATATTATTGATATTATCACAGGTGTTGAATAAAGAAGCAGGTGACTGCTTTTTCTTTTTAAATTTAAATTAGGAGTTGGTACTAATGTTAGATGTTAATCAAATTAAAGAAGTGATTCCTCATCGTTATCCGTTTTTACTTATTGATCAAGTGGTTGAGATAGAAGAAGGAAAACGTGTCGTCGCAAAGAAAAACGTCACAATAAACGAACCATTCTTCCAAGGACACTTTCCGGATTATCCAGTCATGCCTGGCGTTCTCATCGTTGAGGCACTTGCGCAAGCTGGGGCAGTTGCGATGCTAAAAAAAGAAGAAAACAAAGGAAAGATAGGCTTCTTAGCTGGGATTGACTCTTGTCGTTTCAAACGCCAAGTCGTGCCTGGGGATACCCTTATGTTAGAAGTAGAAATTACACGTCTTAAAGGCCCTATCGGTAAGGGGAAAGCAAAGGCGACTGTAAACGGAGAGCTTGCTTGTGAAGCGGAGATTATGTTTGCGATTCAATAAGTATTTCTCTAAGATATAAAAAGGTATGTCATAGGTCGCAGGGAACAACATTCATTTAGGTGAATAGTTGTTCTTTTTTACTTCCGCTAACAAAAATAATGCATTAGATGTCAAATTGTGTTATAGTTATTTGATGATATGAACAAATGATTAAGAGTTTGTAACTTTAGTAAAGTAAATACGTCTAATTTATTGAGATATTATAGCATGTATTATCTTGAAAAAAAGATAATCATTATTGAAAGGAAGGGGAATATGTTCTATTTCTTCATTGTTGTGTTATGTTTTTTGGTAGCACTCATCTTAACCCCTCTTGTTAAAAAGTTAGCCTTTTTGATTGGTGCGACTGATCAACCTAATAAACGAAAAATACACACAGGTATTATGCCAAGGCTCGGAGGCTTAGCTATTATAGGAAGCTTTACCCTCGGTATAATTATTTATCAGCCTCACAGCCATTTTAAATGGCCACTGCTTATTGGAGCTGTGCTCATAATGCTTATTGGTATAGTGGATGATATTTATCCATTATCAGCACGTTATAAGTTCATCGTGCAATTTATAGCTGCTTTTATCGTTGTTTTTAATGGGGTAGAAATGACGTTTATTAATTTACCATTTGGTTATACGCTAGAGTTTGGTTATTTGAGTATCCCAATTACCGTTCTTTGGATTGTAGGGATCACTAATGCAATTAACCTTATTGACGGCTTGGATGGGTTAGCAGGTGGCGTATCAACTATAGCCTTACTTACGATTGCGGGCTTAGCGATTATGCTGGGAGACCCTTTTGTGGCCACTATTGCCTTTATGCTTGCAGGTAGCACACTTGGTTTCTTAGTTTTTAATTTCTATCCAGCAAAAATATTTATGGGTGATACAGGGGCCTTATTCTTAGGCTACATGATAGGGGTTCTATCCGTTTTAGGGTTCAAAAATGCCACGCTCTTTTCTTTAATTGTCCCTATTGCGATATTAGGTGTACCTATTATTGATACCCTCTTTGCGATTGTGAGACGAGCGGCTTATAAAAAGCCATTGTATGCTCCTGATAAATTGCATTTACACCATTGTTTATTAAACTTAGGTTTTAGTCATCGTCAAACGGTTATTCTTATTTATGCGATGAGTGGTTTATTTAGTATAGCGGCAATTCTTTTTAGTCGGTCTGTTATGTGGGGATCAACACTATTGTTTTTCTTAGTAACAATACTAGTTGAGTTATTGATTGAACTTACAGGACTTATCGGGAATGATTATCGTCCTTTATTAAATGCGATTAGTAGACATTATCGTAAATAAAAGATGTTTGGTGATTCTAAAATTTTTAAATGATTACAATGAAATAAAAAGCAAACAGCCGTTAGACCATAGGATGGTATTCCTTGGTGTAGCGGCTGTTTATTTTCTATTTATACTTACCTTTGGTTTGAGTGGTAGACGTTATTGATCAATTTATCTGTTGAGTGGCCATCAGAAAAAGTGTTCCAAACGTCAGAAAATACTTTAATGCGTTGTAAATCAAATGTATTAGATTTAATAACATCAACGATCTCTTCTGTTGATTGTACGACTGGACCAGGCATCTGTTCATGGTAGTCTTCAAAAAAGCCGCGTTCTTTCGTATAACACTCTAGGTCATAACTAAAGAAAATCATCGGTCGATTTAATAAGGCGTACTCAAATGGTATGGATGAATAGTCAGATATGAGATAATCAGACACGATTAACAATTCGTTTAGGTTTGGATAGTCAGATACATCAATAACAAAATCATTAGTAGCATGATTAGATTTTGATCTAACAACAGGGTGAAGTCTAAGTAAGACAATGTAATCTTTACCTAAACCTGCTTGTAACAACTCTAAATCTAACTTGAGATTAAAGTTAGCAATCTCTTGATCGCGAAACGTCGGTGCGTATAGAATCACTTTCTTTTCTTTAAGTGAGGGATACAGTTGATAAATTTTATTTTTTGCTAGTTTCTTTTTTGTTTCATCAAAAAAGAAATCTGTACGTGGGATTCCTGTTCTCAAAATCTGTCTTTCAGATAGATCAAAGGTAGATTTGAAAATTCTCACCATTTTCTCTGAACCGACGACAACATCGGTGAAACGTCTGTATACGGATTTAAAGCGATTGTGAGCGCGTTTGGAACGTTTCTGGATTGTTGGGTCCAATAACCCGAATTGTTTAATAGCGCCAGCCGCATGCCACAATTGAATAACTCTTACTTCTGGCTTAAAGGTTGTTACCGCAAGAAATCCAAAATAGTTATCGACAAAAATCGTTTTAGCAGTGGCGATATGATAAATTGACTTGATAAATTGAACAGGGTGATATAATTCAAACATTAGATCTGTCTCGCGATCGGATGGTGTGAATTTCAAGCGAGCAGCACTTGTTGTTAAGACAACGATCGAGTCGTCAGTTTTATCTAAACAAGCTTTTCTAACATAATTGATGTTATCTCCGAATGACGCTATTAGTACCGTCTTGCTTTGAATTTCAGTTTGCTTAAAGATTAAGAAAAAAAACTTAAAGATAAACAAATAAAAAGTGATAAAAAGTTCTCTAATCATTCTTTGCCCCTTGCAACTCTTGTTTAATTTGTGAAGTAGAGATACCTTCGGTTCGAGGTAAGTAAATAACCTCACAATATGGTTTTAGAAAATCAAATTTTCCTAACCAATCGTCACCCATTACAAATAGGTCAATTTTATGATTTTTAATATCTACAACTTTTTGTTCCCAATTTTTCTCTGGTATTACCTCATCAACATATTTTATAGCTTCTAAAATGAATTTTCGAGTTTCGTATGAATGATAAGCTTTTTTATTTTTTATTTTATTAAATTCATCGGTTGAAATAGCCACTACTAAGTAGTCACCAAGTTCTTTTGCGCGTTTAAGAATATTGATGTGCCCTTGATGAATAAGATCGAATGTACCATATGTTATTACTTTTTTCATATTAGACTCCTTGAAATATTTTTTTAATCACTATGCATATTTTCTCTCTTTTAATATAAAATTACAAGCAATTTAATTTAATTAATTTGATTCATATAATATTCTTAATTATTGAAATGTATATCCATAGTCACTTTTTTTGTGGTTTCGTTTAAATAATATTGTGATTAAGGTATAATGTAGGTTTAGAAGTGGAATAATCGTTATTTATTCGACTATTCAGAAGGAGAAGGATTGTCATGGGAAATATAGTGAAAGTACTTTTAACAAGTGCTAGACTTAAAAAAAATAAATATTTTTTGAAAGGGAAAATACTAAACATTAATTTACTGAATAAAGAAGTTAATTTATTAGTTCGTAACAGAACAACATTAGATGAAAAAACATTTCCATGTACACTCGAAATGACTCGGAAACGTCAATGCTATTTCGAGTGTCATTTAGATAATATTAGTTTGTTTAGTGATGCAAAGTGTAATCAAGAACAAGTAATTGACATTTTTTTATTAGATCTTAAGAATCAAAAAAAATATAAAATAGGTAACCCGTTTTTCTGGGTCAGACATACTATAAGAGATCATCACTTTAAGTCAAATGATAATATAGTAACTGTGTGTCCTTATTTTACATTTAAAAAAAATAATTTATCATTTAAGGTAAATGCCATGAAGACAAGAGAGTTTCAATACATGCGTTGGCTATTAGCTTTTTCATGGTTATTAAGATTCTTATTTAAACCTCAAAATATATGGTTGGTTGGTGAACTAGATTACAAAGCTCAAGATAACGGTATGCATTTCTATAATTATATGAGAAGAGCACATCCTGAAAAAAAAGTATATTATGTTGTGGATAAGAGTTCAAAAGAAAGAATGAATTTGCTTGACAAGTCGAATGTTCTTAATTTCTATTCGAAGAAACATTTATTATTCACAATAGTGGCTAGGCGTATTATTACTACTCATCATCCAGATTATATTTATCCAACGCAACTTAAGAGGTACAAAAAACGAGTAAAAGGAATAAAAGTATTCATTACACATGGGGTTTTCGGTGTTAAGAATATGTATAAAAACTACGGGAATTTTGTCAATGGTTTTCATGTCGATCACATTACAGCGAATTCTGATTATGAGAAAAATATAATGATTCGTGATTTGAAATATAGAAAAGAACAGATATCAGTCACGGGAATGCCGCGATTAGATCAGTTATTTAATAATAATATCGAATGTACACAAGGCCTTTTAATAATGCCAACTTGGAGAGATTGGCTTTTAAATGAGGAGGCATTTATTAACTCTGAGTTTTATACTCGTTTTAGCACGTTGATTAATAATGATAAAATAAACGCTTTAATGAAGAGTTACAACATGAAAATAACTTTAAGTTTACATCCAAATTTCAGAAGATATACTCATTACTTTGCGAATGAATATGTGAATTTGGTATTTCAAGGAGACGAAAGTGTTCAAAAACTGATTAAAACACATTCAATAATGATTACAGATTACTCAAGTGTGGCATTTGACTTCAGTTTTTTAAGAAAACCAGTTATTTTTTATGTGTTTGACATAGAGAGGTTTGTAGGCAACCACACTTCGCATTTAAATATACCTGAAGATTTACCAGGTGCGTGTGTCAAGGATTTAGATGAACTTATTTATGCATTAGAGCATTATTTGAAAGGTGATTGGCCAAAGAAAAGCAGTGGAAAGATTAATAAATTAATAAAGTATAATGATCAATGTTCTTCAGAGAGGGTATATCAGGCGTGTGTAGCTGCTAAAAAGAGTAGAAATAGAATCACTGAAAGTTTAATAATTAAGGTTATTAAAGTCTTCAAAAATAAATTGAAAAGAATGATGGTTTAAATAAAGGAGAATTATAATGTTGAACACAAATGCAATTGAGTATATGAAAGATTATTTTTATAAGGAACACAATAAGAAAGAGATATTGTTTTCTATTGTTATTCCAATTTACAATGTAGAAAATTATCTAAGAGAAACAATAGAATCCGTTCTTAAACAAAGTTTAGTTTTTGAAAAGCATATTGAATTAATATTAGTTAATGATGGAAGTCCTGATGATAGTGAACGAATTTGTCTGGAGTATGTTAGTAAGTTCCCAAATAATATTAAATATTTCAAAAAAGAAAATGGCGGTGTAAGTAGCGCACGTAATTTTGGTATGGAAAAAGCAAATGGTAGGTTTATTAATTTTCTGGATTCAGATGATATGCTCGAAATTGATACATTAGAAAAAGTAGCTGACTTCTTTTCAAAATACACTTCAGAAGTAGATTTAGTGTGTTTACCTATTCATTATTTTGAAGGTAGACAAGGTCCGCATATGTTGAATGATAAATTTGAAAAGTCTGGTGTAATCGATGTAAATCAAACGCCCGAATTTATTCAGTTGCATGTAAGTAGTACTTTTATAAAGAAAGAAACGGCATTAAAATATAGATTTGATAAAAGATTAAAGTACGGAGAAGATGCTAAATATGTTACTAGTATTATTCTTGAAAAAGAAAGATATGGAGTTTTAAACGATGTGCATTATAATTATCGAATAAGAAAATCTGATACTTCAGCCATTCAAAACAGTAAAAACACAAAAGCGTGGTATACTGAGAGTCTAGATTATTTTTCAAAAGAGTTGGTAGATTTATCTTTGAGAATTAAAGGAGAGGTTATTCCTTATGTTCAAAGGTTATTAATGTACGATTTGCAATGGAAGTTGCGAGTTAAGGAGATTCCCAGTGAAGTACTAAATGAGCAAGAAAGAATAGAGTTCGTTTCTAAATTTAAAAATATATTATCTTATATTGATGATTCGTTTATTCAAAGCTCAAAGTACATTAATTATGATTTAAAATTATTTGCTCATTACCTTAAGTATGCAGGTGGTAAAGGAGTATTTAATAAATTTGTTTATAATGATAATATTAAGGTGTTTTATAAGGACAAGCTTTATATGGACATGCGGTCCCAAAAGGTCTATTTGAATTTTGTTGATTTTGAGAATGACAAAATAAATATTGAAGGATTGTTTCTAGGTGGATTTGAAGATAAAGAAGCTAAAATTCTAGTTAAATTAAATTCATTAATTTTTGAGTCAGAATACGTGAGTAGACCTAAAAGTAACTTAAAGGTTTGGGGAGAGGTTATTAAAAAAAATAGGGGTTTTAAAGTTAGTATACCGTTAAAACAAATTAAAAATAAATCTTCCATAACATTTTGGATTAAACAAGACGATGTTGAAGTGCAACTTAATTATTATTTAACAAGCTCTAATCATTTTGCTAAAAGAGTACCTAGTTATTATGCTGAAGATGGATGGATTGTGTATCCAGGTAAATACAATTTAGTAATAATTCAAAGTAATTTGAAGAAAAGATTACGTAAAGAATTAGGCATGATTAAACGAATGTTGAAGATTAGAAAGAAGAAAAAAGGAGCAAAAAAAGCTATACTTGTACGTTTACTTTATTTTGTGTTGAAAACCATTTACAAAAAGCCTATTTATTTATATATGGATCGTATAGATAAAGCAGATGATAATGCTGAAGTATTATACAAATATGCAAGTAAACATGACAAAACTGTTAATCACAAATTTATACTCGATAAGAGAAGTGAAGATTATGAGCGCATGAAAGAGCATGGTGATGTAATTCCTTTCGGATCATATAAACATAAGCTAAACTTATTGCTGAGTGATAAATTTATTTCTTCTCATGCTGATGAAATACTATTAAATCCATTCAGATCCATGAAGATGTTCTATAAAGATTTGATTACGTATGATTTTGTGTTTCTTCAACATGGTGTCATACAAAATGATTTATCAGACTGGTTGTATAAGTATCAGAAAAACATAAAATTATTTACAACGACCTCAAGAAAAGAATACGAGTCTATTTTAGCATCAGATTATGGTTATAGTGATAAAGAAGTTAAGTTATTAGGGCTCCCAAGACATGATCGTTTGCACACAAAATCCGATAAGGTTATTTTAGTTATGCCAACTTGGCGAAAGAAACTCTCTAGTCAACTTAACGATAATTTTATAAGAGAGTACAACCCTAATTTCAAGCAGAGTGAATATTTCAAACATTATAATAGCTTATTGAATTCTCAGTTGCTAATTCAATCCTTACTAAAATTTAAATATAAAATTAAGTTTGTCATTCATCCCGCATTAAAAGAACAAATTAGAGATTTTGATGATAATGAATGTGTAGAGCTAATAAATCCTGATGACATAAGTTATGCGGATCTATTTAATAGTTCTAAGCATCTTATAACAGATTATTCTTCAGTTGCATTTGACTTTGCATATACAAGGAAGTCTATAAGCTATTTCCAATTTGATCAAACAGAATTTTTTAAAGACCATTTTTCAGCAGGATACTTTAAATATGAAACGATGGGATTGGGGCCAGTAATTAAAAATAATGACGAGTTAATTCATTATCTAGTGAATATGATGCAAAAAGATTTTATTTTAGAGGAGCCTTATTTGTCTAGAGTTAATGAATTCTTTGAATTTAATGATCAAAATAATTGTAAAAGAAACTACGAAGCGATTAAGAATATGTAGTAGAGTATTTATATATTCAAAAGGGTTATTTACTCTTTTGAATATATCGTATTGGAGGAAAATATGGAAAAACTGAGGTCTTATCAAAGCAGTTTAATCATTAGAATATTTAGGGTGTTATTCAAAATATTTTCGTTTATTCCAATCAAAAATAATTATATTATTTTTGAAAGTTTTCATGGAAAACAATTTAGTGATAATCCAAGAGCGTTATTTGAGTTCATCACACAAAATTATCAGGAAGATTATATAGTTATTTGGTCAGTTGATAGAAGGTATAAAGATAAATTTGAAATCAACAATAATATCAAAGCTGTCACGCGTTTAACTCCAAAGTGGTGCTATTATATGTCAGTATCAAAGTATTGGGTTATAAATGCACGGCTACCACTTTGGATTCCCAAAAGAAAAGAAAATATTTATCTTCAAACTTGGCATGGAACGCCATTAAAGAAATTAGGTTTAGATATTGAAAAAGTAAACATGCCTGGGACGACAACTGATAAATACAAAAAAAATTTTATGGAATCATCTTCTAAATGGGATTATTTGATTTCTCCAAATTCTTATTCAACCAATATTTTCCGAAGTGCTTTTGGATTTAAGGGAGAAATCCTCGAGGTAGGTTATCCAAGGAATGATCATCTCGTAAATAATAACAATTCGAAATATATTGACGAATTAAAAAGAAAATTAAAAATTCCTAAAGATAAAAAGGTAATTCTCTATGCTCCGACATGGAGGGATGATGACTTTTATAAAAAAGGTAGTTACCGATTTGAGTTATCATTAGATTTAGAAGAAATGAAAAAAGCACTAGGAGATAAATATGTTATAATTTTAAGAATGCATTACCTCATTTCAAGTGAATTAGATGTTTCTTACTATGAAAATTTCGTCTTTGATTATTCGTTGTATGAAGATATCAGAGACTTGTATCTAATATCTGATTTATTAATTACAGATTATTCATCGGTATTTTTCGATTTTGCGATTCTAAAAAAACCAATAATTTTCTATATGTACGATTTGGAGAAATATGAAAATATATTAAGAGGTTTTTATATAAAAAATCTTGCGGATTTACCCGGAGATATTGTACAAAATGATAAAGATTTACTTGATGCATTACTAAAAGTTGAATGTAGTCAAAAGGATTACCAGCTATTTTTTGATGAATTTTGTTCTCTAGAAGATGGAGAGTCCTCAAAGCGGGTTTATGAGAAAGTTTTCAAACAAAAAAAAGTCTAACATTTATCTTTTTTATAAAATGTGTTATGTTTCTAAAGAGTTTACTCTGTTGAATTATTTAAGAATGATTGAAATGTGGGAGAGAAAAAAATGAAGTTAGCTCTGGAAATTTTAAAAGAACAAAAGAAGTACTTTTATTTAATTAGGCGTTTATCGTTGTATGAATTGAAGAGTAATAATAAAAGTAACTATCTAGGTATGGCTTGGGAACTTATTAATCCAGCTATACAAATATTAATCTATTGGTTGGTGTTTGGTACTTTGATGAGAAGAGAACCAATAATTATTTCAGGCAATGAAGTGCCCTTTATAAATTGGTTGATGGCTGGTTTTTTTGTGTGGACCTTATTTTATCAATCTGTTATTCAAGGGTCAAAATCTATATACACTAGACTTAGAATGCTATCAAAAATGAGCTTTCCTATGAGTATAATACCTAGTTATGTGATTTTTTCTCAATTCTATATTCACTTGATGTCTATGTTGGTAACTTTTTTAATCTTTATAATTATAAATCAATCAATAAATATCTATATTATTCAACTTCCGTATTATATGTTTGCGGGACTCTGTTTAATGTTTTCAATATCATTAGTTATGTCTACCTTATCAACGATAGTTCGAGATGTGCATATGTTATTAAATTCAACTTTAAAAATGTTTTTATATCTTTCTGGTGTTTTGTGGCCAATTACGCTGTTATCAGATTATCCATTTTTAATGAAAGTAATGAAGCTTAATCCAGTTTATTATTTAATAAATGGATATAGGCAATCATTTTTTGGAAACACATGGAGCATAATATCTGAATGGAAATATACATTATTCTTTTGGGGTTTAGTATTAGTAATATTTCTAATTGGTTCCCGTTTACACATGAAATTCAGAAGACACTTTATCGATTTTCTCTAATACAAATATGAAGTTTAAATAATAGATAACATGTTAAATTTAAAAAGGTATGTGATATAATTGGAAAAAGTTATTTCAGTAAAAAACGTTAGTAAAAAGTATATTTTATATAGGAATCCTAAAGAAAGATTATTAGATTTAATTATTCCAAAAAAACTTGGAGAAGATTTTTTTGCATTGTCGCATGTCGATTTTGAAGCTTATAAGGGTGATATTATAGGATTTATAGGTACAAATGGTTCAGGTAAATCCACACTATCGAACATTATTGCGGGTATAGTTCCTGAGTCGTCTGGTCAAGTTAATGTGAAAGGTAATACATCTTTAATTGCGGTAGCTTCAGGTTTAAATAATGATTTAACTGGTAGAGACAATATTGAATTAAAGTTATTAATGTTAGGATTCAATAAAAAAGAAATTAAAGAGTTAGAGCCTGATATTATAAAGTTTTCTGAACTTGAAAAATTCATTGATCAACCTGTAAAATCATATTCAAGTGGGATGAAGTCAAGGTTAGGATTTTCAATTTCAGTAAATGTGGATCCGGATATTTTAATTATTGATGAAGCCTTATCTGTTGGAGATAAAGCTTTCGCAGAAAAAAGTTTAAGGAAAATGCGTGAATTTAAAGAAAAAGGTAAGACAATGATATTTGTTAGTCATTCATTAGGTCAAATGAAAGAATTCTGCGAGAAAATACTCTGGTTAGAATTCGGAACTGTAAGAGCTTTTGGTGATGTCGAAGAGATAATACCTCAGTATGAACAATTCATTAATAAATATAAAAATATGTCTCAAGAACAAAAAAATGAGTATCGAAATGAGATCATGAGGAAAGTCAATGAATGATAAGATAATTCGAATACTTGATGTACCATTCAATAATATTACTAAAAAAGAGTGTGTTAATGAGATTGTTTTTAAAGCGAATGAAGAAGAGAAATACTTCATTGTAACTGCAAACCCAGAAATTTTAATGATAGCGTATGATGATATTAAATACAAACACACTATTCAACAAGCAGATTGTATTTTACCTGATGGCATTGGTATTGTTATGGCAGCTAAATTAAATAAAGAGCCAATGTCAGAGCGAGTAGCTGGATTTGATTTAATGACAGATTTATTAAGAGTGGCTAATAGTAATAGAATGTCATGCTTTTTTTTTGGTGCGGATCAAGCAGTAAATCAATCATTGATAAAAAATATTGAAAGTAGATATCCTGGAATTATAATTTCAGGTTTTCAACATGGGTATTTAAATGAAGCTGAAGAAAGAATACTTATTAATGAAATCAATGAGAAACAACCAGACTTTATTTTTGTTGCCCTGGGAGCACCAAAACAAGAATTTTGGATTTCTAAAAATTTACACTTGTTTAAAAAAGGGATTTTTATAGGTGTTGGTGGAAGTTTTGATGTTCTTTCTGGAAAAGTTAAGCGAGCTCCTCAATTATGGATTAAATACCATCTAGAATGGTTGTACCGCATTATAACAGACTTGAAAAGATTAAGAAGATTGCCTAAGATATTAAGATTCGTTTTTTTGATAATAAAAGAAAAATCTCTTAATTGAATCAATTTCATAATTGCTCTTTTTAAAAAATCAAACACGACCAGAATTTCAATATTTGTCTTAAAAATTTTTTATGCTATTTGATATTGCTTTAGGAATGAGCCTAAACGATCTGCTGCTAGTTTTGATGCATTATAAATAAGCGTCACTAAATCAAAGTGAGCTTTTGCACGTTTTCCTGTACGGTAACGAACATTATTAAGCTGGAAAAACTCCTTATGAATATTGCGGACAAAAAGAGCCACTTAAGCGGAGTTTAGAGCCACTGAATGCATGAAATAGAGCCACCGAGGGCGGAGAGAGAGCCAATCGGC
>NZ_FPAI01000028.1 GCF_900116255.1 Halolactibacillus miurensis
TCGTTTAGGCTCATTCCTAAAGCAATATCAAATAGCATAAAAAATTTTTAAGACAAATATTGAAATTCTGGTCGTGTTTGATTTTTTAAAAAGAGTAATTATGAAATTGATTCACGTAATAAAAAAGAACAAATCAACGCCGTTAAAAGGAAAATAAAAGCGACGAAGGCGCGCTTGACGACACTTCAAAAAATAAAAGGCTCTTTTGTCAAAGGAACACCGATGTTCAATAAGACATCACGTGAACAACAAAAAGGGGCCTTTTTTGTTGTGACATATAAGCATTCCACACGCTTATTTTACTGTGCTTATGATTTTGAACATCAATACCTTGATGTTGAAATCAAACACCTAAAGTCTCGCTTCGGTCAGTTGAACTTTAAGAAAGATCGATATGAAAAACAATTGATTCAATTGACAAACAAAGTGACGGGTGTGTGTTTCGGGAGTAAGAAACTCGCGCGCGGCCGGTTAACACAAACGTCTTATCACGCTCATCCTGAGCGTTGGCAGAAAGATTGGGTAGCGGCGCGTTACGGTAAGATGACCATTTCAGGACGGAAAGACGCCAAATCAGGTAACTTTGTCTTTCATTATCAGCCAGAGACGCATACCCTTACCTTTAAGGCGATCGACCAATGCATCATTCGTCTCGCTGACGTTGTTTTTCCTTATGGTCAAGATTATGTCAATCGTGCCATTCAGACACAAATGAACCTGAAAGATAAGAAAAAGTACGGGAAGCCTATTGGCTGGTCGCTTGAAGACCATGGTGACTACTATATCGTTAAATGCTTAATTGACGTACCAGCTACACCCTATCTGAATACCTCAACATCAACCGGTATGATTATGAATGTGAATCATCTCGCTGTCGCCAATGTCAACGATATTGGTCAATGTGTGGATGCCTTTACCCTCCCATTTAACTTAGAGGGTAAAACCAGTGGACAGCAGGCGAAAATAATAGAAGCAGAGGTTATTGCCCTCGTTGACTATGCCGTTAAACACCATAAACCACTTGCCATCGAAAGATTGGATACGACGCGGTCCAAAGTGTCGCGTCCTTATGGACATAAGAAAGCGAATCGTCGAATGAGTCAGTTTGCTTATCAAAAGATGATCCTAGCAATCCGATCAAGAGCTGAAAAAATGGGGGTCGCTGTCTACGTTGTTAACCCTGCTTATACCAGTCAAATTGGCAAGATGAAATATATGAAGCGGCTCGGTGTATCCATTCACATGGCAGCCGCTTATGTCATTGCCCGTCGGGCAATGGGCTTTAAAGAAAAACTCCCACCGATGTTGTATTCACTTGTTCCAGAGCAGAAACAAGGTCTACATCATTGGGCGCAATGGGCGTATATGATGCGTACCCTGTCTTTTGTTAGAACCCATGCGTTCTACCAGACAGAACGATTCGACCAAAGCAAGTTGTGTTCCTGGGACACACTATTTCCCCAACATGCTTTAACAGATGTTGAGAAAATAGGTTTGCGGCGGTTGGAGAGTAGAAAAACCTATGCTTAGTTGAATGAGCATGGGTCACCTTTGTGGTGTCCTTATGGAATCCCCTTCCTCAAACATTCGTGAGAATGTTAGGTGGGGGTAGTTCAATAACTCAACAATAGCGATTCTGCTTATTCACTTATCTAAACTAACGCACCATTTATCTGGATTAACTTTTAATTGATAAGTTCCTCAAAGAAGTTCTCTAATTCGGGCGCATCATCAAGGAATTCATACTGTAAATTACTTTCACCAACATCATATCTACTCACATATATTCTCCCATCTATGTAATTAATAATGATCGTTGCCCCTTCTACTGTATCAACAACTACTTGAGCATTAGAAAGCGGGACTTTTTCTTCTGAGATTTTCTGTGGGTCATACTGATTAAACCATTCAACAATTTTTATACATTCACTTTTTGGTACTCTTTTTATATCTGTACCCTTTTCCCATAAGTGAATCGCCTCAACTTGATTTATTGTGATAGGTTGATGAAAATTGGTTAATTCTTTATTTTGCTTATATTGACCCCACCAAAGTGCTGCTATTATTAAAAATACGACAACTGTAAGGATATACATTTTTCTTTTCATATTTACCGCTCCATTATTAATTATAACCAGTTCGTTAGTTGAACAAGTAATAACAGTTAATTTTATCTAATCTAAGTGTATCATAGCGTTCAGTTTTCGCACCAAATTCCTTTTAATAATTATTTTTCTATATCCGTTTTGATTCTCTAGTGTTAAATACTTAAAACCATATAAGATAATTGTCCACATGTTTAATTACAACAGCATAAAATCTCTGTATACATTCTTTTAAATGGCTTGATTTAACTTTTCCTTTTGTTAATCTATCCATTTCTAATCCTCTAAAAAAATCAATGAGTCACAATCAATCTCCATTTGACAAAGAACCCATTTTTTTAATTTAACAACATAAAAAGACCGATAGGCTCTAAACCTATCGATCCATTTTTTATAAATCTTTAACGACCGCTTCGATAATTGTTTCCATATACTGCGGCAAGTCACTTGGTCTCCGACTAGAAATAATATGCCCCGATTTGACGACTGGTTCATCAATCCAGGTGGCACCCGCATTTTTTAAATCATCGATAAGCGCTGGTGTACTTGTCATTGTTACATCCCTAACAATATCAGCTGAGATCAGCACCCAACCTGCATGACAAATCTGACCAATCACTTTCTTATCTTGATCCATCGCTTTGACAATATTCAACACACTGTCGTAACGGCGCAGTTTATCTGGCGCCCAGCCACCTGGGACGAGTAACACATCATAATCCGCTGGGTCAATATCTTCAAAGGCATGCGTTGATTCACACGGCACACCGTACTTCCCAGTGTAGACTTTACCTTTTTCCGTACCAGCAATATCGACCGTAGCCCCAGCTTCTCGCATTCTTAGGACAGGGTACCATAATTCTAAATCTTCAAACGCTTCGTCAACAACTTGTAACACGCGTGTATCTTTTAACTTCATCACACTTTAGCCTCCTTAAGTTTTGTCGCTCTTCTTTATGTTTAACCGTAAAATACCCGAGTTAAACTCCACCTTTTGTTGGATTTAATTGTATGACGAAAGAAATGATATAACACTAGCCGAAACATCTTGTTGGTAACCAATCTCTGAAATAACCGCCGCGCCATCAATATGATACTTCTTTAACCGAGGCATATCTCTGGCCCTTAAGCCACCAATCGCAACTATAGGGGTATCTCCTACATGATCTTTAATTGCTTTTAACCTTGAAAATCCAATGGGTATTTTTGCATCTGCTTTAGTTAAGGTTGGATAAATTGGACCTACCCCAATATAGTCAGCGCCTCGTTTTTTTGCTATGATTGCTTCTTCAAGATTCGTTGCCGATATCCCGATAAACATCTCTTTTGGCAACACGGCTCTTGCTTGTTCAATCGACACATCATCTTGACCGAGATGAACGCCATCAGCACCTAGTGCCATCGCCAGTTCAAGATCATCATTCACAACAAATGGTACACGATATTGTCTACATAACGCTTTCACTTTATATCCGTATTCAATAAGGGCAGTACCCTTGAGCGCAAAGGGACCTTTCTCTCGTAACTGAAACATTGTCACCCCACTCTTAAGTGCTGCCTCAATAATCGGTAAACTAGCTTCTTCTATATAAGCCTCACCAAAAATAAAATATAACCTCAACCATTCACGCTGAAACATTAGCTACTCACCTCAATCACAGCTTGTTTTTTCCATTCAGAAATACTCAGGGTAGCTAAACAATCGATAAAATGCATTTGAAAAGAACCTGGTAGTTCGCTTCTTTCTGCCGCTACCTCACTTGCGACAGTATAAAAACTGACTGCTTCTGCCGCAGCTTCGATATAATGATCATCATCAGCTACGGCTAAAAAAGCGGCGATGACAGAGGTAAGTAAACACCCCGTCCCAGTGACCTGTTTTAGTATTGGCGAGCCGTTTTTCAATCGGTAAAGTGTTTTGCCACTATAAATCATATCTTCTTTCCCCGTCACAACAACCGGGATACGATAGCGCCGATAGAAGGCTCTCGCAATCGTCCCTACATCCGTATCAATATCCCCTTCGACACCCTTACCAGCTTGTTTAAGTGAGACAAGGGTCATAATTTCTGCCGCATTGCCTCTGATGAAACTAATCTTTAACGTCTCAAGTAAATGTGTAACGACACGCATCCGGTAATTTGAAGCGCCAACACCAACGGGATCTAACACAATAGGAATCCCTTTTTCCTGAGCTTTTCTTCCCGCTACTTGCATCGCCTGAAACACCGGTTCTGTGATTGTACCGATATTCAAAACAAGCGCATCTGAAATATTTATAATGTCATCCATTTCTTCTTTTTCATGCGCCATAAGCGGCGAAGCACCGAGGGCATAAAGCCCGTTTGCGGTAACATTCATCACGACTTGATTCGTGATGTTGTGAATGAGAGGTGCGCGTTCTTTTACTAATTCTAAGTAATGCATTATACCTCACCCCCTCTAGTATCTTGACAAGTGTTTATGTCATTGGGTACCCCTTTTAACCGGTAACCAAAATGATTCGTCGGCCCGTTACCACGTCCGAGGTCAATCCCGTAAAAAATTGCAGCATGAATAAACGCTTTTCCTAAACTGACCGCATCAAGCATCGATTGACCTTTCGCAAGTTCTGCGGTAATAACCGCACTATACGTGCAACCTGTCCCATGTGTATGTTTCGTCTTGACTCTTTCTTTCGTTAAATAGTGCACTACGCCCCCGTCATAAAAGACATCAGTAGCTTCCTCAGTTAAATGCCCACCTTTTACAACTGCAGCGCTGGCACCTAACACATGCACCAGATCTTTCGCGGCTTGTGTCATCTCCTCTAACGTTGTAATCGAACGGTCCAATAACAAACTTGCTTCTTTTAAATTCGGTGTCACAAGTGTTGCTTTTGGAATTAATACTTCCCGAATAACCGCACGAGAACTCTCTTCCATTAAGACATCGCCACTCGTTGCGACCATGACTGGGTCTAATACATACGGAATATCGGGGTATTTTGTTAAATAGTCACCAATCAATCTCATCATTTCTTCGGTCGCAATCATGCCTGTCTTTATCGCATCTGGTTGAATATCATCAAAGACACAGGCCAGTTGCCTGTCAATCATCTCAATTGGTTGATGATGAATTAACGATACACATTGCGTATTTTGCGCAACAACAGACGTAACCACACTCATACCGTAGACACAACGTTCTTCAAATGACTTGAGGTCCGCTTGAATACCCGCACCTCCTGTTGGATCGGTCCCGGCAATCGTTAATGCTGTTTGAACTTTTTTCATTTTCTCCACTCCTTGTAGACGCAAAAAACCGCTCCTCATAGGTCGAGGAACGGTTGTGAGTGTATGATTAAAACGAACGCCAATAAAGACGCTAGGTTTCACAAGAGTCCCACTTCCCTACGTTGGTACTAACCAAATCAGGTTCAAAGGGACCAAAGTGATTCACTTTATCTCAGCACACATGTGCGCCCCTAGCGGTTTCATCCGTATTTATTTGTTAACTTAACCATAGTGAATATGAGAAAGTTTGTCAAGCTTATTGAAGCAAGCCAATATCTTCTGGCGGCCAAATCCGAAAGACGATTTCACCAATCACACTGTCTTCTTCAATCACACCAAAATAACGACTATCCCGGCTATCCGGTCGATTATCTCCTAAGACAAAATACATCCCTTCAGGTACTTCCGTTAAGCCTAATTCATTCATACTAAAATCATCGGTATACGTGTAGCCATCCAACTGACTTAAGACATCTTCTAAATAGACTTCTGGATAACTGACCCCGTTAATGAATAACACATCATCTTTTACTTCAACATAGTCACCCGGTAACCCAATGATGCGCTTCACATAATTCTCTTCAATAACTGAATCAGGTGCAACAAAAGCGATTTGGTCAAACCGTTCTAACTCGCCCAATTTACTTATAATAATTCGGTCACCATCATGCAAGGTCGGTTCCATTGACGTTCCTTTAACAACAGACGGCGTCATCACAAATTCTCTCACGACAAGCACAATCACCAATGCAATCACAATGGCTTTGATCCAGGAAATCAATTCTTTTACCATCTCTAACCCTCATTTATCTTTTTTTCTTATTATACGCGCTTTCCATAAGAAAATCCATGATTTCACTGAACAGACAAAAAACCTCATGCGTAGAAAGCACGAGATTTTAATTTGACTATTTAATTTATGACGTAACCTTTTGATCATCACTCACTATTCATTACGTGATACCACTCAATCTAATCATCCACTTTTAAAAAATGTGTGGCTGCGACTCTCATGAGAACATATGCCATTAAACTGACGCCAAGTAACAAGAATAACGCCGCATAAGCCAACATCACTTGAGCTAACACATAGACTAGACCGACAGATATAATCGTTTGAATCGGTCTTGCGACAGAATAAATAAGCGCGACTTTTGGATAATCTCGTAAAGGAAAATGATAGTGAACAAATACCGGAAATACCGTCATCAAACTTAATATAACGATAGCGGTTAGAAGAATAATGATAAAGAAATAGCCTTTTGAAAATAAGGCGTGATCGATTAATAAGGCCACGCGGTAATTACCATAGAGTATCGCCACGGCTAATACATACAGGTAACCTAACAGATTTGCTTTCAATAGATTTTCTTTATAACTCTTCCAATATTTTTTGAACACATCATCGTCATCTTTAAAGACAATCATTTGTCTTAAAACGTAGAAAAGGGCTGCTAAACTAGGGAAAAAGCCGATAATACCTAGCCCCAATACACTCCCTAACCAAAAACAGATATTTAATAGAATGAGGTGGAAACCAAGTGTACCTACTTTTATAAACCAGCTTTGACGATACATTTTAGTCCACCTCTTTCCATTAATTGATGTATGCTAACACTTTGTCTGCTTCAGGTATTGATTCAATGGCGCCAACTTTGGTGCATACAAGCGCTGCGGTCACATTAGCATAAGTAATCATCTCTGTTAATACTGCTTCATTTTTAATCACTTCAAGCGGTTGAGCATAAGTTGATAACTGAGATAATAATGCGCCAACAAACGCATCTCCTGCCCCCGTTGAATCGATTGCTTCAACTTTAATACTGTTGATTACTTTTTTAAAGTCACGCGTAGACACATAAGTCCCTGCCTTACCTAGTGTCACTGTCACGAGAGACACGCCCTCATCATGAAGCCGATCAACTGCCTCAGCCATATTATCTTGTTGCGTTAATAACAATAATTCCTCTTCACTTACTTTAACATAATTAGCATAAGGTAAGCAGTGATACACCCACTCAACAAAAGCTGGTTGATCATTACCCCAAAGATCCGAACGGTAGTTAGGATCAAAGGCGATAAATTGCTGCCTTTGCTGTCCTTTTTTCATCATGTTGATATACGTTTTGCGAAAAGGATCCGTTAATAAAGCTGTGGCTGAGCCAAAATGCAACGTATGCATCGAATCAATTAAGGTTTGATCAAGATCCTTTCCCTCTAATAATCCATCCGCTCCTCGCATAAATTCAAAATCTCGTTCACCACTTGAATCTAATGATACAAAAGCTAACGTTGTTTTAGCAAGGTTTGTTTTTAATAAATGATCTGTTTTTACTTTTGCGGCTGTTAAGGATTGTTCGAGGAAGGTGCCAAAAGCATCTTCCCCTACTTTTCCGACAAAGTACGCCGCACCACCATGTCTAGCAATAGCCGCCGCCACATTTGCAGGCGCACCGCCTGCTTTTTTCTCAAACGACTTACCTTCCACTAGTGAAACATCTATATCTGTACAAAAAAAGTCAATCAGTAATTCACCAATACATGCGATATTATTCACCATACCTTTTCGTTCACCCCTTACTCAGTCTCATGACTTTACCTGAAACCAATGACGAACGCTGATTAACTGATGTTACCATTAAGTCAGAAAAGCGCTCAAGTGGATAGACAAGGCTTGTTAGTGCTGATGTACCACCGTCAACAAATAGTTCAATCGATGACCGATCTAACACGATCGATAACTGAACATGTCCCGTATTGATTGGTGCCGTTTGCACTTCTTTGAATAATGGCGAAAAGTCTATTTGTCCTGCTTTACTTCGGTCAAGTATTAATATTCTATCATGAGCGTCTAGTGTCAACGTTAATTGATCATCTTCTTGTGACTGGAGTGTGATCACAACCTGATCGGCAGCATCCAGTTGTAACTCTAAATCAATCTGCATCGCTTCTTTAAATGTTGGTACAGTGACGACATCTGTTAAATCACGTGTTGTCATCACTAACTGATCAGTCACATAGGGTGATAGTTCGCTCACTGGCTCCTGCTTAGCAATCAGTGAGTCGCCTTTATGTGTTAATGATAACACGCGAGGTAGTGTCATTTGACTACGCCAGCCACCCGTTGGTACGACATTCGCATAACGCCAATTGCTCATCCATCCTAAGTAAATTCTTCTACCGTCTTCTTCTGGTATATCTGAAAAACTAACACCAGCATAATTATCCCGGCCATGGTCAAGCCAGCGAACATTTGTATCAATCGGTGAAAACACTCGGCCGTCAAAGTCCCCAATGAAATATTGCGTTTTTGAACCTACATCAAGTTTGTCATTATCACCGACACTAACAATCATAAGCCACTTCTTATCAGTGGTTCCGTCGATAGGTAGTTCGAATAAATCCGGACATTCCCAGACCGCTTCTTGATAGCCAACACCTTCACCAAATTCACTTTCAAATCGCCAATCCTTTAAGTCCTTAGATGAATACATCATGACGGTTTGTCCGGTCGCTAAAATCATCACCCATTTATTTGTTTCTTCATACCAAAATACTTTAGGATCTCTAAAATCTATTTTTTCTTCACTTATTAAAACGGGATTCTGTTCATATTTTATCCACGTCTCTCCTTCATCAAGGCTGTAGGCTAAACTTTGATATTGTTCTGGTGGTTGTTGTTCCCGGTCTAAATGATGGGTGAAAATAGCCACTAAGCCATGTCCACCATTAAAAAATCCGGTTGTGTCATGCCAGTCAACAACGATACTTCCTGAGAAAATCATTCCTAGTTCATCAGGGAAAAGAGCAATCGCTCTTTCTTCCCAATGAACCATATCCTCACTTACCGCGTGTCCCCAGTGCATAGGACCCCAAACGGTGCTATCAGGATTATGTTGAAAGAATAAATGATATTTCCCTCGATAAAAGACCATGCCGTTCGGGTCATTCATCCAGTTTTCTTTAGGTGCAAAACGAAGCTGTGGTCGATAATTCTTTCTCTGTTTAATTTCTAGCAAGCTAAACATCCTCTCTATTTTATTATTGCGATCGATCGTATCCTTCTTGTTTAATTTCTAACCATTCTTGCACATTTAATCGTTCTAATTCTGCAAGGTAAGCATCCCATTCTTCATCCGCTTTCCCGTTCGTAATCCATTCCGCTTTAATGCGGTGAATATATGGAATGAGATCTGCTTCAATCGTTGATATACGATCTAATTCATCTTCATCAAAAAACACTTTTGGATAGATATTTTCAGCACTCATGTGCGGTACCATCACGTCATTCATTAAATCAAGTCGCCAAGCAGCATCATCTGGCATAGTTGTATCTTTACCATAGTAACTATCTAAAATAGCAAGCGGCCCGCCTATCGATGTTTTCTCTCTTAATTCTACTGGCGCCGCTCCGTCTAACGGCAAGTGACGTAACATATCTGCGGCTTCATCATATTCAAAGATATTTTGAAGTTCATCATCACCATAGGTTCCCCAGTTGTTTTGAACGGATTGTTTCGGTGCATAAAGCTGATCAATCCATTTGGCCGTAAGTTCTAAATTCTCGTTAGCGCTCGTAATAACCATACGTGAACGATCAAATCCCATCCCATTTGTCCGCGCAACATTCACTGTTCCGTCAGGTCCAGCAAGTGGATTCATTAAGTCATAATTATCACCCATACCGGTAATATTTCCTTTATCCCACGTAAAGTACATACCGTAGCGACCTTCTTGTCCTTTTGCGACGTAAGTTGGCCAATCATGTTCAAATGCTTCGATATCAATTAATTGTTCTTCATACAATTCATTCATAAAATTAATCGCATCTTTATAGCCATCTTGCATAGATGTTAGTAGCACTTCACCGTCATCTGTCACAACGGTATGATCCCAGTTGTCACCAAGGCCAAATGAAGCAAATAAGAAGCCTGGGTCTTGCCCGCCGTCATTAATAATAAATGACATTGGAATTGTTTGACCATCACCTGCAGGGTCGTTGTCTCTAAAAGCAATCAATACTTCTTTTAACTCCTCAGTTGTCTGGGGCATGTCTAACCCTAACTCTTCGATCCATTGAACATTTATCCAAGGGAAATTATCAACTGAGTGAATACTTCCTTTCCCTTCACCAAGTTCTTCAATCCAAGGGAAGGAATAAATATTACCATCAGGTGCAGTCATCATCGCCTCATATTCTGGCGCTTTCTCTAATACCGCTTGTAAATTCGGCATATACTGATCAATCAAGTCATTTAATGGAATAATCGCGCCGTCATTGGCGTAGTTTAATAATTCATAATCACTAAAAGCGGCGTTCATGATTGCATCTGGCATGTCACCAGTTGCTAGGGCAAGGTTTCTTCTTTCACCAAACGTGTCACCGGTAAAGTTTAACCAATCAACATGGACACCTGTTTCTTCTTCTAAACGTTGGAAAATTAATTTATCATTAGGGTCCTCAGGTGCTAACGTTGAGCTTGATGTCATAAACTTTAATGTGACATCCTCTTCCTCTAAAGGAAACTCTATATTTTCTAATTCATAATCATCAGAATGCGCTTGTTCATTACCTCCACCACAAGCTGTTAAAACAAGACTTAACATAACGAGTAATAATCCCATCACTTTTTTCATTTTTATAACCCCCACTTTATTTTAGTGAACCTACCATAACACCTTTTTCGAAATACTTTTGGAAAAACGGATACATGACCATGAGCGGTAAACTTGCGACAACAATCGATGAGTACTTAATCATTTCAGCAATTCTTTGCATTTCAGCGCGTGCTAATTGATCGGCAATCATACCCGGCGGTACTTCGTTTTGGACTAATATTTCGCGAAGTACTAACTGTAATGGATAGAGCGATTGATCATCCAAATAAATCATCGCATTGAAATATGAATTCCATTGACCAATAAAAGCAAACAACGCAATGACGAAAATAATTGGTTTTGATAGTGGTAAAATGACACTTAAAAATATCTTCAAGTCACTTGCACCATCAATTTGCGCTGCTTCTTTTAATTCGTTTGGCACCCCCTTAAAGAATGTTCGTGTAAGAATAATATTCCAGACGCCAACGGCTCCCGGCAAAATAATCGCCCAAGGGGTGTTTAACATCCCTAAGTTTCGGACAACGAGATAGGTTGGAATCATGCCACCATTAAAGAACATCGCGAATAAAAAGAAGATCGTAATGACTTTTTTACCTACGAGTGTTTCAACTGATAAAGAATAACCAGCCAAAACAGTGAAGACTACCGCAACAAACGTAAAACCAGACGCATAAAAGACTGAGTTTAAAAATCCTCTTACGATTGAACCGTCTTCAAAAATTCTGCGGTATCCATCTAACGTCCAGTGATCTGGATTGAATGAAATTCCTTGATTGAGTAGGATATTTGGTTTTAAGAACGACCCTATTAAGACATAGGCAATGGGAACAATAACAGCTAGAACAATTAACACGAGCAATACCTTATTGACGAATAAAATCAGTCGATCAACAGGTGAATTATTTATTAAAGAATGACGTGCCATACAATCAACCTCCTTGTTTTAGTAAAGTGTTTCTCCATTTAATCTTTTTACAACAGTATTCGCAATGACGAGTAAGATCAGACCAATAACTGTATTAAATAGTCCAACAGCGGCACCAAACGACCAGTCACCAGCTAATAACCCACGTTTATAGACATACGTATCAATAATTTCTGATGCCGGTATATTCATATCTGTTTGTAAAAGATATGCTTTTTCAAATCCAACACCCATAATGCCACCAATCGCTAAGATGAATAATACCGCCATGATTGGTTTAATCACTTGCACATCAATGTGCCAAATCCGTTGAAGTAACGATGCCCCGTCAAGTGTTGCGGCGTCATGTAATTGTGGATCAGCATTTGACAATGCGGCGACATAGACGATAGATGAAAAGCCCGCTCCTTGCCATATACCAGAAGTAATAAAGATAGTTCTAAAATAAGCAGGATCAGATAAAAATGATACCGGGTTACCAGTAAACTGCGTAATCAAAGCATTAATTGGACCTGCCGGTGATAAGAAAATAAATAGCATACCAACAATAACAACGGTTGAAATAAAGTGTGGTGCATAAATAACTAACTGAATATTTTTCTTAATATTCATCCGTCGTACTTGATTCAGCATAAGCGCCAGAATAATCGGTACTGGAAAACCAATAATTAAGCCGTAGACACTTAATTTAATCGTATTCATAAAAATTCTAATAAAGTTAGGTGATGTGAGAAAACTTCTAAAGTGATCTAACCCTACCCAGTCACTTCCGAAGATCCCTTTCGTTACACTAAAGTCTTGAAAAGCAATTAACACCCCATACATCGGAATATAATTAAATATAAAAACTAACAATACAGCTGGAAGTAAAAATAGATAAAGAACATAATTCTTTTTAATATAAGCCCATTTCGATTCTTTTTTATCGATGCGGCTTTTCCCACCTTTTCCTCTGCTTGGCTTTTGTTTCATAACGTTTAACACTCTCCCTTTACTTAGTATGCGCTTACAATAGAAGGCGATTAATATGTCAACCGGTTGACATATTACGTAATAAAAACTTGAAATTTATATCTTGATTATAATGACCGCAAGAAAGAATGTCAACCGGTTGACATAAAATAATTTTAAAAAACAACATAGTTTAATAATTGAGGGAACTATGTTGTTTTTCCTTTAATCAATTCTACTGGTAATGTCACATTTTTAACTTCAAAGTTATCTGATTGATTGATTTGTTCCATCAGTATTTCTACAGATACTCGTGCAATTTCTTCAATCGGTTGTTGAATCGTTGATAAATCCGGCAATAACATGCGAACCGCCTCAGCCCCATCATAACCAATGACTTTTAAATCTTCTGGTACACGGATTCCTCTATTCTTTGCCTCATTTATAACCTTCGAAGCAATCATATCATCACTAGCAAAGACAGCTTCTAGATCAAGGTTCTCATTAAACAAGTCTTCTAAGTAAGTATCTGAGATTTCATACGTTCTGTAAGGAAGGTTATTCTTTTTCATCGTATCTTCATAGGCATCTCTTCGCAGGTTTGCGGGGGTTTCTAATTCTCTTGGCCCATTAATATGAATGATTTTTTTACATCCTCGATCAATTAAATGTTGTGTTGCCAGTTCACCACCACGATAGTTATCACTAGAGACAACAGGAATGTGATCGGCTAAAATACGATCAAAACTGACGATAGGCATGCGCGATTTTTTATATAAATCAATGCCACGATTGTGTGCACCTGCAATAATGCCATCAACTTGGTGTCGTTGAAGCATCTCTAAGTATGCACGTTCCTTATCTTCACGCCCGCCACTATTACAAAGCAATACTTTATACCCTAGCGATTCACAAACATTTTCTAAATGATAGATTAACTGTCCATAAAACGGATTACTCGTTGTTGGAAAGATCACACCAACGATAAAGGTTTTATTAATGAATAACGATCGCGCAATCTCATTCGGGTAATAATTAAGTTCTTCCATCGCAGCGTACACTTTTTTACGTGTTTTTTCACCAATATATCCTCGGTCGTTGAGCACACGCGACACGGTTGTTGGTGATACTTCAGCCAATTTTGCTACATCGGCCAATTTCGGTTTTTTCATGACAAATCTCCTATACCTTTTAGTAATGAAACAATCGCATAGTCTCATTGTAAATTAAATTAATTTTTTTGCAAATATATTAACCATCATTTTTCCAAAATGAGTCTATCTTTCTTCTTTCTGCACTAAAAAACCTAACGTCTCATTTAACGTTAGGTTTTTGATTAGCACTTTACTTCGACGCTAGTACATCATCAACCATCGCCCGAGTATGCTTCAGATCTTCTTCGTCTGGATCTAAGTCAACTTTAACGAGTTCACCGTAAACTGTAGCACCGACAGACTCAAAACGTTCTTTAAATTGATCAAGCGCGACGCCGTATAACGGATAAAAAGAATCACATGAACCGAATAAGCCAATGCGTTTACCTGATAAATCCTCATCTTCAACCTCATCATAAAAATCCATCAACTCAAACGGTAAATCCCCGTCACCGTACGTGTAACTACCAAAGAAAATCACATCGTAATCGGCTAAATCGAAGGCATAAAACTCATCACTTGGAATATGGAAGGTACTATGTTCGAGATTTTTCTCGTCTAAGTAACGCTTTATTTCATCAGCAATACACTCCGTATTACCTGTCATACTTGCATAAGCTACTGCTATTTTCATAAATATTCACCTCATCATTATCATAGTGATAATGATTTTCACTGTCAAGTTATTCTTCGTCACCAGAAGCAAAATCAACGCACTTCCGAATTGCCTCTTGAATCATCTGATCAAAGTTATGTTCATCTAATACTTGTAAGCCTTTTTCCGTCACACCACCTGGTGTCGCCACTTCATCCATTAAGTCTTGTGGACATTTTAAATCAGACGTTAACATTTCTGATGCCCCTTTGACCATTTGCGCCACGAGCTGTTTAGCCACAACTTCTGTTACACCAGCTTTTTGCACCTCTTTAATTAACACATCCGCAAACCGGTAGACAAAGGCCGGACCACTCCCGGTAATCGGTGTAATTTGATGCACTTGTTGCTCGGTTAATTTTTTAAACTGACCGATACTAAACAGGATTTTTTCAATATAATATTCATGTTCATCTGTCACATGATGCCCTAAAGTAAAGAGCGTCATCGACTCTGCTTTTGATGCTGCCGTATTTGGCATGAGCCAGCTGACAGGTGTCCCTTCTGGTAAATGTGATTCAAGATATTTTACATCAATCCCTGCCGCAACCGTAAGCACGAGTTGACCATCAATAACGTCACTGAGTGACGCTAATACTTCTTCATGCGCTTCAGGTGGAACGGCTAAAATAATAATATCTTGGTCTGAGACGTGATTTTGCCACTGATTAGTCGTTCTCACACCAAAGCGTGCTTCCACTTCTTCTAATCGTTCACTGTTTCCATTATTTCCAACCAAGATTTCACTAAAATCTGCATGTTTTAAACCATCAATGATCGCTTGCGCCATACGTCCGGCACCAATCATTAAAATCTTTTCTTTTGACATGAAAGATTCCCCCTAGATTCATTTTAACGTACATAGGCTACGTGAATAATTACCCGTTTTTACTCTATTAAAAACAAGCCTCACTCGTTTCTCCATTCTTTACTATACAAAAAAATAATCTTCGAAACAAGGTCATTTAAAAAGAAATCCAACAGGAAGGCATCCAGTTGTATCTTTACATTGTTAGCTTGATTCATAACAAAACAACAAGCACCAAAAGGCACTTGTTGTTTTGACTGAAATATTTAAACGCCGTTACTTACCTGTTACTTTTAACTCAACATCGATGTTACCCCTGGTTGCTTTAGAGTATGGGCAGAAGTTGTGAGCAAGTTCTGCGAGGTGTTCTGCTTCTTCTTGTGAGACCCCTTTAATCTCTACATGTAATACGACACCAATTTTAAAACCGTTATCGCTTGGGTCTTTTAGTAAACTCACATCTGCCGTTAATGTTGATTCAATCTCTTTCTTTTGGCGTTCTGCCATTAAATTTAATGCGCCATCATAGCAAGCGGCATAACCTGCCGCAAATAGCTGTTCAGGGTTAGAGCCTGTTTCACCACTACCTCCGGCTGGGTTCACTAAATTTAAATCGATCAAACCATCATCTGATTTTACATGACCATCGCGGCCACCTGTTGCTGTCGCATGGGACGTAAATAAAACATTACTCATAACTTGATCCGCTCCTTTATAATTAGTTTCATACTATGTTTACCTTCTTAATCGGGTTTCTAAACCCTTCCGTATAAAAATAGTGAATTTAAGTCTTTCTCACTAGTTGTTAGTGATGAGAATGATTTAACTCTCCCTGTTCCCGCTTATGTTTAAGAAAGAATTTTTCCATCAGATAGGTTGCCACCAACACAAGTAATGACACGCCGACAATCAGTAAATCGGTCTGGAATTTATAGATGACAAAAGCAATTAAAACAATACTATCAATCAATATTGCACCACCTACGATGACACGATGACTATTTACCTCATCTTTTAGCTTATAGAATAGTCCCCAGTGGATTAAAATATCCATCACTAAATATAAAATCGCCCCCATCGAAGCAATCCGACTAAGATCAAAGAGCACTGTTAACACCATCGCAATAACGACCGTATAGACGAGTGTGTGTTTTTGAATACTGCCTGGCATACCAAAGTGTGAGTGTGGAATGAGCGACATATTGGTTAGCATCGCCAGCATTCTCGATACCGCAAATACACTCGCGATAATTCCTGAGATTGTGGCAATAATGGCAATAATAACTGTAAACCACACACCAAGTGAACCAAGTGCCGGTTCAGCTGCTGCCGCTAAGGCGTAATCTTTTTGGTTAATAATCTCAGCTAGAGACAAGTTTGTCGACACAGCCCAAGCAATCAAGAGATAAACAACGAGACTAATGATAATCGATAGCGTAATCGCACGCGCAATATTTTTCTTCGGTCTTTCAATTTCTTCCCCTTGATTGGTGATGGTCGTAAAACCTTTAAAACTTAGAATCGTTAACGCAATCGCCGCAACAAAACTGATGCCTGTCACTTCCGGTGTTTGGGATGACGATTCAGGTAATTGAAAACTAAAATTCACAAGCACAAGCCCGGCTCCAGCAAATATCAACAATCCGATAATTTTAAGTAACGAGACAATCGACGTAAATGACTGAATAAAAGCATTACCTGATATATTGACTAAAAAAGCAAACAACAACAGACTAACACCTAAAATTTGTACCCAGTACGAACCGGTATCCGCGTCAAATAACTGAAGCGTATACGTACCGAAGGTACGAGCAACGAGACTTTGATTAATGACCATTGAAAAAGCCATCAGTAACGACGCAAATGCCGCAACCGTTCCTTTTCCATATTCTTTGACTAAGTACATACCAATTCCACCAGCTGATGGATAAGCTTGACTAAGTTTTTGATAAGAGTACGCACTAAAACCGGTGGCGATCCCACCGAGAACGAAAATGAGCGGAAACCATTTCCCACTTAATTCTGCGACTTGACCAAGCAGGGCAAAAATACCTGCGCTAATCATGACACCCGTACCAAGGCCGACCGCACCAATTAGTTTAATGCTATTCTCTTTATATTCACTCATGCTTGACCTCCTTTTGAACGTCATTAAATAACTGACTACTATTAACTTTACCTTCATTATTGGAATTAAAACCAATTTATAAGTATTAAATAAAGAAATGACTTTCGTCGCTTCTTTTTTACAAGTTATCAACTTATATTTAGACGATACTACTATTCATAACGTTTTAGCCATACTTCTAAAATAATGCCGTACACAATACCCGCGAGAAAACTAACGACATCAACATAACCACTCGTCGCATAGAAGGCAAACGACACGAGAAGACCAAGGACTGCACCTCGTAAGGCTACTTGTTTCTTAGTCACTTTCGGCCAAGCAGCACCAATGACGAGCCCCATTATGACCCGGTTATACCAAAGCGCAAACACAAACGTAAGCGATGCATCAAATCCCGAACGAATATAAGCACCAACAACACAGAAAAGCCCTAAAATAATCCCACCTATCAACGACATTTTTAAACGTTTTGTCATCACGCCAAATCACTCCTCCATTTTTTTGAACCATTATATTTAAGTATAGCCTCTTGATATGGATTCAAAACAAAAAAGCCACACTCTACGTGTGACTTTACCTTTAACCTAATGCAACATCTAAAACCATCATCACAGTAAAACCAACCATTAACGCCATGGACGCTAAATCTCGGTTACCATTTTCTTGCGATCCTGGAATGACTTCTTCTGCGACAACGAAAATCATCGCACCGGCCGCAAAGCTAAGCGCTAACGGTAAAATTGGTTCCATCCAGGTCACAAGTAACACACCAATCACTGCTGCAATCGGTTCGACCATCCCAGAGAACTGACCATACATAAAGCTGCGTCTTCTTGACATGCCTTCACGTCTGAGTGGCATTGAAACAGCCGTTCCTTCTGGGAAGTTCTGAATTCCAATACCAATACCAAGTGTGACAGCTGCCGCAAGTGAACTTGTGTCAAATCCAGCCGCAACCGCACCAAAAGCAACCCCAACCGCTAAACCTTCCGGAATGTTATGAAGCGTAATCGCGAGCACTAACAGTGTACTACGACGCCGGCGATCCGGGTGAATCCCTTCTGCCGTATCCAGTCGAGCGTTCGGGTGAACGTGGGGAATAACTTTATCAATCCCCCATAAAAAGATACCCCCTAACATAAATCCAACAGCCGCTGGTAACCAAGCAGGCCACTTATCTTGTTCTGCCATTTCAATAGCCGGTGCTAACAGTGACCAATAACTTGCCGCAATCATCACACCACCCGCAAAACCTAACATCGCATCAAGAAACTTTTGATTCACGCCCTTCGTGGTAAAAACAAGGGCTGCCCCAAGCGCCGTCATCCCCCAAGTAAACAGTGTCGCAACGAGCGCCTGCATGACCGGTGGTAACTGAGTAAAAAACTCTACCATACGTGTAACTCCTTTCTCTTTCCAAATATACTTTGATTTCTTACTATAGTTTTATATTTTCATCTCTATTATGGATTATACCAATATTTTTGCCTTAGGTAAACTTTTTTAAAAAAAGTATCTTTCATTTGTTGGATATCGTTATTCATAATTTATTCATACTTTTTTTATCCGTGCATCCATTCGTCATTTTTTTAAACACTTAATCAAGAAAAAGCATTCAACTTTGTCGTAGTTGCCGGTTCGTAGTAATGTGTCACATGGTCCATTTTAATCTTATTAAGACGGGGAAGTCCCATCCCTTGCCCAAAGGCGATTCATCCCCCACTTACTCATTGGGCTTAGCCCATAACATTCCTTGAAGATGGGGGTTTTCTCGCCTAATTTAGATAAAAAAATACCTCAATACTGAAGTAGTATTGAGGTAGGCATTATTCCGTCTTCTCGCTTTTTACTATTTAAAAACTTTGATCCGCTCATCTACTGATTGGAAAGTTTTTTCGCCCGGTGCTTCTTCTGGTTTGCCAAACGGCATTTGCGCACGTAAGCTCCATGCTTTTGGAATATCAAAGCGTGCTTTGACATCATCGTCAATCAACGGATTATAATGCTGCAAGGAGGCACCTAACCCTTCTGCTTCTAAGGCTGTCCAGACGACATATTGCAACATACCCGACGCTTGTTCCGACCAGGTTTCGAATTTATCTTTATACAATGGCATTTGTTCACCTAGGCCTTTGACTACCTCAGTATCTTCGAAGAACAACACCGTTCCATAACCCGCTTTAAACGAGTCAATTCGCGCTTTTGTTTTATGAAAATTTTCTTCTTTTACGAGTGGACGTAGATGTTCTTTCGTTAGATCCCAAAGTGCTTTGTGATGGTCATTAAACAAAATCACCACCCGGCCACTTTGTGAATTAAACGCATACGGCGAATGTTTCACCGCAAATTGGACGACTTCCTCAACGTTTTCTTTTGAAACAATCTCTTCATCGCTAATCGCGTAATATGACCGACGTTCCTCAATAGCTTGTCGCAATAATTTTGACATAGAAATATTTCCTCCTTCAGTATGATAAAATTTTTCTGTTATCTGTACTATTACCGAACGATCCCTCCTTTAAACACTGACGATTTTCATTTGTAAGCAACTTATATTGATTCCAAATTAAAATTGGACGCATGTAAAAAGCAATCACCCTTTCACCATCGTTAGCTCACTGCCACACCGTGAGCTAACTCAAAAAGACCTACAAGCAAAAGGCTTGTAGGTCTTGATTATTCTATTTAAGATTGTGGGATCGCAATGGTTTTTTCACGATTTAAAATCGCTTCTGCATTTTTCACTCGGTCTTCAGTCGGTGGTTCAACACCTTCTAATTGATAATCTAAACCGAGGTTTTCCCATTTATACACACCTAACTTGTGATACGGCAACACGTCAATTCGTTCAACGTTAGACAGCGTGGCAATAAAGTCAGATAAGCGTTGTAATAACACATCATCATCACTACCGCCAGGAATTAGCACGTGACGTACCCAAATCGGGACATTCTTTTCATCTAAGTAACGGGCCATGTCTAAAATATGATCATTTGAAACACCCGTAAGAACTTTGTGTTTCTCAGGATCAATTTGTTTTAAATCGTAAAGGATTAAATCAGTGACATCCATTAATTTATCGAGTGTTTCAATAAAGCGAGGGGCACGACTGAAACATCCACCTGATGAATCGATACATGTATGAATATCATGTTTCTTCAGTTCAGTAAACAATTCAAGTAAAAATTCCGCTTGAATTAAAGGTTCCCCGCCACTTACTGTTACACCTCCGCCTGATGAATCGAAAAAATCCTTGTATTTCACAATATCTGTGACAAGTTCTTCCACAGTCATCTCTTTACCGCCCGACATCTTCCATGTATCTGGATTATGACAAAACTGGCAGCGTAATAAGCAACCTTGTGTAAAAATAATATAACGTAAACCTGGGCCATCTACTGTACCAAGTGTTTCAATTGAGTGAATGCGTCCTTTCATGTGAATACCCCCTGATGATAAAAGATATAGGAGGAGACAAGTCTCCTCCTATACGATTATACCTTATTTCAAACCGACTTACATGCTTTCGTGGAAAGTACGGTTAATAACATCGATTTGTTGTTCTCTCGTTAACTTGATGAAGTTAACAGCGTAACCTGATACACGGATCGTTAATTGTGGATACTCTTCTGGATGTTCCATCGCATCAAGTAATGTTTCACGATCAAATACGTTAACATTTAAGTGGTGACCATTTTTCTTCGCATAACCATCAAGCATTGCTGCTAAGTTAGCTTTTTGAGTGTCAGCATCTTTACCAAGTGCTTTTGGTACGATTGAGAATGTGTTTGAAATACCATCCATTGCGTACTCATATGGCATTTTAGCGACTGACATAAGTGACGCTAATGAACCATTTTCGTCACGGCCGTGAAGTGGGTTAGCCCCTGGTGCAAATGGTTCACCTGCCCGACGTCCGTCTGGTGTATTACCTGTTTTCTTACCATATACAACGTTTGATGTAATCGTAAGAAGTGATTGCGTATGTGTTGAATCACGGTAAGTTTTGTGTTGTTTTACTTTATTCATAAAACGCTTCACTAAGTCTGCCGCGATATCATCTACGCGATCGTCGTTGTTTCCGTATTTAGGGAAGTCGCCTTCGATTTCATAATCGACAGCTAAACCGTCTTCGTCACGGATGGTACGAACTTTTGCGTATTTAATTGCTGAAAGTGAGTCAGCTACAACTGAAAGACCTGCGATACCACATGCCATTGTACGGAATACTTCACGGTCATGTAGAGCCATTTCAATTCTTTCATAGCTGTACTTATCGTGCATGTAGTGAATGATATTAAGAGCATTCACGTAAACGCCTGATAACCAGTCTAACACAGTGTCATATTTACTCATCACTTCATCGTAATCTAAGTACTCAGAAGTAATTGGTGCGTAAGCTGGCGCTACTTGTGCTTTAGATTTCTCATCCACACCACCGTTGATTGAGTAAAGTAATGCTTTTGCTAAGTTAACACGAGCCCCAAAGAATTGCATTTGCTTACCAATACGCATCGCTGATACACAACAAGCAATACCGTAGTCATCGCCATAATGGCTGCGCATTAAATCGTCATTTTCATATTGAATTGAGCTGGACTGAATCGACATTTTTGCACAATATTTTTTATAGTTTTCTGGTAAGTTAACTGACCATAAAACAGTTAAGTTTGGCTCTGGAGCTGGACCTAAGTTGTCTAATGTGTGTAAGAAACGATAAGAGTTCTTAGTAACAAGTGGACGACCATCTTCCGCCATACCAGCAAGTGATTCTGTTACCCATGTTGGGTCACCAGAGAATAATTCATTGTATTCAGGTGTTCTTGCAAACTTCACAAGACGTAATTTCATAACGAAGTGATCCACAAGTTCTTGTGCTTCTTCTTCTGTCATCACACCATTAGCGATATCACGTTCAATGTAGATATCTAAGAAGGTTGATGTACGACCAAGACTCATTGCCGCACCGTTTTGTTCTTTAATCGCTGCTAAGTAACCAAGGTATAACCATTGGAAAGCTTCTTGAGCATTTTCAGCTGGGCGAGAAAGATCAAAACCGTAAGTCGCACCTAATTGTTTTAATTCATTTAAAGCACGATATTGTTCTGAATGCTCTTCACGATCACGAATCACATCGTCACTCATTACACCGTTGCCACCAATTAAATCGTAATCAGCTTTTTTAGCTGCCATTAACTTATCAATACCGTAAAGGGCTACACGACGGTAGTCACCGATGATACGTCCACGACCATAAGCATCTGGAAGTCCTGTTACGATACCAGCACGACGCGCCGCACGAATGTCTGGTGTGTAAGCATCAAAAACACCTTGGTTGTGTGTTTTGCGGTAATCTGTGAAGATTTTTTCTACTTCTGGGTCTAATTTATATCCGTAAGATTCAGCTGAAACTGATGCCATGCGGATACCACCAAATGGTTGTAAAGAACGTTTGAATGGCACATCTGTCTGAACACCAACAACCTTTTCTTTATCTTTGTTTAAATATCCCGCATCGTGAGAAGTGATTGTTGAAACAATCTTTGTATCTAAGTCATAAACGCCACCACGTTCGCGTTCTTCTTTTGTAAGTTCCATTACTTGATCCCAAAGATCTTTCGTTGCCTGAGTTGGACCTGCTAAGAAATCTTCATTTCCTTCATAAACAGTAAAGTTTTTGATGATAAAGTCACGCACATCAATTTCTTTTTTCCAGCGACCGTCAACAAATCCGTTCCAAGCGCTACTCTTTGCTACTTCTTCTACAGTTTTCATTTACGCTTCCTCCTCGAGTGTTTATATCATTTAAAATTGTGAATGAATTAACTTATGCTTCTAGTATATACCCCTGAACCAAAAAAATAAAGTGAATCTCCTCACATTTTTGAACTGTTATAGTCAATGTTCATAATTTGTTCAAATTTTATCGGGGTAAAGGATTCTGATAAAACAGATAAATATACATTTGATAAAACCTTGATAAATAAGGGTTTATCACTTTCAATACGAATAGTACAGCTACAAGGAAATTGTGACAGATAAATTCTGTATCAATCTGTTATAGTATGACTTACGCCTTATTGTATTACAGTGAAGCGCTTACATATACAAGGGTTTATTAACATTCTTAACATATTTGTTTATTTATTCTTTAAATTCATGATTGCATATGACTTTACTTCTTTTTCTAAACGTATCATTATATAGGATAGGAGGCGATTGAATTGAATAATTTTATTTATCATAACCCAACAAAGCTCATTTTTGGTGAAGACACTTTAACAGAATTACCAAAGTTATTAAACGGAAAAGGTAAAAATATTTTACTTGTGTATGGTGGCGGGAGTATAAAGAAAAATGGTTTATACGATAACGTCTTAGAACAATTAAAAGCGATTGATGCGCATGTGGTTGAATTAAGTGGCGTTGAGCCTAATCCACGACTAACAACTGTCAGAAAAGGTATTGAACTCGTCCATGCCCACGGTGTTGACTTTATTTTAGCGGTCGGTGGTGGGAGTACGATTGACTGCACGAAAGCGATTGCCGTTGGTGCTAAATCAGATGCAGATATTTGGGATATTATCACCCGAAAGAAAGCAGCTAAAGGGGCCGTACCATTTGGTACTATTCTAACACTCGCGGCGACGGGTTCAGAAATGAACGCCGGTTCCGTTATTACCAACTGGCAAACAAATGAAAAAGTCGGCTGGGGCAGCGCCTACAGTTACCCGGCATTTTCTATCCTTGATCCAAAGCATACGTTCTCGGTACCGAAAAACCAAACGATTTACGGTATGGTCGATATTATGTCGCATGCACTTGAACATTATTTCCACCATGAAACAACACCACTACAAGACCGCATGGTAGAAGGCATTTTAAAAACAGTGATTGAAACCGCACCAAAATTACTAGAAGACTTAGAAAATTATGAACACCGCCAAACCATTCTTTATGCGGGTACCATGGCGTTAAACGGGATGGTTAGCATGGGTTATAACGGCGACTGGGCCACACATAACTTAGAACATGCGGTGTCAGCGATTCATGATATTCCGCACGGTGGAGGGCTAGCCATTTTATTCCCTCACTGGATGGAACACGTTCTAGACGCCGATATTCATCGTTTCAAGCAACTGGGACGACGCGTCTTCGACTTAGAACAAGGAACAGAATCTGATCGTGACTTTGCTTTACGTGCGATTCAAGCGTTACGTGATTTCTGGACATCGATTGGGGCACCATCAACACTTAAAGATTACGACATTGATGCCTCATCCATTGAAGATATGGCCGACAGAACCGTTCAACTAAGCGACACATTCGGCGGATTCAAATCACTTAACCGTGATGACGCTGTCGCCATTTATAACGCTAGCCTTTAATGAAAAACAGTTAAATACGTCTATTTAAAGGGAAAGCCCCCTTGTCAACCTAAACTGACAAGGGGGCTTTTTGGTATATAAACATTTAAAAAGGGAAGCAGGAATTAACCTTTAAAGGCGTTACGGTATACTTCAGCAAGTTCAGTTACAAGTGGTAACTTAGGGTTAGCTGTTGTACATTGATCTTCGAAAGCTTTGTCTGCTAAGTAATCTACTCTAGCTTCAAAGTCTTTCTTCTCTACGCCGTTTTCACGGATAGACATTGGAATGTTAAGTTTTTTCGCTAAGTCATAGATTGCGTTGACTAAGCTTTCAACACCCTCTTCAGTTGTGTTCGCTTTTAGTCCTAAGTGTTTTGCGATTGCCGCATAACGCTCATCAGCGATAAAGTGCTGATATTTAGGGAATGAATTAAACTTAGACGGTTTTGTCGCGTTATAACGGATGACGTGCGGCATAAGGATAGCGTTCGCACGACCGTGAGCGATACCGAATTCAGCACCTAATTTGTGCGCTAAACTGTGGTTAATACCTAAGAACGCGTTCGCGAATGCCATACCTGCAAGTGTTGATGCGTTATGCATTTTCTCACGAGCAAATTCATTCGAACCATCTTTATATGCCATCGGTAAGTTTTCGAATACTAACTTAATCGCATGTAAAGCTAAACCATCTGTATAATCATTCGCTAACACTGATACATACGCTTCAATCGCGTGTGTTAACACATCCATACCTGTATCTGCTGTGACAACAGGTGGTACGGTCATAACAAATTCCGGATCGATAATCGCTACATCTGGTGTTAATTCATAATCAGCTAATGGGTACTTAATGTTATTTTCTTTATCGGTGATAACCGTAAATGATGTTACCTCAGAACCTGTACCTGATGTTGTTGGAATCGCGACAAATTTCGCTTTGTGTCCTAACTCAGGGAACTTGTACACACGCTTACGGATATCTAAGAATTTTTGTTTAATACCGTTAAAGTCAGTTGTTGGGTGTTCGTGGAATAACCACATACCTTTTGCGGCATCCATTGCTGAACCACCACCAAGAGCGATAATCACATCTGGTTGGAATTCATCCATTGCTTTTGCTCCGCGCATAACCGTATCTTTTGATGGATCCGGCTCTACATCAGAGAAGATTTCACAGTGGACATAGTCCGCACGCTTACGTAAGTGATATAACACTTTATCAACGTAACCAAGTTTCACCATCATTGGATCTGTTACGATAAACGCTTTAGAGATCTTCGGCATTTTCGCTAAATATTGTACAGAGTTTTTCTCAAAGTAGATTTTTGGTGGAACTTTGAACCATTGCATGTTGTTATTTCTGCGCGCCATTTTCTTCACGTTAATCAAGTTAGCTGCCCCCACGTTTGTTGATACTGAGTTACCACCATAAGAACCACAACCAAGTGTCAGTGATGGAATGTATGCATTGTAAATGTCACCAATCGCTCCTTGTGAAGATGGTGCATTCAAGATAATACGGCCCGCTTTCATACGGCTAGCAAACGCATCAACGATGTCTTGGTTATTTGAGTGGATAACAGCCGAGTGACCTAAACCACCAAACTCAAGCATTTCTTCCGCACGATCAATACCTTCTTCAGCACTATTTACTTTGTATGCTGCAAGCACTGGGCTTAATTTTTCACGAGATAGTGGATGATCTGGTCCCACACCTGTTAATTCAGCTACTAAGATTTTCGTGTCTTCAGGTACTTTAACGCCTGCCATTTCAGCAATCTTCACTGGTTTCATACCAACAATCGCTGGGTTAACCGCACACGTATCTTCATTAATGACTAACTTTTCAACTTTAGCTTTTTCAGCTGGCGTTAAGAAGTGGACTTTATTCGCAATCATTTCTTGTTTTACTTCATCATAAATTTCTTTATCAACGATCATCGCTTGTTCTGACGCACAAATCATACCGTTATCAAATGTCTTAGACATGATAAGATCATTTACCGCACGTTTTACGTCAACTGATTTTTCGATATAACAAGGCACGTTACCAGCACCTACACCTAGAGCTGGTTTACCAGAGCTATACGCTGACTTAACCATACCAGGACCACCTGTTGCTAAGATAGTTGCTACACCAGGGTGTTTCATTAACGCTTGTGTCCCTTCGATTGATGGTTTTTCAATCCATTGGATACAGTGTTCAGGCGCACCCGCTTTTACTGCTGCTTCATAAAGAATACGCGCAGCTTCAGAACTACATTTTTGAGCTGAAGGGTGGAACGCGAAGATGATTGGGTTACCTGTTTTAATTGAGATTAAAGATTTAAACATCGTTGTTGATGTTGGGTTTGTTACAGGTGTAACCCCAGCAACGACACCAATTGGTTCTGCAATATTCACAATGCCTTCATGTTCATTTTCATCGATCACACCGATTGTGCGATCATACTTAATGTTGTGGTAAACATACTCAGTTGCGAAGATGTTTTTGATAATCTTATCTTCATAAACACCGCGACCTGTTTCTTCAATAGCTAATTTTGCTAAATACATGTGCTTGTCTAATCCAGCAAGTGCCATTTCCTTGACGATGTGGTTGATTTGATCTTGGTCTAACTTCTTCATTTCTTTTAATGCTTTTTGTCCGTTTACTGCTAATTTGTCAATTGCCTCTGCGACAGTTGGCTCAGTTACTTCTGTGTTTTTCTTTTCTGCTTTTGTGACCATGTTAAAACCCTCCTAAGATTATATGTGAAATATTGAGCATTTAAACTCAAAAAAATTAAACAAAATTCATGACCGACGGGTTACGAGGAATCTTAATGAACGATACGTCATTAAACATGCGCGTGTTGTTTTTAATGACAACAACATGTTGATCGGTCCAAATAAAATTCGGGATGTCTTTACCATCTTCTAAGCTCATCGCTTGGAATCTGTCACCGACATGTTTCTCAAAACTCTCTTGCGTATAAAATTCAGCATCAGTACCAAAGTCTTTCCACTCTGTTAATATCATTTTATACCCCCCTCGTTCTTTCTGATTACATCATATCATCTGTATGCGCTTTCAAAACAATATAATTGTGACAGGTTTGTGAAATGTTTCACATTAAACGCTTACATAAAAGTAAAATAAGTATAAACATTGATATATCAACGTTTATAGTGATAAACAGTATATATAAAATAAAAAAATCAATAAAATACTGTCTTATTTTTAAGTAATATTTGAAGTAACACAGACTGTAAACGCTTAGATTTCATACTTTTTAAGTGAATTAATGAACAAAGTATCTCTATCATTACAAAAGACCATCTCATCAAGATTACAATATCTTTGATGCGACGGTCTATTTTGTCTAGCGAGTTTCATCTTTTTTTTCGTCCAGTTTCTTCCCTATGTAAGATAGGACAAAGGCTAAAAGCGATATCATCATCAACCAGTTTTCCGGTAATTTGTTGTCACTAAAAAGATTGTATAGTAAGACAATCAGAATAATTAACGCCAAAAGTCGAATTAACCTTTTCATGATCGATGCCTCCTGAAAACAATAGTTGTTAACACCTTACATTTTATCACAAATTAAATGGAACAAGTCGTTAATATCATGCTTTACTTTTTAAATAAGTACGGCCGTTCGTGTTGCCACATCATGTCTAATGGTAATTGAAAGAACGCGGACAAACTTTTTTCAGTCAGTAACACCTGTCTTTCACCTGATTGAAACACTTTCCCGTCTTTTAACATGAGTACATGAGTAAAGCCCGGCAAAATTTCATCTACGTGGTGAGTCACATACAATACCGTCGGCGGATTGTCTTTTTTCATAATCGACTCAACCGTCTCAAGCAACTGTTCTTTTGCGACAAAATCTAAACCTGTTGTTGGTTCATCTAAAATTAACAGCTTCGGGTTCCGCATTAAACTACGCGCAATCATCACCCGTTGCTTTTCTCCTTGTGATAACTTTTCATAAGCTTGATCGGCATAATGAAAGATACCAACGTCTCTGAGTAGTTGTTTTGCTTTTTGCCGCATTTGATCAGTTGGTGTTTCATAAAGTCCAATCGAACTAAACCCACCACTTAAAACAATCTGATAAGCGGTGTCTTCAACGTAAAACCGCTGCTTTAACGTTTGTGATACAAGACCGATGTCTTGCCGTAATGCTTCACCTAGTGGATCTTTACCAAATCGGCGACCTAATACTGTGACTTCGCCTGTGACCGGAAAGTGAAACGCACTTAACATATGAAGTAAAGCCGTTTTCCCCGCACCATTTAATCCGAGCACAACCCACTGCTCACCCGGTTTTACTTGCCAGTTAATATCATCTAAAATCCATGTCCCTTGTCGTAATAGACCGACGTGTTCTAATTTAATCATAATTGAGTCGCTCCTTTACCATATATGTCGTTAAAATCCATGTAAGTTTTTCACGCGCTACTTAACTAATATTAACATGCTTTAAGCGGTTTTCTTCTATATAATAAGAATCTATTACTTTAGGCGAACCGTTTCTTATTTTTTCACCGAAACATGTTATACTAAACATGAGGTGAGAACGATGTCAAAAAACATGGACGATTATCTACAAGAAGGCATTTACGGATCTAAACAAACGAAACCCGATGAACGCCGCTTATTTTTAGGTAGTTTAAGAGAACGCGCCGCTTTTGTCTTAACCCAAGAACAGGTGAGTCAACAAAAAGGAATACAAGCATTTGACGAAGCACTTAAAAAACATCACGATGTAGAGCTGTTATTTAATGCCCAGCACTCACTAAACACACTAAGCCCGTACCGCCGAATAGCCTTAAAACATGAAAAAAATTATACCATTATTGATGAAGACTCAAATAAACATGCTTATGGTATCGTCGTTGCCTATAATCATGCGGTAGACCTTGATGATATCTTTTACAAAGAAGCTACACCTGTACAAAAAGATAAAGAAGCACCAAAATCAAAACCATCTTTCTTTGATAAATTATTCGGAAAAAACTAAAGCCTAGCCGGAAGCGACTAGGCTTTTTATTAAGCGTGAACTGACGTTAATAATGCTGTCAATCGTTTCATTCCCTCTTCAATCAATTCTGGTGAACTATTGGTAAAGTTTAACCGCATGGTTGAGCGCTTTTTGTCATCCACATAGAACGGTTGTCCCGGTACAAAGGCAACGTCATTCTCAACAGCTATTGGTAACAAACTTTCCAGGTCCATATGTTCCGGTAACGTCACCCAGAAAAACATCCCGCCTTTTGGCTCTAAATAAGTGAGTCCTTCAATATCTGCCTCATCTAAGCAACGCTTCATCACCTCCATTCGCTCTTTGTACGTTGAACGAATCGTTTCAATATGTGCATCTAAGTCATAATCGTTCAGTAAATGTAAGAGTGCATGTTGACTAATTGAGTTAGTATGCAAATCGGCGGCTTGTTTTGCTTGCGCGATGAGACGAATGATTTGATGTGGGCCGGTAATCCAACCAAGACGCATCGCTGGTACTACGGTTTTAGAAATCGTACTCGTATAGACAACATATTCATTGCCCTTATCCATTGCCGCCAAGCTATTAGGCATGGAAGCTGGATCAAACTGAATATCGCCATAAGGATCGTCTTCCATAATCACGACATGGTACTGTTCAGCAAGCTTAAGTAACATCTCGCGGCGTGCTTGTGACCATACTTTTCCTTCCGGATTTGAGAAAGTTGGCACGACATAAATACATTTAGGCTTATATGCTTTAATCTTCTCTTCTAGATCGCTTTCAATCATACCATCTTCATCTGAATCAACAGGGATCACTTTCGTTTCATAAGAACTAAACACTTGAAGCGCCGCTAAATAGGTCGGATTCTCTGTTAAGATAATGTCTCCGGTGTTAAACATGACGCGAGAGAATAAATCAATCGCTTGTTGAGAACCTGATGTAATCAAAATATCATCAGGTTCCTTGTTGATACCTTTTTTTAACATTCGATTCGCTAATTGTGCTCTTAATTCTAGTAATCCTTCTGTTTCAGCATATTGTAGGGCTTTATTGCCTGAGGTAATCGCCTTATGAAAGGCGGCATCAACGGCAGCTACCGGAAAAAGTTCTTCATCTGGTAAACCTCCCGCAAAGGAGATCACATTCCCTTTATTTACTACTTTTAATATATCCCGTACCGCTGATGAACCGAAATAACGAACGCGATCAGCAAAACCATACTTCATTGTAGTCCCTTCTTTCTATTATCTATAGTGATGCTTGTTATTGTATCATTGCTATTAACCAAGAATGGCTCGATCATTATCCATATCGGTCCCACGAATCCGCTTAAACTCTTGGAGTAATTTTTCAATCGTTAACGCTTGTTTTTTCGCACCATCGATATCTAGAATAATCTGGCCCTTATCCATCATAATCAATCGATTCCCAAGGTCCAATGCTTGTTGCATGTTATGCGTGACCATTAACGTTGTCAAGTGCGTCTCTTTCACAATCTCACCGGTGAGATTGGTGATCAACTCCGCTCGCGACGGGTCAAGCGCGGCAGTGTGTTCATCTAGCAGTAAAATATCTGGTTGTGTAAAAGTTGCCATTAACAGTGATAACGCTTGGCGTTCACCACCTGATAGTAACCCCACTTTCGCAGATAATCGGTTTTCTAAACCTAAATGCAGCCGCTCTAATTCTTCTTTAAATAGAGCGCGCCGTTTTTTATTAGCTCCAGGTTTTAACGTTCTTGTTTTGTTACGAGCATAAGCAATGGCTAAGTTTTCTTCGATCGTCATTTTAGGTGATGTGCCTGCCATTGGGTCTTGGAAGACGCGCCCAATCTTTTTCGCTCGTTTATGTTCTTTTAACGTGGTCACATTTTGATTGTTTATTTCAATGATACCGACATCCGGAAAAAGCGCCCCTGAGATCATATTCATTAAGGTTGATTTGCCCGCACCATTACTACCAATAACCGTGACAAAATCACCGGGTTTTAATTCAAGTTGAATGTTTTGAAGCGCCTTTTTCTCATCTGGTGTCCCTTCATTAAAAGTAATCGATAAATTCTCTACTCGTAACATTACGCACCCCTCCTTACTTGTTGGTTTAATGCTTGTCGTTTCTTGCGCTTACGACTACTTTCTTTCACAGTTTCAACAACTTTTGGTACAACGAGGGCTAATACGACGAGTAAGGCTGTGATTAACTTCGTATCACCGTTATCTAAAAAGTCAGACCGGATGGCTAACGTGATAACGATACGGTAAATCACGGCACCAACAACAACCGCAAGCGTCGTCCGACCGATTGTCTTTGTGCCAATGATTGATTCACCGATAATGACTGAGGCCAGACCGATGACGATCATCCCAATCCCCATATTTAAATCAGAAAAGCCGGTAAACTGAGCATACAACCCACCAGCTAAAGCGACAAGGCCGTTTGAAACGCCTAGTCCTAACACTTTTAAGTGATCGGTATTGGCTGAGAAACTACGAATCATTTGTTCATTGTCTCCAATTGCCCGAAGCGCCAAACCAACTTCTGTCTTCAAGAAATAATCCGTAATGAATTTAATGATAAAGGTCACAATAAGCATAATTAAAAGGGCGGAATATGTTGAAGGAAGATTTTCTATCCCTAAAGCCGTTAACCCTTGATCGAATGCTCGATCAATACCAAGTGACTCAAAGATTGAGCGCAATTGTGTAAAAAAGGTCTCTTGATTTAGGAGCGGAATGTTCGATTGCCCCATAATGCGCAAGTTAATCGAATAGAGTGCCGTCATCATTAAAATACCTGAGAGGAGCGGATTGACTTTACCTTTTGTGTTCAGTAATCCCGTTATACTACCTGCTAAAAAACCTGCCAATAATGCTGCTAAAATCGCAAGACCCGTCGGCATACCGTTCACAATCAGTAAAGCTGAAACAGCAGCCCCTGTCACAAAACTACCATCCACAGTTAAATCAGGAAAATCTAAAATTCTAAACGATAAGTAGACACCTAGAGCCATAATCGCAAAAATGATACCTGATTCTACCGCATTAAACATTGAAATAAACATAAGAACTCCCCTTCATGATAAGAAAAATCGACTAAACACAACGATAAGCTTGTTTAGTCGACCGTTCTTTTATCTTTTATTCAGTGGCCGCTTCTTCGTCCCAAGCGTCTTGCCATGTAATATTTTGTTCTGTTGCCGCGTCTTTATTAATAAATAATTGCATTTCCGGCGGGTATTCAACCGCAATCTCATTTGGTTGTTTGTCACCGGTTAAAATATCCGCGGCCATTTCACCTGAACGGTAACCGATCGTATAATAATCAATGCCATATGTCGCAAAACCACCACGCGCAAGTGAATCTGGTTCACCGACAATCAGTGGGATATCTTGTTCATTCGCCACGCCAACCACACTCTCTAGCGCTGATACGACCGTATTATCTGTCACAATATAAAACACATCTGCTTCACCGACTAAAGACGTCGCTGCTTGTTGCACTTCAGCCGACGTTGATACTGTACGCTCAACAATAGAAAGACTTGTTCCTTCTGCTGCTTTTTTAACCGATTCGATTTGTACAACAGAGTTTTGTTCACCCGTGTTATAAATCATACCAATCGTCGCACCTTCAAAATATTGATCAATAAACTGTATCGTGTTTATAACCGCATCCGGATGCATATCGACAACACCCGTAATATTCTCCCCTGGTTCATCCATAGTCGATACAAGTCCTGCACTGACCGCATCAGTGACTGACGTAAAGACAATGGGAATATCTTTTGTCGCTTGTAAAGCTGTTAAAGCACTTGGTGTCGCATTCGCAAAAATCAAATCGACTTGATCTGAACTAAAACTTTGCGCGATCGTTAACGCATTCGTTTGATCCGCTTGCGCACTTTGAAAGTCGTACTCTACATCTAATCCTTTATCTGAAAGAGCTTGTTTAAACCCTTCAAATGCCGCATCAAGCGATGGGTGTTCAACAAACTGACTCGCACCAATCGTATACGTTTTATCTGTTTCTTGTTCACTATCTGCATTTGCTTCTTCTTCTGTGCTACCACAGGCTGTTAAACTGATAGCAATAATAAGTACCATCATTATGCCTAACCATTTCTTCATGTTTTGTCTCCCCTTTTATTGTGTCTCTATTTTAAATTTTCAGAATATATGACGATTATTATAACACAAACTTCTTTATTAGGGTATAGCGTTTTTTAAATAATCTAAAAATTCCGTTTACATATGCTGACATATTTTAATACTACCCAAATAAGTTCAACATAAAAAAACGGTTCTCTGTCAAATGTGGTGGTACCTAAAACACCACTCATTTGATCAATTATTGTCGAGGTAGTATCCGCCATCCTTGACTTCAATAACGACC
>NZ_FPAI01000013.1 GCF_900116255.1 Halolactibacillus miurensis
GATGAGTAATACTTTACTCTGGTTTCAAGCACTAGCTTGTCTTACTTTATTTCTTAACATTACTGTGTGTGTTATTCAGTTTTCAATGGTCAAATGTTAGTCGCTGTTCTTTCGGCGACAAGCTATATTATATAACGTTTAGCTTGTTTGTGTCAACAACTTTTTTAAAAAGTTTTGTTTTACATTCGCTTTATTTGATGAGCGCAACTTTTATAATATAACACAGTATTTTTCATCGTGTCAATTATTTTTTCTTGTTGCCGAAGCAACGTTTATAACTATAGCACGGCTTACTCATTACCGTCAAGGATAATTTGTATTTTTTTAAAACGAATGAGAAGACAAGCGCATCACTTGTCTCTCACCTGCTCGTTCACACGGTAATATCGGTGCTTAACATGAGGATTTTTTGATTGTACTTCTTCGACTTTAATCATTTTCTTCTCTATTAAGTACGCCATTAATATGGCAAGATCAAGATGATAATCAAAATCTCTTACCGTTTCTTTTAAGTCATCTACTTTCCAAGCATCGTCACCCATGATACTTATCAAATGCTCGGAGGCCTCTGTTACTTTATTGGATAATGTAAAATCGATCGCTAATAACATTAATTCCACTCGTTGTTTTATCGGCTCATGACTTAATACAAGCTCTTCATATAATTTATACGTACCTGAGTCCAGTCGCTTAATTTGTTGCCAACCCGTTAGCTCTGGATAAAAACCTTCTTTAACAACACTTAACCTACCAATACTATGTAATGTTCTTAGCACCTTATTAAAGCAATCGAGTTCTTCATCGGTATCATACAACTGAACCGCTTCTTTAAACATCCGAATGGCTTTCGCATATTCTTGCGTCAGTTTCACCGATCGTAACTCTTCAGGAAAACGATCCAATTCTTGTTTCAGTTCATTTAAAAATTCATTTCGATCAAATAACACCTTCCCCTTGCTAATCCACTGAATCATTCGTCTATAAGTTGAAAACTTAATCCATTCTTCTAAACGTTTACTTGACACAAGGTGAAGTGCAACCGTTGCATCCTCTATTTGATAATGTTTCACTGACCAGATTTTTTCGTCCGCTTCCTTTACAACTAATAAAATCGTATCAAAGCCATCCGTATTAGGACTTTGACGTGATGTTTTATCGACTTGAATCACACCTACTGTATCATCGTCTCCTGTATAAGCCTGATATAAACTACGCAATTCTCCAAACATAAACTTATCCCCTCTCAGACATTCCGCTTCTTAAAACATCATTCGACATAACTTCAGTTAATTCCTTCATATTTTTCTCTATCTTTTTAAAAATAAGAAAAGTCTCCCACAGAATCGCAAGAGACTTTATTGTATCATTATTTAATACTTTCATTCCTAGCTTCTTAATGTTTTTCCTTACAATCCGGACATGTGCCGTAAATCTCCATGCGGTGATGACTCACTTCAAAGCCAGTCACTGTTTCAGCCAAAGCTTCCACCTCATCTAGGCTTGGGTAATGAAAGTCAACAATCTTCCCACATGATTCACAAATAACATGATAGTGTTTGGTTGTATTGTAATCAAATCGGCTTGACGCATCACCGTATGTTAATTCTTTTACCAAACCAATATCTTTAAACACTCGCAAATTATTATAGACCGTTGCCACACTCATATTAGGAAATTTTCCTTCAAGTGCTTTATAAATATCATCTGCTGTCGGATGAATTTCAGCTTCAATTAAATATTCAAGTACCGCATGTCGTTGAGGCGTGATCCGAACGCCTGACGATTTTAAATGTTCTACCGCTTCTTTTATTTCATCATGTGTATGGTCGTGTTCGTGATCATGATGTTCATGCATATGACATCCACCTCTCCTTCTTTTATTCCAACACTAATGTCACTAACTGAGAATAAGTTACAGATAATCTTAGTTATTGGTTGACTACAATTATTACATTGTAATCTTTATAATTAGTTTACTAAGAAACTAGCCACCTTGTCAAATAAAAATAGCTGGGCGCGCCAGCTATTTCATAAAGAAAATGTATGTTATTCTTCCGCTTCATTATCATCCGTTATATATTGGAACGTTTTTTCATCATATGCACTAAACGTATTGACAAATCTTGCCGCCACAAACAATAAATCGCTTAAGCGATTCAAATATACAAGAACCAACGGATTGACTTCTTCCTTTAGCCCTACAGTTAGACGTTCCGCACGTCTAACAATGGTACGAGCATGGTGAAAGGCGGCGGCTGTTGGATGACCCGATGGTAAGATAAATTGCTTTAAGGGTGGCACTTCTCTATCTAATCGATCAATAATCTTTTCTAACCGATCAACCGCTTGTTGAGTAACCGGCCATGGGACCGTTTTACCTGTTGGAGTCGATAACTCAGACCCAACGTGAAACAACATTGTTTGAACATCGTCCATACTAGTTAAAAGTACCTTCCGGTCAGATAACGACCATGTCAAACCTTGATCGACGGTTGAAACAGCGTAACCAATCACCGCATTGGCTTCATCTACCGTTCCATAAGCCTCGACTCGTAAATGATTTTTCTGCACACGTTCACCTGACACGAGTGACGTTTCGCCTGAGTCTCCTGAGCGTGTATAAATACGCATATTAATACCCCCTCTTTAAATCAATATGATTAATAGTCAGTGTTCCGTCAACAAGATACTGCGATAAGTTCTCTTGAAAAATGGCAATCGCTCTCGGCAAGTATTGTGATGACTTACCAGAAATATGCGGCGTGAGCGTTATTTTTTCATGATCCCAAAATGGATGCCCTTCTGGTAACGGCTCAAGTGGTGCCACATCTAAAATGGCATGACTGATATCACCTTCATCAAGTGCCTTTATTAATACATCTGCCTCTACGACATCACCACGACCCATGTTTAAGAAGACTGCTGATGATTTCATACACGTGAAGTGATGTGGTAGATAAAACGGACGCGTTTCTTGTGTGCTTGGCAGAATAGACACGACAAAATCACTATCCTCTAACACGTCATCAATTTGATTTAACGTCACACTGTGATTAAAGTTATTGCGCTTACCGCCAGACTTTGTCACAGCCGTCGTTTCAATATCAAACGCTTGGGCTAAGCGTGCTAGTTCTTCACCAATCGCACCCGCCCCTACAATGGTCATTTTGCGATTATTTATTTCTTTCGTTTTTACTCTTTGATTCCACTTATGTTGTTTTTGTTGCTCATAAAAAGTAAACATCTCTCGGTAATGCCCAAGCAACATCGCCATTGCATATTCACTCATCGGATGTTTATGTATCCCTCGCGCATTCGTTACACGAATGTTTTGTTCATCAATCCATGCTAACGGCATCTCATCTAACCCAGCAGAAATGACCATAATCCATTTTAGTGCTGTAGCTTGTTCTAATATCGCTTCTGTTACATCATCACCATAGGTAATCAATACCTCTGCTTCACTTACATTCGTGACCTTTTCAATCGATGAAAAGAAGCGAAAAGTAACATTTGGATAATCATGCACCAGTTTTTGTTCTAAGTTTTCAGTTAACCGCGTTGTTGAAATCACCTGCATCGTTCTCACCCTTACTTTTTATTCTATCATTTTATTATTTTACATTTTTCTAACTCACATGATACCTTACCCTATTTCTCATTCGTTAGAACAGCATCCGCCGATCAATGATCGCTCTTTACAATTATAACGTTCACGCCTGATTAAGGAAAGGATAGATCACAACGATTGGCGTCACATCAAAAGTATACCGCTAGCATAATAACTAGCGGTAAAGGTGTTACATTCCTTTAATTTCTTCTAAAATTTCCGCCGCATGACCTGGTACTGTTACCCCGCGGAATTCTTTTCTAATAATACCATCTTCATCAATAATAAACGTTGACCGTTCATTTCCATGATAGGTTTTATCTTCTTTCTCTTTTAATACCCATACACCAAATTCATCAGCTAAATGATGTTTTTCATCTACAATTAAGGTAAACGCAAGTTCATGGTTTTTCTTAAACTTTTCATGGCTTTCTTTCGAATCTGGACTTACTCCGATAACTTCCGTTCCAAGTTTCTCAAATTCATCATGTAAATCACGAAACTCACAAGCCTCTCTCGTACAACCCGGCGTTTCATCTTTAGGATAGAAATATACTACCAATTTCTTTCCTTTAAAATCATTTAACGATATTTCTTCACCTTCACTTGTGATGATTGGTAATTTAGGTACTTCACTGCCAATAGTTACGGCCATTTAAAACATCTCCTTCTATATAGTATTATAAATAACTGAAATTAACGTATTTCAACTAATCATCTACTGATAACGATTGATACAAGTCATTTCTTTCCCGATGCGTCATATTGCTTTATCCATTCTTCCACCGAAACTTTACTCACAAGCTCAGCGATTAATTCAAACGGAATGGTGTGTGGATTAGTAAATCGAATACAACTCTTTCCCATATTGAGTTTCGTTTTCATATGCAATGGATACGTTTCTTCAAACCACTTAAGTAAAGCGTCATTAGTATATATCCCCATGTGGTAAATAGCGATATGATGTTTTTGAATGGCTAAACTTATAAACGGTAAAGGCGTTTTCGCATCATGCAAATAACCCGCAGGATATTGCTCTAACGAAACGATAAATGATGGCATACCATTCTGCATGGATTCTCTAAACCCCTCTGGTATATGTCTCTTAATCGTTTCATATAAAGTCAAAAAAGCCGTTTGCCACTTTTCATCATGTGATTGAACATACTGATTGATCCTCTCTTCTGTCATATCCCACCACCTCATTCTTTATTACATGATTTTGATCCATTAATAATTACAATACCCGTTGGTATAAAAACTAAACATTTAATATGGATAAAGAAATTATTGACTCACACGTCTCTAAGGTCTGGCTTTTCATGTATAATAGAACACGAGATTTAAAACTTGGAGGTTTTTAAATGAAACACACACAATCGGAAATTTTACACGAAGAAGCTCAAAAACATATCGTGGGCGGGGTAAATTCACCCTCTCGCGCTTATAAAGGCGTCGGAGGTGGAACGCCGGTCTACATGAAGTATGGCTCTGGTCCGTACTTTTATGATGTTGATGATAATGTATATATTGATTATCTAGCTGCTTATGGACCTATCGTGACTGGCCATGCCCACCCACATATCACCGAAGCGATTCAAGACCAAGCGGCTAAAGGAGTGCTTTATGGTACACCTACAGAATTAGAAAATACCTTTGCGAAAATGCTGAAAGACGCCATTCCTTCTTTAGAAAAAGTTCGCTTTGTTAATTCTGGAACAGAAGCCGTCATGACAACGATTCGCGTTGCTCGCGCCTATACTCAGCGCGAAAAAGTGATTAAGTTCGCCGGTTGTTACCACGGTCACAGTGATATCGTCCTTGTACAAGCAGGGTCTGGACCGTCTACATTAGGTAACCCTGATTCTGCTGGTGTGACAAAAGGTACGGCTAGCGAAGTCATTACCGTACCATTTAATGATATTGAAGCTTACAAACAAGCGCTTAACGTTTGGGGCAATGAGATTGCCTGCGTGCTCGTCGAACCGATTGTCGGGAACTTCGGCATTGTTGAGCCTGATCCTGGATTTTTAGAGGAGGTTAATCAATTAACACACGCCAATGGTTCACTCGTCATTTACGATGAGGTTATTACTGCTTTTCGCTTTACGTACGGAAGTGCCCAACAACTGTATAAGATTGAGCCTGATTTAACTGCACTTGGGAAAGTTATCGGTGGTGGTTTACCAATCGGCGCTTACGGAGGACGTGTAGATATTATGGAACAAGTCGCACCACTTGGACCCGCTTATCAAGCAGGAACAATGGCAGGTAACCCTCTATCCATGCGGGCGGGTATCGCTTGTTTAGAAGTTCTTAAAGAAGACGGGATTTATGAGGAGATGGATCGGTTAGGCCGACGCTTAGAAGAAGGCATTTTAGCACACGCCAAGAAACATCATGTCGATGTGACCGTCAATCGCTTAAAAGGTGCTTTAACTGTATATTTTACGAATAATATTGTCAGAAATTATGCAGATGCGGAAGCAACTGATACCAAAAAATTCGGTGAATTCTTCCACCTCATGTTAGCACAAGGTATTAATTTAGCGCCATCAAAATACGAAGCTTGGTTCTTAACAATCACCCATACCGATAAAGAAATCGATCAAACATTGAAAGCGGTTGATTACGCTTTCAGTCAAATGAAATAAAATTAAGACCAACTACTATTTCTATTTATTATACAATATTATGAATATTTATTAATTTTTGAATTGATTATTTATTCTGAATATGCTATAGTTACTATGAAATTTCATATTTCAACTCATGCTTTATTTTTGTCAATTTTGTATGACTTCCCTTCAAAGCATGAAAGTTCTTGGCCTTTTCAGAGGAGAAACCTAGTTTCTCTATAGAAAGGGTCCTTTTTTGTTTATACCACGTTAATACCGGCAATATACTACTAACAACGTTTCTTTAGAAGGGAGCAACACATCACATGCGTTTAGGAGCACGTATGTTTAAAACCGGACTTGCTGTCGCAATCGCTCTATACGCGGCTGCGCTTATCGGATTTCCATCGACCGTATTTGCTGGATTTGCAGCGGTCTTTGCTATTCAACCGTCTATTTATCAGTCCTATATCACCACACTCAAGCAACTTCAAGCGAACTTTATTGGTGTAACAACATCGATCACTTTTGCTTATCTATTAGGAAACAATCCGATGATTGTTGGTTTATCCGTTATGTTTGTCATTAGTTTATGTCGCTTTTTGAAAATCGAGAAGAGCGCTGTCTCCATCGCTTTGATTGCGGTTATCTCTGTTATGGAAACAACCACGATGCCCATTTATTTATTTGGTTTGATGCGTTTCTCTTCACTTATGCTCGGTATTTTCTCTGCCTTTTTAGTTAACTTATTATTTATACCACCTCGTTATGAAACGACTTTGTTTCAGCAAATTAATCAAATTACAACTGAAATTCTTAAGTGGTTAAGAATAACGACGCGTCATTTATCTGACGATCCGTCATTAAAAAAAGAGATGACACGTATTGAAAAAGAATTACGCCGGATGGATGAATTGTATGCTTTATTCTCAGAAGAACGCGTTCTTAGAAAGAAAAAACATCCTGTTCGTGCGCGTAAGCTCGTTGTATTTCGCCAATTAATAAAAACAACCCACAGGAGTTTCCGTGTGTTACGCTCTATTCAAAAGGTCGATAATCGAGCGAAATTAATGCCAGAAGAACTTCAACGTCGACTTATTCATGAAATCGATATAGTGATACACGCGCATGAGCATATTATGCTTGGCTTTATGCGGAAAATTAAACGCGGGAAAAATAAGGAATATCAGCACTTAAATGAATCTAATATTCCAGATGTCGTCGATCAATTACTTGATCTCTATCAAAAGAATGAAATGGATTACTTAATTTTCTTACCACTCGCATCAATGTTAATGAACTACCATCAAGATCTCACGCACTTACAAAAGTTATTGAATAGTTACGATCAGTTCCACGGTGATGAGAAGTTAGATATTATTCCTAAGTACCGTGACTTAGAAGATAAGCATTCAAGCTAAGAAAATCTCGACGAGAATCATAAAAAAACGCGAAGCTCTTCATTAGCTTCGCGTTTTTTTATCTGTACGTTAAAAAGAGTTCATATAGTTGTTCAATTGTTTCATGAGAAAACGGTCCTTTACGCTGCCTAATCATACGTGTTAATTCATCCACACTATCCCATAAAATCTTATCCATTACCCCCGGATAATTCATTTCCTTTCCATGTAGTTCATACTCATCTTCATCTAAGAGCGTATAAGTCATATCCGGAAAGACTTTCACATCAAGATCATAATCAATATATTTGATGGCTTGATTCTCAAAGACGAAGGGTGAGCTAATGTTGCAGTAATAATGAATTCCATCTGAACGAAGCATACTAATCACATTAAACCAATGTTTTGTGTAAAAAAAACAAATAGCTGGTTCACGGGTTAACCACGAGCGCCCGTTACTCTCAACTACACGGGTACGATCATTCGCACCAATTATTTTCGTACTCGTTGCTTTTAATACAGTTGTTTCTTGCCAGGTTCGATGGAGCTGCCCATTATGTTTATAGCTTTTAATTTTAACTGGTCGACCGATTTTAGGGCCAGGCATCCTATCTTCCTTTCTTATTTATAATCTCATTTATCTCTCTTATTATAACGATTTTGAGGTAAAATTGAAATCATAAGGTTTGAAATTTCTAGATAGCTGCCTCTTTTAATGATCTAAATGATAAAAGTGTTGATGACGTCGTGATGATGCTTATGTAAGGAGCTCGTCATGAGCCCCGTCTAATTAGCACTTTCCTTGTTTTTTCTCACGTTCATTGTTACGACGTGTTTCACTTTTCGCCTCTGCATGTTTTACGTTAAATTCATTCGCAAATTCCGTATCAAACATACCGAGACTTTCTTTCTGACGCTTTTCCCATTGCTTACTTTTTTCTTCTTGGTTTGTGCGAGCATTTTTTTTATTTGTCATCATCACTCACCTCCCTACCTGATAATCTAACCAGTTCGGAAGTTTTTAACCTTAACAATATCCACCATTATAATACCGCTATCAAGAAAATGATCAAACTGACTGCCTTTAAAGCTGTTGCAAAATTTTTTGATGAGGCACAGGAAAAGCAAACTGGCTAAGCTGACTTCTCTTTACCCACTGTTGATGGCTTTCAACCGGAAACAGTGTGTCTGTTTTTAGTACGACTGGTTCTAATGACCAAATGATATGACTAAACACATGTTTCACTGGTAGTAATGCGGATGGATTATCAAGCGTCGTTTGATAATAAGCAGACACGTAATCAGCAAGAAGTTCTCGGTCTGTTTCTGACTGATCAATCATTGGGAATTGATACAAATTAGCAAGCAAACCTTCACTCGGTCGTTTTTCAATTAATATATGACCATCCACCGATTCAATGACCGGAACATAAAAATGCTCTTTCCGTTGTTTTTTGGCTTTCGATTTAACAGGTAGCGTCGTTTCGATGCCTTCTTTATGAGCTAGACAAACCGATTGAAGTGGACACTCATGACATTTCGGTTGTGTTGGCTTACAAATAAGTGCACCGAGTTCCATCAGCCCTTGATTAAAGTCAGACGCGCGATCAGGATCAATTAATTGTCTGACCAACGCTTCAAATATTTTGCGTGTTACTACTTTTTTAATATCATGCTGGATAATAAATACTCGTGATAATACGCGCATCACATTGCCATCGACTGCTGGTTCCGGCTCATCGTATGCAATACTCATAATAGCGCCTAAAGTATAAGGGCCAATACCTTTAAGCGATTGTAACTGTTCTTTATCTGTTGGCACTTTACCTTCATAAGTTGCTGCTACTTCTTTAACCGCTGCATGCAAATTTCTAGCCCGCGAGTAATACCCAAGACCTTCCCATGCTTTTAATACTTGATCCTCATCCGCTTCTGCGAGTACCGTTGGTGTAGGGAACTGTTCGATAAAACGATTAAAATAAGGAATGACTGTCTCGACTTGTGTTTGCTGCAACATAATTTCTGAGACCCACACTTTATAAGGATCTTGATCTTTTCGCCACGGTAAGTCTCGTTTGATTGTTTGATACCAATCGATTAATTGTTGACGGAACAGTAAAAAATCCACCGCATCTATGCGAGTGATTTGCTCAAGGTAACGCTCGTCTTTCTTTGTTTCTTTCTGTTGTTTATTCATAACTTTCTCCTTATCATCTCTGTCTATCATTTGTATTTTCTCATCAAATCATACCGTATCAGGTTTAATCTCATAGAAAAATGGCTACTAATAACTATAGTCTATTTTCATGTAAGTTTAAAGGAGTGAGTCATATGGATACGGCAACACATATTACAATGGGAATTGCACTTGGTGGGATTGCAACAGCTGACCCAGCCATTTCTGAAAATCCTGTCTTATTTGGTGCCGTCTTAGTTGGCACAATTGTTGGCTCACACGCACCTGATTTTGATACGGTTTTAAAATTAAAAAGTAATGCGGTTTATTTAAGACACCACCGTGGTATCACACATTCTATTCCTCTCGTTTTATTTTGGGGGTGGTTTATTTCATTTTTAATTTACATCGCTGTTCCTAACCTAGATTATGGCACACTATACCGGTGGACGGCACTCGCTGTTGTCATTCACGTTTTTGTCGATATCTTTAATGCATACGGGACGCAGGCATTACGACCGTTTTCGAATCGATGGATTGCGTTAGGTTTTATTAATACATTTGATCCTGTTATTTTTGTTGCTCACATTATTGGTTTTGTATTGTGGGGGCTTGGATTAAATCCAACCATTGTCTTCTTAACGATATATTTTTTACTGATTTTCTATTATATCAAACGTTATTTAGAGAAAAAAGCAATGGTCAAAAAATTAACCTTGTATTTCGGCGATGTTGAAGGTGTTTACGCCTCGCCAACAATTAAACAGAGCATTTGGCGGTTAGCCATTACGACTGAAAACAGTTTTTATGTGGCACGGTCTATAGACGGGACGATTCAAATCGTGCATAAATTTGACCGTGTGCCACTACCGAACAATCGGTTAATTGCGACAGCAAAAACAGATAAAAACGTCGCCGCCTTTTTATCATTTTCTTCCGTCTACAGACATGAAATCACAGAATACGATCACTATACTGAGGTTCGATTTATCGATTTGCGTTACCGGGCGAAAGATCATTATCCATTCGTGGCGGTCGTCAATATCTCCAATAATCTTGATATCCTTAGCTCGTATACGGGCTGGGTCTTTTCTGAAGAGAAATTGCAAGATAAGTTACTGATTGAAGAATAGCTGCCATGTTCTCTTACTTGACCGCATCAAGCGGACTAACCTTCATAAAGCAAAAGCTCACGCGGGCTTTTGCTTTTCTTTTTCGAACTTCTTCAGCTATACTAGACGTAACTGATTCAAGTCTATAACCATACCGTGTACTAAACAGCCTATGATTCGCCCATTTTTTAAAATAGAGAGGATAAGATTTATGATTACTATGTTTGCAACCGATTTAGATGGCACGTTGTTACAGCAGAACCGATATATCACTAAAGAAGATAAACAAGCCTTGCAACATTTATATAATCAAGGCATTGATATTACGATCGCAACAGGGCGTTCTGACCGTGAAGTAAAAGCCGTGTTTGAAGAGTTGGAAATAACCGGCCATCGCATCAGTCAAAATGGCACGTTCGCTTTTTCAAAAGATAATCAAGAAATATATGCTCATACATTCTCAAGTAATATAAGCATACAGCTCTTTGATTTTCTTTATCATTATGATTTCCCTTGTCTAATCTCTAACTTTGATGATATCCACTACGCCAAAGATATCTCCATGATTGAGACACTACAAGCTTTATTTAAGACACCGCTTATTTTTGAACCGGAATTAAAACATGCGCTACATAACGATTTTGCCACATCAAAGTTCATGTTGCTTGGAGATACAGAGGCGTTATTAGCATTAGAAACAGAGATTAATCAAACATTCCCTGATGACGTGTCTACTTTTCTTTCAGCGCAACAATGTCTAGATATTGTCCCAAAGGGAGCTGATAAAAGCCACGCTTTACAGGCACTTATTAAAAAGACCCATTCACATATGGATCACACTGTTTCTATCGGCGATAGTTTTAATGATCGACATATGTTGTCACTTACAGGCTATAGTTATGCCATGCAGGACGCACCAGCCGTGATTCAGTCACATGCACAAAAAGTCGTTCGCCACGTCCATGATGCTGTTGCTGACTTAATTCATTTAGGTGTCGTCTAAAACAAACAAAAACAAGCGAGAAGGTTGCCCTTTACTCGCTTGTTTTTATTTCTTCATTGATAAACCGATCGATTGTATCCATTGGAAAACCTTTTTGATAAAGACCCATCTTCACTTGTTGAATTAATTCATATCCTGTGTATTTTCGCGCTTTTTTGTTTAAGATTTTCTCTCCTTGAATATGACAGGCTCGATACTCATCTTCTTCAGGTAATCTTTCTACACTATTTTCCATTGCTAATTGAATAGCATCATTTGAAAAACCTTTTTGCATTAGCTGTTGCTTAAGTTTTAACTTAAATAACTTATGCGATAACTTCTTCTGTTTCGATTGTTGTTTTTGTATCCATTTAGACACCTTTTCAATCTCATCTGCTTCAGTATAAAACGAAAGACCATAAAGACGGTCCTGTTCTTTGATCCCTTTTTCTTTTAATTCTTTCTCAATGGCTTGAGGACCTTTCATCGTTGTTTGTTTTTTTGTTAAAACAAACGCTTCACTAAAAGCCTTTTCATTCAACAGATTTTCCCGGTATAGCCGTGTGATGACGACATCAATCTGTTCGGGATCATAATCATCTTTTACTAATCGCTCCCGTACTTCTAACTCTGAGCGCATTCTCTGAGCAAGATAATGGAGCGCTTTATTAAAAGCTTTATTTGTATCATCCCTTCGCTTTAACGCGTTTATTTTTACGTCGTCAATGGTCAAACCTTTTCTGAGACCTTCTTTGATTAAAGTATCTTCCCCCACACTAAAAGCATACTCATCTTTACCACTACTACTTTTAAAGAAAATATTGTAGCGATCAGCGCGTTTTTTTTGAATCGATATCTTAGATATTTCTGGCACAACAACACCCCCATTAAATCACTACTGTCAGTTTAGCATATTTGAGCCTATCGCACACTCCCTCTAACGATGGTACTGTTTGAGCTTAAGTATTGCTTCTTCATGGCGTTTAGTCGGGTCGTCACTAAAACCAAAACCGTGAGGCAAATTAACTTCCAGGCATTGATGGACTATCTCCCACACGATTTCTTTTGAGTCAACCTCCAAATGAAATTCAATCGTATCGTAGTTCACTTGATACTTTTCAACTCGAATACTACCTAGTACGTTTAAATCAGATTGAAGAAACTTGGTTTTTTCTGCTTGAGCACGGTCAAACAATAGACATGTTTTCATATTCCCACCATTCTCTGTTCTTTTTAAGAACATTATATATTTTAAACACTTTAAGAACAAGCGATATCATAAGTATTTACATAAAACATGATAGGATGGGCACATACTATAAAGATAACTTTTAGAAAACGAGTGTGAAAAACTATGGTTTTATATCAATTCCCTCATAATTTAAAACATTACCGACAAAAACATCAATTTACTCAACAACAACTCGCTGACTTGTTAAAAGTTTCACGTTCTGTTGTGGCTAAATGGGAAAATGGACATGTGCTACCAGACCTACTTACAGCGCTAAAATTAAGTAACATATTCCAAATAACGCTAGACACACTTATCGGTGTAGCACCTGAGACAACCTTTGTTTTAAGCGATTACCAAGCACACTATCAGGAAACCATTAACAATTTAGACGAGTCATCACTTCACCAATTGATTGACTTCATAATTAAGAACAAACACTTACAAACTCAACTTGACCTTTATCGGACGCTTCCTGTTAAACAACAAAAAACGATTGATCGTTTTTTACAAGTGGCTATGGATGAATTAAAAAAATATTAAAACGAGGGGCCACTTAACTGATTAAATAGCCCCTCGTTTTTGTATTTATATGAATGACATATAATAATAGCACTACTTTGACTTGACGGCCGCCTTTTTTTCATCTTTTACGACATACCGGCAACTTTTACCGCCTTTAGCGATACAACTTACCCGTTCAACATCATCCGTTCCTAGCACTTCTTTAAACAACTTTAATTCGCATTCACACGGTTTATCATATTCACTAGCAATGGCTGAAATCGGACAATTAAACTGTTCAAATGTGACGGTCACATTGTCTTCCGTTTCTGATGACTCTTCTTCTACTAATTCGGCCATATATCCACTGTCCTCTTGGACTTCAACCAATTGTTGTACCCGCTCTTTTAATGGGTCATCTTGATAAATCTTCCGCACATACTTTTTACGCATCCGCTGTTCACGATTGTTAAATAATGTATCAATCGCGTCAAGTCCCATAGAGTCTTTTATGTCATGCAAAATTTCGACAGCAATTTTATCATAATTATTTGGAAAAAGATCGTTACCTTCTTTAGTGAGTTGATAAAAGATCACTGGTCGGCCCATTGGTTGTCGAACCGTCCGTGAGGAGATTAATCCTTCCCCTTCCAATTTGATCAAATGTTTTCTTACTGCCATTTCAGTTATGTCTAGATGCTCTTTTAAACCACTGACTGATAATTCTTGTTTCTTTTTCAATAATTCCAAAACAGATTGTCTCGTTGATCTATCTTTAACCATATTCAACACCTACCCTTATGACTATAGTAACGAAAAAAGTTTGTGAAGTAAATAACAAACTTTTATTTTTTTAATTTTTATCCATTAAAGTTTGTTATGTCATTATACCACATCGTGATGAGCAGATTATATGACAGTTTTTAATCGTTCGTTTATAATATATATTTTAGTATAGCATAATAATAGGGGTGTGGGTACTATCGGTATCATCATTGTGGAAATATGCGAAAGCAATTTACTAAGTACGATTGAAACCGAAGGTCTTCTAGAAAATGAATATCCTGAAGTTTCCGTCATCACCAGCAGTTGTTTATCTTTTTGCGGATTATGCCGTTTACGACCCTTTGCGATGGTCAATGGTAAAAGAATTAAAGGTAAAGATGTTGATGACGCTTTAATTAATATCCGAGCAGCTATTGAAGAGGAGCTTGCTTTTTATCGTGCATAAATCTCAAATATAATCAAACGTTAAAACACCGCTAAATCAAGCATACACCTTGATTTAGCGGTGTTTTTATCACCAACATGGCTTTTTTATAGTGGCTTATGGCTTTACACGTTGACTTACTTCGTCTTAAATTGTCGAATCATTTCATTTAATGCTTCAGCAGATTCACGTAAAGACGTGGCCCCTTCTGCTACAGCTTCCATAGAAGAGGAGGCTTCTTCTGCTGAAGCAGATGTTTCTTCCACACCAGCTGCGGATTGTTGTGAAATAGAGGCAATCTCTTGTACAGAGCCGTTGACTTGTTCAGACTCTTCAGCAAGAACTTGTAAACCAGACATCACTGTTTTAACGTGCGACGTCATCTCATCAATCGCTTGTTCAATGGATTTAAAGCGTTCGCCAGTTTTTGTTATATCGATTTTTCCTTGTTCAACTTCTTCATTCCCATGAGACAGAGCTTCTGAGACGGTTTTTGATTCTGTTTGAATCGTTTGAACGATAGAGGTAATATCGCCAATCGAATGATTGACTTGTTCAGCTAATTTTCTTACTTCATCAGCTACAACCGCAAAACCTTTCCCGTGTTCCCCGGCACGTGCCGCTTCAATCGCTGCATTAAGTGCAAGCAGATTCGTTTGATCCGCAATATCCTTAATGACACTTACTAATTTCGAGATTTCTTTCGATTGTTTATCTAGGCCTTTTACCTTTGTTACCGCTTCTTTCACTATCGAATCAATGGTGGTCATCTGCTTAATAGACTTTTGCATAAACATATTACCAGATTGAGTTTCTTCTAACACAACACTTGATGATTGATTGATCGTCTCACTACTTTTACTGATAGAGGTAATTCTGTCACTAAAAGCTTTCATTGTCTCAGCTAAGTCACCTGCATAAGTGGCTTGTGATTCAGTGCCTGTTGCTAACTCTTCCATTGTTATCGCAATCTGTTCAGTGCCAACCTTTACATCTTGAGCAGATTGATTTAAATGAATACTGCTATCTTTTACTTCAACGGATGTTTCATCTATTTTATTAATCATCGTTAAAAGTTGTTTCTGCATATCATTGATAGACGCACTCAAGCGACCAATTTCATCTCGCCCTTGATAATGAATCGCTGCTTGTGATAAATCACCCGATGCGATGGTATCGCTAGCTTTAACTACACGGTTAAGGTGTTTAGAAATATACCGGCTAATGAGTAAGACTAAAATGACGCCGATAACTAATGATCCAGCCATAGACCCTAGAAGCAAGATGAGTGATGCTTGTTGTGAGTTATCCGCTTCTTTAACTGTTTGATCACGGTCTTCAATAATGAGGTCTTTTAAATATTGTAAGTACAGTGATGTCGTATTCGTTGCGCTGCTAAAGCGGTTGCTGTATAGACGTCTTATATCTTCTGTTGCTCCTACATTTTCAACAACATCGCCATAAAAAGTTTCATCTAAAATATCATTATTTTTTGTGACTTCATTATACAATGACTGCTGATTTTCAGTAGTAATGGTGCCTTCTAGATATTCCAACAGTTCATCTACGCGCGCTTTTTTAGTTTCATAATCGGTTAAATGCGTCTCATTACCAAACTGTAAGTAATTCATCGCCGACAAACCTTTTGATTGAACCAATTCACTTAATTCCGTTGTGAGTACCGCTCGGTTCCCCTGGTCTTCCACTTCATTTAAATCTTGGCCAAGTTCCATAATAGCCTGTGTCACAAGGGCTGTTGAAATAGATAATAAAACAAAAATAAAAATGATAACAAAACCGTACTTCCAACCAATTGACACATTATGTAAACTTACTTTCTTATTCTTTGGTTTATGTGTTCGCTTAATTTTATCTGATGTCTTTTTATTTTGTTTCTTTGCTTTCGGTCGTTTTTCTTTTTTCACCTTGTTCTCTTTTTCTTTGTTAAGCTCTTTCGGTTTCTTCTTTTTAAATAACCTCATCCTACTTCCTCCTTTTTAAACGCTTACAATTCCTTAAAAAGTAAGTTTATCGAGTAAACAAACCACACCTTTCTATTAATATCGGCAAAGAATGAAAACTCTTAATAGCATTTTACTATATTTTTAAAAATGTTGAGCCAATAGATGGATAGTTTTTTAAAAACGCACATAATTACCATACATAAAGAAAAAAACTAGTTTTATTAACCTAGTTTTTTTGTTAGTGATAGTTTAAAATGTTACTTTGTCAGTATAACCCTTACATGTCGCTAAATGAATGCCTCTCTTTTAAAGTAGTTTCATTTATAGGTGTCGGGTCTTGATTCGTTTCTTTATTTGGTGGTCTTTATTCTTCTTTTTCCTTCCATTCAGGTTGCTTTAACTCTTCTGTTTTTTCTAAAATGTTTGCCTTAGCATGGGCTTTTTTACTGAGGGATTTGACTCCTTCAATAATTTGTTGTTCACGCTTCGGGTCCTCAATGCCTTCAAGTCCATAACGAACACCATCTGACTCATTTTTCTTCCAAGCAATTTGACCTAGCATCTCAATCGTTTCACCATCTAATTCAAACGTGACTTCTATATAAAACTCCTTGTTTGATGTCGGGATATCTAGCTTTGTTCTAAATTGCATCCCTTTAGGACTAAGATCAATAATCTTTAACCTACCTGGGTCTGTCCGAGTAACTTTGTCTTCATCTTCATGGTTTAAAATTATCACAAACTTTCCATCTATCGGTTCATTAAATAAATATCTAAATGGTTCTTTTCTTTTGTAACGCATCATATAACCTGCTTTCCCTTGTGGAAATTCTCACATTTTCTTATCTCTATATTATATCGGTTGTTTTAATGATGAGTTAAATGAAACTTCCCTTCTTTATTTAAAGAAGCTTCTATAAATTCTTGATCTTCTTCAAATGTATGGGTCCATCCCCCTACTTTAATGACCGTTCCTTCAAACACTTTTTTAATCCGAATTTTACCTTCTTCCGATGTTTTAATTAATGTCCTGACTCCCATCTGACCACCGACCTCGTATAAGTCGCAACCTTTCTTCGCAAATAGTTCGCCGCCTCGCACAATACCTCTAACAGTGACAAACCCTTCGGCTTTTATCGTTGAGTTGATGCAAGACCGACCGAGCACCATAATATCACCAGCAGAAACCAATCGACTATTCAAGGCATTTTTAAGGAATAGATTCGCTTCTTCATTGTTTTGCATCGCACTTAAATCGATGAGGTTTTTCATCTGATCAAGCAAACGTTTAAACGTATCCATCGATACATCAATCTGGGGAATACGGAAAAAGATTTTTTTAAGTGATTCATTCACTTCTTCCCATTCTTCTTCTATTAGATATTTCTTTTCATTGGCGACTAATTGATTAAAGTATTGAATGTCTTTCGACAATGTTTTAAACCGCTTCTCTTTGACTAACAAGATTAAGGAAGTGATACTCGCATGTTTATATGGGCTATTTTTAAACTTAGGTGATTGAATAATTTGATCGATCATTTGTTGCATATCCAATAATTTATGATATAAGCCACTTAATACGTGCTGTAACGTGAGGTCGACATGACTCCCAGAGGCAATATCTGACCGATTCGCATTCCCACCTATGTGAATGGACTGCAGAGCACGAATGGTTGCCCCATTGACTGTCTGATGAATCGTCACATGCCCACCTGATTGGATTTGCATCCCTTCGGTCACATCTCCTTTTACTTCAACGTCACCACGGAAGATAATGTTACCAGAACTTAAATCAACATCCCCGTCATGTACCATCTGTGGCAACACTTTCGTTTTAACAAGTGGTCCCCGCCTTTCAATAAACGGTCGGCCATTCTCATTTGCCACAATCCTGTTATCTAACTTAATCGTACCTTTTTGCGTGACGACTTTTAATTCACGAGCAAGTCTAGGTGGCATATCTTCCCCTCTAACTGATATGCCACTTTTTCCCTTAATAGCCGGATGGATAATCGCAAGGACTTGTCCTTTTTCAACGTTTGGTATCTTTTTTCTTTCACGATAGTCAATCGCAGATAAGTCACTATTATCTTTAGAATCATTTTCTGGTCGTGTTTTTATCTTTTCTTCTAATCTACCATCTATCCCGTCAACCGGCGCCTCCCCTTTAGCAATGACAAACAGACCACCTTGTTTACTACTAAGCGCAGATTCAATCGCCTGTTCATCAATACCGTATATGACTCCTCGCTCTGTTAAGGCCGCTAAAATATCCGATGAGGTAATCGTTTGTTTTACGACAATATCCTCCACCGTTTCAATAGTAACCTGATAGCCCGGTGTTGTATCTTTTAATTTCAATTGGCGTTCAATCCCTGGTTTAATACGTAATTCTGCTTTCAACTTATCATCTGTTTCAACAATTTTCCATTCTGTTGGTTCTGACGCCTCTTCAAAAAAGAAGGTAACCTCATCTTTTTCCTTCACAAAAATAAACGTATCTTCAATCGTTTCGCCATTCTTTTTAACAAGTAAACCTTTTTCAAGTTTTAGTGACGGTTGATGTTCCTCGCTATCTTTTACGAAGAGTTGACCATCTTTTACCCATACCTTACCGCTTAATGATTGGTGATGTTCATAATGTATGGCATCTGATGCTTCTGAAATCGTTTGACTTATATCGTCTTTGTCATTCTTTTCGTGTATATCTTCTTCAATGGATGATGCTTGATTTAAATAATCAAGAAAATCATCGAGACCCATGCCATCAATCGATGTATGAGTTTCCGGCATTGTTCCTTTAATCGATGGATTTGGTGATGTTACGGTTGTATCTAGTTGATACGTCAGCTTGACTGTTGCATCTTTGTTACCTATACCTAAGAGACCTCTTTTTTCTATTTGTAGTACTTCGATCTCAACTTGTGTACGGTCTAACTGTAAGGCTTCAAGTCCCAAATGTATCGCTTCTTTCACAGTCCTGCCTTTTGATATAAACGTCGTCATCCTTTGCCCCTCTTTTCTTTCTCAACCGGCCTCTCTCTATAAATAATCATGTGTAATAATCCTGATTATCTCTGTGCAACCCGGCGATCAATAGTATGTCTACTTTAGACCCGTAGCTTTGCGTCCTTAGCTTTCGCTAAGTTTGCCCAATTATCTTGTGATTTTTTTAAGGTCACGACTAGAAATCAGTCAAACTCTATCTTTTTAACTAACTTCTTATCGTTCTTTTGTCACATATTCCTGAATACACACACGTTTTACGTCTCTTTAACATCATTGTATATCTTTCTGCCCGCGATATCTACTAGATAAACAGAGAAAGTTATACATGCTTTATTTTCTAAACAAAAAAGTATAAATAATTCTTCGTGCTTATAGACATGTATAACTTTTAACGATACAATACAAGATGTAGCGTTTTTTTTATAAATCATACACTATATATAGTGTATGATGCTTTAAACCTAACAATTTGGTATCGTCAAGCAAATAAGAAAGGAAGATAACTATGACCATTACGATGGATAAACTTCAACAAGAACTTACATACTTAGAAGCGCAATACAAGCTTAATCTCGATCAACTCAACCAAAAAATTGAAGAGGCAATAAAAGAAAACAAAGATGAAAATGAAACAGCGCTCTTTTACGCCCTCAATCGTATTGATATTGATGCACCAAACTGGTCCTTTATTGCGAGTCACTTTTTAAACAAGCAACTTTACAAAGAAGCCGGTCGTAACAGACAGCATAATGATTTTACAACGTATCCTGACTTTTATCAGCTGATCGTCACACTCACAGATAAAGGCATTTATTCTGACGCCTTACTTACGCATTATTCAAAAGCTGATATCGCTGATTTAAGTCAGTCAATCGATCCAGTGAAAGACCAATTATTTAATTATATTGGGCTCTTTCTGTTGCAGGATCGCTACCTTGCTAGAAATCATAAAAAAGAATTATTTGAATTACCTCAAGAACGGTTCATGGTGATTGCCATGACACTGATGCAACATGAACCAAAAGCTAAGCGCCTCGAACTTGTTAAAGAAGCTTACTGGGCACTTTCTAACCTTTACATGACTGTCGCAACACCTACCTTATCAAATGCCGGTAAAAGTTACGGGCAACTTTCTAGTTGTTTTATTGATACGGTCGACGATTCCTTGGACGGGATTTATATGAACAATTGGGATGTGGCACGTCTTAGTAAAGACGGCGGTGGCATTGGTGTTTATTACGGAAAAGTTAGAGCCCTTGGTTCGGATATTAAAAAGTTCAAAGGCCATTCTAGCGGTGTGATTCCTTGGATTAAATTATTAAATGATACAGCTGTCAGCGTCGATCAACTCGGACAACGTCAAGGCGCGGTGAGTATCTATTTAGATGTATTCCACAAAGATATTATGAACGGCTTTTTAGATTTAAAAACGAATAATGGGGATGAACGCCGGAAAGCTCATGATATTTTCACTGGCGTCAGCATTCCTGACTTATTTATGGAACAGTTAGAAAAAACAGATGAGGCGGGGCGTAGTATTGGCAAGTGGCATACGTTTTGTCCACATGAAGTCAAACAAGTGATGGGATGGAAAGATGAAACGGGACGAGCACTCGGCTTAGAAGATTTCTATGATGAGACAGACAAGCGTTACTTTACCGAAAAGTATGAAGAAGCCGTCAATCATCCTCTCTTATCACGTAAGACGTACCGAGCGATGGATATTATGGCGCGAATCATGATGGCACAACTTGAAACAGGCACACCTTATATGTTTTATCGTGATGAAGTGAACCGTAAAAATGCGAATAAACATGTCCATGGACGCGGTCGAACAAGTATTTTTGCCAGTAATTTATGTACGGAAATTACGCAAAACATGTCGGCCACAATGATTGTGAAAGAGTATATCGATGATGAAGGTAATAGCGTCATCGTGAGAAAACCTGGAGAATTCGTTGTCTGTAACCTCTCATCCATTAACCTTGCTCGAGCCGTGACAGATGATGTATTAACGCGTCTTATTCCGATTCAAGTGCGGATGCTTGATAATGTGATTGACTTAAATACCATCACTGTTGCACAAGCTAACTTGACGAATCAAACTTACCGGGCGATTGGACTTGGCACTTACGGTTGGCATCATTTACTCGCCTTAAAAAATATTTACTGGGAATCAGACGAAGCGAGCAACTATGCAGATGAGCTCTATGAAGAGATTAGCTATTTAACTTTGCAAGCATCTATGACACTCGCTAAAGAAAAGTCACCTTACGATAAGTTTAAAGGCTCTGAGTTTGACAATGGTCGTTACTTCAAAGACCGCCATTACGAAAGTGACCGCTGGCATCAGTTACAGCAAGCTATCCAAACGCATGGTTTGAGAAATGGTTATTTGATGGCGGTTGCTCCTAACAGTTCAACAGCCAAAATTGGTGGATCCACCGATGGGATTGATCCGATCTATGCGCTCATGTACGCAGAAGAAAAGAAAAATTTTAAATTTAAAGTCACTGTCCCAGATTTAACACCTAAGACATATCCGTATTATTTAAAAGCACGACATGAGCTTGATCAAATAAAGAGTATTGAACAAAATGCTAAAAGGCAACGTCATATCGATCAAGCGATTAGTTTTAATCTCTATGTTCGTCATGATATTAAAGCAAAAGAATTACTTGACTTACACTTAGCAAGCTACCATAACAAATTAAAAACAACGTATTACGTACGATCAACGTCACAAGCAGAAATTAATGAATGTGTCGCTTGCCATAGCTAGGAGGAAAATCTATGTTAGAACAACCATTAAAAAAGATACCGTTACTGAATCCAAGTCACCCAAATAAATCAACTGGGATTATTAACGGTCAATCGTCTGGCATTCTTAATTGGAATGACTTACGCTACCCACAAATGTACGACTTATATCAAACATTGTTATCAAACTTTTGGAAAGCGCATGAGATTAATATGCAAGATGATGTTAAGGCATGGGATAAGTTATCTGACGTAGAAAAAGACGTCTTCTTACGTATTAATACACAGCTCGCTGCCTTAGATAGTTTACAAACGCCGACGATGTCAGAAGTGATGAACTATGTCACCGACTCAAGTTTTAAAGCGATTTTTGCGGTGATTAGTCAGCAAGAAGCGGTGCATAATGAATCGTATTCTTACATCTTAAGTTCACTCATCCCAACAGATGAACAAAATGTACGATTTAATGAAGCGAAGAGTGATCCCATCGTGAATAAGCGCAATCAGTTCATCTTAGATTATTACCAACAATTCAAAGATGATCCGACACCACTCAATTTATTTAAATTAGCGATCAGTTCGATTAATTTAGAAGGTATTTACTTTTACAGCGGTTTTGCGTTCTTTTATCATTTGGCCACGCACCAAAAGATGCTGAAAACAAGTACGATGATTTCTTACATTCAGCGCGATGAGATGCAGCACGCCTATTTCATTTCTCAGTTTGTAAGAATCTTACTATCAGAACAACCTGAGTTAAACACAGGAGCCAACATTCAATTTATCTATGACACGATTAAACAAGCCGTAGAACTTGAGAAAGAATGGGCGTCAGTCATTTTAAAAGATATTGAAGGGATTGATCTTGACGAATTCCATCTTTATCTTGAATATTTAGCGAATAAACGCTTCAGACAACTTGGTTTAGACAATGGTTATCCCGAACGTGACAACCCGATGCCATGGATTCATGTGTTTAGCGATGAGATGATGAATGAAACGAAGTCTGACTTCTTTGAACAAAAGTCACGCACGTACACAAAAGTGTCCTCATCTAACGGATTCGACGAATTGTAGGTGACATGAATGCACGCTTGTCTTATTTATACCTCCATCACCGGCAACACAAAAGCGGTGATGGAGATGATTTATAATGCTTTAAATCAATCTGACATTACGCCACAGCTTACTCACGTACGTGATTTAGATTTTGAGACGTTACAACACTATGACTACATCATTGTAGGAACGTATACGTTTGGAAATGGTGATATTCCTAGAGAAATGATGCCGCTGTATGAGTATCTTTCTCAAACTAACTTAAGATACGTAAGAAGTGCGATCGTTGGAACAGGCGATCGCTTCTATCCCTACTTTTGCGGCGCTGTTGATCGTTTCGTTGAACCAATGCAGCAACAGACTGATTTACGCGTGACCTTAAAAGTTGAACTCTACCCTGAACAAAAGGATCGAGACAAGATTCCACGATTGATTGCGTCCTTAACCAGGTAATATCGGGTAGCAAACGTCATGACGTCAAAAGACAGTTATCCTATAGAACGAAAACAACGACCAGCCGCATCATGACGGTTGGTCGTTGTTCATTCTATCTTTCATTTACCTAGTCATTCGATAAACCAAATTGCGCCGCATACAACTCACTGTACGCGCCTTTTTTAGCTAATAATTCCTCATGTGAACCAGTTTCTTTGATTCCTTCTTCTGTGACAACAACAATTTTATCCGCATCCTTAATTGTTGCTAGACGGTGAGCAATCACGAGCGTTGTCCGTCCTTTTGATAACCGGTTAAGAGCTTCTTGAATTTTCATTTCCGTTTCAGTATCGAGTGCTGACGTTGCTTCATCAAGTATTAGAATCGCCGGATTTTTTAGAAACATCCGCGCGATTGATAAGCGTTGTTTTTGTCCACCCGATAGCTTCACCCCGCGTTCGCCAATTACGGTATCTAGCCCTCGGGGTTGGTTTAAGACAAATGTATCGAGCCGTGCTTGTTTGGCGGCTGCTAGTATTTCCTCATCTGTCGCGTCAAGCTTACCATAGGCGATATTTTCTCTAACGGTACCCGAGAATAAAAAGACATCTTGTTGAACAACGCCGATACTTTCACGTAAATAACGTTGTTTCACATCACGAATATCAACGCCACCAACGGTAATCGATCCATTAGTCACTTCATAAAACCGGGGCAGTAAGTTACATAACGTTGTCTTCCCTGCACCTGTGGGACCAACGAAGGCAACGGTTTCTCCTTGTTTAATCGTTAAATTAATCCCTGCGAGCACGTCTTGGTCTTTTGTATAACCGAAGCTCACGTCGTGATATACAATATCGCCTGCGACGTATGCCTCACGTGCCCCCGCGCGGTCTTTTATCGTTGGCTCCGTATCAAGGACATCGGTATAACGTTTGAATCCGGCAAATCCTTTCGGATAGCTTTCAATCACCGCATTAATCTTTTGAATCGGACCAATTAAGATATTGGTCAGTAAGATGAACGCCACAAATTCTCCGTGCGATAAAGACGTATCAATCACAAAATAAGACCCGAACATTAACGTCGACAACGTAATGAGTCGCATCAGTAAATAGTTAACCGTCACATTTTGTGCCATAATTTTATAGGATGATAACTTCGTTGCCCGGTAATCCAAATTATTTTCTTGGAATTTATCCGATTCATATGATTCATTAGCAAACGCCTTTACGACACGGATCCCACCAATACTGTCTTCTACTCTAGCGTTGATATTGGCAACGTCTTGAAACATGCGGCGAAATGTTTTAGTCATCTTTTTGTTGAAGTGAATCGCAAAAACAACGATCAATGGCACAACAGTAAAAATAATCAAAGCTAATTCTACATCGATCGTTAACATGATCCATAACGAGCCAATTAACGTCATCACAGCGACAAACACATCTTCCGGACCGTGGTGAGCGACTTCGCCAATCTCCTCTAGATCTTTCGTTAACCGCGAAATAGAGTGCCCTGTTTTCGCATTATCAAAGTACCCAAACGATAACGACTGAAGATGCTCAAATAATTTCCGTCGCATCGTTGTCTCGATATTAATGCCTAACATATGCCCCCAGTATGTCACGACAAAATGTAGCAACGTGTTTAATAAATAAATCATTAGTAACACAAAAGCTGCTAGCATGATAATCGTAAAATCTTCGCTCGGCAGTAGTTCATCGATAATATAATTCACCGCAAGTGGAAAGGCGAGTTCAAGTAACCCCACCAACACAGCGGCTGTAAAATCCAGCATAAATAAACCTTTATACGGTTTATAATAACTAAAAAATCGTCTTAGCATCCCTTAAGTCCTCCTCTTTATGTAGCGTATCTCGTCATACGTTTCTCTTATTACTCCGTGTCTTTTTTAAAACAAAGGCGCACCAATCATTCAATGTCTGATTATATCATAAGTTGAACGATGACAATGACTTATATGACTGAAGATAACTTTAAGAAAAGTTTACACAGATTGTAAGTTTTTGTTATACTTATCTATGTGAGAAAACGAAAAAGGAGGATTTATATGACGAATAAACGTTGGGTGGCGATTGGATTATCAATCATTGTATTGATTGTTTCACTTATTTTACCCGCTGTTGCTTCTGTTTTTATGGCTGATGAGGAAGATGAGGATAAAGCGACAGATTTCTTCACCGCACTGATCGACGATGCTCAAGCAGAAACAGTTATCAGAGATGGCGATGCTTTTAATCGGATTGCTTTAATTGACGTTCAAGGTGAAATGATTAATCAACAAGTCTCACCGTTTGCACAAGGGGGCTATAATCATGCCTTGATCCTTGATCAACTTGAACAAATTAAAACCGATGAGACCGTGAAGGCTATACTACTACGTGTCAATACACCTGGTGGGGGTGTGTATGAAAGCGCAGAACTGACCGATAAAATTAAAGAAGTAAAAGAGGCCCGTGACATTCCAGTCTATACCGTCATGGAAAGTATGGCCGCAAGTGGTGGTTATTACATATCGGCGCAATCAGAAAAAATCTTCGCAACACAAGAGACCTTAACCGGTTCAATCGGTGTTATTATGCAAGGTTTTAATGTTTCTGGTTTACTTGATAAACTCGGCATTGAAGATACGACCATTAAAAGTGGTGATTTAAAAGACTTAGGATCTGCCACCCGTCCGAATACAGACGAAGAAATTGCTGTCTTACAAGAGATTGTTGACGGAATGTATGAGCGCTTTGTTAGTGAAATTATAGACGGGCGCAATATGTCACGCGAGCGCGTGCTCGACTTAGCTGACGGACGGATTTATAGCGGGGCACAGGCTAAAACACTTGGACTCATTGATGAACTCGGTTACTTCGATGACGCTTTAGCGACACTTGAAAGTGACTTTGAATTGTCTGGCGCTGAAGTCTTTCAATATGATGGAACATCTTTAAATATGTTCGATCAGTTTTTCTTATCAATGAAAAATCTTTTACCACAAGCGGAATCAACACCACTAGATTCCATTGGACAGACAGAAGAAGCTCCAACCTTTAAGTATCTCTACAGGGGGCTGTAATATGATTAGACGATTTAATGATTATCCCGATTACTTTTATGCTGGATTTTTCATTCGGTTGTTCGCCTTTACTGTAGACATGATCATGATTCAATCACTGTCTCGGTTATTGTTATTCTATTTGAATGAGAGTCTATTAAAAACCGTTCTGTCACTCTTTATTTACTTACTCTACTTCATTTGTATGACTAAATTCACCAATGGACAAACGCTCGGTAAAATGATTTTCGGTATTCGCGTGATTGCCATTAATGAAGAAACATTAAGTTGGACAACCGTCCTTGTACGCGAAGGATTTGGCCGTTACTTACAAAAAGTGCTTTGGATTATGTATAGCCTGACGATTTTCACGCGTTACAAACAACATGTCGTGGATCTCTTGACAGATACATCGGTTGTAACAGAAAATTACCTTAGACTACTTGAATCACCTCTTGATCAATCTGAAAAAGAAACGGTAGCCCAACCAACACCTATGTTGTAGGCTAAATGAATAGATTAAGCACATAAAAAAGCATGCTTTTAGCGATAAGCATGCTTTTTTATTGATTATTAAATGATGGCAGTCACTGCCTTATTGAACTGTTCTATTTATAGCCAAAAAGAAATATACTAAAGAAAAACAAATGAGAATAAGTGGAGCATAGCGGGATCGAACCGCTGACCTCTTGTCTGCCAGACAAGCGCTCTCCCAGCTGAGCTAATGCCCCTTAATCTGTCTATTACGTATTATACAAACTTTATTATCTTTTGACAAGGTAAAATTATTTCCCAGGACATTATTTTATCACTTTTTTTATGATGCTCTATTATATATTGACTTTCAACCATTTATATTTTATTATTTAGTTAATTACTTAAATACTTAATTAAGGAGGCCACATCATGAAAGAGGCATTTAAAGCCCTCGCCGACCCAACACGGAGGAAAATCCTTGATTTATTAAAGGCGAAAGACCTTACGGCTGGGGAGATTGCCGATCAATTTGAGATGTCAAAACCGAGCATTTCACAACACTTAAAAATTTTAAAAGCTGCTAACTTAATTGAAGATGAGAAACAAGGCCAATATATTTACTACCATTTAAACACGACCGTCTTTCAAGAATTAATCAGTTGGGCGATGTCTTTTACAAAAGGAGATGATACAGATGCGTAAACACTTACCCTTTATTTTTTTATTAAGCGCCACCCTCATCATGTGGATCATTGCTTTTCCGCGTTTACCTGATGAGATTCCGATGCAGTGGGGACCTGATGGCAGCGTTAACTGGACCGCACCAAAACTATTAGGGATGTTGATGAATGTTGGGATTTTACTTGTGATTTACCCGATTCTTGTCCTCAGTCCGAAGTTAGATCCAAAACGCAAAGGCTATTTATACACATCAAAAGCTTATTGGATTATTATTTATGCTACCCTCGGTCTGTTAGTCTTTGTGAATGCTTTTGTTATTTTTCAAAGTCTCGGTTATGACTTAAACATTGAAATAGTCATTCCCATCCTGATCGGTATTTTATTTATCATTATCGGTAACTATATGCAGACCGTTAAAGCCAACTGGTTTATGGGCATTCGTACGCCTTGGACACTTTCCAGTGAAACTGTCTGGCGAAAAACACACCGATTAGGTTCAAAATTATTTATGGTCTGTGGTGTGTTATTTTTCCTTATTCCCTTCTTACCTGTTGATTTAATGATTTATGTGATTGTGATCCCAGCAATATTAGCTGGACTCATTCCAACCATCTATTCTTATGTACTCTATCGCCATGAACAAGAGGAGGATTCTCATGAATGATTTACCTGTTAATATCGTATTATTACTGTTGCCCCTTATTGTGTTACAGTTTATTTTAACTATTGTTGCGGTGATGAGTTGGTATAAAGCCGACCAAGACATGCGCTTAAACGGTAATAGATGGCTCTGGTTGTTTGTTATTTTAATTATCACTACGATTGGTCCAATTTTATTTTTTATCTTCGGAAGGAGACAAGATTAACCAATGATTCATATCAAAGCACTCCAGAAAAAATTTCAGAACACTGTCGCCGTTTCATCCATTGACCTTCAACTAGAGGAAGGCCAAACGATTGCTTTACTCGGTCCTAATGGCGCGGGTAAAACAACGACCTTCCGCATGCTGGCAGGACTGATTAAACCAACATCAGGTTCCATTCAATTTGATCAAGTCGCACCGAGTATGGATCACCGTCATTATATTGGTTATTTACCACAATACCCTCAGTTTCACGGTTGGATGACAGGGTTTGAGTTCCTTATTTTAATGGGTGAACTGAGTGGTATGTCAAAAGCGGAGGCCAAAGAGCGCGCCGAGCTATTATTAACAAGAACAGGCCTTGACGAAGCAAAACATAAACGAATCAGTGGTTATTCTGGCGGGATGAAACAACGCCTTGGCATTGCTCAAGCGATGATCCATCAACCAAAATTATTGATTCTTGATGAACCTGTCTCATCACTTGACCCTGTTGGAAGACGCGACGTCTTAAACTTGTTAAAAACGTTAAAAAATGAAACAACCATTCTGTTTTCCACGCATATTTTATCGGATGCGGAAGAGATCAGTGATTATTTAGTCGTGATGAATAAAGGGCGTGTCGTTGAACAAGGGCATGTTCATGACTTAGAGAAGAAATATCAAAAACAAGTGATTAAACTTGCCGTGGGCGAACAACCGGATCACTTCATTCAAACACTTGAAACTTTACCTTATGTCAAACAAACGCGACAAGAAGGGCAACATATTTATCTTGAAACGACAGATATGGACGCAACACGTGCGTCTTTATTGTCGCTGATTATAGATAAACATCTTGAGTTGACTCATTTTTCTATCGACAAAACAACACTTGAAGAAATGTTTTTGGAGGTGATTGGATTTGAAGCTTCTTCTGACCATGATTAAAAAAGAGTTACTCATGCATAAACGTAATAATAGTCTCATCTGGGTTCCTATTGTCTTTATTCTCTTAGCGATCATGGACCCTATCACCACTTACTTCTTACCTGTCATTTTAGAAAATGTTGGTGGAATGCCTGAAGGTATGGCTTTCGAAATACCTGCTGTTCCAGCCAGTGAAGCGTTTGGCCTCAGCTTATCTGAACTGAGTATGTTTGGTGTACTCATTACGATTTTACTAACCGCTTCATCGATCAGCCAAGAACGTCAAACAGGCGTCAGTGAACTATTATTAGTGAAGCCAATCAATGCTTCACATTATATTGGTAGTAAGGCCCTGGCTAAAATGGTTGTGTTTACCGGTGCACTGATCATCAGCTTATTATTTAGTTGGTATTACGTCAGCATTTTGTTTGGCTCTTTATCTGTTATCTATATGATGCTAGCGATAATTTTTTATAGCTGTTGGTTCATCTTTGTCATTAGCCTAACACTCACGTATGCAGCTGTGATTCGCCAACAGTATATGATTGTCGGTGCCACGATTCTTACACTAGCAGCAGGATCGATTATTAATGGGATCTTCCATCATAAAATCCCTTGGTTTTATAACAATTTATCCTCGCTGATTGTAAAGATGCTACAAACGGGAGCCGTATCAACCAATCTCTTATTAAATATTGGATTGCTGCTGGCTACAAGTATTGCCCTCCTTTTACTGAGCTTCAAGTTATTTGACCAAAAAGAACGATTATAATGACTAAAAAACCTGTCTCCTTACATGACTCAACATGTAAAGGGGACAGGCATTTTTCATTTGTCTTGATTTATATAATTGAAATACATTCATTTAATCCTTCACTCTTACAACAGGTAAAGTACAACATCTAAAAGACCCACCAGATTTAATAATCTCATCAAAGGCCACTTCAATGACGTGATAGCCTCTGTCAGCTAGTTGTTTATTCACCGCTTCATTATTAGGTAAACTAATCACTTTTTTATGACCAACCGATAAGACATTCGTACCAAGCGTAAACTGCTCATCAGCTGAGACGTCGATTAAGTTGTAACGTTTTTCTAATAGTGAAACAGCTTCTTCTGTTAGACCTTGGCGATAAATAAGCGCATCCGTTCCGCTAACAATATTAAAGGTGCAATCTAAATGTAAAATATCCCCCGCTAATGATAGTGGATAAATATCATAGTCCGGTAACTGTTGTTTAAGTATATCAATCGCATCATGAGTCGTTCGTTCACTGACGCCAATATAAATGTTTTTCCCATCTATTAAGACATCGCCACCTTCAATCGATGGGCCGGTTAATGGGTGAAACGGTGTGTCATCTTTGTTTAATACATCTGTGAGTATATCCGTCTCTTGTTTACGAATATCACTCGCCATATTAGCAATAAACAAGGTTTGACCTAACGTAAACCCGATATCTCGGGTAAACACCTGTTCATTTAGATGGTCTTTCACCGGAAGGTGATCCACTTCAATCCCTTCTCTTTTTAATACACTCACAAACGCTTGATGTTGATCTGTGGCGACTTTTGTATCTATATTGTCTGATAAAAAATGTTTTTGTGTTTCGTTAATCACTTCTGTGATTGCCATATAAGTAGGTTCCGCCACGATGACGCGGGTTAACCTGTCATATTCCGAATGACATACGGTAGCTTTCTTTGCTGTCATTTGTGTCTCTCCCCTTCAGCTTACTTTTTCACTATTATACCAGATTTTTTCACAAACAAAACTGACAGAACCGTTGTCAAATATAGCTTTATCCAATAACGTTTATCTTTATTCACAAAACAACATGTTTTTCTGATATTACCCACTAAAACGATGGATTTATTGAATAAATATTCAGATAATTTTTCTTCAAAAAAATATCATACGCCCGAGTAAAGAGCGTATGATATTACTTATTTGATGTTTCATTTAGCTTTAGTCCTATTCAGACACCTTTGTTACAACAATCTTATCATCGATGACATCTGCTTTTAAAGCCATGATGTCTGGTTCTTCTAGTAAGACATCGGTAATCCCGTCTTCAAGAGTTTCTTGAATAGCGCGTCGAAGTGGCCGTGCACCAAATTGACGATCATAGCCGATATCAGCTAAATGTTTTTTCACTTTCTCGGTTACTTCAAGTCTATATCCTTGTTCTTTTAGATTCTCTTCTAATTCATTCAGCATCAAGTCTACAATCTTGATTAAGTGCTCTTCTTCTAATTGATTAAAGGTAATAATCGCATCGAAACGGTTTAAGAATTCTGGTTTAAAGTAATCCTTGAGCTGATCAAGTGTTGAGATCGCATCGGTTTCTGTTTTATTAAAGCCAACGTGTAATTCCTTTACGGCACTTCCCGCATTACTTGTCATAATAATGACGGTATCCTTAAAGTTGACCACTCGACCGTGACTATCCGTTAAACGACCATCTTCCATAATTTGCAGAAACATATGCTGGACATCTGGGTGGGCTTTTTCAATCTCATCCAGTAAAATGACGCTGTATGGCTGACGGCGAACTTTCTCTGTAAGTTGTCCTGCCTCTTCATGACCAACATAACCTGGCGGTGACCCGATTATTTTTGAAACGGCATGCTTTTCCATATACTCACTCATATCAAGACGAATCAGCGCGTCTTGATGGCCAAATATTTCTTCTGCGAGTACTTTTGTTAACTCTGTTTTACCGACACCCGTAGGCCCAACAAATAAGAATGACCCAATCGGACGGTGTTTTGATTTTAGACCAGCACGGCTACGACGAATGGCTTTAGCGACTTTATCGACTGCCACTTCTTGACCAATGACTTTCTTTTCAAGATGGCGTTTTAAATCTTTCATCTTTTGTTGGTCATCCGCTTGCATTTTTCTCACAGGTACGCCTGTTTTTTCTTCAATAAGCAGTTGAATGGCTTCTGTCGTCACGTCAATCGAGGGTACACCTTCGTGCGTCGCTAGCTTTTTCTCAAGCTGTAACTCTTTATGTCGCAAATGCGCAGCGGTTTCATAATCCTCTTTTTCAGCTGCCTTTTGTTTCTCCTCAGCAAGGTATTTCAATTCGTCTTCAATCGTTGATTGATCTGACTCAGACAAGGTTAAGTTTAACCGTGCACCTGCTTCATCAATTAAGTCAATCGCTTTATCTGGTAAGAACCGGTCTTGGATGTAACGTTTGGATAAACGCACCGCTTGTTCAATGACCTCATCACTATAAGTAACATGGTGATAACTTTCATAACGCTCCTTAATTCCTTGTAAAATTTGAATCGCTTCTTGTTCTGTTGGTTCCTTCACCATAATCGGTTGAAAGCGACGTTCAAGAGCTTGATCTTTTTCAATTTGTCGATATTCTTTTAACGTTGTGGCGCCAATAAGTTGGAGTTCTCCTCTAGCAAGTGCTGGTTTTAAGATATTACCCGCATCCATTTGAGATCCTTCAGCTGTACCAGCACCCACGAGTAAGTGAATTTCATCAACGAATAAAATGACATTTTGTCGATCCTGGAGTTCACTAATCAGACCTTTCATTCGTTCTTCGAATTGTCCACGGACACCTGTATTGGCGACAAGTGACGCAACGTCGAGTAAATATACCTGTCTATCTTTTAATTTCTTCGGGACGTTACCCTGTGCAATTTTTAAGGCTAATCCTTCCGCAATCGCCGTTTTACCTACACCAGGTTCACCAATTAATACTGGGTTATTTTTATTACGTCGATTCAACGTTTCAATCACGCGTGTCACTTCTTGATCTCGTCCAATAACAGGATCAATGAGACCTTGTTTCGCATGATCGGTTAGATTACGACCAAGCTGATCAAGTAGGCCATCATGGTGATTCGGCGTTTCTGTTTTCACATGTGATTGACGTTTTGTGAAGCCAGATTGTTCTTCAAATGCCGAACCAGATTGTCCGAAGAAGTTAGATGGCTGGAGAGATTCATTGCGGATTTCTTTAAAGCATGTGTCACAGACATGAAGTTGTTCAGTGTGACCATTTATACGTAGGGTCACATTAACATTTGCGGGACGGACTTGACATTTTTGACATTTCATTTTTTCGTTCCTCCTTAGTTCAATCGTATTAATAACGGAAGGTCACTAACGTTTGACTATCTTTGACCTTTCCTGATTATAGTATACTTTGACCTTCTTTGACTTTCAAGTGTTTTGATTCATTTTTTTAATAGACATGTTTATTATGTGTTTGAAAACACCCCAACACGCTAACTTTCTCACCCTTTTGTAGGGTTAAATATGTCGATATTGTGGTATATATACGTATTAGAGCTTACTATTTAAAAGGCGGGATTAAGATGACTTCTATAAAAGATAATTATTATGCGCTCATTGATATTGGTTCGAACACGATGCGCCTGGTTATTTATTTACCGAATGAAGCGGGACGATTTCGTGAAGTCGAAAATGTTAAAGCGGTCGCACGATTAAGAAATCATTTAACGGCGGACGGTTACTTATCGGATGAGGGGCAAACAATCCTCATCGATACATTAAAAGAGTTTGAAGATGTGTTGAAAATATATCCACTGAAACATTTCACGGTCGTTGCGACCGCCACTGTGAGACAAGCTAACAATAAAGCTACGCTCGTTCAAGCAGTGAAAGATCAACTCGGTTGGGACATGCAGATACTTTCAGAGGAAGAAGAAGCTTTTTATGGGTATTTAGCCATTGTCAATTCAACATCTCTCACGGAAGGGGTCACTGTTGATATGGGTGGGGGTTCAACTGAGGTGACTTACTTTAAAGACCGGAAACTGATTCATGCGCACAGTTTCTCTTTTGGTACATTAAGTTTACGTCACTTGTACGATGAGAATGTATCAGAAGCAGATAATTTACACACGGTAAAGAGTTATGTTAAAAAAGCCTTCAGCACCTTGAGTTGGTTAGAAGACTTATCCGTGCCCATTATAGCGATTGGTGGGAGTGCGAGAAACGTGGCCCAAATCGATCAAATCGATAAAGATTATCCGATGGCAGGGCTCCATCAGTATCCCATGCTACTGAAAGATTTACATCGGATTAAAGATCATTTACTTAGCCTTTCTAATGAGAAACGAATGAAAGTGGAAGGCTTATCAAAAGATCGAGCGGATATTATCCTACCAGCCATTATGACGTTTGTCACCCTTTATAAACATACCCATGCCGACAGATTTGTCTTAAGTCAAAAAGGATTGCGAGACGGCATTAACTATGAACTGCTCTTTCATAAACAAGAGGAACCTTATTCACCCAATGTGTTAGAAGATAGTTTTCAAGAATTAATCTCAGATTTTGACTTAGATGTGAAACAAGCGTTCCAAGTCCAACATTTAACCCGTGAAATTTTTGACTCGCTCGTTCAACATAAAATTAAAGGGCTCACAAAAAAAGATTGGACGTTGCTCAGGCGAGCAAGTTATGTCTTTAACATGGGCGACTACATTGATCATGAGTCAAGCGCCCAGCATACGTTTTACTTATTAAGTAATCGTACGATTGACGGGCTGAGCCATCGCGAAAAACTTGACTTGGCACTTGTCGCCTCGTTTAAAAATAAAACAGTCTTTAAACAGTTTGTCCGCCCTTATAAAAGTTGGTTAACGAAAACCGAACGCAAAAAACTGATGTTACTTGGGGCTTTACTTAAATTTACTTACTGCCTAGATGGAACCAAACGACATGTCATTCATAATATCGACGTTAACGTTAAAAAGAAAAAGATTCTTTTGACCTTAGCTTATACAAAAAATGCCGCTCCTGAAATTTATCAAGCGGAAAAACAAAAGAAACATCTTGAAAAAGCCTTAAAGCGACCCGTAGATTTAACCTTTGTTAAGGATACAAAAGACAAGGAGTGACAATCATGACTGACACGATCACCATAGATGCACCTGAGCACTTCAACAATCGAGAAATTAGTTGGCTACGGTTTAATAAACGGGTGTTAGAAGAAGCAATGGATGAACAAAATCCTCTACTAGAGCGTTTGCGCTTTATCGGTATCTTCTCAAATAACCTTGATGAATTTTTTATGGTTCGGGTGGCAGGATTAAAAGATCAATTTAGAGCTGGATTTAATCGACCCGATAATAAATCCGGCTTAACAGCATTACAACAACTTGAGGCCATTACAAAAGAAGCGCATCCGCTTGTCCAAACGCAACAAGATTATTATCATGTGTTAAAACAACAGCTAGCTGAAGAAAATATTCATATTGGTTCGATTGATAAGCTATCAAAAAAAGAATTAAAGTGGCTAGAACAGCATTTTGAACAGGTCATTTATCCTGTGCTCACACCGTTAGCGATTGATGCTTATCGACCGTTTCCGTTACTACAAAATTTATCATTAAATATTGCCGTCACACTGCATCATCCTGATGAGACAGATAAAAAATTAACCGCCATCGTTCAAGTACCCGCCTTGTTAGATCGCTTTGTTAAAATTAAAAATAAGCACCACTATCTCTTATTAGAAGATGTGATTCGCTACTATATCGATCGCTTATTTACTGGCTACAAGGTGGAGGATACGATTTGTTTTAGAATTACACGTAATGCCGATATGAATATCCACGAAGAGGGCTCAAGAGATTTACTGAAAGAAATTGAGAAGGAATTAAAGAAACGTCGCTGGGGAGTAGCGGTGCGCTTAGAAATCATGGGCGAAAAAGGCGCCCATAATCAGCACTTAATTAACTTTTTAAAATATGTCCTAGAAGTTTCAAATGATGACCTTTACTATCATGGCGGTCCACTTGATTTCACATTTTTATTAAATGTCTATTCACAATTAAAACAGACATTTGAACATTTAGTCTTTCAAACCCTCATCCCCCAACCACCAAAAGAGGTTGAGCCGTTAGTCAATATTTTTGATCAATTACGACGAAAAGATATTATGTTGCATCACCCCTACGAATCATTTGAAGTGATTGTCGATATGATTGAACAAGCCGCACTTGATCCTCAAGTGCTTGCGATTAAACAAACACTCTACCGTGTCAGCGGGGACTCGCCCATTGTGAATAGTTTAAAGCTTGCGGCTGAAAACGGGAAACAAGTGACGGTGCTCGTGGAATTAAAAGCACGCTTTGATGAAGAAAAGAATGTGCAGTGGGCAAAAGCATTAGAAAAGGCCGGTTGTCACGTCATTTATGGTATTACCGGATTAAAAACGCATAGTAAAATTACGCTGATCGTCAGAAAAGAATCGGATCGGATTGAACGATTCGTTCACTTAAGTACAGGAAATTATAATGATCAAACCGCCAAATTTTATACCGATTTATCTATTTTAACGTCACGACGCGAGTTTGGGATTGACGCGACATTGTTTTTTAATTTCTTGAGCGGCTATACATTTAAACCAACCTTCCACCACTTGTCGATGGCACCTTATCACATTCAACATGACTTTATCGACTACATCGAACAAGAAATACGCTATCACGAACAGCATCATGATGGACATATCGTCGCAAAGATGAATGCGTTAACCGATAAACCTCTTATATTAAAATTATACGAAGCATCAAATAAAGGGGTGAAAATCGACTTGATTGTGCGTGGTATTTGTTGTTTAAAACCAGGGATAAAAGGGGTGAGCGAAAACATTACCGTGACCAGTATTGTCGGTCGTTTTTTAGAACATAGTCGTATTTATTATTTCCACCATCATGGGGAAGAAAAAGTCTTCTTGGCTTCATGTGATATGATGACACGTAATATGGTCAAACGGATCGAATTACTTTTCCCTGTGCTAGACCGGCGTCATAAAAAACGCGTGATGGATGTATTAACAGTACAACTGGCTGATAACCAGAAAGCACGTTTTCAATTACCGAATGGTTGTTACGAATATAAACATCAACCAAGTGACCAAGCAATTTCAAGCCAGCTATCCCTCTTTGACTTAGCCTATCAATCATCCATTCATTAAGACATGATTAATTGAATGAAGCCCGTTAATCACAATTAAAGTGACGAACGGGCTTTTCATTACCAAAATATCGTATGAGCTTTTTCCTTAAAAACAAGTTCATCTAACGTACCAAAACGATACCCTTGTTGTTTAGCTTCATGGATAATGGCACGTAGTGCCAGAAGATTATCCTCTGATACCGCATGCATCAAGATGACTGCTCCTGGATGGAGTTGATTCATGACTTGATTATAAGGATACTCATAACCTACCTCTTGGTCTTCATGCCAATCAACATAAGCGATTGACCAAAACATTTGACGGTAACCTAAATCACTCGTCCATGATAACGTCTGTTCATTGAAAATACCCTTAGGTGGACGCATATACATCATTGTCACATCTGGAATCAATAACTGAATCGCTTTTTCTAAAGACTTAATTTCCTCTTTAAATGACTGTTCTGTTAATGTCGTTAAATCATAGTGATGATACGTGTGGTTTCCTATCAAATGATTTTCCTCAGCCATTCGTTTGACGATATTTGTGGCACTTCGTACGTAATGACCGGTCACAAAAAAACAAGCCGGCACACTTTCTTCCTTTAATACATCTAATATCCCCTCGGTGTAGCCTTTTTCATAACCATGATCAAAGGTAAGATAAATAACCTTTTCTCCTGATCGATCAAGATAATAACCTTCGCCTTGCTCTAGTAACGATTGATAGTGTCCAATCTCTGGTGGCTGATTATTTTCCCCGCGCTTATAACCAAATCCATACGCATAGATTGGCGTATGGAATACAGTCGTCATCAAGGATCCAATCATGAGTAATAGGATACATGTCGTTACTTTAACCCATACATTCTCTGACATAAAAAACACCTCATTTCACCGTTTTTATTAACGTGTGAATGAAGGATGTTTTTTATACATAGATCACTGTTATTTATGATTCTCTAATTGTTTTGACATACATAGCGTTCCCGTTTGTTCGCAATGTTTTTTTAATGGACAGGCAGCGCACTTACTTTGCTTTCTTAAACGGATATGGCGGACAAAAACAAGGCAGGCATAACCAAAAATAACAAACCCAATCAATATATCTAACATACAAACGCCTCCAGAATCTTATTAGATTAAACGAACAGCTGGCCGCCTTGATAAATAATGAAAGATAACACATAAGCTAGTGCTAAAGCGTAGACGACACTAAAGATCGCGAGTCGTTTCGAATGTGTTTCTTTTCCAATCACTGCTACTGTCGCTAAACACGGGACGTAAAGCAAAATAAACACCATGAAACTATAGGCCGATAGTGGACTAAATGCTTGTAATAAGACATCATTTAGTCCCGCTTCAGGTACAGCATAAATAATGGTCATCGTCGATACGACGACTTCTTTTGCGAGAAAACCCGTTAACAAAGCAGCCGCTGCTTGCCACGAACCAAAACCAAGTGGTGAAAGAAGCGGACTGATGATGCCACCAATAAGCGCAAGATAACTATCGTCCATCGGTACACCGATACCATTTGGTCCTGTATAAGTAAGCAACCAAATAAAGACAGATCCCGCAAAAATAAATGTCCCCGCTTTTCTTACAAAACCTTTTCCTTTTTCCCACGTACTGCGCCAAAGTGTCTTTAGTTGCGGCAGGCGATAAGGCGGTAACTCAACAATAAACAAAGACGTGTCTTCTTTATAAAGAGTGCTAGAAAACCATTTGGCGAGGATTAACGCTAAGACAACGCCGAGTACATACAGTGATAAGACAATGAGTGCTTGATGGTTACTAAAAAACGCACTCGCAAAGAGCGCATACACCGGTAACCTTGCTGAACATGACATAAGGGGTGTTAATAAAATCGTTAACGTGCGTTCTTTTGGCTGTTCAATTGTTCGGCACGCCATGACACCAGGCACGTTACACCCAAAGCCTATAATCATAGGAATAAACGATTTTCCGCTTAACCCAGCACTTTGCATCATTCGGTCCATAACCGTTGCCACGCGAGCCATATAACCAGAGTCTTCTAATAACGAAATAAAGAAAAACAATATAAAAATTTGCGGCACAAAGACTAATACACCAAAAACGCCACCGATGATCCCATCTAATACGAGCGCTCGAATAAAGGCCGATGCATCAATCGCATCAAGTATCATGATAACACCAGACGTCAAAGGCCCAGAGAAAAAGGCATCAAGTAAATCCGATAGTGGAAAACCTAGCCAATCAAACGTTAGCATAAACATCACATACAACAAGCCTAAAAAGATAGGTATGCCTAAAAAGCGATTGGTCACGAATCGATCGACCGTCTCAGTTAACGTCGGTTTATTTCTGTCGTTTTCCCTCATAGTCGCTTGCAGCAACTCGACAATATAGTGGTCTCTTACTTGAAACAACTGTCGACTCAAGGTAAGACCTGATATATCCTGTATCTGTGTATTTGCCTCGAACTTAATGCTTTCACAGCGATCAACATTCTCTCTCTGACTCAAATAGTCAATCACTACGGGATTGTCATCTAAATACTGCAGCGCTAACCACCGTTGATTCATTATTTCACTCGGCATAAGTGGTATTAACTTTCCTAACGCTTCTTCAATCACTAACCCATAATCTAATGTGAGTGGTTTTGATTGATGTTGATGTGAGCGTTCTACCGCACGCACCAACTGATCAATGCCTTGTTCCTTTCTAGCAATAATCGGCGTAATAGAGGTGCCTAAATAATCGTTCATTTGACCGATATCAATCTGTTTGCCTCGTTGTTTAGCCACATCCATCATATTTAAACCCACCACAACTGGCTTGCCGTATTCTAACAACTGAACGGTTAATTGAAGTTGACGCTTCAGTTGTGAGGCATCAACAATATTGATCAATACATCACAATCATCTGTTAACAAAAAGCGAGTCACGACCGCTTCATCTTTTGATAATGGATGGAGAGAATAGATCCCTGGTAAATCAATCAATTCACCATTTAAGTATTTAAGTTGACCTACTTTCTTTTCAACGGTCACACCGCTCCAGTTACCTACATATTCATATGAACCGGTCAAAGCATTAAATAACGATGTTTTTCCCGTATTCGGATTACCTATTAATGTGGCCTTCATATTTTACTCACCCGAATGGCTTTTAAATCATTCTGCCGCATACTAATACATTGTCCCCCGCATTCAATCATACACGGGCCACCAAAGGGTAATTTATTTTTCATGCATACTTTGCACGCTTCACTAATGCCTAAATGATGGAGACGCGCTTGAATAAGAGCATGGGTCTCTTTTAAATCCAGAATTTGTGCGGATTCACCTATCTTTAATTCATGTAAATAAAGCATCACGTGCCTCCTCTTAGATGGTAATGAGAATCATTATTAATTACACTCTCATCATATTATGAATGACGGAGGAGGTAAAGCTTTTCTCTTCGTCGTTCACAAAATGTCCATATTCATTCTCGAAAAAGGCAGATAAGCATGCTCGATGTAGAATTGAAAGAATAACCGTCTACTTATAAAAAAATAGTTATCAAAAAAGACAAGCCCTGGGTAAGGCTTGTCTTTTCTCATTTTAATTTCTTTTCCATCGATTCAATCATCTCAATAAGGCGATCAATATCTTCTAGAGAGGTTTCACTCGGTTCGAGCTCATCTAACTGTTGAAGAAAAGCTTCTAGCTGTTGTTTTAGTTGTTGAATTTTTGGATTTTCTGGCATGAAAAAGCTCCTTTATGATATAAGTCTCTCTTATCGTACATAAAAAGCAGTAACCTGTCTAGTATGTTATAATAACTACCGAGAAATAGATAGTTAGGAGGACACATATGTCGATAAAACAAATAAATGAATTACTAGAAGCGATTTTAGAAAATAACATAACCCAATTAATCATTGGTGGTTTAGTCATCTTCTTTATCGCCGTTTTCTTACAACGCGTTGTACGTTCCGTTCTTAGTCGGACGAAGTTAATGGACGGTAAAGAGTCAGACACCGTAATTTCTCTACTACAATCCATTATTAAATATATCGCGGTCATCGGCTTTTTATTGTTTGCCTTAAGCGTCTTTGGTTTAGATGTTGGTGGCATGTTGGCAGGTGCTGGGGTGCTCGGTATTATTATTGGTTTTGGTGCCCAAAGTCTCGTTCAAGACTTACTGGCCGGATTCTTTATTGTGTATGAGAAACAACTCCAAAAAGGTGACTGGGTTATTGTCAATGAAGCACATGAAGGTGTCGTTGAAGAAGTTGGTTTTCGCGTATTAAAAATTCGCGACTGGTCAGCGACGATCATCTCAATCAACAATGGCCAAGTCAGAAGCGTTGAAAACTTCAATAAAAATAAGATGCGCGTCATCGAACGTGTAACCGTCAGTTACTACGAAGACCCTTCTCGCGTATTACGTATACTAGAAGAAATTTGTGATGAGCTCAATGACGAATTAAAAGATTATTTAAAGCAGAATGTCTCAGGTCAACCCATTGAACCCTTTACAGTACTTGGTGTGGACTCTATCAATGACCAACATCAAGGGTATCGCTACATTATTTCTGGTTTGGTCGGTGATTTAACTTACTTCGGTAATGCCCGAAGTGTAAGAACGGTTATTGCCAAGCATATGTATAAAAACAACGTTAAGATGCCCCAACAAACGATTCATATCACCGAAACATACAACCGCAATGAGCAGTAAAAGGCTCGTTGTGGTTGTTGTATTTAATTCATTACCTTAAAAGCCCCTTCATCAATCCATGTCGTATCGATTTCTGCCTTCACTATATTTTTAACAATTAAATGCGGTTGATTCTTTTCTATCTTCAGATAGACATCCGCAGTTGTTGTTTGACCAGTAATATTAACGCCTGATATAAATACGCGGGTAGATGAGGTGAACACCATTGTCTCTTGTAATGTCATTGTACGGTCTAATGTCACTTCGTTAGTTAAGTGGTCGAGTTCATCCGGTCGTATATAAATCAATACATCCAGTAGCTCACGTTCTTCCTCGATAGTTATATGCTTCATTTTCTTCAACTCAAGTATATTGTCATCCATTTTAAGAACATCGGCCGTCAGTTCAATAAAGTACGGAACAGGTTGAATGTCATCAATCTGGCATGTCAACAACCATCTACCGAGAAAAATTGAACCTTCTACCCCTAATGTGTAAAAAGCGGTCGTGTACTGACTTTTATTAAGTGTCTCAATTAATTCTGGATTATCTATAGGCACTTTTAATGTCTCATACCATGACTCTGTCATGTCCGTTGGCATGAGGACTGTATTATTTTGATTAATACTTTTAAAAGGCTCTTCTCCCTTTGTTAGTAAAACAAGAATACTCATGCAACAGAGTATGATACCTAGACAGACAGAACTTATTATGAGTCTACGTCTTTTCAATCCCATCCCTTCTTTCTTTTAACGCTTGTATTCATAGTGTATGACGTTAAAAAGAAAATATGAGGTGATATACTTTAGGTATTCGCGCCTGATTTTAATCCAAATTAAAAAGCATGTACGACAAAAAGACAAGTCGTCTTTTCGTAATACATACTTTCTATCAACGGATTATCTCAGCGATACAATTTCTAATGTCTCATCAATTTCGACACTATTTTCTAACGCGCGGCTAATCATGCAACGTTGTCTCGCTTGTTCTAGTAACCGGTACAGTTTATCAATATTTAAATTACGCCCTTTAACAACAAAGTGTAATTTAATCTTTGTCATTTTATGATCATCTTTTGGATCTTTTTTCACTTCTGTACGAATAAAAAAGTCATCCACGTGCGTATGATGCAATTCCAATAGATCCGTAAACTCTTTTGCGCTGGATCCTGCGATGGAAGCCACTAATAAGTGTTCTGGCTTATAACCGTGGTAAGGATCTTCAGAAATATCTAAAATACCATATTCCACTTCGACGCGAATACCTTCTTCTTTAAATTTAAATAACATAAGATCGACTCCCTTTCTTTCGATAGTTTTCTTTTCCCTATATTAAGGTATGATAAGCATCATTCTCTCTTTCTTATAGCTTATCCAATTATGATTATAGTCGGTTGATCTTCATTTGATGACTCAGTTGAAGATTCAATCTTTCTATTATTATTTAGTTTATCACTTTTTTATTCCTGATGCTCAGATAAACACTTGGATTTTTTCACTTTTTTTACACTTTCTCATACATTTCTTCGTCTAAAGTCACTTGTCTTTTTAAAGTAAACATATTAAAGTAAGACTGTTGTCTTAATTTACTGTGTATTTGGAGGAAGTACGATGTCTAAATCAATGCGTTTTAATATATTAATCAGTTTTGTTACCATCTCAGGTTTTACTCAAGGAATGTTATTACCGCTTTTAGCGATTTTATTAGAAGATATGGGGGTCTCTTCTAGTATGAATGGCTTACATGCGACAGGGCTATATATTGGTGTGCTCATAGCGTCACCATTTATGGAGAAACCATTACATAGGTTCGGTTACAAACCGATGATTGTCACTGGTGGGGCGTTAGTGTTTATTTCTTTATTACTGTTCCCGGTATTTCCTTCACTACTTGCTTGGTTTATCCTAAGACTGGGTGTCGGTATAGGGGACCATATGTTGAATTTTGCGACACAAACGTGGATCACATCTTCAACCCCTCAATATAAACGCGGAAAAATCATTGCCATCTATGGACTGTTTTTTAGTCTAGGCTTTGCACTCGGTCCATTCATGTTAAAGCTCGTTAAAGTACATCAACATTTACCTTTCTTGCTCGCTAGCTTTTTCTGTTTCGTTGCTTGGATCTTTGTGCTATTTATTCAAAATGATCACGTTGAACAAGACGACGCTATTCAAACCATTCAAGTCCAATCGACATTTTCCCGCTTTGGGCTGACCATTAAACTCGCTTGGTTAAGCTTACTTGGCCCTTTTGCTTATGGCATTTTAGAAGCTGTCTTACACGGTATCTTTCCTGTATATGGGGTTCGAATTGGTTATTCTGTGGATACAATCGCTTATATCATCCCACTGTTCTCAATCGCCACGCTCTTTACACAAGTACCTTTAGGCACACTTAGTGATAAGATTGGGCGAAAGAAAATGCTAGCCATGGTAACATCTACAGGGACTGTTATCTTCTTTCTCGGTGCCGTCTTTGAACATCATTTTTTTGTTATTATTTTAACCTTTATAGTAGCCGGTGGCTTACTAGGTTCACTCTTTTCAATGGGGGTCTCTTTTATGACCGATTCATTACCTAAACAGCTCTTGCCAGCTGGGAATATTATGTGCGGCATTAGTTTTAGTTTAGGAAGCATGATTGGCCCGTACTTTGGTGGTTCAGTCATTCAACACTTCCCACAAGTGTCTCTGTTTTACAGTTTAGCAGTGATGCTACTGGTCATTTCGCTGCTTTTCATTTTATTTACACCAAAAAGAGTGATGGAAAACAATTAAATCCACTAATTAAAAATATGATCATGAATAGTAAAAATGAGCGGCTTGCTATAAGCGGCTCATTTTTACTATTCTCTGTCTAATTTTTTTCAACAAACTTAGAAAATCTTTTTTCTAACCGTTCTTGGAAAGCGCTGATGACAATACTCAGTGGCCAGTAGATCATAGCGACTAATATATACATCGTTAAAAAATCAAAGGAACGTCCACTAGCAATCTGTGTTTTTTGAAACAATTCTGGCACTGTAATAACAGCGGCAAGTGACGTAGCTTTCACTAAATCTAAAAAGATATTTGTTAGTGGCGGTAAGGCAATCCGCATTGCTTGTGGTAAGATCACTCCCGTGACTGTTTGACGGTAATTCAAACCAAGTGATTGAGCTGCTTCCCACTGCCCATGCTCCACACTGTTAAGAGCTGCTCGATTGACTTCAGCGATATAAGCCGTTGCATTTAGACCAAATCCAATCACCGCCGCTTGAAAAGCAGAAAACTCAATGCCGACCGCTGGTAAACCAAAATAAAGAATAAATAAGAAGACTAATACGGGTGTCCCGCGCATAAACGATATATACACACGTGCCGGTAACCGAAACAGTTTTCGTTCACTTCCTCGTAACAGAGCAACGGGAAGACCAAGAGCCAGACCAATCGCCATACTAAGGAAAGACACCGCGATCGTCATCGGTAATCCTGAAAGGATCAGCGGTAAATTCTCAATGGCTTTATCTAGATTAAAAAAAACTACGTGTAATGTCATCATCTTTACCGCTCCCTTCCTAATCTATTAATTAAATATCTAATCCTTCAATGATCTCAACATCGGCTTCTGTCTGTTCTGAAGCATCTTCACCGTAGAACTCAATCGCAATGTCTGATAATGTCCCATCATCACGCATTGCTTGTAACGCTTCGTTTACGGCTTCTTCAAGTGCTGTTTCACCTTTTTTCATGACAAGTGCTTGTTCGGTTGGGTGAAACTTTAAATCTGGATGCATCATAATATCGAAATCAGGAAAAGCTGCCACACCAAACTTAATTAAATAATAGTCATTTACAACGACATCCGTTCGCCCGATAGAGACATCTCTTAAGTAAGCTTCATTACTCGCATTACCATAAGTTCTAACCTCTGCCCCGAAGTGTCGAGCGATTTCAGACGAAATCGTTGTTTCCCCACCGCCATTAATTTTTCCTGCTAAATCTTCAAGAGAACGCACACCAGAGTAATCACTTTTTCTTACAACCATTGTTGAATAGGAATATTTATATGGTTCAGAAAAAGTAAAGGTTTCTTTTCGGTTCTTTGTGGCTGAAAAATCATTAGCTGCTAAATCAACGCGTCCTGTATCAACAGCTGGTAACATGCCATCTACACTCATAATCTCAAACTTAACGTCTACACCTAAACGACGTCCGACTTCACGTGCCACTTCCACGTCAAAGCCAGTTAACTCATCTTGATCATTATAGTATGAGGCCGCAATCAATGTGCCTGATGTTGCTACAGTAAGCACACCTTCTTCTGTTATCTCATCGTATAATGTTGTCTCTTCTGAGCAGGCACTTAAGACAACGACACCCATAAACAAAACCATCGCAAGTATCTTTTTCAACTTTTCCATCCCCTTTGTAAATTTTCTGATAACATTCTTTAACGCTTTTCACTATATCAACTATTCAGAGGCAATGCAATAGAAAAACACAAACTGTACTATATTTTTTCTTAATTTCTGTATTATAACAAATCAGAGTGTCTTGACACCTGTGTCACAAAATGTTCACATTTATTCTACTATTATCTTCTGTATCTTGTATTTTTTAAAATACTTGTTATACTTATTTTATAATCATTATAATTTATAATATTCATTATAAACACATATATATCATATAAATAAAGGATTTATGTATCATTCAAATGATTTTAATTCTCAATTAGAAAACGGAGGGGTTATAAATGAGTGAACTAACTAAAAAGATTACAAATAACAATAAGACTCATTCTCAATTAGTACAGGGGGTGTTGGCTAAAGGGCGAAAACATAAGGAATTAATCGCTGCCTTAGTTAGCGGCATGCTGATTTTAATGGCGTGGGCGTTTCACGATTCCTTGCCAGAAGGACGTTACATTACCTTAAATGTTCTTGCCTTTTTCATCGGTGGATATGCTAAAGCGAAAGAAGGCATCACCGAAACACTAGCTGATAAAACGTTAAACGTTGAACTATTAATGATTTTGGCAGCCATTGGGTCGGCCATTATCGGCTACTGGGTGGAAGGGGCGATTTTGATTTTTATTTTCTCCCTTTCAGGTGCCATGGAAACGTACACGATGCAAAAAAGTGAACGTGATTTATCAAATTTAATGCATTTACAACCGGATCAAGCCTTACGGATTAATAACGGTAAGGAAGAACTTGTTTCCGTTGATGCTCTTCGGATTGGTGATTTGATCTATGTCAAACCAGGAGAAAGAATGCCTGCCGATGGTAAAATAGTGAAAGGTAAAACAGCGATTGATGAAAGTGCCTTAACAGGTGAATCTATTCCTGTCGAAAAATCAATCGATGATCCTGTCTTCACTGGGACCATGAATCAGAGCGGCAGCTTAACCGTTAAAGTAACAACGGATAGTAGTGAGCCATTTGTTCAAAAAATTATGACGCTTGTGCGCTCAGCACAATCAGAAAAATCTCCTGCTCAATTATTCATTGAACGCTTTGAAAACATTTATGTTTATATCACCTTAGCTGTCACCGCATTCATGATGGTGTTACCTCCTTTTATTTTCGGGTGGAGTTGGAATGAAACGTTTTACCGGGCCATGATCTTACTCGTTGTTGCTTCCCCTTGTGCACTTGTTGCTTCTATCACACCTGCAACATTGTCGGCTATTTCTACAAGCGCTAGACGCGGCATGCTCGTAAAAAGTGGCGTTCACTTAGAAAATTTTGATAAAGTAACCGCTATTGCGTTTGATAAAACAGGCACACTGACCGTTGGACGACCGGAAGTCACAGATTTTATCACGAAGGACGAAGAAGTAGATGAAACGATTGTTAAGCGGATTGTTCAAATCGAAAAAGGCTCTAGTCACCCACTTGCTGAAGCGATGATAAGGTTTAGTAAAACGTATCTCGACCCAACCACCATTGAAGCTTCAGATGAGATGACTGAGGTGACAGGTAAAGGGGTTAAAGCAGCATTTGATGGTGATGAGTGGGCAATTGGGAATGAGAAATTATTCACTGCCTCAGCGGATAATTGGTACAGTGAACAAGCAAACATCTTAAAAGAACAGGCAAAAACGCTTGTCTATATAATGAAAAATAATGACGTCGTGGCGATTGTTGCCCTAAAGGATGACATCCGACAAGATACCATTGAAGCCATTAAAACTTTTCAATCACTTGGTATCGAGACTATCATGTTGACAGGCGATAATGAGAAAACGGCTGAAGCAATCGCAAAAGAAGTAGGCTTAGACCGATATGTCGCTAGCTGTATGCCTGAAGATAAAGTCAATGTTTTAAAGACGTTAAAAGAGGAATTTGATACGATTATGATGGTTGGCGATGGCATTAACGATGCCCCTGCTCTTGCGACGGCACATATTGGCGTTGCTATGGGAGCTGGTACAGACGTGGCCTTAGAAACAGCCGACATTGTCCTAATCAAAAACAAACTGGCTAAATTAGTGGATCTTTTTAGTTTGTCAAAACGGATGAATACGATTGTGAAACAAAATATCTTCTTTTCTATTTCGGTGATCATTTTGCTTATCGTGTCAAACTTATTCCAATTCATTAATCTGCCGCTTGGCGTTGTTGGACACGAGGGAAGTACGATTCTTGTTATTTTAAACGGGCTCCGTCTACTCAAATTTAAACAAGCCCCTCTTCATGGGTAAAACTTGTATTTGTCTATCATTAACAAAAAGAAGCAAGCGATAAATGTGCATGCACACGCCTCGCTTACTTCTTTTTCTTATCCTCTTATTAGTCTGCTAGATTTTGATGAAAAGCACGTTTTTCACTATAGAGCTTCCGATCAGCATATTGATATATTTGTTCTGTCGATTCAGAGCCATTTCGGATCGATACACCTGAACTAAATGATAATTGTTGAATATATATTTCATCATATTGTCGCAAGACTTGTTTGATCTTTTTAGAGTAGTCATCGGTAGTTAACACTTCTTCCGTTACCACAACAAACTCATCCCCACCTAAGCGAGATACGAGTGCTTTCTTATCAAAAACTTGTTTAAGGGCTTGACCAAAGGCAATTAATGTTTGATCTCCTGCGTGGTGACCATACGTATCATTTACTTTTTTAAAATGATTAAGGTCAAACAATACGAGGGTAAACGGTTGATTACTTTCAATGAGATGACCAACAAACATTTCATAGCTTTGACGATTATATAATTTCGTTAAATGATCTTCCTCTGTTGCTTGTGACTCTAAGAAAATATAGGCAACTAAAATACCGAGTACGACGGATGTCCATGAAAAGTAGAGTCTTGAATTAAACAATTGAACGACCATACCTAGAATCGGCAACATAAAAAACCAGATAAAAATCTGTTGGGCCTGTCTTGTCACAAGATGACGATGGCGGTATAGTGATACAAGCATATACATATATATACTTGCGAGCACCACATAATGCACATCTTTAAAATCACCACTTGAATAACTATTTGTCACTGGATCTACACTAAAATAAATCGGATGATACCAATTGATGATAAGAATAACGATCGTAAATATACTCCATTGTTGATAAAACAACCGTTTACTCAATCGCTTCGGATTGTGAAAGGTATGATAATCTACATAACTCATCAATAGACCACCTAATAGTGGACCGACAAGAAATAACATGACGTTACTTCCGTACTCTAACGAGTAACTAAACGGAAACAACTTCCCGTCAAACATCCACGTCAATGGCTCAACAATGATCGCCACTGCTGAAACAAGCATAATAATCCCCAACAAGAACTTACCATAACTCTTTACCTTTAGTTTTAATTTAATCATGACGTATAAAATCACCACAATAAAGAGTGCAAATACGTTCAATTGGAATTGAACAAAATACCCCATACCCCCACCTGCTCACCTATAGAAATGTAATTATTCCGACTATTAAAGATTGAAAACATTGCTTTATTGCTATGGACTCACCTCTAAAAAAGCTGCTACTTATTTTTTTTAGATGATTATTGAGCCTGTGGTTAGAAAAAATATTGACCTCACAAAAGCGATCAATATCTTTTCTCCCTAGTTTATTAGACGATATTATTTATCGTCTTGTTTATTTATAGGTTCATCAACTTCTATTAACTGTTGTTTTTCTCTCTTCATCACCGCTGTTTGATTCGCTGCTGCATTTGTAGTCACAGATGGATCATTTGTTTCTGTCACAATGCTTGTTTTAGTTATTTCATGTTTACTTGAGGGGTGAGATTGATCTTTCTTCTGATGTTTTTTCCGATTCTTTTGACTAGAACGTCCCCGATATTTAGCGGTTAAAGCATTGATTTCTCCACCAGTAATCACGACAATGCCTGTTATATAGAACCAAAACATTAAAATAATGATACCACCAAGACTACCATAGGTAGCTGAGTAATTACCAAAATTATTCACATAAAAGCTAAAACCAAATGAAGCTAATTGAAAGCCAAGCGTCGCAAATAATGCACCGTAAATCGTATCTTTGATATAGACTTTAGCGTTTGGAGCTAAGCGATATAAATATAAGAAAACGATAAAGAATATTGACGAAGAAATGACCCATCTTAACATGTTCCATACATCAATAAATGTCTCTGATGCACCGAAGAAAGAGAAAATATACACCCCGATTGCCCGACCAAACACAGGTAATAGTAACGCGACAAGGATAAGAATCAACATCGATACAAGCAGTAAAATCGCAATCAGACGCCCGACTAAAAATGATCGATTTTCTTCAACATCATAAGCTTTATTTAACGAGCGCATCACCGCATTAATGCCATTCGAAGCAGACCACAGGGTACCAATAATACCAATAGATAACAACCCTCCACCACTTGCATCGACAACTTGATCTAAGTTTGATTCAATCAAGCTCATAGCTTCCCCGGGAATATAGCCACTCAAGTCAGAAATCAGTGATGCGGCATCAATCGGAAAGTAACCAACAAGTGTCACAAGAAAAATTAATAATGGAAAGAGTGAAAGTAAAAAGAAGTAAGCCATTTGCGCAGATAAAGAAGTGACTTCATCTTCGGTAAAGTTTTTAAATAAATCTATCCCGAATTGCTTCATCTTTTTTAAGTGGACATTCTTCATCTTGCCTGCCTCCTTTATATTATTACTTCTTACTCTATTTTTTCTTCAATGCTGTCTAACAGATTTTCTACCTTATCTACAGATTGAACCGTAAGGTCTAAAGCCGTTTCTGATAAATCCATCATCCAAGCAAGTTGTTTATGACATTGATGCATAAGTTCAGCCGGATGTTTCGAATAGTAACGACATTCTGTCATACGTTGGTCAAGCGTTTCTTTACATTCTAATCGGACATTTTTATCTAGTAAACTAATGGCGGCACCTGTTAGTGCTCCTAGTGCGATAAAACCTATCATTTTTTTATTACGCATTTTTCTCACTCCTATTATTTAGATTCTTTTAGTATGTCTGTTAATAATTGATGAGCACCTAACTCAATTAATTCAAATGTTTCATCAAACTTACCCGTATGATACGGATCGGGTACTTCTTCTAAATCCCCATCGACGACATCCATATAATTGAAGACTTTAGCCGTTGGTGCTTGTTCTCTTAAAGTCATCACGTCTTGATAATTTTGATGATCCATCGTGATGATGTAATCAAACGCATCCAAATCGGCATGTTTAATTTGACGCGCTGTCATTCCCTCATAAGAAATACCTGCTTCATCTAACTTATCACGCGTGCCAATATAAGGCGGCTTACCTTCATGCCAATTCCCAATCCCAGCAGAATCAATATCAAATTGATCAGCTAGCCCTTTCTTTTTAACTAAGTCTCTAAAGTAAGCTTCTGCCATCGGTGAACGGCAAATATTACCGAGACAAACAAATAATACCCTTATCATAGTATATACCACCTTTTTTTATAGATTACACTTCATTATAGCTAAAAATACCTTAAGTTAAAAATATTCAACTTTCTAAAAAACAAGTGATCCCTTCATCACGATACTTTGCGGATGAATGATCACTTGTTTTTCTAATAGGCTTTTAATATTCTATTCTCAATGTCTATCGCTTTCACCGGCTTACTGTAGTAGTAACCTTGATAGAAATCGCAGTGCTCTGCTTTTAATAACGTTAGCACGTCTTCATCCTCCACACCTTCTGCGACAACTCTTAAACCAAAATTATGCGCCAATTGAATCATCGCCTTTACAATGGCAGCACTACTTTGTTCTTTAAGGGCACTTCGAACAAACGACTGATCAATTTTCAAATAGTTAATCGGAAATTGTTTTAAATAGCCGAATGAAGAATAGCCTGTGCCAAAATCATCGATGGAAAGAGAAATACCCATACGTCGTAAGCAGTTCATTGTTAAAATACATTCTTCTGTATTCTGCATCACACTATTTTCTGTAATCTCAATTTCTAAAAAGTGCGGGTCCATCTTTGTTTCTGAGAGGATCTTTTTCACTTTTTCAGCAAAGTCGGTTCTTTGTAACTCAATTGCCGACACATTCACGGCGATTCGAATCGGCCGGTAACCTTGTTTCACCCACGTTTGATGTTGATGACACGCTTCTCGAATAACCCATTCGCCAATTTGAGTAATCACGCCTGACTCTTCTGCAAGTGGAATAAACTTTGCTGGTGAGACAGGTCCTTTTTTCGGATGTACCCACCGTATCAGCGCTTCAAGGCCGATGACTTCACCTGTAATAACATTAATTTGCGGCTGATAATAAAGTTCAAATTCATTATTATGCAGGGCCTTTCTAATATCAGCATCCAAAATTAAGTTTTCGTTATAATCCTCCTCCATCGTTTCAGAGAAAAATAGCGTATGATTGCGACCGTTAAGTTTACAATAATGAACGGCAACATTCGCATGTCGCACAAGGTGTTGTTCTGTTGTCGCATCAACTCCAAACCGACTAACACCGATTGAGGCTGAAATAAACATATCCTGACGATGTGATGTTACAGGTTTATTAATCGCTTGAATCATTCGATTCGTCAAATCTTTTAACTTATCTTCATCACCAGTCGTAATAATCGCAAACTCGTCACCACCGTACCGGTAAAGCGTATCTCCATCTGTTAATTCAGCTCGAATTCGGTTAACAACCGCTTGAATGACATCATCCCCTATCACTTCACCAAGGGTGTCATTAATGTTTTTCAATTTATCAATATCACAAATTAACAAGGATAAATCACGTGGTTTGTGACGCAAATAATCTGTCAAATCCTGTTTGAATTTTTCTCTATTCGGTAAATCGGTCAGTAAGTCATAGTAAGTTAATCGATTGGCCTTTTTTTCTGCTTCATCGAGTGATGTCACATCACTCGAGCTCCCCACTACTTCAATGACTTGTCCCTTCTCAACGATTGGGACGAGGGTTGTTAGTAAAGACATCTCTTTATATTGATGTTTAAATCGGACTTCTTCACCTTCAAATGCCCGCTCAAAGTAGGAGGTTAAGATTGGCTCTTGACTAAAGAAAACCTCATGACCTGTCACGATTTGATCAAATGATGGTGACAATTTCCGAATCAATTTCCCTTCAAATAGTCGAAAGCGATAACGGTTCACCGTTTTATCTCTATTTACTCGAAAGGTCAAATTCATCACATGACTTAACACTTTTCGGTAATCATCATCTAACTGCTCTAAAATTGCTTTATCACTCTTTTTCACATCGGTGATATCGGTTCGAAACACAATAAATTGATACGGTTTTTGGTTTTTGTCAAGAATCGGAATAATCGTTGTTCGATACCAAAAAACATCATTGGTTTTTGCGGCTGTGGCTATATCGCCTGTCCATACATCACCTTGTTGAATGGTTTGCCACATATCATTATAAAATTGATCATCATGGACCTTTGCATGTAGCATGCGATAATGGTGATCAATAAGTTCTTCTTGTAAGTAACCCAAGTGTTCAGCAAAATCTTGATCACAATAGGTTAAATAACCTTTTTCATCCAAAAGAATGATATCAAATGTTCGACTCACAATCTTATTCAATTCGTCGGTTGAAAAGACTTTAGTAGAGACATATGTATAAAGGTGTTTTTTTAATTCATCTTCAGCAAGCTGTTGTTCTTTAAATTGTTCAAGTAATTGACTCAATGTTTGTTGCTCTAACATGTCTGTAATAGATGGGTTCGTCATAGCATCACCTTTGGCTCATTGTAATTTATTGGTTATATTGGATTCTTTACCTTTTATCTCTTACTAGTATAACGAATCTTCATATTAAAACCTAGTTGTTATCGTAAAAATAACTTAAAAAACAGTCTTCAACGTCTTCATCCAACGAAATTTAAACGTCTATGTACTTATATCGACATTTAAACCATAATCTTTAGAACGTTTTCATTCATTCTTCATTATTTTACTCACCTAGATTTATAGACTCTACTGAAAAAGCAACCGACAGCAAAGTGAGGTCGATTGCTTTTTACACGTGATTATTTAAATATGTCGATCAAGAATCTATATCTACAAATGACTTTTCACTCGCTCGTAAATAATATCGGCTACTTTCTGTGACTTTAAGTCTTTGTATACGTCTGGCATCAACGGTTCTCCAATCGTTAAAGATACATCTGCTTGTTTCATTTTTCCATCATTAGCTTCAAGCATAAGATATGTCCCATTAATTGTCACCGGCACAATCGGCACTTCTGCTCGAGTACCTAACCTTAAACTACCGGACTTAAACGGCACGATTGGTCCACCTTTTGAGCGGGTACCTTCTGGAAAAATAACCATCGACTGTCCCCTTTTAAGACTGTTCACACCATCTTCTATGACTTTAATCGCCGCACGGCGATTACTTCGATCAATAAAGACACATTGCAATTCTTTCATCCAACTTCGAATAATCGGGATTTTTTTAATTTCTTTTTTCGCAATAAACCCAATCGGGCGTTCCATATAACCGAGTAGTAAAAGAATATCAAACAAGCCTTGGTGATTAGATGCGAATAACACAGGACCTTCCGGAATATTTTCTAATCCCGTTACCGTTACACGTGTTTTTGTTTTCTTAATCACTCGACGAGACACGCTTTGCGGGATAGTATAAATCGCTTGCCCCTTTGGTCCGTAAGGATCATCTGGCATTTTTTGTGCTCGTTTTAATTGCGGTAATGTTTGAATCGTAATAATAATCGCATATAAATATATCCATAGCGTTTTCATTTGTCTTCTCCTTCAATGGTGCTAATTTTTGTCACACTTTTGAGACACACCGTAAAATAATTGTATTTGAACTGTTATCTATTTGTTAAGTACCCGAAAGAATACCTAGGCTTTCACTTAAAAAATAGACTTAATCCTTATTTATTATAATAGATTTTTAATCTTTCGTGAACCTGTAGTTGTGTCTTTGTCGATTTAGGTCTAATGACGTTTGTTGTCAAACGCTTGCCTATGCTAGACTGCAGAAGATAAAAGAATAAGACCGTCTATTGTAACCAATACTAGATAAAGAAGCACGATTGACGGATCAATTCATGATAAAGGGGATTATGTATGTTTCAATCTATTCAGTTAGGCATTGACTTAGGTACCGCCAACACCTTAGTCTATCATAAAAATAAAGGCATGATTTACAATGAACCGACCGTTATTTCTGTCAATCGACAGACAAATAAAATCACAGCAACTGGGCTCGATGCTAAAGCCATGGTCGGAAAAACACCCGCCCATATCGAAACTGTGCGGCCACTAAAAGAAGGCGTCATTGCTGATTTTGATCTGACGAGTCAAATGTTAAAACTCGTTTTATCTAAAGTGCAAAATAATCTTAATCAACGTTTTAGAAAGCCCCGCGTGACCATTTGTGTTCCGTCTGGCAGTACGGCCGTTGAAAAGCGCGCCATTGAAAATGCGATGCATTCGTTTGGTGTCAAATCCGTACAATTAATTGAAGAGCCTGTCGCAGCAGCCATTGGTGCTGGTTTACCTATTACGGCACCGATTAGTAGTACCATTGTTGATATTGGCGGTGGGACAACAGAGGTTGCCGTTATATCTTACGGCGGCGTGGTAACGAGCCGTTCACTAAGGACCGCAGGGGATGATTTAGACGAGGAGATCATTCAGTATGTTAAAAATAAGTACAATCTCATGATTGGTGAACAAACGGCTGAGTATGTTAAACAAACGATTGGCTACGCACCAGGTGAGCATGTAGAGGAATCAATGAGTGTAAGAGGGCGTGACCTCCTTACTGGATTGCCTCAATCTGTCATGTTAACGTCGACAGAAATACAAGCGGCTTTAGTCGATACACTTAATCAGATTGTTTTAATGATTCATCAAACGTTAGAATCGTCACCCCCAGAACTCAGCGGAGACATTGTCGATTTTGGCATCACATTAGTCGGCGGTGGTGCCTTACTTAAAGGGATCGTTCCTTGGCTCGAACAAGCGTTACATGTTCCAATCCATATGGCTGATGACCCACTCTTAGCGGTTGCTAAAGGGACTTTAATGGCGATAAGCGATGCTACGAATAGACCCATATCAAGTAAAGAAGACGAACGCGAAACAGAAGAACATTTAGAAGAAACGAAGATGCAGTCATAAGTTAATAGCTGACATAAAAAAGCGAAGACATACGCTCGTCTTCGCTTTTTTTATACTTTAATTGAACGACTTATAAGTGTACAGTTAAAATTTCTGTCTCACCTTTTACAACTGATTTATTAATATCTTTCTCAATTGATCCAACATCACTTGTGATGACAAGCGGTGTAATCGTTTTTGCTTTCCCAGATACAAAATCTAAGTCAACGGTAATTAATTTATCACCCACATTAACTTTATCACCTTGACTCACATGTGCGGTAAACCCTTCACCATCTAACATTACCGTATCTAAACCAATGTGAATAAGGTACTCTACACCTGCTTTAGATTTGATACCGATCGCATGTTTTGTTGGGAATAAGTTCACGATTTCTCCCCCGATGGGTGCTACGACTTCACCATCTGTTGGTTTAAAAGCAATACCGTCACCCATCATTTTTTCAGAGAAAGTCGGGTCAGGTACTTCTGTTACATCAACCACTTCTCCTGTCATAGGTGATACGAGTACTTCATGATCAATTTTTTCTTCTTTTCCAAATAATTTTTTAAACATACACTTTGTCCTCCTTGTTATATACACTTATATGATTCTATACCCTATTTAAAAAATTTCAAGCATAGTGTTCACATAATTTCTTCTTTCTATTCGATTAATTGTAACGCTTGCTTAAGTTCATCTACTTCTTCTTTAGACAACGTCAGTCCTTTACCCATCTTTTCATGGTTATCTGACCAATCCCGTAAATCATACTTTGGTTCACGATTATTCCATGATACGAGGTTTAATTCATTTTTCCAACCCGATGCATTCTCAGATAATACGGCTATATGTTTAATAATCTCATATGAAATTGCCATGTGACGACCTCCTTTAAAAATCCCACTCCGTTAGCGATTGTATCGTATACGTCGGTTGTTTATCAACCGCTTGTAAATCATCTGATGTTGTCACCCCTGTAAAAACTAATAGAGAATCGACATCTGCATGAATACCGGCTAAAATATCCGTGTAATAATTATCACCAACCATAAGCGTTTCCTCTTTACTTGTTCCTAATACCTCAAGTGCCTGCTCAACCATAATCGGTTCTGGCTTACCGATAAATGTCGGTTTAACTTCTGTTGTTACAGATAAAACGGAAATAATCGATCCTGCTCCTGGTAAAAATCCGCGTTCACTCGGCAACTTAATATCACCATTTGTTGCTATAAATTTAGCTCCGTTACGAATCGCCAGTGCACCTATTGATAATTTTTCATAATTAATATCGCGGTCTAGTCCCATGACAACATAGTCTGGATCTTCATCGGTCAAGATTAATCCTTCTGCTTCTAAGGCCATTATCAACCCTTCTTCACCAATGGGATAAACTCTGGCACCGGGATCTTTTTCACTGACATACTTTGCTGTTGCCATACTCGTTGTTAATACTTGCGCTTCTGTTGCTGGAATAGCCATTGATCGTAATTTTTCTGCCACATCACGCGGATGTTTTGTGGAGTTATTGGTTAAGAATAAGTATGGAATACCCTTTTCATTCAATGCTTTCACAAAGTCTACTGCTGCCGGTATTTTTTCCGTACCATTATAAACCGTCCCATCTAAGTCTATAAGGTAGCCTTTATATGTCTTCATAAAAATCCCCCTGTAAATAATAATTGTAAAACTATTTGTTATTTTCTGAATACATGATAAGATAGAACATAACCATCTTTAAAATTATAACTTTAAACAGAGAGAAATGTAAAATGGTTTATCTAAAGGCTTGAAAGTGGTATGTTAAATATAGAGAGGGCCTACATACGACATTTAAGCATTTATTCTATAAAAGAGAGGTAGTTAAAGCCAATGACACAAGACACACCAAGAGCTATTATTGTAATTTTTGGAGCAACCGGGGATTTAGCTAATCGAAAATTGTACCCTGCTTTGTACCGTCTATATCGGAATAAAAAATTATCCGATCATTTCGCGGTCGTAGGGGTAGCTAGAAGGCCATTAACGCAAGAAGATTTCAGAAACAATGTCAAAGCATCTATCGAAGAGTATCAAGACGATCCGATTGACCATGATGACTTTGCCTCACACTTTCATTACAATCCATTCGATGCTCAACATTTATCAGAGTATCAAAAGCTTGATAAATTTATCACTGAACTTGATCACACCCATCAAGCAGGGGGAAACCGTTTATTCTATATGGCTATGGCACCAAACTTCTTTGGTCCTATCGCTGCTAACTTAAAATCTCAAGGACTCACCGACAACAAGGGTTGGTCACGTCTCGTGATAGAAAAACCATTCGGACATAATTATGAGACAGCCCAAGCACTGAATGATCAAATTGGTCAAGCCTTTGATGAGGATCAAATCTATCGGATTGACCACTATCTAGGTAAACAAATGGTTCAAAATATTGAAATCGTTCGTTTTGCGAATGCGATGTTTGAGCCGCTATGGAATAATCAATACATTGCGAACGTGCAAATCACTTCAAGTGAAGTATTAGGAGTAGAAGAACGGGGACGTTATTATGATGAATCTGGCGCCCTGCGTGACATGATTCAAAACCACTTACTTCAAATGGTGTCTCTTGTTGCGATGGAACCACCCGCAAAAATTCACCCAGACGATATCCGTTATGAAAAAGTAAAAGTATTGCGTAGTCTGCGCCCACTGAATGAAAATAACGTCGAAGACTATTTCGTTCGTGGCCAATATAACAAAGGCACTGTTAATAGTGAAGAAGTCAATGCCTACCGTGAAAGTAACGGTGTTGAACCTGATTCTAATACCGAAACCTTTGTGGCTGGTAAATTTATGATTGACAATTTCCGTTGGGCCGGTGTACCTTTCTACGTTAGAACAGGTAAGCGCATGAAAGAAAAGTGCACAAAAATTGTCGTACAATTCAAAGACTTACCACTTAACTTATATAAAGATAATGAAGGGACCATTAACCCTAATCTTTTAGTCATTCACGTGGCACCAGAAGAAGGTATTACAATGCACTTAAATGCCAAGAAAACCGATTACGGTATGACAAGTAAACCCATCACGATGCACTATGATAAAAGCTTAGAAAACGTTGAAGTTCCAGAAGCTTATGAGCTGTTGATTAATGATTGTTTAAACGGAGATTCAACAAGCTTTGTCCACGCGGATGAAGTGGCTCTCTCTTGGCAATTTATCGATACGATCACTCATCGCTGGGAAAAGACAATAGCTGATTTCCCTAATTACGCCTCGGGCACACAGGGGCCAGACGCATCAGATCAATTATTAAATAAAGATGGTTTCCACTGGTGGGAAACATGTTCACGCGATGGTGAGCAATCATAAGTTAAACGCATGAAAATCTTAAGCAGGCCAATGGCCTGCTTATATTTTGCGTATTTTTAACGAATAGAGGCGTGAAATCACCTTACTTAACCCATTTGATTATCCAAAGATAAAAAGCCGCTGACAAGCGTCTAAACACCCGTCAGCGACTTTTTATCTTTTATTTCATACACATCTTAAATAATGGAGAATATCTTATTTATCCAACCATTCTGTATGGAAGACACCGTCTTTATCTACACGCTCATATGTGTGAGCACCAAAGTAGTCACGTTGCGCTTGAATAAGGTTAGCTGGTAACGTTTCAGTACGGTAACTATCGTAATAAGCTAACGCCCCTGCAAAACCTGGTACCGGAATACCACGTTCCATCGCAACAGCTAATACTTTGCGAAGTGACGACTGATACTTCTCAACGATGTCCTTAAAGTAATCATCTAACATTAGGTTAGCGAGTGCTTTGTCACGGTCGAATGCTTCTTTAATTTTTTGTAAGAATTGCGCACGAATAATACAGCCACCGCGCCAAATCATCGCAATTTCACCATAATCTAAGTTCCATTCATATTCCTCAGAAGCTGTACGCATTTGCGCAAACCCTTGAGCATATGATGTGATTTTACTCATATAAAGCGCTTGACGAATCGCTTCGATTAATTCTTCTTTATCTCCCTCATATGGAAGTGATTCTGCTGAAGGACCTGAAAGAATCTTGCTTGCTTTCACGCGTTCATCTTTAAGCGCTGAAATGAAACGAGCAAAAACAGATTCAGTAATAACGGGAAGTGGCACACCTAAATCAAGCGCACTTTGACTTGTCCATTTACCTGTACCTTTTTGGCCTGCTTTATCTAAGATGACATCCACCATTGGTTTCCCTGTTTCATCATCTTTTTTCGTAAAGATATCTGTCGTAATTTCGATTAAGTATGAATCTAATTCGCCTTGATTCCAATCTTTGAAGACATCGTGTAATTCTTCTGCAGATAGACCAAGAACATTTTTCAGAATAAAGTAAGCTTCTGCGATCAGTTGCATATCACCATACTCAATACCGTTGTGCACCATTTTCACATAGTGTCCCGCACCGTTTGGTCCGATATACGTAACACATGAATCGCCTTCCACTTTAGCTGAGATGGCTTCTAGGATTGGTGCCACATGTTTATAGGCTTCTGCTTGACCACCCGGCATGATTGACGGACCTTTAAGCGCGCCTTCTTCACCACCAGAAACGCCTGTGCCGATAAAGTGAATACCTGATTCGTCAAGTTCTTTGTTACGACGAATCGTATCTTGGAAGAATGTATTACCACCATCGATAATAATATCACCTTCATCAAGTAACGGACGAAGTGTTTCAATCGTTTTATCTGTTGCTGGCCCTGCTTTTACCATCAACATAATTTTACGTGGTTTTTCTAATGAATCCACGAATGCTTCAATTGTTTCTGCACCAAAGAAGTTTTTTCCTTTGGCTTCGTTAGCCATAAAATCTTCTGTTTTTTTGTACGTACGGTTAAAGACAGATACAGAGTATCCGCGACTTTCTACGTTTAAAGCCAAGTTTTTCCCCATTACCGCAAGACCAATGACACCAAATTGTTGTTTTGTCATGTTTTTAGCTCCTTTGTCTATGTGATTCTATTTCTATCATACGTGGATTTTGGCAGTAGCGCAAATTATCCACATAAAACCCCAATGCTACATATACTAAGTTATAACAGATTTACGTCAGATGCAAATGAATTTTTTAAAAATTCATTTTTTTCTCACATCGACTTTTTTCACATCAATTATATGTCAAAAATCACCTGACAACATTTTTTCAATCGCTAGTGCCGCCCCGTCTTCATCAAAGCGTGTTGTCACAAAACGAGCTTTTTCTTTGACTTCAGCTTGAGCATTGCCCATAGCCACACCAAAACCAGCATGTTCAATCATTTTAATATCATTCATACTATCGCCCACGGCCATGACCTGACTAAAATCGAGATGTCTCGATTCAAGTAAATACTCAATCGCTTGACGTTTATGTGTCCCGCGCTTGTTGATTTCAATATTTGTTGGGCTCGAATTGGTCAGCTCTAGCGTTTGAATCGCACTGAAATAACGCGCGGCTTCATCACGTAACTTCTCATCTAAAATATCAAAACCAAACTTGATCCATTCATGTTCTTGATAATTATCAGGTAGTTGACGTTGAAACACCCCTTGGTCACTCACAAGCCAGAAATGGCTATCTAGGCGTTCAAATTGACTGATGATTTTTTCAACATCATCATGCTGAATCGATTGTCTAAGCAATAATTCTCCGCGAGTTGTCCAAACCTCTCCTCCGTTCAACGTAATTAAATGATCGACCTCAAGTGTTTCGGCAATCGATAAACTTGTCGTACGGTGTCGGCCTGTCGCAATAACGACATCAACTTCCTGTTTTTTCGCTTCTTTGACCGCTTCGATTAAACGTGGGGTCACAACTTTCCCACCATGTTCTACAAGTGTCCCGTCTAAGTCTAATGCCACTAATTTTATTTGTTCTGCCATAGATACTTTCCCCCTTAACAATCGTTTCAATCATACCATTTTTTCATGTTCGACACTAGTTAGACACGTTTATATTAATCTGTAGACGTCATATAGATTTAAACTTCCATCAGATGATTTAACTTGTAACTATTGACAGATCCATGATATTATGCGATAATTAGTGTTGGCCGAAAAAAGGCAAGGTAAATGGGCATTATTTTAGATGTTTTGTATACACATCATGACGGTATGATGAACGACACGATTATTGAACGGATTTTATCATGGTTGCAAATTGATAAACAATAATAACGTAACACTTATTCAACTGGATCGACTCAAGAGTCGTAAGAACATAATAGAGGTAGGGATTATGTGTTTAAGTTAGAAGCATTTAAAATGAACTACCGCGGCAATTTGTAGTGAAAAACAAATATTTTTACCTTTTAAAGGGCGATGTCACTTGTGGCATCGCCCTTGTCCAATGTAACAGACAAAAACAACGGTTGACCTTTTCTTAAAATCTTGGTACGATGCTTAGTAATTAAATAAGTCGCAACGATCATTATGGGTGACACTATAGTGGGAGCAACTTCTGGAGAGACCGCTCTAATGGCGGCACCGAAGGATTCACAATCTCAGGTAAAAGGACAGAAGACAATATGAGCTAAATAGCTTGTTGTCTTTAGAGATTGGGGATTGACTCCAATCTTTTTTTATTCAAAAATACAACATATGAGGTGAAAGACATGCAAAAACGCGCAGTAGTCACAGTAGTAGGGAAAGACCAAGTAGGGATTATTTCAAAAGTTACCACCGTATTAGCGGAACATAAAATGAATATTCACGATATTAGCCAAACGATTCTTCAAGATTATTTTACTATGATGATGATTGTTGAAATGGAAAACAAAGACTTATTAGAAGATTTACTTGGAGCATTTGAACAAGTGGAAGATGAGATGAACTTAACGATCAGCGTTCAATTAGAAGACGTCTTCCAAGCAATGCACCGAATTTAAGGAGGAGAAAAAATGGCTATTCATTACTCAGAGATTCAAGAAACCATCCGCATGGTTCAAATGGAAAGTTTAGATATTCGTACCGTTACAATGGGGATTAGTTTACGTAACTGTCAAGATAGTGATTTTGAAAAAGTAAAAACAAACGTCTACGATAAAATTGTCAGTTATGCTGGACAATTAAAGCCAGTAGCAGAACAAGTGGAAAAAGAATATGGGATTCCGATTGTGAATAAACGTATTTCTATCACACCTATTGCTGAAATTTTAGGTGACTTAACCGTTGATCAAGCCGTTGAACTCGCTAAAGTACTCGATCAAGCTGCTGAAAAAACCGGTGTAGATTTTATTGGTGGTTACTCTGCTTTAGTACATAAAGGGATGACAAAGGCAGATCAAACTCTACTTAAATCGATTCCACGGGCTTTAAGCGAAACAAATCGTGTGTGTAGTTCCGTCTCCATTGGAACAACGAGAACAGGTATTAATATGGATGCCGTTGGTCAACTTGGTCATGTCATCAAAGAAACCGCTGAACTGACAAAGGACCAAGATAGTATTGGTTGCGCGAAGTTTGTGGCGTTTTGTAATCCTGTTGAAGATAACCCGTTTATGGCCGGTGCCTTTCATGGTGCGGGTGAAGGTGAAGCCGTTTTAAGTGTCGGTGTCAGCGGACCCGGCGTGGTATTAAATGCGCTTAAACGCTATCCAGAAGCAGATTTAGGTGAAGTGGCTGACGTCATTAAAAAGACTGTTTTTAAAATCACCCGTGCTGGTGAGTTACTTGGTCGTGTCGTTGCTGAGCGCCTCAACGTTCCTTTTGGGATTATGGATTTATCACTTGCTCCTACGAATGCAATGAATGACAGTGTCGCTGAGATTTTAGAAGAAATCGGCCTTGAGAGCGTTGGAACCCATGGAACCATCGCCGCACTTGCCTTAATGAATGATGCTGTTAAAAAAGGGGGCGCGATGGCTAGTTCATACGTCGGCGGCCTAAGTGGTGCCTTCATTCCCGTCAGTGAAGATAACGGCATGATTCGCGGGATTCAAGATGGGTCACTGACCTTAGATAAATTAGAAGCGATGACTTGCGTGTGTTCGGTCGGTCTTGATATGATCGCCTTAAATGGCGACGCACCAGCCGAAACACTCTCAGCTATTATCGCAGATGAGGCTGCCATCGGCATGATTAATAAGAAAACAACTGCGGTTCGAGTGATTCCTGTTGTCGGCAAAAATGAAGGTGACATGGTTGAATTCGGCGGTTTACTTGGTCGGGCACCAATTATCGGTGTCAAACCATTTAGCTCTGAAAAGATGATTAAGCGTGGCGGACGCATACCAGCGCCACTTCAAGCATTGATTAATTAATCACTTACCATTTTCACACAGGAAACATGCACGTTTATATGCCATAAACGCATCTTAAAATACAGTTAGACAATCAAAAAGATCGCTTAGTCAAGATGATACACCCCTTGACTAAGCGGTCTTTTTATTCATAACTTTTTTTCTTATCTAAGATCAGCTACTTGTATCTCAAGCTTTTCGTAAAGAGCACACATAACAGATCTACATTTTAAAAGTCATGTTGAGTAAATGCTAAATCTTCGACGATCTCACTTAAAAAAATCTATTTATAAATAAGCAATTATGTTGACATCTTAACTCGTATTAAACCTCTTTCCATTTTGCCCCAAACAAAGATATTATATTTACCTTTTTTACAGCTAAATAACTATCCCAGACAGATTTGTCGAATTTATAAGAAAATTCACATATTAATGTAACTTATTAGGATGTTGAACCGTCTAATATATGACAGTGTTTAAATGGTCAATTACCCACCACTTAAACTGAAGCGAGGGCTTACAAAAGCCCTAATTTTAAAAAGGGGGATAGTGATTATGAAAAGAAAACAGATCTATATTTCTTTATCAATATTAGGCGTTGTCACGCTATGGTTTCTCATATTTATGAGACAAACACCCCCAGACCTTACCGGGTATGTTATTCAAAAAACACCCCATCGTCTTCTGATACAAGCCGAAAGACCAAAAAATATGCGGCCATACGGTGGTAGAGAACGATACTATGAATTGATATGGGTCAATGAACAGGAAACAAACTATGATGTGGGTGATTATGTTGATGTGTGGTATCACTCCATTAGTCAACACTACCCTCGAGTTGCAAATACCAAAAAGATGAGACGATCATCAAAAGATAAACGGCAAGAGACGTTTCTCACCCGAAAACAAGTTATTCAGAAAGTCTATAAAGGCCATCGTCCCCACCCAGCTGAGATTTTCGTTATCGATCGACTTGTCTATGATGAAAATAAAGCACTATGGCATATCGACTTATATGACGTTTTCTCTGAGCGATGTCAATCATTTACTTTTGATGACCATGTATAAGCGATGCTTGCATTTATAAACAATCTGTCATTCGTCTTTAATTACCAATGTTGGGACTTTTGTCATTTAAAAGTTAAACATTGAGTCATTGCTACTTGTCATCTAACAAAATTCTTAGCTATTCTTCAATTGTTCACAATCTGTTCACTGATTCACATGGGTTTATCTGATATAGTTATAGCCAGTGGATGTGGTTTGATAGCTATGGAGGTTATCATGAAGAAAAATCGTTGGCTTATAGCATTATCTGCTATAGCCATTCATTTATCAATTGGCTCAGTCTATGCCTACAGTGTTTTAAAGTATCCAATCGTTGAAAATCTAGGTTGGAGTGACAGAACCGTTACCGTATCATTTACGATTGCGATTGCTTTACTTGGAACATCTGCGGCGAGTTTCGGAAGGTTTGTTGAAAAATGGGGACCAAGAAAGTCAGCAACGATTGCTGCCTTTTTCTTTGCGAGCGGTCAAGTCATCGCTGGCTTCGGTATGCTTTCATCATCTGTGACCTTGTTTTACTTAGGTTACGGTGTCATTGGTGGCATTGGTTTAGGTCTTGGTTATATTTCGCCAGTTTCAACACTAGTGAAGTGGTTCCCCGACCGACGAGGTCTTGCAACAGGTATGGCTGTTATGGGATTTGGTGCAGGTTCTTTGATTGCTGCCCCAGTTATTACCCAACTAATCAAAGGGGTCGGCTTACACAACATGTTCTTCATTATGGCTGCCGTCTACTTTATCTTAATGATTAGTGGCGCAAGCTATATTGTGAAACCTGTAGAAGGTTATATGCCGAACTTAGCAGCAACGAAAGCTAAGAAGGCCAAAAAAATTACGCCTAGTTTACAGCAATTAAATGCACAAGAAGCCATTCGGACCCCACGTTTTTGGTTGTTATGGATGATGATGTTTATTAACATTTCTACTGGCATTATGCTTATTTCAGCAGCATCACCCCTTGCCCAAACAAAAACGGGTATGACCGCTACAGCTGCGGCAACAATGGTAGGTATTATGGGGTTATTCAACGGTGGTGGACGCCTTGGCTGGTCTGCATTTTCCGATCGCTTAGGACGTAGTAACGTATTCCTGATGTTTTTCGGTGTAGAAGCTATGATCATGCTTCTCTTGCCAAATGTGACGAATGCGTTGTTGCTACAAGTATTAATTTTTATTACTGTTTCGATGTACGGCGGTGGGTTCGCTTTACTACCTGCCTTTATTAGTGATTTATTTGGTACGCGTCAACTTGGTGCCATCCACGGACTACTCTTAACAGCTTGGTCTGCAGCTGGTGTATTTGGTCCGCTACTTGTCGCTTATATAAATGATGCCACTGGTAGCTATAACACCGCCTTTTATATTTTTGCAGGTCTTGTCAGTATCGCTTTTGTTATTTCACTTGTGATGAAACAAAATATTCGGTCGTTTGAGAGGCACTCTATTAATAAAGCAAGCTAAAACTACACATCAAACCACACAGACTTAAAACACCCGTCATTTGCCAAAAGCAAAGAACGGGTGTTTTATTCTGTCCTACTTAACTTAACTCAAACATACCAGCTGAAAGTTGATAATACTTTCCTTTTTGTTCGATTAATTGATCGTGATTACCGCGTTCAATAATTTCACCCTGTTCAAGTACCATGATTGCATCACTTGAACGAACGGTTGATAAACGGTGGGCAATAATAAAGGACGTTTTACCTTCCATTAAACGGTCCATACCTTTTTGAATGAGCGCTTCCGTTCGCGTATCAATCGATGACGTTGCCTCATCTAAAATCAACACAGGTGTTTTGGCAACAGCAGCACGCGCAATTGCGATCAATTGACGTTGACCTTGTGATAAACTGTTACCATCTGATTTTAATGCCGTTTGATAGCCATCTTTTAAGTGTTGAATAAACGTGTCGGCATTCGCTAATTTTGCTGCTTCAATGACTTCTTCATCTGTAGCATCTAAACGGCCGTAACGAATATTTTCCATTACTGTACCAGTAAAGAGGTGGGTATCTTGCAGTACCATCGCAAGTGAACGACGTAAGTCTGGTTTTTTAATGCGGTTGATTTCAATACCGTCTACCGTGATTTTACCACCTGGTACATCATAGAACCTGTTAATTAAGTTGGTAATGGTCGTTTTACCCGCTCCTGTCGAGCCTACAAAGGCGATTTTTTGACCAGGCTTAGCATAAAGAGAAATCCCGTTTAAGACGGTTTTATCTTCCTCGTATCCGAAAACAACATCATGAAAGACAACACTACCTCTGACATGTGTGAGTTTTCCTTGGTCCTTCCAAGCAAATTCACCTGTCCGCTCCGCGACCTCTGTCATGTTACCTTCAGTATCTATAGTAACAGGCACCATCTCAACAGTACCTTCATCAAATTCTGGTTGTTCATCAATCACTTTAAATACCCGCTCCGCTCCAGCAAGTCCTGTTAAGACGGCATTGATTTGCTGGGACACTTGCATAATAGGTTGAGAGAATGTCCGCGTAAATTGTAAGAAAGCAACGACTGTACCGAGCGTTAGAATCTCTTCAATAGCTAACAGCCCCCCAACCATCGCGGTAATAGAATAAAGAATATACGATAAGTTACCCATTATGGGCATTAACACATTCGCAAAAGTATTCGCCGTCGTGGCACTTTGTCTTAAGCCCTCATTCAATGTATCAAACTCTTCATAGACTTTTTCTTGTCGTGAAAAGACTTTAATGACCTTTTGTCCTTCAATCATCTCTTCAATGTAACCATTCACTTGTCCAAGCTCTTGTTGTTGTTTGACAAAGTAATTCGCACTACGTCCACCAATTTCTTTTACCGCAAACAACATAACTCCGAGCATAATCACCACGAGAATCGTCAATTGCCAACTAAAGAAAATCATCATACTGAAGACACCAACAACGGTGATTAATGAGTTAATGACACCTGTAATCGAATTCGATAACACTTGTCTTAACGTATCAATATCGTTCGTAAAGAGACTCATGGAGTCTCCATGGGTATGTGTATCGTAGTACTTCAGCGGTAATTTCTCTAGCTTTTGAAACAAATCGACACGAATTTTGTATAATGTCCGCGTTGAAATCCCAACCATCAAACGGTTAAAAACGTATGTTGACGCTGCGCCAACGAGGTAAATAACAGCCACTGTACCAATCACCATGACGAACTCTTGCATCAGTTCTGCCGTTTGTTCTTCCATTAGTGGCGTTAAATAATTATCAATAATCGTCTGTAAGAATGAAATCCCGATGACGTTACTGAGTGCACTCGTAATAATTGTAAGGAAGACAATCAGGAAAATCCATTTATCTTCTTTCATGTAACTGGCAATCCGTTTTAAAGTCTCTGGTATATTAGATGGTTTTCCCATACCTTTTGGTCCACCACCTGGACCACCCATTGGTCTTGCTTTAGCCATCGATACTCACTCCCTTACTTTGAGATTGATAAATTTCTTGATAAATCTCATTTGATTCCATGAGGTTCTCATGGGTATCAAACCCTTTAACTTCCCCGTCATCTAATACGATAATCCGATCAGCATCAGAAATGGAGCTCACGCGCTGAGCAATAATTAATGTGGTGACATCATCAAAGGTCTCTTTGAATACGGTTCTTATTTTCGCATCTGTCGCCGTATCAACCGCACTTGTTGAATCATCTAAAATCATCACTTTTGGATTTTTCAGTAGCGCTCTCGCAATCGTTAATCGTTGTTTCTGGCCACCAGAAACGTTAACGCCACCTTGACCAAGATCGGTATCATAACCATGAGGGAATGATGTAATGAAGTCATGCGCTTGGGCTGCTTTGGCCGCTGCCTCTACTTCTTCATCTGTCGCATGCTCATTACCCCATTTTAAATTATCCTTAATCGTCCCTGAGAACAAGACATTATTTTGCAGCACCATCGCCACATTATCTCGTAACACATTTAATTTATAATCTTTTACATTATGCCCACCTACGACGACTTCGCCTGATAAGACATCATATAGACGCGGAATCAATTGTACCAGCGTTGTTTTCGAAGAACCCGTTCCACCAATAATTCCAATCGTTTCACCAGAGTTGATTGATAAATTGATCTGATTTAATACGACATTGTCTGGATCATTTGTATAACTAAATGACACATCTTTAAATTCAATCGCCCCATCATGTAACTGAAGGTTCGGATCTGTCCCTTCATCATCAAGCGTTGGTTTTTCTTCTAAACCTTCGATAATACGTGAGAAGGACGCACGGGAAATAATGATCATAATGAAAATCATTGAAATCATCATAAGAGAAATAAGTACTTGCATAATGTACATAATGAAACTAGACATCTGTCCAATATTAAACGTGCCATCGATAACCATATTACCGCCAAACCAAAGAATCGCAACGACACTCGTATAAATGGTCAGCTGCATAATTGGCATGTTTAAAATCACGAGTTTTTCAGCATTTAATTGCGCATCGCGCACTTGTTTAGCATTTTCCAAGAAGCGTGATTCTTCATGATCTTCTCTTACAAAGGCTTTTACGACACGAATATTAACAATAAAGTCTTGAACTTTTTCATTTAATCCATCATATTTTTCAAGCATCGTTAAAAAGCGTGGATGCGCATTTTTACCAATAAAGAAGAGCGTTAAAGATAATACCGGGATTGAAATCAAGAAAATCATGGATAGTCTTGCATTAATCGATACCGCCATAATGGTTGCACCAATTAACATAATCGGTGCCCGAATCGCCATCCGAATAATCATCATAAACGCATTTTGCGTATTAGTTACATCCGTTGTTAAACGTGTGACAAGTGACGCTGTTGAAAACTTATCAACGTTAGCAAATGAATAGCCTTGTATTTTCTCAAATAAACCTGAGCGAATGTTTTTCGCAAACCCCATTCCAGCTTCTGCGGCATATTTACCACTTAAGGCGCCGAAAATAAGGGCGATAATGGCCATTAGGATCATCAGTAACCCCATCTGAATAGTGTAACTCATACCCCCTTCGCCTTGAATACCATAATCGACGATCCTTGCCATTAGAAGCGGAATCATGAGTTCTAATATAACTTCAAACACAACCATAATTGGTGTTAAAATGGTGGCTTTTTTATACTCGCCTAAAAAAGGCAGCAGCTTTTTAATCATCTTTTTTCCTCCCATCAAGCTTACATTTATTGTGTTCTGGTTCTAAATTACTTAATAATTTTTTCAAATGTTCTACAATACTGTCTCGTTCTTCGTGATCAATACCTTGTAAAAGTTTTTGATCGATTGTTTCTTTATACACCTGAAAATCTTCTAATACTCGCATGCTTTGATCAGTTAAAGAAATTAACTTCTGACGTCCATCTGTTTCACTTTTCTTGCGATCAATGAAGCCTTTTTCCTCTAAACGTTTTAGTAAACCTGTGACCGTTGGATTCGTCAAATGAAAATGTTCTTCGATATTTTTCTGATTCACATCTCTTTTGTGATAGTAGGCTCCGCCTAAAAACAATAAAATATCACCTTGAGAAGACGTGAGATTGTGCTGTTCAAAATACTGATTTTTTTCACGTTCAAGCGCAAAGTATACGAAGCGTATGTAAAGAATTAAATCATTTGGCAACGTAGATGAACCTCCTCACAATTACATAGCATGCTATATATTATTGCGGTATTTTTAAAAAATGTCAATCAAAAAACGCGTTCTTTTTTGTGTAAAAACGATGGAATGTCTACAAACGCTAGATTAATTACCTATACTGAGAATGTATAGAGTCCTTCATTTTTTTAATAAGGCATTAACATAATCATAAGAATAAAAAACAACCGTTGCCGATTGTTTTTTATTCTTACTAATATATTCGGTTCTTTGTCAAATGGTGTTGGCGAGAAGTTTTAACCAATAATTTCAAGCTTATATTTCACATGTTTCGGCTCTTTTTATGCAGCTGAAACATG
>NZ_FPAI01000029.1 GCF_900116255.1 Halolactibacillus miurensis
CTTAGTTGAACGAGCATGGGTCGCCTTTAGGGTGTCCTTATGGAATCCCCTTCCTCAAACATTCGTGAGAATGTTAGGTGGGGGTAGTTCAATCAGCTAGTGACTCTATTATAATGAGAGAATTTCCGGAGGTTATAACATATGAAACAAAAATTAGCGCTCATTAGTGGCGTATTAGCGATTAGTTTACTTTTACCATTCTTATCACCGTTTAAGTTCAGTGCAAATCTTGATTCGGCTGATCGACACCAAGCATTTGAACAAGAATTATCCGTACGAGACGCGGTCTACTTAGGCTATCCTCAGATAATAAATGCCTACAGCAACAGCACCAATAAATTAACTGTACGCGAGGCGGTGTATGGTTACGGAATCTACCATGACAAAATGGATTATGAACCTTTTAATAATGAGACGACTTTCGCATTAGAAAATGATTTCCTAAAAGCTTCATTTTCTCCAGAAGTCGTATCGACTGATTACTCCCTACTCATGGCTTTTCAACAGGCAGCCCCTTATAACATTAAGAATGATCAAGGTGATTTCGTCATGAATAATGTCACCATGACACCTTTATCAAATCATTTAAGTTATTTCGCCGATATGTATGAACGAGATAACAGTGTTCAGGCGATTAACCGAGTTGACGTAAGTAACTTAATCGCTCGAATTAAACCAGGTCTTTCTAAAACACCGACACTCGTGTATTTAGAAGACGGGCAGTACCGGGAAGATTTTGAGACGAAAATTTATTATGACACTCAGACCGGTGAAATCATGTTCAATACCGAAAACAATGATTTGACGTTTTTATTTGTGGACAATGACCAACCAGTGTCTGAGTTTGTTTACTTCTCAGATACGCTCTATAACAAGTACTATAAAGATGTTGGTTCGAAAATCTTTGTGAACCAAATCGCGCCGATCGTGTTTAACTCAACAACAGTCAATAAAGCGATCCAAGTGAAAGACTTAATCTTTAATGACCAAGACATGTCGTTACAATTACCGACCTCTTATATGAATCCCACCCAGCGTGACGTCGTTGAATTACGGACGGATTTAAACAGTACTTACTCACCTAATGCCGATGTGACCGGAATAGGTCAGTCAGTAGATGTTAAGTTATTCGGTGGGACCGAAGTTGAAGTGACAGAAGAAGATGTGGTTAAAGATGAACGAGCGATGAACGAAATAACCCGTTTTTCAGCACCGCTTGTTTATTCCATGCCATTACCGGATAAAGAAGATGATGAAGAGTTTTACCTCTACCGTAATTATGAATACACAGCGAATGGCACAGAGTTCATTATTCGAGAGTACTATCCAGTGAATGATTATGACGATCAGGCGGATCATCCGACGCTATCGGCGGCGATTTACCACCCTGGTAACTATGTGTTTGTGAAAACAACGAAAGAACTTAAAACCATTATTGGACCGAATGGGTATGTTTATGAAGCGCCGGAAGAACCAGAGGAACCAACTGACCCTGAAAATCCTGGTAATCCAACCGATCCCGATGACCCGGAAGAACCAGTTCCATCGGAGTTGCTTATTATTGACAATGACAATTTAGATACCTATCAAATCGTCAATGGCGATATTTATACGTTTGATAAGAGTCACGTCATTATCTTAGATGAAGTGTTAACACAATTAACGTCAGGTAATCAGTTTAGAGCCTCACACAATGGGGTGGTCGTGAGTGTGCCTCATGCTTTAATGACGATGCCGCATTTTATGGGTGATCAATTTAACTATCAAGTAAAATCTTTAGCTGACAAGTCTGATTTCAATGGACTAAGACTAAGAAGTGCCGTTTATGACTTTACATTAAGTAACAGTCAAAATCTTTACTTGAACACGTTCCCAACGACGGAGAAAGTGTCAATGACATTTGATGTCGATCCAAATCAAATCGATAATCCAGATGGCTTAAAGTATGCGACAATTGCTAGAAACGGTGAGATTTATATTGAAGACATTAGTGATTACAGTCCATCAACCGAAACGGTAAGAATCGAGCCAAAACAAACAGGTAAATATGTCATTATCGAAGAGATTGTCGAATCAGACCCAACACCAGATGACTCTGACGATGATGATGCGACGGATGATGATACAACGAACGATGATGAAGATGATTATGAATATGAATCCAATGCAGTAGTCATTGAAAACATTAATTTACCGACGTATCAAGGTGGCGATGGAAACCTTTATACGAAAAATAAGAACAATATTTATGTGAATAATGATGTACTTGAACAATTAACAAATAATGAAACGTTAACAACAACGCATGATGAGGAACGCTTAACAGTAGAATTCCCGAATGCTTTATTGACGGATGATTTCTTTAAAAATAAAAAATTTAACTTTACCGTCGAAGAAAAACCAAATCAAGCCGGTTTTGATGTGTTTGATTTGAAGTCTAACATTTATCATTTGAATATTTTTAATACAGGTAATCGATATAATGGAAAGTTCCCCGCTCCGGTGACGTTGACATTTGATGTGGAGCCTACAACGATTAATAATCCTGATGGGTTGCGTTTCATTCGTTTAAGTCAAGAGGGGGCACTTTCTATCAATCCGATTGCTTCGTATGACGCATCAAGCAAAAAAGTTACGATTAAAACAGATACGTTTAGCTACTATGCGATTGCAGAAGTAGACGTCGTGGCTGATGTTGATCCAAATGAGGACCCAGACGATGACACAACAGGCGAGGACGATGATGCCTCAAACGATGATAATCAAACGAATGACGGTAGTAATGATGGAAATGGATCGACAGATGATGAGACACTTCCGGATACATCAGATGATGCAACGGATGATAATTCAAATTCAAACAATAATGACAATAATAACGGAAATGACTCGGATACAAATGCGAACGCTAATAACTCAAACTCAACTGGGAATGTGTCGGGTGAGAGCAATGATAATGGGTCTAATGATAATATATTAGGGGCCTTACCGAACACCGCAACCTTAATGTACAGCTTGATGGCGTTTGGATTATTGTTGATTGTCTCCAGTAGTTTGCTTTATGTCATCTCAAGAAAGAATAAGAAACAAGTAAAAGACTAAGATTAACGTCACAGTGCCCTTATAGAAAAAAGCTGCAAATAAACAATAGCCGTCCAACATGTCGTTGGACGGCTATTTATGTTGACACCTTATAGGTCATATCGTTCACCATGTAAGATCTAAGAAGTCGGCTAGGCGTGCTGACTGTTTGATAATGCCTCGGTGAAAGCTTGGATAATATCGTCACTATCTTCAATGCCAACAGAGATGCGTACTAATCCGGTGGTAATACCGAGCGATTGTTGCACATCTTCAGGTAAGGCACGGTGAGACGTTGTTTTCGGATAAGACACCGTTGTCTCAACGCCAGCTAACGTTGGGACAATCTTCACGAAACCGAGTGATTGGAAGAAAGTTTTGACATCAATCGTATCTTTTAAGTCAATGGTCACAATCGCGCCGTTTCCTTTCGGACTCGCTTGTTTTGGGTAATAGACAGTATGAATGTCTTCATGCGCGCTTAAGGCATCCGCAAGCTTTTGGGCGTTAGCGACTTGCTTTTCCATTCGTAAGGCAAGTGTTTTTACCCCGCGGACAGTAAGCCAGGCTTCCATTGGCGCAAGTGTTGGGCCTAAGTGGATCGCTTTAGTGCGGGCTTTTTTAATCAAATCCTCATCACCAACGACTACTCCTGCGGTGACATCACTATGACCCCCTAAGTATTTTGTCGCGCTATGTACGACTAAGTTCACACCTTGGTCGTAAGGCGTGATTAAGTACGGTGTCGCAAAGGTGTTATCGACCATCGTTTTTAAGTTATGCTTCTGACTTAACGCAACAATCGCCGTTAAATCTTCTACGTAAAGAAGCGGATTGGTAATGGATTCGGTGTACACTAATTTGGTGTTTGGTTTGATTTCTTTTGCGACGGCATCCAAGTCTTTAAAGTCAACGAATGAGAGTTCAATCCCAAACGAAGTAAGTTCCGTTTCGAATAATTCATAAGTACCGCCGTAAATATCCGTTGATGCTAAAATATGGTCCCCTGCCTGACAGACAGATAAGACACCAACTAAGATGGCCGCGAGTCCTGATGCTGCGCTGACGCCTGCCGGGGCATTTTCAAGTTGACTAACGACATGCGCTAATTCATCTGGATTAGGATTTCCGACCCGAGAATACAAATAGTCCTTCTCACCGTTATAGAACGCTTCGACGTCGTCTAAGTCTTTAAATGAAAAAGCACTCGTTTGATAAATAGGTGTGACTTTACTATTATGTGGTTGGTGTTTGGCTGTTTTAAAATGAACGGTTTTTGTATTAAATGATTGAGACACAGTGGATTCCCCCTTTAGATATACTCTATACTTTACGCCAAATACGACCTATTTATCAAGTGTTTTGTATGAAAAGTAAGAGAATTCTGACAAAACCTCACATCAGCTGTCATGTTTTTTGTTCATCTGAAGTTTCATACGTTTTTTTGTCTTATGAATCCGCTTGATTTAAGTGAAGGGATGGAGAGTAGACGTTTTAAAACGCTCCAATTTACGCTATAATTAAAACTATAAATGAAACAGATTAATCAACGTAAAATTAACAATGATCGGGAGGAATGAATGTGAATTATGCGATTATTACAGGAGCTTCAAAAGGTTTAGGGGAAACCTTAGCCCGCCGATTTTTAGATGAGGGTGTATCCGTTGTGGGCATCAGTCGATCGATCAACAAACAGTTACTTACCTATAGTGAATCAACGGAAGCGTCATTCTATTCATACAGCTGTGATTTATCGGCAGTCGATGAGTTAGAAGATACGTGTGATCAAATTAAAACACTGGTCTTTAAAAAAGATACCGAGAAAGTCTATCTCATTAATAATGCGGCGACGGTGAATCCAATTGATGTGAGCGCTAATCACACGAGAGAAGCGATTGAAAAACACGTGAACCTGAATCTGACGGCACCCATGTTTACCACTTCACGTCTCCTACATGACGCCAAAAAATATCAGACGAAAGTGATTCTAGCTAATATCTCTTCAGGTGCAGCTCAACGATCAACGTATGGTTGGAGCTTATACGGTGCAACGAAAGCCGCGATTAATCGCTATACAGAAACGGTCGCTTTAGAAGTGGATGAATTAGATGAACAACATAAAATTATTCTCTTTGACCCGAGTATTATGGATACATCCATGCAAAGGGATATTAGAAGCACATCAAAAGCACAATTTAAAGATGTTGATCAATTTAAAGAATATAAACAAGAAAATGCCTTAAGAAGTCCGGAAACGGTAGGCAATGTGTTAGTTGATTTACTTCTAGATGAACAAGCATTAATAAATGGTCATTATTACAGCATTCACGACTTTGTCTAAAAGAGTCAATAACCCAGTCCAAAACCTGTTACTTTCATACACTATTTATGTAAGTAGGAGGTGAAAGATATGGGCTGTCATGAGAAATGTTGTGATCAAGGATATGATAAGTGTCAATCACCACAATTCAGTTTACTTGTTGTCCTATTCATCTTACTTATCATTATTGGGGCATCAATGGCGACACCTTACTTTTGATAGGTAAGAGAGAGTAAGAAAAATACGTTTGTTTATGAAGAGTCAGTTTGATCCTGATTCTTCTTTTTTTCTTTGTGTGAGTGACTTTGAATGAAGTATATATTTAAAAGGAATGAGTGAAGTGGACCAAGAGAGTTGTTACCGTCGTTTCATCAGTAATCTCCTTTATAATCTTTGATTTAGAGGGAGAGGTTTACCAGAAACTGATATTAATTTCAGTGACCAACAACCACATCCTCATGATTATGCTGCGGGACAGAGAACATAAAAGAAAAAGTATCCGCGCCTGTATAAACAGGATCAAACCGATTGAGATGAAAGGTTGGCTTCCCTGACTCAGAACTTGTCGCGTGAAGAAAAAAGACAATGAATGAAACGAAGTTAAGCATTAAACAAGCGATGATCTCTATCCTCACTTGTTTAATGCTTGTTTTAATTTAACTGTTGTTTGATGTACTGTTTAGGTGAAGTGCCAGTCACTTGTTTAAATACTCGACTAAAATAGTAAGGATTCGCAAACTGTAGGCGTTCACTTGCTTCTGTGACGTTCAGTCCTTCATAGCGAAACAATTTAATCGCTTGTTCAATTAGATAGTTGTTTTTTGCTTGTTGAATGGTTTGCCCTGTCGTTTGTTTAAAGACAGTCGAAATATAACTGTAATTTAAATGCAAGGTGGAACTAAATATCTCTCCTGTTGCCTTACCGCGTGTGTCTTCAATAAGTTCGTAAACGCGGTCGATGAGAGGATAGGCGTTTGAGTTTGATTTTTGGTTCAACAAGTAAAGCTCATACAATAATTGATAAGCATCGATCGATTGCTTCACGCTCCCGTCCCGTTTTGAGGCGAGTATCTGATCAAATAAATCTGTGAGGATATACCTGTGTTTGACCTGTCCTGTTTTAGGTAAGGTAAGGTGTTTATCATAATATCTTAGTGGCGTAATAAAAGATGCTCGCTCTAGTTCTAAAGCTGTTTGTTTTAAATCCGAGTGTTTATAGAAATGAAGATAATACCACGAGGTACCAGCGTCAAATGGTTGCTTACCAAAATGCGTGTGATTCGCATGTAAGAAAAGATAGTCACCCGCATTTAAGCGATAGTCCGTCCCTTCTTCTGTCACGTAAATCGTCCCTGAGGTAACGAAAATAAAGACATGAATGTGCTCGAGTGTTCTCGATAGGTGAGTAAAGGTCCCGCTTTCGTCTGTTAGAAAACCCGCTTCACTTACTAATGGTAGTTCATTGGCATTTAATCTCACTTGTAACAACGGTCTCACTCCTTTTGTTTTAGTATATCAAATTAACCTAAAATAAAGATAGGTTAATCAAAAGAATGGGTATGGAAATCGTGATGTCTTCACGCCATACTAAAAGAAAGTTTAAGAGGAAAGTCGAATAGAAGGTACATAAGGTTATGAACAGAAAGGGAGATGACTGTGTTAAACGTACAATTAACAGAAGGACTATTTAAAACGAGTCAAGAGACAGGTGAACAATTTTTACTTGATCTAGATGTTGATCGCTTACTTGCTCCGTGTTATATCGCACTAGGCTTAGAGCCTAAGAAAACGCGCTACGGTGGTTGGGAGTCGATGGAGATTGCCGGGCATTCACTGGGGCACTATTTATCAGCAACAAGTATTATGTACCAAACGACGAAACAGGAAGAACTAAAGACGCGGATTGATTATATCGTGATGGAGCTAGCGGATTTACAAGACGTATCTGGCGATGGCTACATCAGTGGATTTAAGCGCGATTGTTTTGATGAAGTATTTTCAGGTAATTTCCGCGTAGAACCTTTCTCATTAGGCGGGTCATGGGTGCCGTGGTACAGCATTCATAAAATATTTCAAGGACTAATAGATGTGTATGAATTTACTGGTTTGAACTTAGCGAAAGACGTCTTGTATCGACTATCAGATTGGGCAGAGACAGGGCTAAGATCATTATCGGATGATGCTTTTCAGCGCATGTTAATCTGTGAATTTGGCGGCATGAATGACGTCTTTGCGTCTGTCTATTTACTGACAAAAGACGCGCGATTTTTAACGCTAGCCGAACGATTCCAACATGAAGCGATACTCTCGCCACTCAGTCAAGGCATCGATCATTTAGCTGGTAAACATGCCAATACCCAGATTCCAAAAATTCTTGGAACGGCTAAGCTCTATCAAATTACCGGGAAACAAGCGTATAAAGATACCGTGATGTTTTTCTATCATGAAGTGATTAAAAACCGTAGTTACGTCATCGGGGGCAATAGTATCGGTGAACACTTTGGACCGTCTAAAACCGAACCTCTTGGCATTTTAACGACGGAAACGTGTAACACGTATAATATGATGAAGCTAGCGTCGATGATCTTTGCGTGGGATCAACAGTCGACCTACTATGATTATTATGAACGGGCGCTGTTTAATCATATTTTGGCGTCACAAGACCCAGAGACAGGTGGGAAAACATACTTCGTCCCAACGGAACCAGGGCACTTTAAAGTTTATTGTGATCAAGAGGAAAGCTTTTGGTGTTGTACTGGAACGGGAATGGAAAACCCCGCCCGTTATGGGACGGATATTTTCAGGCACATGGATGACACGCTTTACGTGCAACTGTTTATTAACGCAGTCGTCACACTAGAAGATCAAGCGATTCAGTTTCAGCAACAGACTGAGTTTCCGTACAATGATAAAATGACTTTGACCGTCACCCGTGGGGATGCGGTCGCAGTCGATGTAAGGGTAAGAAAGCCGTCCTGGATACAGGGACCGATGAACGTCATGCTAAACGGTGAGGTTATCTATCCGAAAGAACAAGCGGGTTACTTTATCATTGACCGAACGTGGTATGAAGGGGATGCGCTGAGTTGGGTTACGCCGATGGACGTGCATCTTTATCACAATAAAGAAAACAACCGGCAATATGTATATATGTATGGCCCACTCGCTCTCGCTGCCGCATTAGGGCGTGACAATTATCCAGAAGCAGATGTCGTCGGTGATCATCAAGTGCACAATCATCACCCATTGATTCATGTCCCTCCGCTTATTAGTGACCAAGCGCCGTTAGACTTGATTCATTGTGTAGATAAAGAGACACTGACCTTTCAGTCATTACCTATCGTTGGAGAAGGAAAGGACGTCTTTACCTTTAAGCCGTTCTTTACGGTTCATCATGAGCGCTATACGTTATATGTGACGGTGTTAAAACCAGAAGATTATACAGAACAGATAAACAAAGCCGAGCGAGATAAGTTAGCTCTTATCAATCGAACGGTTGATGTTGTCGCACCGGGTGAACAACAACCAGAAACCGATCACAAACTGACACACGAAAATTCACGTACCGGTTATCTAGCGAGTGTTGACAAACATTGGCGCGACTGTGTTGATCAAGGGTTCATTCAATATCAGATGAAAGCGATAGATGTCCCGCTCATTTTAAGCGTCACATACTTTGGTAGTGATGATACGATTACAATAGAAAAAGAGACCTACCCGAGGTTATTTGACATTTTAGTAGAAGGTGTCGTGATTCAAACAGAACAGTTACAGTCAGGACGACCTGGACAATTGTTTACGCGTGATTATTCGGTCCCAAGCGCGTTAACAAGAGGAAAACAGATGATTACTGTGACCTTTAAAGCACGTGAGAAAACCGTTGCCGGCGGTTTTTATGGTGTACGATTGTTAAAGGCTTGAAAATGACAAACAAAAGATAATTTTTCATAACAAGAGACGTTACGTCATAACAATGAAACAAGTGCCATTGATCTGGACTTGTTTCATTTTCTTTTTTAATCCCCGTGTTTTTTGTTCCCCGTTCTAACGGGAAATATGTTATAGTATGTTAGGAAGAAAGGGGAAGAAGCGAATGATTCAACGTAAAAGTAAACGAGAAATTGATATGATGGTTGAAGCTGGGAAACTCCTAGCAAAGTTGCATAAAGAGATTGCAAAAATGATGAAACCAGGTGTCACGACGATGGAAGTGGACCGGTTTGTAGAGAAGTATCTAGCCGAGCGCGGCGCAACGGCTGAACAAAAAGGCTACCAAGGATATGAATACGCGACATGTGCTTCAATTAATGATGAAATTTGCCACGGGTTCCCACGTGAAGATGTGCTCACTCAAGGCGATATTGTCACGATTGATATGGTCGTTAAATATAAAGGCGGCCTAGCGGATTCTGCCTGGACGTATGTGATTGGTGAAGCGGATGAAAAAACACAAAAGTTACTTGATGTGACGAAAAAATCACTGTACTTAGGGATCGAACAAGCAAAAGTCGGTAACCGCATTGGTGACATTGGCCATGCGATTCAAACGTATGCGGAAAAAGAAGGCTATAGTGTTGTACGTGACTTTACTGGACACGGTATTGGTCCAACGATTCACGAAGAACCACACATCCCTCATTACGGTTTACCGAATAAGGGCGCCCGTTTAAAAGAAGGTATGGCGATTACCATCGAACCGATGTTAAATGAAGGCCAGTGGCAAATGCAGATGGATGATAATGGTTGGACGGCAAGAACGATTGATGGTTCACGTTCAGCTCAGTATGAACATACGATTATTATCACTAAAGACGGTCCACTCATTTTGACTGAACAAGATGACGTCGAATAAGACGTATTAGCTAGCCCAAGTGGCTAGCTGTTTTTTTATAGAGATATAAGAGCAAAGGCAAGGGGGAAAGAGAATGAGACGACATCCAGTAGTCGAAGGTTTAATGACGGCGGCACCGATTATGATTGGGTATTTACCCATCGCGCTCGCCTACGGTGTACTTGCTAACCAAGCGGGGCTCAGTTTGGTTGAGTTAACATCCATGAGTGCGTTAGTGTTTGGAGGGGCCAGTCAGTTTATGATCCTTAATATGATGCTTGTACAGGCGACTTACATCGAGTTAGTGTTGGCCACGTTTGTGCTTAACTTTCGGCACTTCATTATGTCACTGTCGATGAGTCACCGGTTAAGGACGTTTAAGTTAAAAGATAAAGCGGTCTTAGGGGCGCTCATGACCGATGAATCGTTTTCGGTCCTCAGTGTATTGAATAAGGATAAACAAACACCCGTAAGTTTTTACATCACGTTACATATTGCTGGTTACTTCGCTTGGGTAACGGGGTCGTTACTCGGGGGTGTCATTGGGACATTTATTCCTGACACACTCGGCCAAAGTTTTGGGATTAGTTTATATGCGATGTTTATTGCACTGTTGTTACCGTCTGTTAAAAAAGAGTGGCGTTACGGCGCGATCGCCGTCTTAGCGATGATAGTTAACTACTTACTCACGCCCGTAGCTTCAGAAGGTATTCGGATTGTTGTCGCAACGTTACTCGCTAGTTTAGTTGGCGTGATGATTAGAAGCAAAGAGGTGATGGTATGAGTCTGTTGCTGTTATTGTCATTATGGTTAGTCACCATAGTGCCGCGCATCTTACCACCGTTTATTGTGGATAAGGTTAGCGTGCCACCCCTTGTCGGAGAGTTTTTAAATGTGATTCCTTACGCTACACTAGGGGCCTTAATATTTCCTGGTATCATTCAGGCGATTCCAAACGAACCAGGGATTAGCCTCATCGGCGGAGCGGTAGCGGTTGTGTTGTCTTTAGTCCGCGTGCCGCTCGTCTTGGTGGTGCTTGCGTCGGTTTCGGTTGTTTATGTGTTGCTGTAGGGTTCCACGTGAATGGTCACATATTCAATCCCGAGCTGGTCATAGAGTAAACTTTCAATCCGATCAGTTATATCATGACCAGCTCGTACCGTCATATCAGGATCAACATAAACAATCATATCAATCATGACTTGGTTACCGACGGTACGTCCACGAATATCTGAGACGTGTTTTGTACCAGGATCTAGTAAGGTGAGTTGTTTAATCTTTTTAATCATCTCCGGATCAAAGCCGTCCGAGAGTGTATGTGAAGCGTGACTAAACGTCTGATAGGCGGTATAAAAGATTAAGATACCAACGAATAGCCCTAACACCGAGTCCAACCAGTAAAGACCGAAATATGTTCCGATGATACCAAAGGCTGCAGCAAAACTAATCAAACTATCGGCCCGGTTATCAAGACTCGCAGCTTTTAAAGCATGACTATTGATTTTCCGTGCGAGTGTGTTGTTATATTTATAGACGAAAAATAGCACGATTCCACTGACCACTGCGGTCCAAAAAGCGAGTAGACCTGGCTCGGGATAATTTTTATTCATGAAGTTGGTCACTGCTTGTGTCATGACTTGAATACTGACCGATACCATAATAAAAGAAGCGATGAGACTCGCGATCATCTCGGCTCTCGCATGGCCATAGCGATGATTATGATCCGCTGGTTTAATCGCAATCCGCAGACCAATTAAAACAACGATGGAACTTAACACATCGGTTGAGTTGTTTAGACCATCGGCTCTTAAGGCGTGTGAGTCAGCTATGAAACTGACTGAGAGCTTGGCAATGCTGAGAATAATATACACAATAATTGAGAGGGTAGCCCCGCGGCTACCTTTTTTAAATGATTGATCCATCAGGTGTCCTTCTTTCTAAACAGTCTATCTACTAAAGATAGCAAATAAATTCAAGTGGGTCTAGAGCAACAGTTAAAGCACGTTGCCACTTATTTAAAGTAATGAAACAAAGTTGCCTTTGGTCACCTTTTAACTTTTGTATCATAGACTAGAAAGAAGAAAGCTATACGTTAAAGACGGGCTGTTGAATTTCCGTTGGTTATGTGTTTAAAGAATATCCAGAAGGGTATATATTATTAAAATTACTAACGTCTGATTGAAAGATGAAAAGGAGTTGAAATCGATGAAAAAGCAAAAGGTTTGTTTTACGTTACGTCGTTATAACCATGGGTATGCGAAATACATTATCGCCAAGCGTGATTATTCTTTTGAAGATGCGCTTATGGCTACGTTGTTATTAGATGAGTTAGCTTTTCATCGAAATAAACAATCGATTGATCAGGCGATAGATGAAGCGATTCAGGCTGGAGATGAAGCAACCTTTAACCAGTTAGCTCAAGCATACCGGCATTATTACCTTGATTAATGCCACTGCTTAAACATTCTATAATGAAAAAGAACCGAACGCGATTTGTTCGGTTCTTTGTTGCGTATTTTTCATAGAGACAGGCATAAATGAATTGTGTTACACTGATGAAAGAGAAAAAAAGAGGTGGACGTATATGAAAAAGTTTGTTGTCGTTCTGTTTATTCTCCTCGTATTAGTAGGATGTACAGAAACTAACGTATTAAAAGGGACAATGGCCGATAAGCGCCTAGGTGCCGCTTTGCTTGCTAAAAAACCATTTGAGATCGAAAAGAATGAGCCTGATTATAATACCGCAGGAATAAATCCTGAAACTGGTCTCTATATAGTCGATAACGAAACATCGATGCTGGTTTATGTGAATAAGTACCGGGAGTTACCTGAAGGTTATACACCACCGGATTTAACAGAACCGGATGTCTTACATTACTCACCAGTGGGTGATAACCGCCGCCTTTTACGAAAAGAAGCATCCGAGGCTTTAGTGTCATTATTTGAAGCGGCTGAAACTGACGGACTAACGTTAGTGGCTGTATCTGGTTACCGTTCTTATGAGCGCCAACAAGCGATTTATGCAAGTAATGTCGCGAGTAAAGGACAAGCCCATGCGGATCAGTTTTCTGCCAAACCAGGGACAAGTGAACACCAAACGGGTCTCGCGATGGATGTCACAGTCCAAGGAAATGACGATGTGTTACTCAGTCAATCATTTGGTGAGACAGAGGCAGGACAATATATCAAAGAAAATGCCTATCAATATGGCTTTATTATTCGTTATCCAGAAGGCAAAGAAACGATCACCGGGTATAGTTATGAGCCGTGGCATTTACGTTACGTCGGTAAAGACGTCGCAACGGAAATTTATCTGAATGAATGGACGCTTGAAGAATATTTTGGTTTTGATTATCCAGGTCGTGAACGCTAAGTCACTGCCTGGTTTTTTGTGCTATAATATGACTCTAGAAGACAAATAATTCTGTCAACAAGACAGAAAAAACTAAGACAATATAACCTATAGAAAACATGAGTCTAGAAAACAAAACGGACAAATGAAACAGACAAACGAAACATAAAAGTGCGAGTCAATCAACAAAAGGAGTGATCAAAGATGAGAAAAGTATATGATGCTTTTGGGGAGATGGAAGTGAGTGATGACGTGTATTACGGTGCACAGACGAAAAGAAGTTTAGAAAATTTCCCCATCGGTTCTGAAACGATGCCGAAACGATTAATTGAAGCGTTCGTCATGTTAAAACGTGCGGCCGCAAAAGCAAATCACACGTTAGGTGTACTGCCTAAGGAAACGAGTGAACGTATTGTTAAAGCGAGTGACGAGTGGTTACACCAGCCAGATTATCAACATTTCCCGCTGGTTGTTTGGCAAACAGGTTCGGGTACGCAGACAAATATGAATGTAAATGAGGTGTTAAGCTTCCTTGCTTCAGACGAAACAAACACATTGCACCCAAATGATGATGTTAACCGTTCCCAAAGTTCAAATGATACTTTTCCAACCGCGATGCATGTTGCTACGGCTGTAGCGGTTACTGATCAACTCTTTCCAGCCTTACATCGGTTGATTAAAACAGTAGAGGAAAAACAAGCGCGCTATCAATCAGTCGTCAAGATTGGTCGAACCCACCTACAAGATGCGACACCGCTGACGGTAGGGCAAGAACTCAGTGGTTATTTAGCGATGCTTGAAAAGACAGAACATATGTTACTTCAAGACATGGATGAATGTTTTGAACTGGCGATTGGCGGAACAGCAGTTGGAACAGGACTCAATGCACCAGGTGGCTTTGGTGAAGAAGTAGCACATGAACTGTCGCGATATACGGGGTTACCGTTTCGAAAGACCGATAATCACTTCCATGGCTTAACCAGTCATGATCAACTTGTCCGGTTCCACGGAACAATAAAATCGCTTGCCATGGACCTCTTTAAAATGGGGAATGATTTACGTTACCTTGCGAGCGGGCCACGTGCTGGGTACGGTGAGTATACGCTACCTGCTAATGAACCAGGGAGTTCAATTATGCCGGGGAAAGTGAATCCGACCCAAATTGAAGCATTGACGATGGTCTGTAGCCAAGTGTTAGGGAATGATACGACGATTAGTTTTGCGGCGAGTCAAGGACAGTTTCAGCTGAACGTATTTAAACCGGTGATTATTTATAACGTCCTCCAATCCATTGAGCTATTGAGTGATGCGATGGATAGCTTTAATTTGCGTTGTTTATCTGGGCTAGAAATAAATGAAGATGTAATTAAAGAAAAGGTCAATCAATCACTCATGTTAGTCACGGCACTTAATCCACACATCGGCTATGATAAAGCAAGTGAGATCGCAAAATATGCGCATCAACACGAGACGGATTTAAAAACAGCCGCAGTGACGTTAGGGCATGTAACGGCGGATCAATTTGATGCATGGGTTAAGCCAGATCAAATGATTTAATGTCGTCATCTATTAGTTTCAGTTAAAATGTAGCGTTAATTAGCCCAAATTTAGTGGCAATCGATTTACGTTAAAAACATGAAAGAAGGCGACTCCAAAGGAGTCGCCTCTTCATGTATATAAGGGGGTATACACTTATTTAATACGTAATTCTGAATCTTTGTCGAAGAAGTGGCACTTGTGCATATCAAATGCTAATTTAAGTGACTCACCACCATGAATATCTGTACGTGAATCAACACGTGCAACAAAGTCTTGTTCATCTAATTTAGAGTATAGGTAAGATTCAGAACCCATTAATTCAGCTACTTCAATTTCAGCTGTTAATGTTGAACCTGGGTTAGCATCTACAAATACTGGCTCATCATGAATATCTTCAGGACGTACACCTAGAATAAGTTCTTTACCGACGTAGTTTTGGTCACGAAGAACTTTCATTTTTCCTTCTGGTACTTCGATTAATGTCTTAGGAGATACACGGAAACCGTTCTCTTCTAATGAACCATGGAAGAAGTTCATCGCAGGTGATCCAATGAATCCACCAACGAAGACGTTGTTTGGCTTGTCATATACTTCTTTAGGTGCACCCACTTGTTGGATGACGCCGTCTTTAAGTACAACAAGGCGAGTTGCCATTGTCATCGCTTCTGTCTGGTCGTGTGTAACATAAATCGTTGTTGTTTGAAGACGTTGGTGTAATTTTTGGATTTCCGCACGCATCTGAACACGCAATTTCGCATCAAGGTTTGATAACGGCTCATCCATTAAGAATACTTTCGCGTCACGTACAATCGCACGACCTAATGCCACACGTTGACGCTGACCACCTGAAAGTGCTTTTGGTTTACGGTCTAAGTAAGGTTCTAGACCTAAGATTTGTGCGGCGTTTTTAACACGACGATCAATTTCGTCTTTTTTGAACTTACGTAATTTAAGACCGAATGCCATGTTGTCATAAACATTCATGTGTGGGTATAACGCGTAGTTTTGGAATACCATCGCGATGTCACGGTCTTTTGGTGCTACGTCGTTCATTAGTTTATCATCGATGTAGAATTCACCCGCTGAGATTTCTTCAAGACCAGCGATCATACGAAGTGTCGTTGATTTACCACAACCAGATGGACCAACGAATACGATAAATTCTTTGTCTTTAATTTCTAGGTTAAAGTCGTCTACTGCTTTAACACCGTCTTTTTCGTAAATTTTATCAATATGTCTTAAGCTTAATTCTGCCATTGTAAAAGTTCCTCCTTAAATGTTTGAAAGCGTTTTTATTTGATGACCTAAGTCTACAAAAAATAACGTCAATCGTAAATGGACAACGTGCACAAAGAAAAAAACGACAAGTTGTGCAACGCTTACATCGTGGCGGATTAAAGGGAAGTATATGAGGTGAAACCCTCTATATATCAAGGGTTTCGTCATATGGCACAAAAAAAGATCTAGCGTTTGGCAAAGTGCCTAAGCTAGATCGATTTGACGTTTGAGTAGGAGAACTAAGTAAACCGCAATCGCTCCTTCGAACTGTTTGACATCGACTTCTGTCTTTTCAACAAACTTATCAATCCGGTACTGTAAACTGTTTCGATGCATATACATTTCTTTAGCGGCCAGTGAAGCATTGGAATTCGCTTCTAAGAAGGTTTGAATCGTATGAAGTAGGTCTTCGTCTTTCATTGTTGATTTTAAAATCGATTCAATTAGAAACATTAAGGCTGCGGTATCTTTCATGACGGTCATTAAGTAAGGGACAGCTGAGACGTAAGTCATCACTGGTTTTGTATTAAAGTGCTGAATATGGTGGAATTGTTGATCCATCCATGTATGGTAGTCATGCGCTTTAGATAAGTCACGCAAATACGGTCCAATAAAGAATTTGACATCGATAAAGAAATCACTTGTAAATACTTCTACCATCTCAAAAAATGTCACCGCATCTTCTTCATCAGGTCGTTCTTCTTCAATAATGACACCGTGTTTTTGGCTTGAAAACAAAATGACCGGCTTATATGAATACATGCCGTATACAGCTTCTCTAAAGTCATTTGGGTCACCTGGTGCCTCAGAAAGTGAAAAATAGATGAAGCGATATTCTTTTGGCGCTGTGTGAATAAAATTCGTGCCTTCAAAAATCCAATCGTACCAAGATTGTTCGCGTTCAGTTACGGGTGGGTAAGCCCCGTGGTAAGGTGTTAGTAAAAGATCAAGTAAATCATGTTCTTTTTCTTTAATCTCATCTTCTAATATGCCGAGTAATTGATTGTCTGGGGTCATAAACCAACGGTACAGTCCTTTACTTTGGGATTCTTCTTCTGTAATAAGACTTGGATATAGGGTTTTTAATCGTTTAATCATCTAAATAATCCTTTCTTTCTACAATGGTAAACAAACGTCTCGTTCATTGATTGTCGTAATGTACGACAGAGAAAAAACGTCGTCGTTTTAGAAACTTTATTGTGATATCTTTCTCATTATAACAAAAACGGTTGAGAAGAGGGAACCAATCATTAGAAAAGATTGGATTTAATTAAAATGACCCACCATTAGTCCTGAAATTTTAAACTTTCTCAACCGGTATCGTTTGGATTACACACAGAAGTTTGTTATAGTTATACAGGAAGTTAAAAGAAGGCCATCAGTGGTCAGTAAAAACTAGGAGGATTTTATTTTATGTCTAACGTACAACAATCAGCAGAACAATTAGCGGATGCGATTCGCCAAAGTGAAGAATTTTCAACTCTTAAGGAAGCCTATGATGCGGTAATGAGCGATGAAATCGCTAAAAAAATGTTCGATGATTTCCGTAATACACAAATCGAATTACAACAAAAACAAATGCAAGGCCAAGAAATTACAGAAGAAGAAGTAGAAAAAGCACGTAAGGTTGTCGAAACAGTACAACAACACGAAGCTATTTCTAAACTAATGGAAGAAGAACAAAAAGTGAACGAATTTATTAATTCTATTAGCCGTACAATCACAAAACCATTAGAAGAATTATATAACCAACAATAAGATGAAAAATCGCCTACCTTTAAACATAAAGGTAGGCGATTTTAAATTTCTCTCCAATGATGACGATATGGATGAATGGATGTAACAAAAGAAGCGAAGAGCTTAAGCTCTTCGCTTCTTTACCTGATGGTTATGATTTGAGTACTTAACGAGAACGTCGCTTTACTTTTTCTCCATAACTTTGTCAATAAGGCCATACTCTAGCGCTCTATTAGCCGTCATGAAGTTATCACGATCCGTATCTTTTTCGATGATTTCCATAGGTTGACCAGTACGTTCTGCTAGAATTTCGTTTAATTTCTTACGCATTTCGATAATACGGTTGGCGTGGATTTGGATATCAGATGCTTGACCTTGTGTACCACCTAATGGTTGGTGAATCATCACTTCTGAGTTTGGTAACGCATAGCGTTTACCTTTTGCGCCAGCTGCTAATAAGAAGGCACCCATTGATGCGGCCATACCAACACAAATAGTTGACACATCTGGTTTAATGAACTGCATCGTATCATAAATCGCCATACCGGCTGTGATTGAGCCACCTGGTGAATTGATGTAAATAGAAATATCTTTGTCTGGGTCTTCAGCTTCTAAGAATAATAGCTGAGCAACGATCGAATTGGCTACATTGTCATCAATGCCAGAACCTAACATAATGATGCGGTCTTTCAACAGACGTGAATAAATGTCATACGCTCGTTCACCGCGGTTTGTTTGTTCAATTACTGTAGGGATTAAATTCATATCTATTCCTCCTCCGAAAATAACTTTAAGTATGTGAATAAAGTTTATAAACATATCATAGCTAATAGGTCAAAAAAGGTCAAATAAAACACTAGCTAATGTGAGTATTTATTAATTTATTTCTTCCCAAGTTAGTGTACATATAAACTTCGTACATATTATAACAGAGATTGGCTTGTTTTGCTTATGGATTGCACTTGAAAACCGATTGATTTTTCGATTGATAGACAGAGGCGTAGAAGAAAGGATTGTATTTTTCATTCATTTCAGTTATAATGATTTTTGTTCGATTTAAATATGCGCTCGTAGCTCAGGGGATAGAGCATCGGTTTCCGGTACCGTGTGTCGGGGGTTCGAATCCCTCCGAGCGCGCTTTTAGACAGATGCTAGCATCTGTCTTTTCTCATATTTACTCGTTAGTGAACAGGTTTTATAGAAAGTAAGAGGTGCAAAATGAAAGTAATGATCTGGTTAGCAGTGTCTGTTTTATTGATTTGGGAGTTTGTAGAGCTACGTGATATTTTCGGGTATTCACTCTTTCTCCAAAATAGCTTGATTGTCTTTTCAAGTAGTTATTTCTTTTATTTACTTGATGTACATTTAAGCCTAAATAAATTTAAACGACAACTCGCGATTATGTTCAATAAAACGTCTCAGTAGAAAACATATTAAAAACCAACAGATATTTTAATACGCCATAACCAAAACCCATTCTAAACCGCTCGAGGCCAAAGGCCTTTGGCGGTTTATTTTTAATTAGAGGAGGAAAAATCAGCTTTTTTTACATTTTTGTTAAAAAACGAACATAGTTTAGTTTGTTTTCGGGTATAGTGTTAAGGTGAGAGGAAAAGCCTCTAAAAATGTTTTGAGGGAGTGTTGTTTTATGCATCAAAAAGCAAATAAAACGAAAAAAGTAGCAATTGTCGGAACAGGGTTTGTCGGTTCTAGTTATGCTTATTCTTTAGTGAACCAAGGAACAGTGAGTGAGCTCGTGTTAATCGACTTAAATAAAGAACGTGCTGAAGGTGAAGCACAAGATTTAAATCACGGGGTTCCTTTTGGTTCACCAATGAAAATAAAAGCGGGTGACTATACAGATTGTCATGATGTTGATTTAGTGGTCATTACTGCTGGAGCGAATCAAAAACCAGGTGAAACAAGACTAGATCTTGCTAGTAAAAACGCCAAAATCATGCGTGGGATTGTAAAAGAAATTATGGCGTCCGGCTTTGATGGCATTTTAGTGATTGCTTCTAACCCAGTTGATGTGATGACACATGTAGCATATGAAGCATCTGGCTTACCGAAAGAACGCGTGATTGGATCAGGTACCATCTTAGATACGGCGCGTTTCCGTTACTTATTAAGTGATTACTTCCAAGTAGATTCACGAAATGTGCACGCCTATATCGTAGGTGAACACGGCGATTCAGAGTTGCCTATTTGGTCACACGTCACAATCGGCGGTCTCCCGCTTAATGTGTATGGTAAACTTAATAACTTCTATGAAGACCGTGATATGCAGGCGATTTTTGAAAATGTACGTGACGCGGCTTATCAAATCATTCAGAAAAAAGGGGCAACCTATTATGGCATTGGTATGGGACTTGCCCGTCTAACAAAAGCCTTACTGTATAATGAGAACTCAATCTTAACAGTGTCGACTTATTTCCAAGGTGAATATGATATTGACGGTGTCTTTATGGGTATTCCAGCCGTTGTTAATGCGAACGGGGTAAGAGAAATTTTACGATTGAACTTATCTGAGCGAGAACAACAGCAACTGGAAAACTCGGCCAACATTTTAAAAGAGATGCATGACAATTTGACATGATTAACGAGCTGTCAGTCATCATAAAGGAAAGAGGCGCTTAATCGCCTCTTTCTTTCCTAATAGAAAGGTGATTCGTTCGAGTGCATGAGATTTTAAGCTTGTCAGATGATTGGTTGTCTGATAGTATTAAGGGTGTTGGGTATTTTTTTGGCCCTCGCGGGACAAAATGTTAACCACAGGGACAGAATTTGTCCCAAGATAATTGAAAGGGTGCGTTATGATGCAAAAGCTAATTGAATTGCAACAAAAAATATGCCCTGATCTTATCGCAGTGATTGACCGGCGTTACCATTTACTTCATACCATTCATTACTATCAACCCATTGGCAGAAGAAGTTTAGCCATGCAGTTGACGCTAAAAGAACGAGAAGCGAGATCAGAAATTGATAAATTAGCGCAACTCGGTTTAGTTGAAGCGACACCAAAGGGTGTGATGCTGACGGTGATGGGTCAGATGTTAGTGGATGACTTTACGCCATATTTCGAGGAATTACGGGGATTTCGTGATCTTGAAATAAAAATTAAACAGACATTCGACCTAGAACGTGTTATAATTACACCTGGGGACAGTGATACTGACCCTTGGGTAAAAGACGAACTAGGAAAACGCGCCGTGTCGTTTTTGCAATCCCAACTAAACAACAAGCAGACCGTCGCTGTGACTGGTGGAACATCAATGGCCGCTGTGGCTAAAATGATGGCACCGACCGATTTAGGTAAAGGCTCAATGTTTGTGCCAGCTCGAGGAGGACTCGGAGAACGAGTGGAGAATCAAGCGAACACGATTTGTGCTGAAATGGCCAATAAGATGAAAGGCGACTATCGTTTGCTGTATGTACCGGACCCGCTCAGTGAAGAAACGTATCATTCGATTATTGAAGAGCCTGGTGTAAAAGAAACTCTACATATTATTAAACAAGCGAATATCGTCATGCATGGTATTGGTGATGCTTTTACTATGGCAAAACGTAGAAAAGCAGAAAAAAACGTTTTAGAAAAGCTCGAATCGGGAAAAGCAGTAAGTGAGGCCTTTGGTTATTATTTTGACCAAAATGGTCGAATCGTACACAAAGTGCGAACAGTAGGTATGCAATTAGAAGACTTGTCTCATATTAAGACAGTTGTTGCGATTGCTGGAGGTCATTCAAAAGCAAAAGCGATTCAGTCTTATTTTAGACAAGGAAAAAGTAATGTCCTGATCACGGATGAAGGGGCAGCAACAGCATTAATAAAGGACTTATAGTCCTTTAGATAAAATTTTAAACAATACTAAGGAGGAAATACGTATGACTGTAAAAGTAGGTATTAATGGTTTTGGTCGTATCGGCCGCTTAGCTTTCCGTCGTATTCAAGAAGTAGAAGGAATTGAGGTAGTAGCAATCAACGACTTAACTGACGCTGACACACTTGCTCACCTTTTAAAGTATGACACAACTCAAGGTCGTTTCAATGGCGATGTTGAAGTTAAAGATGGTGCTTTCACTGTTAACGGCAAAGACGTTAAAGTATTAGCTAACCGTAACCCTGAAGAATTACCTTGGGGTGACTTAGGTGTTGAAATCGTACTTGAGTGTACTGGATTCTTCACTTCAAAAGAAAAAGCTGAACTTCACCTTAAAGGTGGCGCGAAGCGTGTTGTAATTTCTGCTCCAGGTGGAAACGACGTTCCAACAATCGTTTATAACGTAAACCATGACATCTTAACAGGTGACGAAACAGTGATTTCTGGTGCTTCATGTACAACAAACTGTCTAGCTCCTATGGCTGACACATTAAACAAAGAATTCGGTATTGCTGAAGGTCTTATGACGACTATTCACGCTTATACTGGTGACCAAAACACATTAGATGCTCCTCACTCAAAAGACTTACGTCGTGCGCGTGCGGCTGCAGCTAACATCGTACCTAACACAACGGGTGCAGCAGCAGCAATTGGTCTAGTAATTCCTGAACTTAAAGGTAAATTAGATGGTGCAGCTCAACGTGTTCCAGTTCCAACTGGTTCATTAACTGAGTTAGTCACTGTATTAGACAAAGAAGTTTCTGTTGAGAGCGTTAATGCAGCGATGAAAAAAGCAGCGAACGAATCTTACGGTTACACTGAAGATCCAATCGTATCTTCTGACGTTATTGGTATCTCTTATGGTTCATTATTTGATGCTACTCAAACAAAAGTAATGACTGTAGATGGTAAACAATTAGTGAAGACTGTTGCATGGTATGACAATGAAATGTCTTACACTGCACAATTAGTACGTACATTAGAATACTTCGCTAACCTTTAATTCTTAGCGAGATAACTAAACAAGCAGTCCATTAGCGGGAAGCGTTCGCGCTTTCCGCTTTTAATTTTTACTAGGAGGATTATCCAATATGGCGAAAAAAATTGTCACTGATTTAGCCGTTGCCGGCAAAAAAGTACTTGTGCGCGCAGACTTTAACGTGCCAATGAAAGACGGTAATATTACAAATGATGACCGTATCGTTCAAGCTCTTCCAACAATCAAACACTTACTAAAAGAAGAAGCAAAAGTCATTGTCTTCTCTCACTTAGGTCGTGTGAAAGAAGAAGCGGATAAAGAAGGTAAATCACTTAAGCCAGTCGCTGAGCGTTTATCTGAATTATTAGGTCAAGACGTTACGTTTGTACCTGAGACACGTGGAGAAGTATTAGAAAACGCAATTGACACATTAGGCAATGGCGATATTTTAATGTTTGAAAACACACGTTTTGAAGATATTGATGGTAAAAAAGAAAGTAAAAATGATCCTGACTTAGGTAAGTACTGGGCTAGCCTTGGTGACTTATTCGTAAATGATGCTTTCGGTACTGCTCACCGTGCGCACGCGTCTAACGTAGGGATTGCATCAAACGTTGAATCAGCAGCAGGTTTCTTAATGGAAAAAGAAATTCGTTTCATCGGTGATTCAGTCGATAGCCCAGAGCGTCCATTTGTGGCGATTCTTGGTGGAGCGAAAGTAAGTGATAAAATCGGTGTGATTGAAAACTTACTAACAAAAGCAGATAAAATCCTTATCGGTGGTGGAATGGCCTATACTTTCTACAAAGCACAAGGGTTGGATATCGGTACATCTCTTCTTGAAGAAGATAAGTTAGATCTTGCGAAAGATTTACTATCACGTGCTGATGGCAAAATTATTTTACCAGTCGATACGACAGTCAACACAGCCTTCTCAGAAGAAGGTGACGTGAAAGCTGTTGATGCTGATGCGATTCCTGATGGTTACATGGGTCTTGATATTGGTCCTAAATCGATTGCTCAGTTCGAAAAAGAACTAGAAGGCGCGAAAACTGTCGTATGGAATGGTCCTATGGGTGTGTTTGAAATGGAAGCATTTGCTAAAGGTACGATTGGTGTATGTAAAGCGATTGCGAGCCTAAATGATGCAACAACCATTATCGGTGGTGGTGACTCAGCAGCGGCAGCCATGAAATTAGGCTTTGCTGATGACTTCTCACACATCTCAACCGGTGGCGGCGCGTCACTTGAATACCTAGAAGGTAAAGAACTACCTGGTTTAGCTGCGATCAGCAACAAATAAGGTAGAATAATAAGCTCACTGATTAGTCAACTAATCATAGACGAAAGGGAAGAGATTATGCGTAAACCAATTATTGCAGGAAACTGGAAGATGAATAAATCATTAGCAGAAGCGAAAAGCTTTGTCGCTGATACAAAAAACAACGTACCTAAAAGTGATGCGGTTGATTCAATCATCTGTGCACCTTTTCCGTTCCTTCACGCATTAGTGGAAGAGACGAAAGGAACAGATTTAAAAATCGCTGCTCAAAACATGCACTTTGAGGAAAGTGGCGCGTTTACTGGTGAAGTTTCACCAGCGGTCCTTAAAGACTTAGGTGTGACTTACGTTGTGTTAGGACACTCTGAACGTCGTGAAATGTTCAACGAAACAGATGAGTCAGTGAACAAAAAAGCAAAAGCTGCTTTTAATTATGACTTAACACCAATCATTTGTGTAGGTGAAACATTAGAGCAACGTGAAGCGAACCAAACAATGGACTTAGTCGCTGATCAAGTCACAAAAGCGCTTGACGGTTTAACTGAAGACCAAGTCAAACAATCTGTTATTGCTTATGAGCCAATCTGGGCAATCGGTACAGGTAAAACTGCGACATCAGAACAAGCAAACGAGGTATGTGCCCACGTACGTAAAACTGTTGCATCTGTTGTCTCAAGTGATGCGGCTGAAGCTGTTCGTATTCAATACGGAGGTAGTGTAAAACCAGCTAACATCGATGAATTATTACAGCAATCTGATATTGATGGTGCGTTAGTTGGAGGCGCGAGCCTTGAAGCTGATTCATTCCTCAAATTAGTGGAGGCGGGCAAATAATGAGTCAAGACAAATTAGCAGCCTTAATTATTCTTGATGGTTATGCCTTGCGTGATGAGGTTGTTGGGAATGCGGTTAAGCAAGCCAACACACCAAACTTCGATCGTTATTGGAACAACTATCCGCACAATCAGCTAACAGCTTCAGGTGAGGCCGTTGGTTTACCAGATGGACAAATGGGTAACTCAGAAGTGGGTCACTTAAACATTGGTGCGGGTCGAATTGTTTATCAATCATTGACACGTGTAAACCTATCGATTCGTGAGCGTGACTTCTTTACGAATGAACAACTTGTTCAAGCGGTAGAGAACGCAAAAGAAGACGGTAAGGCCTTGCACATTTTCGGTTTACTTTCTGATGGTGGGGTTCACTCTCACCTTGATCACCTTTTTGCGGTGTTAGAACTCGCAAAAGAAAAACGACTTGAAAAAGTTTATGTCCATGGTTTCTTAGACGGCCGTGACGTTGGTCAAAAATCAGCGAAACAGTATATCGAACAAGCGCAAAACAAAATGGATGAACTTGGCGTTGGTCAATTTGCGACGATTTCTGGTCGTTATTATGCGATGGACCGCGACAAGCGTTGGGAACGTATTAAGCTTGCGTATGACGCCATTGCTTATGGTGAAGGCAAAACTTCAACGGATCCACTACAAGTTGTAGAAGATGCTTATAGTGAAGATGTGTATGATGAATTTGTTATTCCAACGGTTATGACAGATGAGTCGGGAGAGCCGGTTGCTAAAATGCATTCAGGTGATTCAGTCATCTTCCATAACTTCCGTCCAGACCGAGCGATTCAAATTTCACAAAGCTTTGCGAACAATGACTTTAATGAATTTGACCGCGGTGCAGAGGCACCAAAAGATTTATTCTTCGTATCATTCATGAAATACAGTGATACAGTGAATAGTCACATTGCGTACCCACCAACAGACCTTAAAAACACGGTCGGTGAAGTACTGCAAGACAATAAACTCAACCAATTACGTATTGCGGAAACGGAAAAATATCCACACGTGACCTTCTTCATGAGTGGTGGCCGTGAAGCAGAATTTGAAGGGGAAAAGCGAATCTTAATTAATTCGCCAAAAGTCGCAACGTACGACTTACAACCTGAAATGAGTGCGTATGAAGTAACTGATGCGTTACTAAAAGAATTAGATGAAGGTAACCAAAATGCCATCATCTTAAACTTTGCTAACCCTGATATGGTTGGACACTCAGGTATGCTTGAGCCGACAATCAAAGCGATTGAAACGGTTGATGAATGCCTAGGTAAAATCGTTGATAAGATCATTGAAAAAGGTGGCCACGCCATTATTACTGCTGATCACGGTAACTCAGATGAAGTGGTTTCACTTGATGGTAAGCCAATGACTGCCCACACAACGAATCCAGTACCTGTTATTGTCACAAAAGACGGTATTGAATTACGTGATGGTGGCATCCTAGGAGACTTGGCGCCAACATTGCTTGATCTCTTAAACGTTGACCAACCAGAAGAAATGACTGGAAAGTCACTGATTAAGTAAGTTTTAGCAACAATTGATTCGAATCAATGTTTAAAAACAAAAAGCAACACCCATACTATATTAAAAACAAAAAGGAGTTTTACAATCATGCCATACATTACAGACGTATATGCTCGCGAAGTCATGGACTCACGCGGTAACCCAACAGTAGAAGTAGAAGTTTACACAGAATCAGGTGCGTTCGGTCGCGCTCTAGTACCAAGTGGTGCGTCAACGGGTGAATACGAAGCAGTTGAACTACGTGACGGCGACAAAGACCGTTACTTAGGTAAAGGTGTTCTTAAAGCAGTAGAAAACGTTAATGAAGTTATTGCACCTGAATTATTAGGTTTTGACGTAACACGTCAAGTTGTTATTGACCGTTTACTTATGGAATTAGATGGTACACCAAACAAAGGTAAATTAGGCGCTAACGCTATTTTAGGTGTCTCTATGGCTGTCGCTCGTGCAGCAGCTGACCACTTAGGTGTTCCTTTATACACTTACCTTGGTGGATTCAATGCAACCGTTCTTCCAACACCAATGATGAACATCTTAAACGGTGGTGAGCACGCGGACAACAACGTGGATATTCAAGAATTCATGATCATGCCTGTAGGCGCGCCTTCATTCAAAGAAGCGCTACGTATGGGTGCTGAAATCTTCCACAACTTGAAGAAAGTGCTTTCTTCTAAAGGTTACAATACAGCTGTAGGTGACGAAGGTGGTTTCGCACCAAACCTTAAGTCAAACGAAGAAGCTTTATCTACAATCATCGAAGCTATTGAAACAGCTGGTTACAAGCCAGGTGAAGAAGTTAAATTAGCAATGGACGTTGCGGCTTCTGAAATCTACGAAGATGGTAAATACAACCTTAAAGGCGAAGGCGTTGTTCGTACGTCTGCTGAAATGGTTGACTGGTATGAAGAAATGTGTAATAAATACCCAATCATCTCAATTGAAGATGGTCTTGACGAAAATGACTGGGATGGTTTCAAACTTCTTACTGACCGCTTAGGCGACAGAGTTCAATTAGTAGGTGACGATTTATTCGTAACAAACACTGAAAAATTAGCTGAAGGTATCGAAAAAGGAATCGGTAACTCAATCCTAGTTAAAGTTAACCAAATTGGTTCATTAACTGAAACATTTGAAGCAATCGAAATGGCGAAACAAGCTGGTTACACAGCTGTTATCTCTCACCGTTCAGGTGAAACGGAAGATACAACAATTGCTGACATCGCTGTTGCGACAAATGCTGGACAAATTAAAACAGGTGCACCTTCACGTACTGACCGTGTTGCTAAATACAACCAATTATTACGTATCGAAGACGAACTTGTTGAAACAGCTAAATATGCTGGTAAAAACGCATTCTATAACTTACGCTAATCAGTTGTAAGTAGAGATGGATAATGGTTCTTTGTCTAATGGTGTTGGTGAGAAGTTTTAACCAATAATTTCAAGCTTATATTTCACATGTTTCAGCTCTTTTTATGCAGCTGAAACATGTGTTTTATTTTGTGTTTTTTTCTTCTGTGGTTCAACTGGTTTGTAAGAAAAATGGGCTCTATACTAAATGTGGTGGTACATTCCTTTGGCAGTAGTTAGTCCTCACTAAAACGCGATCTCGAAGAGAATGCCTTAAAAGACTATCGGTTAAAAGATTATCAGAAGTATTTTGACGTGAAAGAAGCGTTTAAACGCGGAAAGAAAATCATCTCGAAAGAAGAAGCTATGCGGAAAGCAACAAAAAATTATGTTTTTTTGGGTTACTGTCCAACGAAGTGAAAGATTCTTTTGAATCCTTATCATTGTTTCGAAGCAAAGATGTGGCAGAGAAAGCTTTTGGTAATCTAAATGACCGTTTGAACTTTAGACGCATGCAAGTATCTTCTGAAATATAATTTAATTGTAATGCATCCGTTGGATTTATTTCTTTAATCTCTCTCTTATGTAAAAAGAAGATGCAAGATGCCAACCTATTCGAACAGTGGACACTTCAGTTGACAAATACATATGATCTCTTGTGGTGTTTTCATTACGTTTCGGGTGACAAAAGAGCTACAAAATTATATAATTATAGATAATAATAATTATGTAGAAGGAGCGATGTGAAATGATCGATACCTCGCTCTGGAAACGAGATGAGAAAAGCCAAGCTTCAGGAACACGAGCGAAATTTTGGCTGCTAGAACCAGAAACAGATCTTAAAAGTCCAACAAGGCATCTTTTCAAGGTTCCTACTGAAGGAACGGGCGGTCATTGGGCTGAATTTATTGCTAGCGAAGTGGGGATGAGGTTAGGTTTCAATACAGCTGAAGTAAGGTTAGCTGAACATAAAGGCATGATAGGAACAATTTCTAAGAACTTCCGTGTCAAAGCAGAAGAATTGTATGAAGGTGGCGATTTATTCTTGGCGCAATTTGAAAATTTTGATCGTCGGTCCTTGACTTATTATGAATTGCCCCACATCATAGATATCCTTTCTGCATATGATTTAGAGAAAGCTTTTGTAACGGTACCTGTTTATGATGCAATAATTGCGAATAACGACCGACATTGTGATAATTGGGGGGTTCTTAGTGGACCAAAAGGAATTCGCTTGACTCCTATCTATGACAACGGTTCTTCTCTTGGTTTTAATGAAACAAGAGAGAAAAAGTAAAGAATGCTGACTGATGATAGAATTTTAGAAGGTTTCTGCAACAGAGGTAAATCGAGCATTGGTTTGCCAGGAAGAAAAAAACCAAAGCACTTTGAATTATTATCCTACCTTTATCAATCTTTTCCTAAGGAACTTCAATTAGCGGTTTCTAGATTAGAACAGTTGAATGTGGAAATGTTATTATCTATAGTAGATGAAATACCGAACAACATAATGAGTGATTTAGATAAAAAATGAGTTATCCGTCTTATACTTTACCGGAAAAATCGGATTCTGAATTGGTTAGAAGGGAGTGTGAAAGCATGAAAAAGAGACCGTTTGAACTGTGGCTAGTTTGGCAAAATGTCGAAACACGGCAACGTTATCACGTAGGTAGCTTACTTCATGAAGATGGCATCTATACATTTTCATACAAAATAAAAGGGTATAGAAGAAAATTAGCAGAAGCGATGGACAATGGATATCGACCTCACTTAGCATTCCCTAATATCAATAAGACGTATAAATCTCGTTCTCTTTTTGGTCCATTTGCGCGACGCCTACCAGACACTCGAAGACCCGACTATCAATCTGTTCTCCGAGACTTAGGACTTTCACAAGAATGTACAGAAATGGACGTTTTGCGGGCAACAGGTGGTGTTTTAGCGACTGATTCTTATGAGTTTGTTTCACCAATCTTGGTTGAAAATCATCACTTTGATTTAGATTTCTTTGTAGCTGGATGGCGTTACTATGAAGGAAATCAAGTAATTGATCAACTACATGTAGGAGACAGTGTCGAATTTTCATTAGATCCCAAGAACAATAATGACCATAAAGCTGTCGTTGTCATGTCAGTAAACGGAAAGAAGTTAGGTTTCATTCCAGCATTTTATAGTGGGTGGATGTTTGAAATTATTAAAAAGGGCTGTGATTATCAAGCAAGAGTGGAATCTGTTCACCCACAGGCAGTTCCGCATCGTAAAGTGAATATTTCAATTGCTGGTGAAATAAATCAGTATTTAAATATTCAAGAAGTGCTAAATGATAAAGAAGAACTACGAGTTGTAATGTGTTAAGTTACTGCGCTTACCAAACTTGTGCATATTCCGTTTGCCGTACACGTATAAAATGATGAAACTATAGAAATGTGTGGACAGCCAAAAAAATTTATGCAAATACTCTTTAGGGCGTATACCTAAGGAGGTAGAAAATATCAACCAATAGAAGTCATAGGTGGACTTCGCTATCTATTAATAAGAGATCAAGCACTGTTGTGGTTGGTCTCTTTTTACATTTTTTGTATCAATAAAACAATTTTTAATCGTTTTAGAGCGAGAAGACACCTTCCTCAAGTGCGTCAGCACTAGGTGGGTGATGAATCGCTTTTTTTGAATATTTTTGAAGTGACAAACATATATTCTGCGTGGTATAATTAAAACATTAACAGTGACCGTCACAAAACAAAGAGAGGGTGGGTTTCATGGGCATGAAGGCTATTTTTTCAAATCGCTTATATAAGTATAAGATCGACCCTGGCTTTGTTATGTCCATGGATCACACCCTTCGGGTGTTTAATCAAGCCAAACATTTTCGTTATCAAGCGGAGGTCCGGGAGCTTAGGGGCGTGAAAG
>NZ_FPAI01000017.1 GCF_900116255.1 Halolactibacillus miurensis
CTATGGTTTAGTGACAATAGCGAAGAGGTCACACCTGTTCCCATGCCGAACACAGTAGTTAAGCTCTTCAGCGCCGATGGTAGTTGGGCTTAAGCTCCGCGAGAGTAGGACGTCGCTAAGCAACTAAAACCCCCTTTTAAGGTGTTCCTTAAAAGGGGGTTTTTCTATGTTATAATAAAAAACATAGCTATAAATTAAGGAATCAGGACAATCAAATAAGAGAGAAGGGATTAGATGAAATGGAAAATCATGATGTTGATTGGTTTTTTATTAATTTTGACAGGATGTTCAGAACGAACAGCGCTGACAGCAGCAGATATTGTCGTCGAATTAAATAATCGTCCACTCGAACAGTTTGAAACAATAGCTCAGTTACCCTTCACCGTTCATTTAGATGTGAGCGAAACGGAGATAGAGACTGATACATATCAACTCTCGCTTGAATTAACCTTGCTAAACTCAGAAGAAATGGTAAGAGAGGTACAAGTCACCGCCGTATTACCGGACGATTTACGCGAGTATTTTGTGACGGGTGAACCACAGTTACCGTTCTCTAATCATTTTGACATCGAAGAAGAGATGCGTGAATACTTTATATTAACGCCAAGTGATGATCAAACGATTCAAGTACAAGTTGAACGCCCATTAAAACAGAGGTTGACAGATGAAGATGTCGATGAAATCACCAAACAGTTAGAGAAGATAAAACTTAAACTGACTTATGTAACGGAAAGTAATGACGTGACTGTTCATTATGTGACACTATCGAGTGAATCGATTCATGTAGGTGATAGAGTTGCTGAGTGAAAATTCTAGTCATGAGTCATAACAGATTGTAATATGTAAATCAAAAAAGAATCTTCTTGCTTATATTGGAGAAGGTAAGAGAGTATGCTATAGTATAGGAATCAGCAGAAAAAAGTGAGGCGTTAGCCTTATACCAAAGGAGTATTACGTATGGAAAAGATTGCATGGGTCACAGATAGTACATGTGGATTACCTCAGTCATTTATTGAAGAACATCACATTCATGTCTTACCGATGATTGTTGATATCAATAACATCTCTTATCGAGAAGACATTGAAATTAGTAAAGAAGAAATATATGAATTATTGAAACAATACGGAGAAGGTGCTAAAACAAGCCAACCAGCATATGGTGAGTTTGTGACATTGTATGAACAGCTTGCGGAAGCAGACACGTATGATAAAGTGATTGCGATTCATGCCTCAAGTGCCTTAACAGGAACCTATCAAAGTTCTGTGAGTGCCTCTCAAATGGTGGATTTAGATGTGGAAGTGATTGATTCTAAAGTGGGTTCATTTGCGCTTGGGCAAATGATACGTAAAGGTATTCATATGGCTCAGACAGGTAAAAGCATGGATGAGATTGTGAAGACCATTCATCATTACACCGATCATTTAGAAATGTATTTATTGCCACAAAGCTTAGAACAGATGCGAAAAAGTGGACGCGTGAGTACCACACAGTCGGTGTTTGCTAACTTATTAAGCATCAATATTATTTTACGCTTTGATAAGGGTAAAATTATTATTGATGATAAAATAAGAAGTAAAAAGAAAGCCGTTCGTTATCTATTCCAAGCGATTGACCAAGCTTATAATTCTGGCGAGCTAACAGAGCTAGGTATTATGCATGCAGGTGCTAAAGAAAGAGCAGAGGAATGGAAACAAGAATTACTAAATATGTATGAAAATTTAAAGATTCAAGTTGAGCCACTTGTACCGGTAGCGGGTGTTCATGCGGGCCATGGGACGATGGCTATTTCATGGTTGAAAGAGAATTAATCGCTTAAGGAATGAGCTTGGGCCCTGGCGACTTCTTTCATGAGTTAATGACGCATGAAATAACTTCATAAAACATTAAGAATAGATCACCATTCGGCGGTCTATTTTTTAAAATAACGAAAAGTAAGGAGAAACTGATGATTGACATTCTTTTAGGAGAACATTTTGTAACGATGAGTATTCGACTCGTATTAGCCCTTGTACTTTCAGGTCTGATAGGTTTTGAACGAGAAATCAATAAACATTCAGCGGGTTTTCGAACCCACATTTTAGTTGGGGTGAGTTCCACCCTACTGATGTTAATGTCTTTATACGGTTTTACCGATTATATTACCGAGCATCAAGACATAGTCAACTTTGACCCTGCCCGGATTCCTTCATATGTGGTGAGCGGAATTGGCTTTTTAGGTGCCGGAACTATCATCGTCAATGGTATGACAGTTAAAGGCTTAACGACGGCCGCCTCCATTTGGGCTGTCGCAGGTCTCGGACTTGTTGTGGGGATAGGGATGTACGGTGTTGCGATTATGACGACACTCATTATTCTTTTAAGTTTAATCTTTTTAAATAACTTTGAACAACGTGTGACTAAACGCGGTCAATCTGCACAACTGACTATCTTAGTGAACTCTGTGCAAGCTATTGAAGACATCTTAAAAAAGTACAATCAAAACGGGGTCGTGATTCAAAATATTAATGTGAATACGGATGAATCAGACTATCCTATCGTCACAACAGATGTAACTTTAAGTAAAGCCATTACGAAAAGTGAACTTGTGGTCGTGTTGTCCAAACTCGATGACGTAAGAGAAGTGTATCATGGATGATATCAGTTGCATCTTTCTTGTTGGCATTATAAAATATAGATAAAGTCAAAGATAGTCAAAGTCAAGAAAGGAAGAGGATTATGCGTAACATCTCAGATATTATCGAAGCGCATTTAAAAATGATTCTTGAAGAAGCGAAGCATAATCATATAGAAATTAAGCGTAGTGAAATTGCTGATCAGTTTTCTTGTGTTCCTTCTCAAATTAATTATGTCATTAATACTCGATTTACAAAAGAACGAGGTTATCTCGTTGAAAGTAAACGCGGGGGTGGTGGCTATATTAGAATTCAACGAGCCGTCGAGAATGATCAAAATGTCTTGTTGGATGAATTGATTGATTTAATTGAACCCCGTGTCTCTCAATCTATCGGTGAGGCTATTCTCAGTCGTTTAGTTGAGGCTGATTATATTACCTTACGTGAGGCTAAGATTATGAAGGCAGCAATCGATCGTGAAACCTTACGGTTTAAATTACCTTATCGTGATGATATACGTGCGCGTATTCTCAGTGCGATGTTAACGACGTTAAAATATCACGAAGAGTATTAAGTTTGGAGGAATGCGAAATGGAATGTGAACACTGTCATGAGCGTCCAGCAACCTTGCACTTTACTCAGTACGCTCATGGTAAAAAACACGTACAACATTTGTGTCATACATGCGCACATGATCTCGGTTTAATCGAAGCCAACGATCACTATCCGATTCATGATTTATTGAGTGATTTATTCAAAATGAATTCAGCACTAAGTAATAGTCAAAGACAAACATCCGCACGGGAGACAAAAACGTGCCCAACGTGTCAAATGACGTATACGCAATTTGTGAAGCATTATAAGTTTGGTTGCAAAGATTGTTATGAAACATTTAGCGCGGAGCTTGAACCCGTGTTAAAACGGGTACATAACGGTAATACCACTCATGTTGGTAAAGTACCCAAACACCAACACGCTCACGTATCAAAACTTCAACAAATCAAAATGTATCGTGAACAAATGAAAACGTTCATCGAGGAAGAACGTTTTGAAGAAGCGGCGGAACTACGTGATATGATTAAAGCGTTGGAACAAACCGAGCCCAACGTAGGGGAGGCTGAATGAGATGTCACTTCAATCCTTTATTGACCGGGCGATTAGCCCTTGGATGCAAGAAGGTGGGCCGGCTGATGATATTGTCTTAAGTACACGCATTCGTTTAGCCCGTAATTTAAGCGATAGTCCTTTCCCACTAACAGCCTCTTCAGAAGCGTTAAAGAAAGTAAGTCATCATGTTACGGAGGCGCTTGTCGGTGAAACGATGAGTCATTATGAAGACTTGCAGTTCTTGTCATTGCCTGATTTAAGTGCCTTAGATACACGTGCCTTAGTAGAAAAACATTTAATCAGTCCCTATCTCGTTGAACATATCAATCATAGTGGGGTCCTGTTATCAACGAATGAACAATTATCGATTATGGTAAATGAAGAGGATCATTTAAGAATTCAACTCTACTTCCCAGGCTTACAACTTGAACAAGCATTAACAGAAGCCTTTTTAGTTGATGATGCGATTGAAAGTAAGTTAAGCTATGCTTTTCATGAGACATACGGCTACTTAACAACATGCCCTACCAATGTAGGCACAGGGCTGCGTGCGTCGGTGATGGTCCACTTACCAGCATTGTCAATGACGAATAAATTGCAGAAAATGATCCCAGCCATTAATCAGCTTGGTCTTGTTGTCAGAGGCATTTACGGAGAAGGAACAGAAGCGATTGGTAACATTTACCAAGTGTCGAACCAAGTCACGCTTGGCCGCACAGAAAAAGATATCATTGATAACTTATCAAGTGTTATCGCAAAACTGATTGAACATGAGCGTGCTGTCAGAGAAGTATTGACGAAGCAATCGGGTGTCGAGTTAGAAGATCGGATCTACCGATCATATGGTACGCTTAAATATAGCCGATTGATTGAATCAAAAGAAGCCGCAAAATGTATATCCGATGTTAGATTGGGTATAGATGTAGGGTATATAACAGATATATCAAAAACGATTTTAAGTGAGCTGATGGTTCTAACCCAGCCAGCCTTTTTACAACAGTATGCTAAACGCCACTTAAATCAATATGAACGTGACCAGAAACGGGCGACAATGATTCGTGAACGGTTAACGTTAGAGAAAGATCACTAAAGGAGGAAACAATGATGATGTTTGGACGATTTACTGAACGCGCCCAAAAAGTCCTTGCGCTATCGCAAGAAGAAGCGATTCGCTTAGGACATACGAATATAGGAACAGAACATATTTTACTCGGACTCATTAAAGAAGGCGACGGGATTGCGGCAAAAGCTTTAACATCTCTTGGTCTGAAGTTTGAAGATATTCAAGAAGAGGTTGAGATTTTAATCGGTACAGGACAAAAACAATCCCAAACGATTCACTATACACCGCGTGCAAAGAAAGTCATTGAGTTATCAATGGATGAAGCCCGTAAACTTGGCCACAGCTATGTTGGGACAGAACATATCTTACTTGGTTTGATTAGAGAAGATGAAGGTGTCGCCTCACGTGTACTACGTAATCTAGATGTGAGTCTCAACCGCGCTCGTCAACAAGTCTTACAATTACTCGGTGCTTCTGAATCAAATCGTAAAGGCAACGGCCGTCAATCACAAAATAATACGGCTGAAACACCGACATTAGATTCCTTAGCTCGTGACTTAACGGTGATCGCTAAAGAAGGTCATATTGATCCGGTTATTGGCCGCGAAAAAGAAATTGAGCGCGTCATTCAAGTACTAAGCCGTCGAACTAAGAATAATCCGGTGCTGATCGGGGAACCGGGTGTCGGTAAAACCGCTATCGCAGAAGGTTTAGCACAGAAGATTGTCTCCAATGATGTTCCGGAGTTGTTACGTGACAAACGCGTCATGACACTAGATATGGGAACAGTAGTAGCGGGTACAAAATACCGCGGGGAATTTGAAGATCGCTTGAAAAAAGTCATGGAAGAAATCCGTCAAGCAGGAAATGTCCTCTTATTCATTGATGAGCTGCATACACTTGTTGGTGCTGGTGGTGCTGAAGGAGCGATTGATGCTTCAAATATCTTAAAACCGTCTCTTGCCAGGGGTGAACTCCAATGCATTGGTGCCACAACATTAGATGAATATCGTAAGCATATCGAAAAAGATGCTGCCTTAGAACGGCGTTTCCAACCGATTCAAGTCGATGAACCGACAGTAGAAGAGTCCATTCAAATCTTAAAAGGTTTACGCGATCGTTATGAAGCGCACCACCGTGTGACGATTACGGATGAAGCGATTGACGCGGCGGTTAACTTATCGAACCGTTATATTACCGACCGGTTCTTGCCGGATAAAGCGATTGATTTGATTGATGAAGCTGGGTCACGTGTAAGACTTCGCTCATATACCGCACCACCTAACTTAAAAGAGTTGGAACAACGTTTAGAAGAGGCTAAAAAAGAAAAAGATGCGGCAGTCCAATCACAAGAGTTTGAAAAAGCGGCCTCATTTAGAGATGCGGAACAAAAACTGCGTCAGGAATTAGAAGAAACAAAAGGTAAGTGGAAAGAAAAACAAGGGCAAGTAGATTCAGAAGTTGTGACAGACGATATTGCGACAGTTGTCTCAACGTGGACAGGCGTCCCAGTCAAATCATTGACAAAAGATGAAAGCGACCGTCTCTTAAGCTTAGAACAAACGTTACACGGCCGTGTGATTGGTCAAGAAGAAGCGGTCGATGCCGTATCAAAAGCGATTCGTCGCGCACGTGCAGGACTGAAAGACCCGAAACGTCCAATTGGCTCATTTATTTTCCTTGGACCAACGGGTGTCGGTAAAACGGAACTGGCACGCGCCTTAGCTGAAGCGATGTTTGGTGATGAGGATGCGATGATTCGCATTGATATGAGTGAGTATATGGAAAAACATAATACGTCACGTCTTGTTGGTTCACCTCCAGGTTATGTCGGATATGAAGAGGGCGGTCAACTGACAGAAAAAGTTCGTCGTAAGCCTTACTCGGTCGTGTTATTGGATGAGATTGAAAAAGCGCACCCAGAAGTCTTTAACATTCTACTTCAAGTATTAGAAGATGGACGGTTAACTGACTCTAAAGGTCGTCTGATTGACTTTAGAAATACGGTGCTGATTATGACATCTAATGTTGGTGCCAGTGAGTTAAAACAAAACAAATTTGTTGGTTTTAACTTAGAAGATGAAACGCGTGATTATAAAGATATGAAATCAAAAGTGACCGACGCTTTAAAGAAAGCGTTCCGTCCAGAGTTCTTAAACCGAATTGATGAAACGATTGTCTTCCACTCACTTGAGAAGAAACATATGAAAGATATTGTGACATTAATGTTGGATCAATTGAAAAAACGTCTAAACGAACAAGACTTAGACTTTACGATGTCTGAAAAGGCGATTGAAAAAATTGCAGAAGAAGGTTTTGATCCAGAATACGGCGCGAGACCACTTCGTCGTTCGATTCAAAAAAATATCGAAGATCTGCTTTCAGAAGCTTTACTTCGGGAAGAGATTAAAAAAGGTGAAACAACCCGGATTGGTCTCAACAGTAAAGGTAAGTTCATTATTTTAAACAGTTAAGGAAGTGTTAAGCTCAATCATTTGTTAAAACAAGTGATTGAGCTCTTTTTTTAATTACTCAACAAAAAAACTTTTAAAACAGACTAGACACGTTGGTGTTTTGTGTTATAATCAGTTTATTCAAAATTTTATAAACAATTATCAAGAGTGAACGAGAGATCTGGCTCTACGACTTCACGGCAACCTGGCTTATGCTAAGGTGCCCCTACCAGCAAAGCAGTAACTGCTTTGGATGATGAGTTCTATTAAGGACGTGTCCTTTAAGCATCCAAGCTGCTTAAAGGGCATTTTTTTATTGTTTTAGCCCTTAGGTATAACAATTTTTTGTCTTCATTTAAAAAATATGCGAAGAGGAGAATGACAGATGACAAATCAAGATACGTATCAACTTGACACACTATCTTTACACGGAGGGACAGCGCCTGATCCAACGACTGGCGCGCGGGCGATCCCCATTTATCAATCCACATCTTTTGTTTTTCAAGACACAACCCATGCCGAAAGACTGTTTAGCTTAGAAGAAACCGGTCATATTTACTCCCGCATTGGCAACCCAACGGTCGATGCTTTTGAAAAAAGAGTCGCCTTACTAGAAGGTGGTGTTGCCGCTGTGGCGACGTCATCTGGTATGGCGGCCATTACCTTAACAATTCTTAATTTGTGTGAATCAGGTGATGAGATTGTCGCAGCAATTAATCTGTATGGTGGGACATACAATTTATTTAAAACAACGTTAAAACGTTATGGAATTACGGTGCGTTTTGTTGAACCAAATGATTTAGTGGGATTTGAAGCAGCGATTAATGACCAGACCAAAGCGATTTTCGGTGAGATTATTGGCAATCCAAGTTTAGATGTCTTTGATGTAGAAGGTGTCAGTGAGATTGCTCATCGCTATCAAATCCCTTTAATTATTGATAACACCTTTGCGACACCTTACTTAATTAAGCCAATTGAAAAGGGCGCCGATATCGTGATTCACTCAGCGACGAAGTGGATTGGTGGACATGGAACAACGGTGGGTGGCATTGTCGTTGATGGGGGACGCTTTAAGTGGCAACAGGACAAATTTAAAGGCTTCACCGAGCCTGACCCAAGTTACAACAATATTCGGTATGCGAATGAGTTTGGTGGACTTGCCTTCTCGGTTAAATTAAGGGTACAACTCTTAAGAGACTTCGGTGCGTGTTTAAGTCCTGATTCGGCTTTTCGCTTACTGCAAGGATTAGAAACGTTACACCTCCGAGTGGAGCGCCACAATCAGAACGCATTAAAGTTAGCCACTTATTTAGACAAACATCCCGCGATTGATTGGGTGAATTACCCGGGTCTCCCGTCTCATCCATCTCACGTGGCAGCGAGAAAACGTCTGAATAATGGTTTTGGCTCCATTATTACCTTTGGCATTAAAGGCGGACGAGAGGAAGGGAAAGCGGTCATTGAAGCGGTGAGTTTATGGTCACATGTTGCTAATGTTGGCGATGCGAAATCACTGATTATTCATCCTGCTTCCACGACGCACCAACAGTTATCAACAGAAGAACTGAAACAAACCGGGGTCACAGACGACTTGATTCGTCTCTCAGTCGGTCTCGAACATATTGATGACTTAATTCATGATTTAGACCGTGCTCTAACAATTGCCACCGGGATTGAATTAGATGGACCGCGATCGATTAAAATTAATGATGAAGCGGTCATCCAGTGGTCATTATCATCGAGTCATAAGACAGAGAAAGGAGAAGTAAAGCCTAAAACGATTGCGGTTGTAGGCTTAAGCGGTAAAAAGGAGCGACCGAGTTATCGTTTAGCGGAGAAAATGCAGCGACTCGGCTATAAAATCATCCCGGTCAATCCACGAGAAACGGCGATTTTAGGTGAAATATCCTATCCGGATCTTCAAAGTGTGCCAGAAGCGATAGATATTGTTCAAGTCTTCCGCGCGCCAGAAGCGGCCGTTGGTATTGCGAAAGAAGCTATCCAAGTAAAACCGAAAGTGTTTTGGCTCCAAGAAGGTGTTGTGAATGACGAGGCGTGTCACATCGCTAAACAAGCCGGGTTAGAGGTTGTTCATAACCGTTGTACTTTTAAAGAAGCCCAGCGCCTTCGAGGTTCGGTTGTGACTTACCAATGTGAAATTTGACGTCAAGCTAGCGTATAGACTAAAAGAACAGAAATAATCAAAATTAACCAAATAAAGGGGACGATAGGTAATGAAAAAAATTATTGTTGTTGGACTTATCTTATTAACACTGACACTGGTTGGATGTAATCAGTCAGAAGCAGGTGAAGGAACACCAGAAAAAATCCGTTTAGATTATGCGCACTATTCACCGACGAGTTTAGTCTTACATGAATTTGGTTGGGCGGAAGAGTTGTTTGAGGAAGAAGGCATTGAAGTGGAATGGGCCTTCAGTCAAGGCAGTAATAAGGCATTAGAGTTTTTAAATTCTAACAGTGTGGACTTTGGTTCAACCGCTGGTGCTGCCGCTCTTATTTCAAAAACAAATGGGTCACCCATAGAAACAGTATATATTTACTCAAAACCAGAGTGGACCGCTCTTGTTACGAATAAAGACAGTGAGATCCAGTCAGTCGAAGATTTAAAAGGAAAGAAAGTCGCCGCAACGATTGGAACAGACCCGTATATTTTCTTACTACGCGCCCTCGATGAATACGGGTTAACCGCAAGTGATATTGAGCTTGTCAACCTCCAACACGGGGACGGGGCAGTAAGTTTATCACAAAACCAAGTCGATGCATGGGCTGGACTTGATCCGCATATGGCCAAGTTAGAACTCGACCAACAAGCGGAATTGTTCTTTAGAGAACCGGACTTTAATACGTATGGCTTCCTTAATGTGCGCAGTGACTTCTTAGAAGCGTATCCAGATTATGTAGCGGAAGTGATTGGCCTATATGAAAAAGCAAGAACATGGATTATCGAAAATGAAGCAGAAGCGATTGAACTGATAAGTGAGAAAGCTGATATCTCAAAAGAAGTTGCCGCCCGTCAACTTGAACGGAATGACTTTTCTGAGCCCGTACCTAGTGATACGCATATCGCACATATTATTGAAGCGGGTAAAGTCTTGCAGGCAGGCGAAGTCATTGATGAAGAACATGACTTAGAGGAAGTCGTTCACAGCTTAATTCATCCAAGTATCGCAGAAGACGTTATCAACTAGGGAGGAGAATTTATGGCAAAAGAGGTGAATCAATCTATATATCCGACTATTCAACTAAACAAAATCGGTGTAACACCCCTCATTAAACGACTGATGATTAGCAGTGTGTTTCCAGTGATCATCATCTTAATATGGGAAGTGCTCAGTCAAATCGGAGTCTTTGAAAGTTACCAACTTCCCGCACCGAGTGCTGTTCTATTTAAAGGCATCGCATTGTATCAAAGTGGTGAACTCTTACCACATATCGTAGCGACGTTCACACGTGTCACAATCGGATTTGTATTTGGGACCGGAGCGGCCGTTATCTTAAGTGTCCTTGTTGGTTTCTGGCCATTACTTGAAAAGTTCATTGATCCAACTATCCAAGCGCTCAGACAGATTCCTTCGCTCGCTTGGGTACCGCTATTTATTCTATGGATGGGGATTGGGGAAACGTCAAAAGTGACGATGATTGCGGTTGGGGTCTTTTTCCCAGTGTATTTAAATTTACTCGCCGGTATTGTCACCGTCGATAGAAAATGGCTTGAAGTCGGTAAAGTGTTTGGCTTATCAAAGCGTAGTCAAATCACGAAGATTATTTTACCTGCCGTCTTACCGTCCTTCTTTACTGGCATCAGAACCGGTCTCGGTCTTGGCTTTATGTTTGTCGTTGCGGCAGAACTGATGGGGGCAAGTGAAGGATTAGGCTACTTGCTTGTCTTAGGACAAAACACCCTACAACCCGATACGATTCTAGTCAGCATTATTTTATTTGCAATCATCGGTAAAGTAACCGATGGCGGCCTAAAGCTTGTAGAACAAAGGTTGCTTCACTGGCAAGACACAGAAATAAGGGGGAGAAGTAAATGAGCTTAACCGTTGATCGCCTCACCCGTACATTTAATGGTATGACGGCCATTAAAGATATTGATCTTAAGGTTCAAAACGGTGAATTTGTCTGCTTACTCGGAAAAGGTGGCTGTGGTAAAAGTACGTTATTAAGAACGTTATCCGGTCTCGATTTAGATTATGAAGGCACCGTTTCTTATAACGCTACCCCGCTCACGGGCGTGAGGGAAGAGATTGGCATTATTTTTCAAGAGTCACGGCTCTTACCGTGGCTAACTGTATTAGAAAATATTCGCTTTGGATTAAAAGACCATGAACAAGAGACACTCAACCGGGTCAATCGCTTTATTGAGTATGTCGGTCTTACGGGTAAAGAAAAGCTCTATCCAAAAGCGCTCTCAGGGGGAATGAGCCAACGGGCCGCGATTGCGCGTTCACTTGTTTGCGACCCGGAGGTGTTACTGTTAGATGAGCCATTTAGTGCCCTCGATCACTTTACGAAGCTCGAGCTACAAGACTTATTACTGAAAATACAGGCCAAATATAATACGACGATGGTGATGGTGACGCATGACATCGATGAAGCCCTTTACCTTGCGGATCGTATTGTCGTTTTATCTAGTCAACCGGGAATGATTAAAGACATCATTGATATAAATAGCCCGCGTCAACGGACGCGGACAAGTCAAGATTTGCAACAAGTGAAAAAAGAGATCTTAACAATATTACACGTGTAGTAATCAATGACACAATGGGGGGATGACAATGGTTTTATTAGCGCAACCAGGAAACTATAACTTAACTGATTACGAGAAGACGTATCACTCATTTGATTTTTCTGATTATCAAGAAGCACATAAAATAGAAAAGATAAATGTGGCTGATCTTTGTGTGGACCAACATGTCAGAAGCGGCATAGGGGATAAAATAGCCCTTCACTACGTGGATGGAGAAGAAGTGGTGTCCTACACCTTTCGTGAAGTTAAGCAGCGGGTAGACCAGCTTGTGCACGTTTTAAGGCAGCGTAAGGTGAAAGTAGGAGAAAGGGTGTATATCTTCTTACCGAAAAATCCAACCAACTATTTTGCGATGCTTGCGGCCATTAAAATCGGTGCCATTGCGGTCCCTCTCTTTGAAGGGTTTATGACCGATGCCTTGCATGAGCGCATCAATGATAGTAGAGGTAGTGTCTTAATAACGACAAACGCCTTTATGTCACGGATAGATCTTCGGGCTGTTCCGTCAGTGACGGACGTCTTATATGAAGAAGACCTTATTGACTTAACGGTAGAAGATGAATATGTCTACTGGGCAGCACCAGATACTCCGTTTCTCATGCATTATACAAGCGGGTCAACAGGACAACCAAAAGGAGTGATTCATGCTCACCGAGCTTACCTTCATCACCAGTTATCAGGTCATTGGGTACTTGACTTAAAACCAGATGACATCTATTGGTGTACGTCACATCCTGGTTGGGTAACAGGGAGTGTCTACGGCTTATTTGCGCCGTGGTTGAATGCCGCAACGATTGTTGTGCAAGCTGGCCGATTCGATGCGAAGGCATGGTACCATGTGATTGAACGGTTAAAGGTAACGGTCTTATATAGTGCCCCAACGGCTTTTCGGTTATTAAAGTCGGCTGGTGATGTCTATCAATCATTTCAACTGGATTCATTAAGACATGTGTTAAGCGTCGGTGAACCACTTAATCCAGAAGTTATCACGTGGGCTAAAGACGTCTTTGATGTGCGAATTCATGATACGTGGTGGATGACAGAAACGGGCGGACATATTGTTGTTAACTTCCCATCTGAAGTGATTAAACCTGGTTCAATGGGACGGGCTTTCCCAGGAATTATCGTTAAAATCCTGGATGATGACGGCAAAGAAGTCCCTCGCGGGACTGTCGGTCAATTGGCGGTAAAAGCCCCATGGCCAGGACTGATGCACGCAATTTGGCAAAATAACGCTAAGTTCAATCAATATTTTAATCTATCAGGCTATTATTTATCGGGTGATTTATGTTACCAAGATGAAGACAGCTATATTTTCTTTTCCGGTCGAGTCGATGATATGATCAATGCTCGTGGCGAGAGAATTGGTCCATTTGAAGTAGAAAGCGCCCTAGTCAAACATCCGGCAGTCAAAGAAGCGGGGGTGATTGGAAAACCAGATAAGCTTAGCGGTGAGATTGTGAAAGCCTTTATTACATTAAACGATCACTTCACCGAGACGGAGGGATTGATTGAGGAGATTAAAACGTTCGTAAAGCATCAGCTCTCATTCCATAGTGCGCCAAAAGAAATCGATGTGCTCGATGACTTACCGAAAACACAAATTAGCGGAAAGATCTTACGTAGAGAATTAAGAAGGCGTGAAAACCTCGTTAAGCAATAATGATGTGACAGGCACCTTAAAATAGGTGTCTTTTTTGTTTGTTTACGGTCTTTTTATACATATGGAGCTATGTTACAGTTTTTTAATTATCGCATCCCTAAAAATAATCAGGGAAAATTCCATCTTTTTTACACAATTAATTTATCGGTTTGTAACCATGGCGGGCGGGATTTCATGTATAATAACAAATAAGAGGTGAGTGTATGGCAAAGTCAAAAACACGATTTGTCTGTCAAGAATGTGGATATGAAAGTGCAAAATGGATGGGGAAATGTCCAAGTTGCCAACAATGGAATACATTAGTAGAGGAAATGGTGGTCACATCATCACCGAAACATACTGGGATTGGTTCAAATACTAGTCAAAAACCAGAAAAAATCACCTCGATCGAAACGAAAGATGAGGCAAGAATATTAACTCAAATGCCAGAGTTTAACCGCGTATTAGGTGGCGGTGTTGTGCCGGGATCACTCGTCTTAATTGGCGGAGATCCAGGTATTGGAAAATCGACCCTGCTGCTACAAATCTCGCAACAACTCGCAGATAAAAAAGTTACCGTGTTATATATTTCAGGTGAGGAATCGACGCGTCAAACAAAACTAAGGGCCGATCGCCTCGGGGCAATGAGTGATGAGCTGTATGTGTTATCCGAGACGAACTTGAATTTAATTAAGGCGCAAATTGAACAACTGTCACCGGACTTTATCGTCATTGATTCGATACAAACGATTTTTAAAGATGAAGTCACCAGTGCACCCGGCAGTGTCTCACAAGTAAGAGAATGCACGAGTGAACTGATGCGCATTGCTAAAACGAAACACGTCCCGATTTTTATTGTCGGCCACGTAACAAAAGAAGGGGCCATTGCTGGTCCCAGAATGCTTGAGCATATGGTCGATGTTGTTTTATACTTCGAAGGCGAGCGTCACCACAGTTTCCGTATTTTACGCGGGGTGAAAAATCGTTTTGGTAGTACGAATGAGATGGGTATTTTTGAAATGAAAGAAGAAGGATTAAAAGAAGTCATGAATCCGTCTGAAATCTTTTTAGAAGAACGTTCAGAAGGCGTTGCGGGCTCTTGTGTTGTCGCGTCAATGGAAGGAACGCGTCCGGTCCTTGTTGAAATTCAGTCGCTGATTTCACCGACAAGTTTTGGTAATCCGCGCCGTATGGCAACCGGGATTGACCATAACCGGGTACCGTTATTGATGGCGGTGCTAGAAAAACGTGTCGGTCTGATGATGCAAAATCAAGATGCGTATGTTAAAGTAGCGGGTGGTGTGAAACTAGATGAGCCCGCGATTGACTTAGCTGTTGCTATTAGCATTGCCTCGAGTTTTAAGAATAAGCCATGCCGCGCACATGATGTGCTCATTGGAGAGGTTGGTTTAACGGGAGAAATCCGCCGGGTATCACGGATGGAACAACGCGTCCAAGAAGCCGCTAAACTTGGGTTTAAGCGGGCGATCATTCCAAAACGAAATGTCGATGACTTAGTAGTAAAAGGTGATATTGAAGTGATCGGTGTTGAGTCAATCCAACAAGCGTTAAAAGCAACATTAAACGAGTGATGATTTTAAAATGAATCAGTATGATTTTTCTCATCTTGATGATTAAAATATTGAAAAGCTGACCAGACTGCATGTGTCAGACAATTATGTATAAGGGGGTGAATGTGGTGCTAAAAAGATTTGTGCAATTGTTTATACTGGTCACTGGGGGAACGATTGGGTTTTTATACTTTCCGGCGTTTGTCAATGCTGTTGAGTTATTAGATGGTAGTTTTATTGACCGGATGTATATTGCTCCGTATGTAGGTCTCGTCTTAGGTGCACTTATTTTATATTTATTATCTTTTTGGTTTGTTGACCACATCGTAGAGTTTATTCAATGGTTTGAGGAGGTGCTGATGAAAGCACCGTTAACCAATTTGTTTTTCGGAGGTTTTGGATTAATTTTCGGACTAGTCATTGCGTATTTTATTTCCCAGCCAATTCAAGACTTTGATGTTCTCGTGATATCTCAAGTGGGTCCGTTATTCGTGACGGCCTTACTCGGATATTTAGGCTTCCAAGTCGGCTTTAGACGCCGGGATGAATTTTTATTCCTAATCCAGAGAAAAGATAAAGACCAAAAAACTGATAATAAAGACGAAGAAAACAAAAAACCAAGCGTGAAACCAAAATTACTCGATACGTCAGTGATTATTGACGGACGGATTGCGGATATTTGTCAGACAGCCTTTTTAGAAGGTACGCTTATTATTCCGATGTTTGTGTTAGAGGAATTACAACATATCGCAGATTCATCTGATGCTCTAAAACGTAATCGCGGGCGTCGTGGATTAGACGTTTTAAATCGTCTACAAAAAGAGATTGATGTTGATGTTGAGATGTATGACGGTGACTTTGAAGAGATTCAAGAAGTCGATAGTAAACTGGTGAAACTCGCAAAAGTGATGGACGGGATTGTCGTCACGAACGACTTTAACTTAAATAAAGTGTGTGAGTTTCAAAATGTGCCTGTTTTAAATATTAACGACTTAGCTAATGCGGTGAAACCAGTGGTGTTACCGGGTGAAGAGCTCGTCGTTCAAGTGATTAAAGACGGAAAAGAACAAAATCAAGGGGTAGCGTACTTAGATGACGGCACGATGATTGTCGTAGAAGAAGGACGCAATTATATCCATCAAACGATTGACGTTTTAATTACAAGTGTCTTACAAACATCGGCAGGGCGTATGATTTTCGCGAAGCCAAAAGCACTTGAAAAAGTTCAATAAAAAAGGTATAACAATAAAGAAGAGTGAAGTGATAACGATCGTTATCACTTTTTCTTTGTGACCTTAAATAAGAGAAATCGCGCATATTTAAGGCAAAGCACGAGAAAAAGTGATAAAATAAATAAAGATATGTGGAAACGATGAAAGGGGAACATACAAAAATGACAAACGACGTGCGTGTACGTTATGCTCCAAGTCCAACGGGGCACTTACACATTGGAAATGCAAGAACGGCACTATTTAATTACTTATTTACGAAAAACCAAGGCGGGAAATTCATTATCCGTACGGAAGATACTGACCAAAAGCGTAATGTAGAGGGCGGAGAAGAAAGTCAGTTAAATTATTTAAAATGGTTAGGTCTTACGTGGGATGAAGGGGCAGATATCGGCGGCGAATACGGTCCTTATCGTCAAATGGAACGGTTAGATCTTTATAATAAATATGTAGAGGACTTACTTGACCGTGGTCTTGCATATAAATGTTATATGACAGAAGAAGAATTAGAAAAAGAACGAGAAGCACAACGCGCCAACGGAGAAGTGCCGAAGTATTCAGGTGCGCACCGAGATTTAACGGATGATCAAATCAAAGCGTTTGAAGCGGAAGGTCGTTCATATAGTATTCGCTTCCGTGTGCCAGAAGAGACAACCTATACCTTTGATGACATGGTACGTGGAGATATTACCTTCCAATCAAGTGACTTTGGTGATTGGGTTATCGTGAAAAAAGATGGCGTACCAACGTATAACTTTGCGGTCGTAATCGATGATCACTTAATGGCCATTTCTCACGTCCTACGCGGCGAAGAACATATTTCTAATACACCGAAACAGATGATGGTTTTTGATGCGTTTGGTTGGGAAGCACCGCGTTACGGTCATATGACCTTGATTCTAAATGAAGACCGTAAAAAGTTATCTAAACGTGATCAACATATTTTACAGTTCATCGAACAGTATAAAAACTTAGGCTACTTGCCAGAAGCGATGTTTAATTTTATCGCCTTACTCGGTTGGTCGCCAGTAGGTGAAGAAGAAATCTTCACTCAAGCACAATTTATTGAGATGTTTGATGCGAAACGCTTATCAACATCACCGGCCATTTTTGATCCGGTTAAATTAAAATGGATGAACAATCAATATATTAAGCAACTATCAGAACAAGAGGTTATCGACCTTGCGATGCCACATCTTATTGCCGCAGGTAAATTAACAGAAGATATGACAGCGGATGAAAGAAGCTGGGCGGAGGCAGTTATTTTACTGTATAAAGATCAGTTAAGCTACGGTCAAGAAATTGTCGAACTAACTGAACTGTTCTTCCAAGAAGAAATCAGTCACGGTGAAAAAGAAGAAGAGATTCTTTCGGGTGAGGATGTTTCAATCGTCCTTAGTCATTTCTTAACCGAACTTGTTGCTTTAGAGTCGTTTGAAGCAGCGGAAATTAAAAAAGCAATCAAACATACACAAAAAGCAACCGGTGTAAAAGGAAAAGGCCTCTTTATGCCAATCCGTGTCGCGACAACAGGTCAGATGCATGGACCTGAACTACCACAAGCGATTGCCTTATTAGGGCTAGATGTTGTATCCACACGTTTACGTCAAGTACTACATCAAGATGTAGAAGAATAGACTATCAAAAGAATAAATAAATCGCGTAGATGAGGAATCGAAAAGCAAAGAAAGTAACGACTAGAGAACGTCACCAAGGCTGGAAGTGACGGGTTGCTATTGCTTGACGTTGCCCCTCGGAGTCTTTAGTTGAACATTGGAGTAGGCTAGAGCGGTCAGATTGACCGTTATCAACGAATGAGTTTGGGGTTTAAAACCTAAACAGAGTGGAACCACGCTAAAGGAGCGTCTCTGTGCCTATTTGTCACAGAGACGTTTTTTGTATTACGTTAAAGCAGAAATAGAGGTGATGGATTGATGCGTTTTTTCAAACAATTAAAAGAAGATGTGGATGTGATTTTTGATCAAGATCCAGCCGCCCGGTCTTATGTAGAAGTGATTTTAACGTATGCCGGCCTACACGCAGTTTGGTCACATCGACTTGCCCATATTTTTTACCGGAAGAAGTTTTTCTTTATTGCGCGTGTCATCTCACAAATTAGTCGGTTTTTTACCGGGGTAGAAATTCATCCAGGTGCTAAAATTGGTCGTCGTTTCTTTATTGACCATGGGATGGGTGTTGTGATTGGTGAGACGTGTGAGATTGGTGACAATGTCACGATCTATCAAGGCGTCACATTAGGTGGAACGGGCAAAGAAAAAGGTAAACGCCATCCGACGTTAAAGAACCATGTATTAGTAGCATCTGGTGCGAAAGTGCTTGGGGCAATTACGATTGGTGAAGAGTCTAAAATTGGGGCTGGCTCGGTTGTATTAAAAGATGTGCCAGATTATTCAACCGTTGTTGGTATCCCGGGACATGTCGTGATGCAAAATGGTAAGAAAATCAAACGCGACTTGCAGCATAATAAATTGCCTGACCCAGTAGATGATTGCTTAGAGGAATTAAAAGATGAAGTCCGTCAGTTAAAACAAGAACTACAGGAGTTAAAGGAGAAGAAGAAGCCATGACACTGCGATTATATAATACACTCACGCGTCAAAAAGAAATATTTAACTCGATTGAAACAGATAAAGTAAGCATGTACGTCTGTGGACCAACAGTGTATAACTATATTCATATTGGTAACGCAAGACCCGCGATTGTATTTGATACAGTAAGACGTTATTTAGAGTACCGCGGGTATCGGGTGACCTACGTTTTAAACTTTACCGATGTCGACGATAAAATCATTCGTGCCGCAAAAGAAGAAGGCATGGATTTAAAACAATTAAGTGATCGATACATCGCCGCCTACCAAGAAGATGTGACTCGTTTAGGGGTGAGAGAAGCGACGGTGTATCCACGTGTGACGGAGTCAATGGATGAGATTATTACTTTTATTCAGACGCTGATTGATAAAGGATTTGCTTATGAATCTGAAGGTGATGTGTATTTTAGAGCGCGTAAGTTTGAAGCATATGGAAAGCTTAGCCATCAGTCGCTAGATGATTTACAGAGCGGTGCGCGTGTGGAAGTAGACGAGCGAAAAGAAGATCCGATTGACTTTGCGCTATGGAAGAAGGCAAAGCCGGACGAAGCTTACTGGGAAAGCCCATTTGGACATGGGCGTCCAGGTTGGCATATTGAATGTTCAGCGATGGCAAAAGAGCACTTAGGAGAGACCATTGATATTCATGCGGGTGGACAAGACTTAACGTTTCCGCACCATGAGAATGAAATCGCCCAATCAGAAGCATGTAATGGTCATCCATTTAGCCATTACTGGATGCATAACGGGTATATTAATATTGATAACGAGAAAATGTCGAAATCAATTGGCAATGTCGTGTTAGCGCGCGAGTTGATTGATCAGTATTCGGGTGTGTTGTTACGTTTCTTTATGCTGAGTGTGCATTACCGCAGCCCAATTAATTTTAGTCATGAGCTCATTAAGCAATCAGAACAAGGGCTCAAGCGCATTGAAAATACGGTCAAAAGTTTAATAGAGCGATCAGACACAGGAATAAGTGGAAAAGTATCTGTTGCCAAAGAGATTGACGATTTAACGCGCAAGTTTGAAGCGGCTATGGATGATGACTTTAATACGGCTAACGCCATCGCAGTTATTTTTGATGCGGTTAAAGTGATCAATACGTATTTAGCAAAACAAGTGGTTCTTTCGGCTGATTTAGAAGCTTATGCTGACATGCTGAAACGTTTCTTTGACGTACTAGGGTTAGAGATAGAAGCGGAGGAAGAACTGCTTGATGAAGAGATTGACCAATTGTTAGTTGAGCGGGAAGAAGCACGTAAAAACCGGGATTTCAACCGGGCTGATGAGATTCGTGATCAATTAAAAGCAGAAAATATCATTTTAGAAGATACGGCCAATGGCACACGTTGGCGTCGGGGTTAAGCAATGGAAAAAATACATGTTTTACAGATGAAGAGTTTAGCCCTTGCCTATATGGGGGATGTTGTTTACGAGTACTATGTTCGTGATTATCTCCTCCGTCAAGGCAAAGTAAATGTTAACACGTTGCATAAATCAGCCGTCAGGTTTGTTCAGGCAAAACAACAGGCGAAAGTCTTGCGGTATTGGCTTGACCAATCGTTACTTGACGAAGATGAACAAGGTGTCGTCAGACGAGGGCGTAATGCAAAGTCTGGCTCGGTACCAAAAAATACGGATGTCATGACGTACCGTTATTCGACGGCATTCGAAGCGTTACTCGGTTATCATTACTTTTTAGAGAATCATGACCGATTGATGTGGCTAGTAGAAGCGGCAATCAACTATATAGAAAAAGGAAGTGAAACACCATGAATGATGAATGGATTATCGGAAAGAACCCTGTCACAGAAGCATTAAAAAGTGGCCGGTCGATTAATAAATTATTTATTCAAGATCAATTAAATCCAAAAACAACCCAGCAATTAATGCGTTTAGCTAAAGAAGCGGGTGTGATAGTTAAAAAAGTCCCAAAGAAAAAACTTGATCAACTTGTTGAAGGGCAACACCAAGGAATTGTCGCAAGTGTGGCGGCGTATCGGTATTACGAATTAGACGATTTATTCAAGGTCGCAGAAGAACGAGAGGAAGCCCCGTTCTTTATGATATTAGATGAGATTGAAGACCCGCATAACTTAGGATCAATCTTACGGACGGCTGATGCGTCTGGTTGTCATGGGGTCATTATTCCTAAACGCCGCGCTGTTGGTTTGACTGCAACGGTCGCTAAAACATCAGCGGGTGCGATTGAGTATGTGCCGGTTGTTCGGGTAACAAATATCGCAAAAACGATTGATGAGCTTAAAGAGCGCAACGTTTGGGTTGTTGGTACAGAAGCGGAAGCGGATAAAGACTACCGTGAATTAGAAGGTGATATGCCACTGGCGTTAGTGATTGGTAACGAAGGGAAAGGTATGAGCCGCTTAGTCAGAGAAAAGTGCGATTGGACTATTAAACTAGGGATGACAGGGAAAGTGTCATCGCTGAATGCATCAGTGGCGGCAAGCTTATTGATGTATGAAGTGTTTAGAAAAAGGAATCTATTAGGTGATGCGTAATGGATGTGTTACTGGTTGATGGTTATAACATTATTGGCGACTGGGATGAACTCAGTCGCCTAAGAGATAAAGACCTTGATCAAGCGCGAAAATTGTTGATTGAAAAGATGGCGGAGTATAAAGCGTATCGCGGTTATCGGGTGATTGTTGTGTTTGACGCTTATGAAGTCAAAGGATTAGGTTCGAATGAAGATCGATTCGGGGTCGAAGTGATTTATACGAGAGAAAAAGAAACCGCTGATGAATGTATCGAACGATTAGTCAAATCATTAAAAAATGTTAGGACGAAAGTGTATGTAGCGACATCAGATTATGCTGAACAACGCACCATCTTTCAACAAGGAGCGTACCGTAAAAGTGCGCGTGAGCTGAAGTTAGAAGTGGGACATATTCAACGAGAAATTTTAGAAGATTTGGAAGACTATCAGAATAAACAATCGTCGCGTAATCCTATCATTGATCTCAAGACTTGGGAGACGCTAGAAAAAATGCGCCGAGGCAAAGATTAAACTAGTTGTTGACGCACAGGAAGCGCTTACTGTATAATATTTCTATTATGTGTTTATTGCAGGAGGGAAATCTTTTGAACGAGGTTCATGACACGCTTAACGGTCAGCAAGTTGCTTATAAACAAATGGATGACGTAGGTTTAATTGACGCTGTTCAACAAGGTGATTCGACTGCCTTAGACTTTTTAATTCGAAAATATCGTGGTTTTGTCCGTGCAAAAGCAAGCACTTATTTTCTTGTCGGTGCGGATTATGATGATCTCATTCAAGAAGGCATGATAGGTTTATATAAAGCAATTCGTGATTATAAACAGGATAAAGAAGCATCGTTTAAAGCGTTTGCGGAGGTCTGTGTGACGCGGCAAATTATTACGGCAATTAAGTCTGCTACGCGAATGAAACATGGACCACTTAATTCATATGTCTCGTTAGATAAGCCGGTCTTTGATGAAGATTCTGAGCGGACTTTGATTGATGTCATTGCTAATCAACAAGATACCGTTGACCCTGAAGCATTGTTGATTAGTCGTGAGCGCTATCAAGTGGTTGAAGAAAAACTTGGCGCGGTTTTGAGTGAATTAGAGCGAGAAGTATTAATGCTCTATTTAGATGGGCGAAGTTATCAAGAAATCTCTGAGTTGCTTGACCGTCACGTCAAGGCGATTGATAACGCCTTGCAGCGGATTAAGAAAAAATTTGAGCGTCATCTAGAAGATGTTGTTGTCTTATTATGATTGATAATTTACCTTGAGAGCGTTGACACATAAGAATGAAGGTGCTACATTAAGTAAGATAGTAATCTATCTTACTAGAGGGTGAACACGATGAAAAAGAAAATTGTACTCGCTTGTACAGAATGCCTGAGTCGAAATTATCACTCAGATAAACATACACAAGAGGCAGAACGATTAGAACTAAAGAAGTTCTGCAAAAAGTGTAATAAACACACCGTACATCGTGAAACGAAGTAACGAGCTGTACGAAGATCAATTCAACCGAGTTTGGAGGAACCATTAGTGAAAATTGTATCATTTTTTAAAGATGTTTCACGCGAAATGAAAAAGGTATCTTGGCCGAGACGTAAAGAATTAACGAATTCCACCATTACAGTTGTGGCAACTGTTACTTTTATCGCACTATTCTTTGTCGTTGTTGATTTAGGTATTACCCAAATTTTAAATCTATTTTTTGAGTAGAAGATGATCTTTTATGTTATACTAGTAATGTCGTTAAGAAAGATGTATGTTGACCTGTCAAAAACCCGTCCACTTTATGCGGGTTTTTTAAATTGGGGAAAAATAAACTTGGCAAGTGACATCAACTGTGATGTAGCTATGTTTAAGATAAAACAAAGAATAAGTCAGACACTAAAAAGGAGGGAAAAAAGATGGAGAAACAGTGGTATGTTGTTCATACGTATTCAGGGTATGAAAATAAAGTTAAGACAAACTTAGAAAAACGTTTAGCATCGATGGGCATGGAGGATAAGATTTTCCGTATTCTCGTACCTGAAGATGAAGAAACAGAAGTCAAAGATGGTAAGAAAAAAGTCGCGATGAAAAAAGTCTTCCCTGGCTATGTCTTAGCTGAAATGATCATGACGGATGATTCTTGGTATGTGGTTAGAAACACACCAGGTGTGACAGGGTTTGTTGGTTCAACGGGTTCAGGCTCAAAGCCGACACCATTACTACCTGAAGAAGCAGAAACGATTCTAAAACGCATGGGTATGAAAGAAACAGTCATTGAGATTGATTTTAATATTGGTGATCAAGTGACTGTGACCGATGGTTCATTTGAAGGTCGTGAAGCGGTTGTGCAAGAACTTGATATGGATCATCAGAAGGCGAAAGTGCTTGTCGACCTCTTTGGTCGTGAAACGCCGGTTGAGTTAGATTTCAAACAAATCAAACATATGGATTAAGATTTTTATTTATTTTTATTCACTCGACCCTTGCATTATTTTGATGAGCATGATAAAATTCTAATGTTCTTATATGCCTCGAGTATAAGGTTAGATAGAATATGAAATTGAGTGGGAGGGGTCAAACCCTGTGACCACATCACGGACTTAAGGAGGTGTGTCTCGTGGCTAAAAAAGTAATCAAAGTAGTAAAACTTCAAATTCCAGCGGGCAAAGCAAACCCAGCACCACCAGTTGGACCAGCATTAGGTCAAGCAGGTGTTAACATCATGGGATTCTGTAAAGAATTCAACGCTCGTACGCAAGAGCAAGCTGGATTGATTATTCCGGTAGAAATTACGGTATTTGAAGACCGTTCATTTACATTCATCACAAAAACTCCGCCGGCTGCTGTATTGCTTAAGAAAGCAGCGGGTATCGAAACTGCATCAGGTGAACCAAACCGCAACAAAGTTGCAACGTTGAAGCGCGATCAAGTAAAAGAAATCGCTGAAACAAAAATGCCTGATTTAAACGCAGCAGATGTTGAAGCAGCTATGCGTATGGTTGAAGGTACTGCACGTAGTATGGGTATCGTTATCGAAGACTAATATACGTGTAATGATTTGTGAAGAAGGTTGCGTTTATGGCGTTAGTCATTTCGCAACCTTTTTGTAGGCAGATAAGCTAGGGGCATAGTCAACTAGTGCTTACGCATGTTGCGTAAGGTCCGCTTTTTTAAGTGGGAGGTTTAACCGTTAAAACCACATTCAAGGAGGAAATGAAAATGGCTAAAAAATCAAAAAAGCAACAAGCGGCTTTGGAATTAGTGGATCGTACAAAATTGTATGATGTAGAAGAAGCGCTTAAATTAGTTAAAGAAAATGCAACAGCTAACTTCGACGAAACAGTTGAAGCGGCATTCCGCTTAGGTGTCGATCCTAAGAAAGCTGACCAACAAATCCGTAGTGCGATGGTACTTCCGCACGGAACTGGTAAAACACAAACTGTTTTAGTATTTGCTAAAGGTGACAAAGCGAAAGAAGCTGAAGCAGCTGGTGCAGATTACGTAGGTGAACAAGATCTTATCAACAAAATTAACCAAGGATGGTTTGACTTCGACGTGATCGTAGCAACACCTGACATGATGGCTGAAGTTGGTAAACTTGGTCGTGTATTAGGACCTAAAGGTCTTATGCCAAACCCTAAAACAGGTACAGTAACATTTGATGTTGAAAAAGCTGTTAACGAAATTAAAGCAGGTAAAGTTGAATACCGTGTGGATCGTCAATCAAACGTACACGTACCAATTGGTAAAGCGTCATTTGATTTAGAGAAACTTGTTGAAAACTTTAACGCACTTGCTAACACAATTGTTAAAGCTAAGCCACAATCTTCAAAAGGTATCTACATGAAGAACGTGTCTGTAACATCAACGATGGGCCCTGGTGTTAAAATCGACCCATCAAACTTTGCAAAATAATACTTGACTTTTATTAATTGTTTCGTTACAATCAATAAGGTTAAAATAATACGTTATACCGTAGACAGCAGGGGCTTGTAAGCTTAATTAGCCTGCCGAGGTGTTGAATAAAGAGAACGGTGTTCTCTTATCTATTCACGCAATTTCCCCTCACGTCTACTTTCGGCGTGAGGTTTTTTATTGATTTCAATAAAAGAACGCGGATCGGTATGATGTTTAATTCTGGTAGGAGGTGGAACAATGTCAAAAGTTATCGAGAAAAAGAAACAGGTTGTTTCTGAAATCGCAACAAAACTTCGTGAAAGTGAATCAACAATCTTAGTTGATTACCGTGGTCTTGATGTAGCGGAAGTTACTGAACTACGTAAACAACTACGTGAAGCTGGCGTGGAATTCAAAGTGTACAAAAACACAATGTCTCGTCGTGCAGCTGAAGAAGCTGAACTTTCAGAATTAAATGAAGTGCTAGTAGGACCTACTGCGATCGCCTTCAGTAATGAAGATGTCGTAGCGCCAGCCAAAGTATTAAACAACTTTGCGAAAACTCATGAAGCATTGGAGATCAAAGGTGGCGTCATTCAAGGTAATGTTGCATCTGTTGATCAGATCAAAGAACTTGCAGACTTACCAAGTTACGAAGGTCTACTTTCAATGGTACTCAGCGTACTACAAGCGCCAATGCGCAACTTCGCTTACGCAGCAAAAGCTGTTGCCGAGCAAAAAGAAGAACAAGGTGCTTAATAGCGTCGTAGCCTAATAAGGGCTTAAAAAACTCAAAAAAATTCTAGGAGGAAACAAACATGTCTCACGAACAAATTATCGAAGCAATCAAAGAAATGACTGTTCTTGAATTAAACGATTTAGTTAAAGCAATTGAAGAAGAATTTGGTGTAACTGCAGCTGCTCCAGTAGCGGTAGCAGGTGCTGCAGGTGGCGAAGCTGCTGAAGAAAAAACTGAATTTGACGTAGTATTAGAAAGCGCTGGCGCTTCTAAGATTAAAGTTGTTAAAGCAGTACGTGAAATCACTGGTCTTGGTCTTAAAGACGCTAAAGACTTAGTAGATAACGCTCCTGGCGCTATCAAAGAAGGCGTTGCTAAAGAAGAAGCTGAAGAAATGAAAGCTAAACTTGAAGAAGCAGGCGCATCTGTAGAATTAAAATAGTCTGTTGACTATCTGAAGTAATAAGGGCTCGTCTTTATAGGCGGGCTTTTATTTTTCGTTTAAATCATCCATCCATCCTCCAAGTGTTACTACAACTAAAGTTAACCACAAAAAAGTAGGTGATCACGTGTCAGAACAATACTTTACACATAATCCTCAAATAAAAAGTGACCCAAAAACATGGGCATTCATGCTTAAAGGTCACCGGTTTACGTTTACAAGTGATACAGGTGTTTTTTCGAAAAATGAAGTGGATTTTGGTTCGAGAACTTTAATTGATGCTTTCGAGGCGCCGGAAATTGAAGGGGATTATCTTGATTTAGGATGTGGCTATGGGCCGATAGGGTTGAGTTTGGCTAAAGCTGATCGAACAAGGGTCTGTCATTTAGTTGATGTGAACGAACGTGCGATTGCTTTAGCGAAAGAAAATGCCCGAGTGAATCAAGTTGATAATGTAAACATTTATTCGAGCGATCGTTTTGAAAATGTGAATCAAGCCTTTGCGGCCATTTTGACTAATCCGCCCATTCGAGCAGGAAAACAAACGGTGCATCTTATGTTAGAAGAAAGTTTTGATCATTTGTTGCCTGGTGGCGCGCTGTGGGTTGTCATTCAAAAGAAACAAGGCGCACCGTCAGCAATGAAAAAGCTTGAAGAATTCTCTCAAGATGTTCAGGTCGTGCTAAAGAATAAAGGTTATTATATTCTCCGAGCAGTAAAAAAATGATAAATAGGCCCAAAAAAATTGACTATCGGTTCCTATTGTGATAATATAGAAAAATGCCAATAGCACGTTTTTCATGTTTAGTTAATCGTTTTGAACATGAATGGACGTGTATGATGTATATGTAGCGTAGATATGGAGTTAAAGAGAGGACAAGGATTAACCATCATTGATGAAAGTAGTCAAGAACTAATCCTTATTTTTATATGCTCAGAAATCTACTAGTTGTATCGTCGCTAAACAGCGGTTGTTGATTTGCGACTTTAGTCGTCAGCAAGCGATGTTTACTATAAATATTTAACGGGTAGGCGTTCTGGTTTTTTCCGAACGTATTATCTGACTTAAATTATACCGATTTCATTCTATAAGTCAATAGTTGACAGTTAGATGAGTTTGCGGTATAGGGCTTAACAAAATTTTTCTTGATTAAGCTTTTTTGTTTTTTATTCTTGATTTGAGGGGTGAAGCAGTTGACAGGTCAACTAGTTCAGTATGGACGACACCGCCAGCGCAGAAGCTACGCACGAATTCATGAGGTACTTGAATTACCGAATCTAATTGAGATTCAAACAGCTTCTTACCAATGGTTCTTAGACGAAGGTTTACGAGAAATGTTTAAAGATATTTCTCCAATCGAAGATTTCCAAGGGAATCTATCACTTGAGTTTGTCGATTACAATTTGGGTGAACCAAAGTATTCTGTCGATGAATCAAAAGAGCGCGATGTGACGTATAATGCGCCACTTCGGGTAAAAGTCCGATTATTAAATAACGAGACAGGTGAAGTAAAAGAGCAAGAAGTCTTTATGGGTGATTTCCCACTCATGACAGATACCGGTACATTTATTGTTAACGGTGCGGAGCGTGTTATCGTTTCTCAGCTTGTTCGTTCACCAAGTGTATACTACCACGATAAAATTGATAAGAATGGTAAACGTGGTTACGGTGCAACGGTTATTCCTAACCGCGGGGCATGGCTTGAGTTTGAAACAGACGCCAAAGACGTTGTACATGTTCGTATCGATCGTACACGTAAATTACCAATTACTGTTCTATTACGGGCATTAGGCTTCGGCACAGATCAAGACATCATTGATTTAATCGGAGATAATGAATATTTACGTAATACATTAGAAAAAGATAACACAGAGACAACAGAAAAAGCCTTGCTTGAAATCTATGAGCGTCTTCGCCCAGGTGAACCGCCAACAGTAGAGAATGCGAAAAGTTTGCTTGTATCACGCTTCTTCGATCCAAAACGCTATGACTTAGCGCATGTCGGTCGTTATAAGATGAACAAGAAACTACACATTAAAAACCGTCTCTTTAACCAGACATTAGCCGAAACAATTGCGGACCCTGAAACAGGCGAAATCATCGCTGAAAAAGGTGCGACAATTGATCGTCGTTTACTCAATAAATTGTTACCATTACTTGAGCGTGAAGAAGACCGCTTAGGTGATATGTATGTCACACCAGAAGAAGGCGTCATTGATCAGGATGTGCGCTTGCAACAAATTAAGATTGTTGACCCAACCGACCCAGAAGGAGAGCGTACGTTAAACGTCATCGGTAATGCGATTGTACCAGACGACGTGAAACATATTGCACCAGCAGATATTCTAGCGGCGATTAACTACTTCTTTAATATCTTGCATACCGTCGGTTCAACAGATGATATTGACCACTTAGGTAACCGTCGTCTGCGTAATGTTGGGGAGCTCTTACAAAACCAATTCCGTATCGGTTTATCACGGATGGAACGTGTAGTACGTGAAAGAATGTCAATCCAAGATACATCTGCGATTACACCGCAACAATTGATCAATATCCGTCCGGTTATTGCCTCAATTAAAGAGTTCTTTGGTAGCTCGCAGTTATCACAGTTCATGGATCAAACGAATCCACTAGCTGAATTAACGCATAAGCGTCGTTTGTCTGCCTTAGGGCCTGGTGGTTTAACGAGAGAACGTGCCGGTTTTGAAGTGCGTGACGTTCACTACTCTCACTACGGGCGTATGTGTCCAATTGAAACGCCAGAGGGACCAAACATCGGCTTGATTAACTCGTTGTCATCATTTGCGAAAGTAAACAAGTTTGGCTTTATTGAAACACCTTACCGCCGTGTTGATACGGAAACAGGTAAAGTAACCGAAGAATATGATTATTTAACCGCTGATGAAGAAGATAACTACGTTGTTGCTCAGGCGAATGCGCGCCTCGGTGAAGATGGAAGTTTCTTAGATGAAGAAGTTATTTCTCGTTTCCGCGGTGAAAACAAGAGTGTTGTACGTGAAAAAATTGATTACATGGACGTGTCACCTAAGCAGGTTGTATCTGCGGCGACAGCATGTATTCCGTTCTTAGAAAACGATGACTCGAACCGTGCGCTTATGGGTGCGAACATGCAGCGTCAGGCTGTTCCACTTATTCAACCACGCTCACCTATTGTTGGTACAGGTATGGAATACGTATCTGGTAAAGACTCAGGTGCTGCTGTTGTTGCGCGTTACGAGGGAATCGTTGAACGCGTCGAAGCAAAAGAAGTACGTGTCAGACGTATTTCAGTCGTCGATGGACAAGAAGTTAAAGGTGATGTTGATCGCTATAAATTACAAAAATTCATTCGTTCTAATCAAGGAACGTGTTATAACCAACGTCCAATCGTTAGTGTTGGTGACCGCGTCACAAAAGGTGAAATCCTAGCGGATGGTCCTTCAATGGAAGACGGAGAATTAGCTCTAGGTCAAAACGTCCTCGTTGCGTTTATGACTTGGGATGGTTACAACTACGAGGATGCGATCATTATGAGTGAGCGCCTTGTAAAAGACGACGTCTATACGTCAATTCATATTGAAGAATATGAATCAGAAGCACGTGATACGAAGCTTGGACCTGAAGAAATCACACGTGATATTCCTAACGTTGGTGAAGATGCCTTACGTGACTTAGATGAACGCGGGATTATCCGGGTTGGGGCTGAAGTAGAAGACGGCGACTTGCTTGTTGGTAAAGTAACACCTAAAGGTGTGACGGAACTTTCAGCAGAGGAACGCCTTCTCCATGCCATTTTCGGTGAAAAAGCACGTGAAGTCCGTGATACATCACTACGTGTTCCGCACGGTGCTGGCGGTATTGTCCTTGATGTGAAAATCTTTAACCGTGAAGATGGCGATGAGTTACCACCAGGTGTGAACCAGTTGGTGCGTGTCTACATCGTTCAAAAGCGTAAGATTCACGAAGGTGATAAGATGGCGGGGCGTCACGGTAACAAAGGTGTTATCTCACGTATCTTGCCAGAAGAAGATATGCCTTACTTACCAGACGGTACACCAGTTGATATCATGCTTAACCCACTAGGGGTACCATCACGTATGAATATCGGACAAGTATTAGAGTTACACCTGGGTATGGCTGCACGTCAACTCGGTATTCATGTAGCAACGCCAGTATTTGATGGGGCAACAGAGGAAGATGTCTGGGAGACGATCGAAGAAGCTGGTATGTCACGTGATGCGAAAACCATTCTTTATGATGGACGTTCAGGTGAAGCTTTTGATAACCGTGTATCTGTTGGGGTTATGTATATGATCAAACTCGCGCACATGGTTGATGATAAACTTCACGCCCGTTCAACCGGTCCATATTCACTTGTTACTCAACAGCCACTTGGTGGTAAAGCGCAGTTCGGTGGACAGCGTTTTGGTGAGATGGAGGTATGGGCACTTGAAGCATATGGTGCTGCTTACACATTGCAAGAGATTTTAACAGTAAAATCCGATGATGTTGTTGGTCGTGTGAAAACATACGAAGCAATCGTTAAGGGCGAAAACATTCCTGAACCAGGTATCCCTGAATCATTCAAAGTATTGATCAAAGAGTTACAGAGTTTAGGTATGGATGTGAAGATGTTGTCAGCAGACGAACAAGAAATCGAACTGCGTGACATTGAAGATGAGGACGATACCTCACAAGAACAATTTAATTTAGAACTTGAAGAAAAGTAAGGTCGTTTAGATACTGTTTAATGGCCTAGCCATCGCTAGGCCTACCACATACTAAAAGGGAGGTAGACCCCTTGCTAGATGTAAATAATTTCGAATTTATGAAAATAGGTTTGGCATCACCAGACAAAATTCGGTCATGGTCATTTGGGGAAGTTAAAAAGCCAGAAACGATTAACTATCGTACGTTAAAACCAGAAAAAGATGGTTTATTCTGTGAGAGAATTTTCGGTCCAACGAAGGACTGGGAATGTCACTGTGGAAAGTACAAACGTGTCCGTTATAAAGGTGTTGTTTGTGACCGTTGTGGTGTAGAAGTCACAAAGGCAAAAGTACGTCGTGAACGTATGGGTCACATTGAACTCGCCGCACCTGTATCACATATTTGGTACTTTAAAGGGATTCCGAGTCGTATGGGACTTGTCCTTGATATGTCACCGCGTGCGCTTGAAGAAGTTATTTACTTTGCGGCTTATATAGTGACAGATGCTGGTGATACAGCACTTGAAAAGAAACAATTGTTATCTGAAAGAGAATATCGTGCGTACCGTGATAAGTACGGACAAAGTTTCCAGGCGCAAATGGGCGCAGAAGCGGTCAAAAAAATCTTACAAGATTTAGACTTAGACAAAGAAGCAGATATGCTTCGTGAAGAGTTAAAATCAGCTCAAGGTCAACGTCGTACGCGTGCGATTAAACGTTTAGAAGTCGTTGAAGCGTTTAGACATTCTGGTAATGATCCTTCATGGATGGTTTTAGATGTCTTGCCAATCATTCCGCCGGAACTACGTCCAATGGTTCAGCTTGATGGCGGACGTTTTGCGACATCAGACTTAAACGACTTATATCGTCGTGTGATTAACCGTAACAATCGTTTGAAGCGTCTATTAGATTTGGGTGCACCAACGATTATTGTACAAAATGAGAAGCGTATGCTTCAAGAAGCTGTGGATGCCTTAATTGACAATGGTCGCCGTGGCCGTCCAGTAACTGGACCAGGTAACCGTCCGTTAAAATCGCTATCCCATATGCTTAAAGGTAAGCAAGGGCGTTTCCGTCAAAACTTATTAGGTAAACGTGTCGACTATTCAGGTCGTTCGGTTATCGTTGTTGGACCAAACTTGAAGATGTATCAGTGTGGTTTACCGAAAGAAATGGCGGTTGAATTGTTCAAGCCGTTTATTATGAGAGAACTCGTTGAGCGTGGTCTTGCGCACAACATTAAATCAGCTAAACGTAAGATTGAACGCCTGCATGATGAGATTTGGGAAGTATTAGAGGATGTTATTAGAGAACACCCAGTACTCCTAAACCGTGCCCCAACGCTTCACCGTTTAGGTATTCAAGCGTTCGAGCCAACCCTTGTTGAGGGGCGTGCGATTCGTTTGCACCCATTAGTATGTACAGCGTATAACGCTGACTTTGATGGTGACCAGATGGCTGTTCACGTACCGTTATCGGCAGAAGCTCAGGCAGAAGCGCGCATTTTAATGCTAGCAGCACAAAATATTCTTAACCCGAAAGATGGTAAGCCGGTTGTTACACCATCACAGGATATGGTATTAGGTAACTATTACTTAACCTTAGAACGTGAAGGAGCAATTGGTGAAGGGTTGATCGTGAAAGATATGGATGAAGCGATGATTGCGTATCAAAATGGTTATGTTCATTTACACACGCGTATTGCCGTTCAAGCATCATCACTCAATAACCCAAGGTTTACTGAAGAGCAAAATAGCCAATTGTTGTTAACGACAGTCGGTAAATTAATCTTTAATTCAATCTTACCACCATCATTCCCATATATGAATGAACCGACGATGCACAATTTAGAGGTAGAAACGCCTGCGCATTACTTTGTACCAAAAGGGACAAATGTAAAAGAAGAAATTCAAAAGCGTGAACGTATCTTACCATTTAAGAAAGGGATCTTAGGGGATATCATTGCTGAAGTGTTTAAGAAATTCAAGATTAGTGAAACATCTAAGATGCTTGACCGTATGAAGGACTTAGGTTTCAAATACTCTACAAAAGCCGGTATCACTGTAGGTGTTGCTGACATCGTTGTACTTGAAGAGAAGAAAGAAATCCTTGAAGAAGCACAAACGAAAGTAGATAAAGTTATGAAACAATTCCGTCGTGGTCTGATCACAGAAGATGAACGCTATGAACGCGTTATTTCTATCTGGTCACAAGCGAAAGATGTTATTCAAGAGAAATTGATGAAATCACTTAGCCACCGTAACCCAATCTTTATGATGAGTGACTCTGGTGCCCGTGGTAACGCATCGAACTTTACGCAACTTGCTGGTATGCGTGGTCTGATGGCCAACCCGGCTGGTCGTATTATCGAGTTACCGATTAAGTCCAGTTTCCGTGAAGGTTTAACGGTCTTAGAATACTTTATTTCAACTCACGGTGCGCGTAAAGGTCTTGCCGATACCGCCCTGAAGACAGCCGACTCTGGTTACTTAACCCGTCGTCTCGTTGATGTTGCTCAAGATGTCATTATCCGTGAAGATGATTGTCACACTGACCGTGGTCTTCCGGTGCAGGCGATTACTGAAGGAACCGAGATTATCGAGCCATTAATTGACCGTTTAATTGGTCGTACAGCATTTGAGACGGTGAAACATCCTGAAACAGGTGCGGTAATGATTGAGAAGAATGAGGTCATTAATGAGGATACTGCCCGTCTTATCGACGAAGCTGGTATCGACGAAGTCCTTATTCGTACAGTCTTTACATGTAACACGAAACATGGTGCGTGTAAGAAGTGTTACGGACGTAACCTTGCGACGGGTCAAGAGGTTGAAGTTGGGGAAGCTGTTGGTATTATCGCCGCTCAATCAATTGGTGAGCCTGGTACACAGTTAACAATGCGTACATTCCACACCGGTGGTGTAGCGGGTAGTGATATCACACAAGGTTTACCGCGTATCCAAGAGATCTTTGAAGCGCGTAATCCGAAAGGTCAAGCGCTCATCAGTGAAATCGAAGGTACAGTGACAGATATTACTGAAGTAAAAGATAAACAAGAAATTGTTGTTCAAGGTATCATTGAACCACGTACGTATACCGTTCCTTACGGTGCGCGCGTGAAGGTGGAAATTGGGGATGAGGTTGTTTCTGGTGAAGCTCTCACAGAAGGTTCAATTGATCCAAAAGAGTTACTGAAGTTCCAAGGTGTAGACGGTGTTCAGTCGTATCTCCTTAAAGAGGTGCAAAAAGTATACCGTATGCAAGGGGTGGAAATTGGCGACAAGCACGTTGAGGTCATGGTACGTCAAATGTTGCGTAAAGTACGTGTCACAGAGTCTGGTAATACAGATGTTTTACCAGGTGCCTTACTTGAAATTCACCAATTTAAAGATGCGAATAAGAAAGCGTTAATGAATGGTGATGAGCCAGCTGTTGGACGCCCAGTCTTACTCGGTATTACAAAAGCTTCACTTGAAACTGACTCATTCTTATCTGCCGCATCATTCCAAGAAACAACACGGGTATTAACGGATGCAGCAATCAAAGGAAAACGCGATGAATTACTCGGCCTTAAAGAGAATGTCATCATCGGTAAGCTTGTGCCTGCAGGTACAGGGATGCAACGTTACCGCAAGATCCAAGCGCAGACAGAAATACCGGTAGTGAATGTAGTAGAAGAAGAAACAGAAGCGAAAGAAACGATTGAATAAATGGTATTAAGGTAAAACGAAGGGCCCTTGAATTCGTGCTACGCGCTGATGAAAATAGTTGTCGAACTTTTATATTTTGAGTTGACAATTACTTTTCATACGTGGTACTATATTCAAGGTGCTTCTGTTACCTTCATGGCTTTGGAGGATATGTAAATGTCTTATGAAAAAGTTACCCAAGCTAAAAATCAATTAGTTGTTGGTACAAAACAAACAATTAAAGCGATTAAGAGCGGGCACGTAGAAGAAGTGATCATTGCATCGGATGTTGATCCGTTCATGATTGAGAAACTTCTACAGCTAGTAGAAAAAATGGATATTCCGTATACAATGGTGGACTCTAAGATTAAACTTGGGAAAGCTTGCGGAATTGAAGTAGGAACAGCAGCCGTAGCGATAAAGCAATAGAGTTTTGGTGAATTAACGGTGTTAATTCATGAAAACTTTGTTTTTTGCTTATAAATGAACCACCTGGATGTGTGGTATTACAAAAAGTAATGAGAGGAGGAAAAAAGTTATGCCAACTATTAATCAATTAGTCCGTAAAGGTCGTGTGTCTAAGTCTAAAAAATCTGACTCACCAGCTTTGAATAAAGGTTATAACAGTTTCAAAAAGTCACTGACTAACCAATCATCTCCACAAAAGCGCGGTGTTTGTACACGTGTAGGTACATTAACGCCTAAGAAACCGAACTCGGCCCTACGTAAGTATGCGCGTGTTCGTTTAACTAACGGTATTGAAGTTACAGCATATATCCCTGGTATTGGTCACAACCTACAAGAGCACAGTGTTGTTCTTATCCGTGGGGGACGTGTAAAAGATTTACCTGGTGTGCGCTACCATATCGTTCGTGGTGCATTAGATACTGCTGGTGTTGATGGACGTATGCAAGGTCGTTCTAAATACGGTACGAAGCGTCCAAAAGAGAAAAAGTAATGAATGTTTAATAATAACTATAAATAGATGAAAGGAGGTTAGACTATGCCACGTAAAGGTCCTGTAGCTAAACGTGATGTCTTACCTGATCCGTTACACAACTCTAAACTTGTTACTCGTTTAATCAACCAAATGATGGTTGACGGTAAAAGAGGTAAGTCACAAAAAATTCTTTATTCAGCATTCGATCTTGTTCAAGAACGTAGCGGTCAACCTGCGATTGAAGTATTCGAACAAGCAATGAAAAATGTTATGCCTGTACTTGAAGTACGTGCTCGCCGTGTTGGTGGTTCTAACTACCAAGTACCAGTTGAAGTACGTCCAGAGCGTCGTCAAGCTTTAGGTCTTCGTTACATTGTGAACTACTCTCGCTTACGCGGAGAAAAAACAATGGAAGAACGCCTAGCAAACGAAATTCTTGATGCATCTAACAACACTGGTGCAGCAGTTAAGAAACGTGAAGACATGCATAAAATGGCTGAAGCGAATAAAGCATTTGCTCACTATCGTTGGTAATCTGATTTGGTTTGTTCCTATGAACAAACCAGCTTAGGTTCACTTGTTAATAATAAACTAGATTGAAATAAAGGAAGGAGAAACACATATGCCTAGAGAATTCTCCTTGGAGAATACGCGTAATATCGGAATCATGGCTCACATCGATGCCGGTAAAACAACAACTACTGAGCGTATTTTATTCTACACAGGTCGTATCCACAAAATTGGTGAAACGCACGAAGGTGCTTCACAAATGGACTGGATGGAACAAGAGCAAGAGCGTGGTATCACTATTACCTCTGCTGCAACAACTGCTCAGTGGAAAGGTCACCGAATTAACATTATCGATACACCAGGACACGTGGACTTCACTGTAGAGGTAGAACGTTCACTTCGTGTACTTGATGGTGCGGTAACTGTACTTGATGCTCAATCAGGTGTAGAACCACAAACTGAAACAGTTTGGCGCCAAGCGACTACATACGGGGTACCTCGTATTGTATTCATCAACAAAATGGATAAAACAGGTGCAGACTTCCTATACTCAGTCGGTACATTAAAAGACCGTCTTGGGGCGAATGCGCACCCAGTTCAATATCCAATTGGTGCTGAAGATGATTTTAACGGAATTATTGACCTTGTTTCTATGGAAGCCTACTTCTATGAAGATGATTTAGGTACCCGTGCAGAAGCAAAAGAAATTCCTGAAGATCTTAAAGATCAAGCAGAAGAACTTCGTCAAGGTCTAATTGAAGCTGTTGCTGAATTAGATGAAGATATGATGATGCGTTATCTTGAAGGTGAAGAGTTTACTGAAGATGAAATCAAAGCAGCGATTCGTAAAGCGACGCTTTCTGTTGAGTTCTACCCAGTCTTCGTAGGTTCTGCCTTCAAGAATAAAGGTGTTCAATTAATGATTGATGGTGTAGTAGATTACTTGCCATCACCACTTGACATCGAAGCAATCGAAGGGATTGTTCCTGAAACTGATGAAGCCATTCAACGTCATGCGGATGATTCAGAACCGTTCTCAGCTTTAGCGTTTAAAGTTGCGACAGATCCATTCGTAGGTAAACTTACTTTCTTCCGTGTATACTCTGGTACATTAAAGGCTGGTTCTTATGTACAAAACTCTTCTAAAGGTAAACGTGAACGTGTAGGTCGTATCCTACAAATGCACGCTAACTCACGTGAAGAAATTTCAGAAGTATACGCTGGCGATATTGCTGGTGCGGTAGGTTTAAAAGATACAAGTACTGGCGATACTCTATGTGATGAGAAGGAACTTGTTATCTTAGAATCAATGGAATTCCCAGAACCGGTTATTTCTGTAGCTATTGAACCAAAATCTAAAGCAGACCAAGACAAAATGTCAATTGCATTAGGTAAATTAGCTGAAGAGGATCCAACATTCAGAACAGAAACAAACATTGAAACGGGACAAACAATCATCTCTGGTATGGGTGAATTACACCTTGATATCATTGTTGATCGTATGAGACGTGAATTTAAAGTTGAAGCTAACGTTGGTGCTCCTCAAGTATCTTACCGTGAAACATTCCGTGGATCTGCGGAAGTTGAAGGTAAGTTCGTCCGCCAATCAGGTGGTCGTGGACAGTATGGTCACGTTTGGGTTAAGTTTGAGCCAAACGAAGAAGGTGCTGGATTCGAATTCGTTAACAACATCGTTGGTGGTGTCGTTCCTCGTGAATACGTACCAGCTGTTGAGTCAGGTATTAAAGAGTCATTGGAAAACGGTGTTTTAGCTGGTTATCCATTGATCGACGTTAAAGCGACACTTTACGATGGTTCTTACCACGATGTCGACTCTAACGAAACAGCGTTTAAAGTAGCGGCTTCTATGGCGCTTAAGAACGCGAAAAACAAATGTAATCCTGTTATTCTTGAGCCAATGATGAGTGTTGAAATCGTTATTCCTGAAGAATACATGGGTGATATCATGGGTGATGTAACATCACGCCGTGGACGTGTGGATGGTATGGAAGCACGTGGTACAGCACAAGTTGTTCGCGCCTATGTTCCATTATCAGAAATGTTCGGTTATGCGACTGCATTACGTTCAAACACACAAGGTCGTGGTACTTACACGATGACATTTGATCATTACGAAGAAGTACCTAAGAGTATTTCTGAAGAAATCATCAAGAAAAATACTGGACAATAATTGATTTTTTTCGCAATTTAAAGTATAACTTGTATTGTAAGCTTCATTACTAAGGTAATGAAGCGAACAATACAAGTAAATAATAAAAACAATTTATTTTTAGGAGGAATTATATAATGGGTAAAGAAAAATTTGACCGCTCAAAAGACCACGTTAACGTTGGTACAATCGGACACGTTGACCATGGTAAAACAACTTTAACTGCAGCAATCTCTACTGTATTACACAACAAATCTGGTTTCGGTACAGCAATGGCTTACGACCAAATCGATGGTGCGCCAGAAGAACGTGAACGTGGGATCACAATCTCAACTGCACACGTTGAGTACGAAACTGATACGCGTCACTATGCACACGTAGACTGCCCAGGACACGCTGACTATGTTAAAAACATGATCACTGGTGCTGCACAAATGGATGGTGCGATCTTAGTAGTATCTGCTGCTGATGGTCCAATGCCACAAACTCGTGAGCACATCTTACTTTCTCGTCAAGTAGGTGTACCTGCTATTGTTGTATTCTTAAACAAATGTGACATGGTAGACGACGAAGAACTTCTTGAATTAGTAGAAATGGAAGTTCGTGACCTATTATCTGAGTATGACTTCCCAGGTGATGATGTACCAGTCATCAAAGGTTCAGCTCTTAAAGCACTTGAAGGCGAAGAGCAATATGTAAATGCTATTTATGAACTAATGGATGCTGTTGATGAGTATATCCCTCGTCCAGACCGTGACGTTGAAAAGCCATTCATGATGCCAGTTGAGGACGTATTCTCAATCACTGGTCGTGGTACTGTAGCTACAGGACGTGTTGAGCGTGGTGTAGTTAAAGTTGGTGACGAAATCGAAATCATCGGTCTTGCTGAAGAGCCATCTAAAACTACTGTAACAGGTGTTGAGATGTTCCGTAAGCTTCTTGATTATGCTGAAGCTGGTGACAACATTGGTGCGTTACTACGTGGTGTTGCTCGTGAAGACATCAACCGTGGTCAAGTACTTGCTAAGCCAGGTACAATCACTCCACATACAACTTTCCAAGCGGAAGTTTATGTATTATCAAAAGAAGAAGGTGGACGTCATACGCCATTCTTCGATAACTACCGTCCACAGTTCTACTTCCGTACAACTGACGTAACTGGTATAATCCGTCTTCCTGAAGGCGTTGAAATGGTTATGCCTGGTGACAACGTAGAAATGACTGTAGAATTAATCTCACCAATCGCTATTGAAGAAGGTACTAAGTTCTCTATCCGTGAGGGTGGCCGTACTGTAGGCGCTGGTGTTGTAGCAACAATCACTAAGTAAGTTTTACTTACTTTCATAAAGAAAAGGTAGCACTTCGGTGCTGCCTTTTTTTATTTGGGAAGTTTTACGTCAGGTAGAGTGGGTGTTGCTCATCGCATTGCTTCTATTATATAGATCTAGGGATAGACGATTAAAGCAGAGAAAGATAAGATGGTTATATTCATAAAAATCAAGCACTATAATAATGGGCTAGAACACAGTGCAAAAAGAAATAGAATACTAGCGAAGAAACAATGAAAATGGCTCATTTGAAATTTGACGTGGGTGCCTTTGAAACGGTGATGTGTCAATGAAAGCGCCCGCTAAAAAAACTATGAAAAAAAGTTGATATTTTTGTTGTTTTCCCTTGCAATCGGGGTTGTTATTCTATATAATGAACAATGTTGGTCATTAAAGGCGATGATGTGGAAGGTTGTTGGCACACCCGGCCCCTTTGCCATGGGTAAGGTAGCTTAGAAATTTCCGCGGAGAATGTCTATTATTAAAATGGGCGAAAAGGAGGGAAAATAATGGCAAATGAGAAAATCAGAATTCGTTTAAAAGCTTATGATCACCGTATTCTTGATCAGTCAGCTGAAAAAATCGTAAGCACTGCTAAGCGTTCAGGTGCTGGTGTATCGGGTCCAATCCCGTTACCAACAGAAAGATCAGTGTATACAATTTTACGTGCGGTGCACAAGTACAAAGATTCTCGCGAGCAATTCGAGATGCGTACGCACAAACGTTTAATTGATATTGTTAATCCAACACCACAAACAGTGGATGCGCTTATGCGTTTAGACTTACCGTCTGGTGTGGATATCGAAATCAAATTATAATTTATACAATTTATAGGAGGTGTAACGGATGACGAAAGGAATCTTAGGTCGTAAAGTCGGCATGACACAGATCTTTAGTGAAGATGGCGAATTAATTCCAGTAACAGTAGTTCAAGCAGAACCTAACGTGGTATTGCAAAAAAGAACTTTAGAAAACGACGGCTATGAAGCGATTCAAGTTGGGTTTGCAGACCAAAAACCGGTTAATGCAAACAAGCCAGCGACAGGACATGCTGCAAAAGCGAGCACTACTCCTAAGCGCTTCATTCGTGAATTCCGTAACGTGAATCTTGATGAGTATGAAGTAGGTCAAGAAATCAACGTAGAGGCATTCCAAGCTGGAGATATTATTGATGTAACAGGTACATCAAAAGGTAAAGGTTTCCAAGGTGCGATTAAGCGCCACAATCAACAACGTGGACCAATGGGGCACGGCTCACATTTCCACAGAGCACCAGGTTCAATGGGAGCAGCTGCAGAGCCTGCGCGTGTTATGAAGGGTAAAAAATTACCTGGACACATGGGTAGCGTTGTAACAACTCTTCAAAACCTTGAAGTAGTAAAAGTAGATGCAGAGCGTAATCTTCTATTAGTAAAAGGTAACGTTCCTGGACCTAAAAAATCATTCGTGAAAATTACGAGTGCAATAAAGGCTAGCAAATAATAACCGAAGGGAGGATATGTCATGCCTAAAGTAGCACTATATAACCAAAGCGGTTCGCAAGTAGGGGATGTAGAATTAAACGATAGCGTGTTTGGTATTGAGCCAAACGAGCATGTGTTACACGATGCGGTCGTTATGCAACAAGCATCACGTCGTCAAGGTACACACGCTGTTAAAAATCGTTCAGCAGTAGCAGGCGGAGGTCGTAAACCATGGCGTCAAAAAGGTACAGGTCGTGCCCGTCAAGGTTCAATCCGTTCACCACAATGGGTTGGCGGTGGCGTCGTATTTGGCCCAACACCACGCAGCTATGGCTATAAATTACCGAAGAAAGTTCGCCGATTAGCACTTCAATCAGCACTTTCATCAAAAGTAAATGAAAACAGTCTTGTTGTTTTAGAAGGTTTAGCATTTGATGCACCTAAAACAAAAGAAGTTGTAAAGGTACTAGACGCATTAAACGTAAGTGAAAAAGTATTAATCGTTACAGCTGATAAAGATGACGTTGTAGCTAAGAGTGCTAATAACTTACCAAATGCTAAGGTATTAACTGTAAGTGGTCTTAATGTTCTTGATTTACTTACACATGACAAGCTGATCATCACTAAAGATGCAGCGGAAAAAGCAGGGGAGGTGCTTGCATAATGAGAGATGCACGAGATATTATTAAGCGCCCGATTATTACGGAACACTCTGCCGACCAAATGGTTGATAAGAAATATACTTTTGAAGTAAGTACAAAAGCTAACAAAAATCAAATCAAAGATGCTGTTGAAGAAATCTTTGGCGTGAAGGTTGTTAAAATTAATACTTCTAACATTAAAGGTAAATTCAAGCGCATGGGTCGCCACGGAGGTTACCGTCCAAATCGTAAAAAAGCTGTGGTTCAATTATCTGAAGACAGCAAAGAACTAGATTTCTTTGAATCAGTAGAATAATTTCAATTAGTTAGAGAAGGAGGGAATAAAGATGGCGATTAAGAAGTATAAAGCAACTTCTAACGGTAGACGTAACATGTCAACGTCAGATTTCGCAGAAATCACGACGGATAAGCCGGAAAAATCACTATTACAACCACTTTCAAAGCGTGGTGGTCGTAACAACCAAGGTAAATTAACGGTTCGTCATCAAGGTGGTGGCCATAAGCGTCAATACCGTGTCATCGATTTTAAACGTGACAAAGATGGTATACCAGGTCGCGTTGCTACTGTCGAGTACGATCCAAACCGTTCAGCTAACATTGCGTTAATTAACTATGCAGATGGTGAAAAACGTTACATCTTAGCTCCAAAAGGTATTCAAGTAGGACAACAGATCTTCTCAGGAGAAGATGCAGATATTAAAGTAGGTAATGCCCTATCACTTATGAGTATTCCAGTGGGTACTGTTATCCACAACATCGAATTAAAACCAGGTCGCGGTGGACAATTAGCTCGTTCAGCTGGTGCTGAAGCGCAAATTTTAGGCCGTGAAGAAAAATACGTATTAGTACGTTTATCTTCTGGTGAAGTTCGTTTAGTATTAGGTACTTGCCGTGCAACTGTCGGTCAAGTAGGTAATGTTGAACATGAACTTATTCGTGTTGGTAAAGCTGGTCGTTCACGTTGGAAAGGTATCCGCCCAACCGTTCGTGGTTCTGTAATGAACCCTAATGATCACCCACACGGTGGTGGTGAAGGTCGCGCACCAATCGGTCGTAAATCACCAATGTCACCATGGGGTAAACCAACTCTTGGTAAGAAAACGCGTCAACGTAACAAGCAGTCAGATAAATTTATCGTTCGTAAACGTAAAAAATAACGGGGTTGAAAGGCGGGCATTAACACCCGTCCGACAATCACGAAGGGAGGTTTATGTATGGGTCGTAGTTTAAAAAAGGGACCTTTCGTAGATGACCATTTAATGAAAAAAGTTGAAAAATTGAACGAGGACAACAAGAAACAAGTTGTGAAATCTTGGTCTCGTCGTTCTACTATTTTCCCTAACTTTGTAGGACACACTATTGCTGTTTATGACGGACGCAAACACGTACCGGTTTATGTAACAGAAGATATGGTTGGACACAAATTAGGTGAATTCGCACCGACACGCACGTTCAGAGGACATGCGAGCGATGACAAGAAAACAAAACGCTAATTGGAGAGGAGGCGCTCTTGATGCAAGCAAAAGCTGTTGCAAAAACTGTTAGAATTGCTCCTCGCAAGGTTCGTTTAGTCGTTGATTTAATTCGAGGCAAAAATGTTGGAGAAGCAATTGCAATTTTAAAAAATACACAACGCGGTGCAAGCCCAGTTGTAGAAAAAGTACTAAACTCTGCGATCGCAAATGCAGAACACAATTATGACATGAACGTAGAAGATCTTTACGTATCAGAAGCATTCGTAAACGAAGGGGTTACCCTTAAACGTTTCCGTCCACGTGCCCAAGGCCGTGCTAGTGCAATCAATAAGAGAACAAGCCACATTACAGTGGTTGTATCAGAAAAGAAGGAGGGATAATCTGTGGGTCAAAAAGTTAATCCGATAGGACTTCGTGTTGGCGTTATCCGTGATTGGGATTCAAAATGGTACGCTGACAAAGATTATGCAGACTTATTACATGAAGATATTAAGATTCGTGATTTCGTTGAGACTCGTCTACAAGATGCTTCAGTATCTAAAGTAGAAATCGAGCGCGCAGCAAATCGTGTTAATATTTCAATTTCAACTGCTAAACCTGGTATGGTTATTGGTAAAGGTGGTTCTGAAGTTGAAGCACTTCGTAAATCATTAAATGAATTAACAGGTAAACGAGTTCATATCAACATCGTTGAAATCAAAAAACCTGATATCGATGCTAAATTAGTAGCAGATAATATTGCTCGTCAATTAGAAAACCGTGTATCATTCCGTCGTGCGCAAAAACAAGTTATTCAACGTGCTATGCGTATGGGAGCTAAAGGTATTCGTACTCAAGTTTCTGGTCGTCTTGGTGGCGCAGATATGGCTCGTGCGGAAAGTTACAGTGAAGGAACTGTTCCACTACACACACTTCGTGCTGATATCGATTATGGTACTGCAGAAGCAGACACTACTTACGGTAAGTTAGGTGTTAAAGTGTGGATCTATCGTGGTGAAGTCCTTCCAACTAAAAATAATAAGTAAGGAAGGGGGCACAACTTATGTTAATGCCTAAACGTGTTAAATATCGTAGACAACATCGTACAAGTTTAAAAGGTAAAGCCAAAGGTGGTACGGAAGTAGCATTTGGTGAATATGGTTTACAAGCAGTTGATGCTGCATGGATTACAAGTCGTCAAATCGAGTCTGCTCGTATTGCGATGACTCGTTACATGAAACGTGGTGGTAAAGTTTGGATCAAAATTTTCCCAGACAAGCCTTACACTAAAAAACCTTTAGAAGTTCGTATGGGTTCTGGTAAAGGTGCTCCTGAAGGATGGGTAGCAGTAGTAAAACCAGGTAAGATTATGTTTGAAATCGCGGGAGTTTCAGAGGAAGTTGCGAGAGAGGCACTTCGTCTAGCATCACACAAACTTCCAATTAAAACTAAGTTTGTAAAACGTGAAGAAATTGGTGGTGAAATCAATGAAGGCTAATGAAATCAGAGAACTAACCACTGCCGAAATTGAACAAAAAATCAAGTCATTAAAAGAAGAGCTCTTCAACCTACGCTTCCAGTTAGCTACAGGTCAATTGGAGAACACTGCACGTCTTCGTGAAGTTCGTAAATCAATTGCTCGTATGAAAACTGTCGTTCGTGAAAGAGAGCTTAGCGTAAATAACTAGTAAACTTGAGAGGAGGTTAGCCTCAAATGACAGAACGTAATAATCGTAAAGTGTATACTGGTCGTGTTGTTTCTGATAAAACAGACAAAACAATCACAGTATTAGTAGAAACTTATAAATTCCATAAATTATATGGTAAGCGTGTAAAGTATTCTAAAAAGTACAAAGCACATGATGAAAACAATCAAGCAAAAATTAATGATATCGTAACAATTATGGAAACTCGTCCACTATCTAAAACTAAACGTTTCCGTCTAGTTGAAGTAGTAGAGGAAGCCGTAATTATCTAATTGAAAAGAATCGCTCGGATTGATTCCGAAGGGAGGTAACAACAGTATGATTCAGCAAGAAACTCGTTTGAAAGTAGCAGACAACTCTGGCGCGCGTGAAGTCTTAACTATTAAAGTACTAGGCGGATCTGGTCGTAAAACTGCTAATATCGGTGACGTGATCGTCTGTTCAGTAAAACAAGCAACACCTGGTGGCGTTGTCAAAAAAGGTGAAGTTGTTAAGGCTGTTATCGTCCGCACTAAGTCTGGCGTGCGTCGTAAAGACGGATCTTATATCAAGTTTGATGAAAATGCAGCGGTTATCATCCGCGATGATAAAAGCCCAAGAGGAACACGTATCTTTGGACCTGTAGCACGTGAACTACGTGATGCGAAGTTTATGAAGATTGTTTCATTAGCACCAGAGGTATTGTAAGTTCAACTCACATGTGAAATATAATCGTTTTAATGAAAAGCCTTGTAAGGAGGTGCGTCTAGCATGCATGTAAAAAAAGGTGATAAAGTACAAGTGTTATCTGGTAAAGATAAGGGTAAACAAGGTGTCATCCTTGAAGCATACCCAAAGAAAGAACGTGTACTTGTTGAAGGTGTGAATATCGTTAAGAAACACCAAAAACCTTCACAAGATAATCCACAGGGCGGTATTCTTGAACAAGAAGCGCCGATCCATGTTTCTAATGTATTACCAATTGATCCTAAATCAGGCGAGCCAACTCGTGTCGGATATGAAGATCGTGATGGAAAGAAAGTTCGAATCGCTAAAAAATCTGGTGAAGCGTTAGATAAATAATTAGCGACGAAAGGAGGGCTACTCAGATGAACGCATTAAAAGCAAAGTACCAAAATGATATCGTATCATCTCTAACAGAAAAATTTAACTATGATTCGGTAATGGAAGTACCGAAAGTAGAAAAAATCGTAATCAACATGGGTGTTGGTGATGCAGTACAGAACACAAAAGCACTTGATGCTGCTGTAGAAGAGTTAAAGCTGCTTTCAGGTCAACAACCATTAATCACAAAAGCTAAAAAATCAATTGCAGGATTCCGTTTACGTGAGGGTATGCCAATCGGGGCTAAAGTAACCCTTCGTGGTGAGCGTATGTATGAGTTTTTACAAAAACTTATTGATGTTTCTCTTCCACGTGTACGTGACTTCCGTGGTATTTCTAAAAAAGCATTCGATGGTCGTGGAAACTACACATTAGGTGTGAAAGAACAATTGATTTTCCCGGAAATAGATTATGATCAAGTAAGCAAGGTTCGCGGTATGGATATCGTCATCGTTACAACAGCTAACACTGACGAAGAAGCTCGTGAATTACTCACTTCACTTGGCATGCCTTTCCAAAAATAAGCTAACAGGCTAAAACAAGGAGGGAAAATAGTGGCTAAAAAATCTATGATTGCAAAACAAAAGCGGACAGCTAAGTACCCAGTACAAGAGTATACCCGCTGTGAGCGTTGTGGGCGTCCACACTCAGTTTATCGTAAATTCAAACTTTGCCGTATTTGTTTCCGTGAACTTGCCTATAAAGGTCAAATTCCTGGTGTCAAAAAAGCAAGCTGGTAAAACCCGATTGAGGGAAGGAGGTAAATTTTATGACAATGTCAGATCCAATTGCAGATATGTTAACACGTATTCGTAATGCTAATATGGTCCGCCATGAGAAGCTTGAGCTTCCTGCATCAAACATCAAGACTCAGATTGCAGATATTTTAAAACGTGAGGGCTTTATTCGCGATTACGAAGTGATTAAAGATGATAAACAAGGTGTACTTCGTATGTTCTTGAAATACGGTGCAGCTGATGAACGTGTAATTACTGGTTTGAAACGTATTTCTAAACCTGGTCTACGTGTTTACGCGAAAGCTGATGAGCTTCCACGTGTACTTAACGGACTTGGTATCGCAGTCGTTTCAACTTCAAAAGGTATTCTTACAGATAAAGAAGCACGTGAACAAGCCATTGGTGGCGAGGTTCTCGCGTACGTTTGGTAAGTAGTTTTTAATTAAGATAGGAGGTGCCATGTAGATGTCACGTATAGGTCTTAAAGTTATCGTAATTCCTGAAGGCGTTGAAATCAAAAATGAGAACAACTTTGTGACAGTGAAAGGTCCTAAAGGAACTTTAACACGTCAACTTCACGAAGATATGACAATTAACATCGATGGTAATGAATTAACGGTTGCAAGACCGTCAGATAATAAATTACACAAAGCTTTACACGGTACAACTCGCAGCCTGATCGCAAATATGGTTGAAGGTGTACACAAAGGCTATGAAAAAGCATTAGAAATCCAAGGTGTTGGTTACCGTGCTGCAAAGCAAGGAACTAAGCTTGTATTAAACGCTGGTTATTCTCACCCAGTTGAGATTGACCAACCAGAAGGTATTGAAATTGAAGTACCTGCGAACACAAAAGTTATTGTTAAAGGGATCGACAAGCAATTAGTCGGTGCTGTAGCAGCTGACATTCGTGCCGTACGTAAGCCAGAACCTTACAAAGGTAAAGGGATTCGCTACGTTGACGAATATGTTCGTCGTAAAGAAGGTAAAACTGCTAAATAAGGCAGCTTAATCTGATAACTTAATTCACGTTAGGTTAGTTAGGGAACAGAAAGGAGTGACCTAGATGATCACAAAGCCAGACAAAAACATGGTGCGTAAGAAAAGACATTTACGTGTACGTAAAAACCTTTTTGGTACGCCTGAACGTCCACGTTTAAACGTATACCGTTCAAACAAAAACATTTACGCACAATTAATTGATGATGTAAATGGTGTAACTTTAGCTAGTGCATCAACTGTTGACAAAGCATTCGAAGGCGAAGCTACTGGTAACGTTGAAGCTGCTAAACAAGTAGGAACATTAATCGCGACTCGCGCATTAGATAAAGGCCACAAAAACGTGGTATTTGACCGTGGAGGATACCTCTATCACGGACGTGTACAAGCATTAGCAGATGCTGCCCGTGAAGCAGGTCTTGAATTTTAATAGTAAAAGGAGGGACACACATTGCGTAACTATATCGACCCAAACAATTTAGATTTAGAAGAACGCGTTGTTACAATCAACCGTGTAGCTAAAGTAGTAAAAGGTGGACGTCGTTTCCGTTTTGCGGCTTTAGTGGTTGTAGGAGATAAAAATGGTCACGTTGGCTTTGGTACTGGTAAAGCACAGGAAGTTCCAGATGCTATTAGAAAAGCAATCGATGACGCTAAGAAAAACTTAATCGAAGTTCCACGTGTAGGTACTACTACACCTCACGAAATCACTGGACGCTTTGGTGCTGGAAGCATTTTAATCAAACCAGCTCCAGAAGGTACTGGAGTTATCGCTGGTGGACCAGTTCGTGCCGTACTAGAATTAGCTGGTGTTGGTGATATCGTTTCTAAGTCATTAGGATCAAACACACCAATCAACATGGTACGTGCAACTGTTCAAGGTTTATCTGAACTTAAGCCTGCTGAACACATCGCCAAATTACGCGGTAAATCAGTAGAAGAACTGTTAGGATAAGGAGGGAAAATAAATGGCTAATAAGTTAGAAATTACCCTCACGCGCAGTGTTATCGGTAGAACTGAAACACAAAAGCAAACTGTTAAAGCCTTAGGCTTGAACAAAGTAAATCAATCCGTTGTACGTGAAGATACACCTGCGGTACGAGGTATCATCAATAAAGTATCACACTTAGTAACGGTGAAAGAAGTAAATTAATTTAGCGCAAAGAGGAGGTGCTCGCATGAAACTTCATGAATTGAAGCCATCACAAACTCGCAAGAGCAGAAATCGTGTAGGTCGTGGAATGTCCTCTGGTAACGGAAAGACTTCAGGTCGCGGACATGGCGGTCAAAACTCTCGTTCAGGCGGCGGTACTCGCCCAGGGTTCGAAGGGGGCCAAATGCCTTTATTCCAACGTTTACCAAAACGCGGTTTTACAAATATCAACCGTAAAGAATATGCTGTCATTAATTTAGCAGCACTAAATACATTTGAAGAAGGTACAGAGGTAACACCTGAGCTTTTACTTGAAACAGGTCTTGTAAGCAAGTTAAAAGCTGGCATTAAAGTTCTTGGCAATGGTTCGATTGATAAGAAACTTACTGTAAAAGCTCACAAGTTCTCAGCTTCAGCAAAAGAAGCTATTGAGGCAGCGGGCGGTCAAACTGAGGTGATCTAATGTTCCAAACAATCTCGAATTTCTTTCGTGTGAAGGATATCAGAGACAAAATTTTATTTACATTACTAATGTTGGTTGTGTTTCGGTTAGGTACCTTTATCCCGGTACCTTTCACTGATCGCACCGCGTTAGGTATGATGAATGAACAACAGAATGTGTTTGGATTCCTAAACACATTTGGAGGCGGGGCGTTACAAAACTTCTCCATTTTAGCTATGGGGATTATGCCATACATCACGGCCTCAATTATTATGCAGTTGTTACAAATGGATGTCGTACCAAAGTTTGCTGAGTGGAAAAAACAAGGTGAAGTTGGTCGTCGGAAATTAGCTCAAGTGACACGTTATGCAACGATTGTGCTTGCTTTTATTCAAGCAATTGCTATGTCAATCGGATTTAATGCTATGGTTGGCGGCGGTTTAATCGCTGATCCGGGCGTGGATAAATTCTTAGTCATTGCACTTGTATTAACAGCAGGGACAGCTTTCTTAATGTGGTTAGGTGAGCAAATTACTGCATACGGTGTTGGGAACGGCATTTCAATTATTATCTTTGCAGGTATTGTTGCTGCTATTCCAAATACAATCAACCAAATTATCGCGCAATATTTTACAGGTGTAAGTGATGACGAGTTATTTATTAACGTTGTCATCGTTGCCTTGATTGCGTTAGTTGTATTAGGTGTTACAGTTGGTGTTATCTTCATCCAACAAGCAACACGGAAAATTCCCATTCAATATGCGAAACGTTTAGTTAATCGTTCGCCAGTAGGTGGTCATTCAACACACTTACCACTGAAGGTGAATACAGCAGGTGTTATTCCTGTTATTTTCTCTGTGTCATTCATTATGGCACCTAGAACGATTGCAGGGTTCTTCGATGGCGGTTTTGCTAGTACCATCGAACGCATCTTTGATTATACGCAACCGATTGGTATGGTCATCTATGTTGTTCTTATCATTGCCTTTTCATATTTCTACACATTTGTTCAGTCTAACCCTGAGCAAATGGCAGAGAACTTGAAAAAACAAGGTGGTTACATTCCTGGTATCCGTCCTGGTAAGAAAACTGAAACGTATCTTACTCGCGTTCTTTATCGTTTAACCTTTGTAGGGGCGATTTTCTTAGCTACAGTCGCTGTATTACCAATTATTTTAGGTGGACTTGCGGGACTTCCACAGTCTGTCCAAATTGGCGGTACAAGCATGCTAATCGTTGTTGGTGTAGCACTTCAAACAATGAAACAACTAGAAAGTCAATTAGTAAAACGCCATTATAAAGGCTTTATTAAATAAATAGTCGCTACAACTATGTGAATGAAATGAGAGCGAGGGGAATTGCAGTGAATTTAATTCTAATGGGTCTTCCAGGTGCCGGAAAAGGTACACAAGCTGAAAAGATAGTAGAAAAATATCAGATCCCTCATATTTCGACTGGAGATATGTTCCGTTCAGCAATTAAAGAAGGAACTGACCTTGGTAAAAAAGCAAAGGCATTTATGGATCAAGGAGAACTAGTCCCTGATGAAGTAACCATTGGGATCGTTAAAGAACGATTACAAAAACCGGATTGTGAGAAAGGTTTCTTGTTAGATGGGTTCCCACGTACGATTGCGCAAGCAGAAGCACTTGAGAATTTATTGAAAGAACTTGACTCACCACTAGATTATGTTTTACATGTTGATGTACCACAGGAAAAGCTTGTCGATCGTTTAACTGGTCGTCGTGTTTGCCCAGAATGTGGTGCGACTTATCACGTTCTTTACAACCCACCAAAGGTTGAAGGAAAGTGTGACAATGATGGAGCTGATCTTATCCAACGGGAAGATGATCGTCCTGAAACGGTTTCTAAACGTCTAGAAGTGAACATTGCTCAGCAACAACCACTACTAGATTTTTATGAAGACAAAAACTATCTTGTGAACATAAATGGTGATCAAGACATTAATGTTGTGTTTGAAGACGTAGACAAGCAACTTCAAACGTTGGCATAAACTGTTATCGTGCGAAATTTGCCACGAACATGTCCGTCATGTCGTGGTTAGATTTGCACCAATGATATAGCAATCATCAAGTGATGATTAGAGGCTACTTTTGGTCTCGAAATTAGATAAACTTAGCACCGTTCTTGGTTCGGATATAATTCTAATCGTTGGACGTGTGCACAAAAACATGGTAGAATATAAGCTTGAGAATCAACATGTTTGAACAAATAAGTTCGTTATCTTATAACAAAAACTTAAGTGAAGGTGATCATGTTTGAATGATACGGAGTCGCGTCCCAAGATCGGTCAAGTAGTTCAAATCTTCAAAGGACGAGAAGCAGGTCAATTTGCCATCGTCATAGAGATTGTTGATGATCATTTTGTGCTGCTTGCAGACGGAGAGAAACGGAAGTATGATCGACCAAAGAAGAAGAACTTTAGTCACATCGTACCGATGAATTATATATCTCCAGAGGTTCAAAATAGCCTTCTAGAAACAGGTCGCGTTACGAATGGTAAGCTACGGTTTGCTATATCAAAATTTGTCAAAGAAGTAGTGACTGATTTGAAGAAGGGAGATCAACTCAATGGCCAAAGACGATGCAATTGAAGTAGAAGGTACCGTGGTTGACACGTTACCTAATGCAATGTTCAAAGTTGAATTAGAGAATGGTCACACCGTTCTAGCACATGTGTCTGGTAAAATTCGTATGCACTTTATCCGAATCTTACCTGGAGACAAAGTAACGGTTGAACTTTCTCCATATGATTTAACAAGAGGGCGTATTACGTACCGTTATAAATAATGATAAGCTCCGAATATAGAGGAGGTATGGGTGATGAAGGTAAGACCATCTGTAAAACCAATATGCGAAAAATGTAAGGTTATTCGTCGTAACGGAAAAGTTATGGTAATTTGCGAAAACCCTAAGCATAAACAAAAACAAGGCTAATCAATAAGGAGGTGCAACGATAGTATGGCACGTATTGCAGGTATTGATGTTCCACGTGAGAAACGTGTAGTAATTTCTTTAACTTATATTTATGGTATCGGGAAGAAAACAGCTCAAGATATTCTTAAAGCTGCTGATGTATCAGAAGATACACGTGTACGTGATTTAACTGAAGATGAGTTAACACGTATTCGTACAGAAGTAGACAAGTTTAATACTGAAGGGGATCTTCGTCGTGAAGTTTCACTTAACATTAAACGTCTAATTGAGATCGGTTCATACCGTGGCTTACGCCACCGTCGTGGGTTGCCAGTTCGCGGTCAAAAGACTAAGAACAACGCACGTACACGTAAAGGACCAAGTAAAACAATCGCTAACAAAAAGAAATAAGCTATAAAGGAGGTTAATGATTCTAATGGCTCGTAAAACTAATACACGTAAGAAGCGTGTGAAAAAGAATATTGAGACGGGTATTGCACATATCCGTTCAACATTTAACAACACTATCGTCACAATTACTGATGTTCAAGGTAATGCCATTGCTTGGAGCAGTGCTGGTGCATTAGGTTTCAAAGGTTCACGTAAATCTACGCCATTTGCAGCGCAAATGGCAGCTGAAACTGCAGCAAAATCTGCACAAGAGAACGGTATTAAATCATTAGAAGTAACTGTTAAAGGTCCTGGTGCTGGTCGTGAAGCTGCTATTCGTTCACTTCAAGCTGCAGGTATCGAAGTTACTGCCATTGTCGACGTAACACCAGTTCCTCACAATGGTTGTCGCCCACCAAAACGTCGCCGTGTATAATTTTATCCGTATAGGATTTGTCAGCTTGTCTATAATGGATGATAAATGCTTTCGGTAAAACAGATTAAAGACTTAAAACTTTAACGGTTTTAATTAAGCAGAAAAGTACTGACAGAAAAATACGAATAAAAGATAGTGCAGATACGGGAACTGCCTACCTGAGGAATTTCGGTTAGACAATCGTCTAACCGGGGTTTCGACGTTCAAAGGAGGGTTTTATTAATGATTGAAATCGAAAAACCGAAAATAGAAATTGTAGAGATCGCTGATGATGCTACTTTTGGAAAATTTGTCGTAGAACCACTAGAACGTGGATATGGGACTACACTAGGAAACTCCTTACGTCGTATTCTATTATCCTCATTACCAGGTGCTGCAGTGACATCTATCCAAATCGATGGCGTCCTTCATGAATTCTCAACAATCGATGGGGTTGTTGAAGATGTGACAACAATCATTCTGAACCTCAAAAAATTAGCGCTTAAGATCTACTCAGAAGAGACAAAGACGCTTGAAATTGATGTGTCAGGAGAAGGTGTTGTAACGGCTGCGGACATTACTTATGATAGTGATGTAGAAATTCTTAATCCGGAATTACACATCGCCACTTTAGGTTCGAATGCGCACTTGCGTATGAAAATGACTGCAGAGCGTGGTCGTGGCTACCGCCCGGCAGACGTCAACAATCATGACGATCAGCCAATTGGAGTTATTCCAGTGGATTCGATCTTCACTCCAGTCACACGTTGTACATTCCAAGTGGAAAATACACGTGTTGGTCAGATGACTAATTTCGATAAATTAACATTAGATGTATGGACTGACGGAAGTATTCGTCCTGAAGAAGCAACGTCTTTAGGTGCGAAGATTCTGACAGAACACTTAAATATCTTTGTTGGTTTAACTGATGAAGCACAAAATGCGGAAATCATGATCGAAAAAGAAGAAGACCAAAAAGAAAAAGTATTAGAAATGACGATCGAAGAATTAGATTTATCCGTTCGCTCTTATAATTGCTTAAAGCGTGCAGGTATTAACTCTGTACAAGAACTTGCCGATAAATCTGAGGACGATATGATGAAAGTTCGTAACTTAGGTCGTAAATCACTTGAAGAAGTGAAGAATAAGTTAACAGACTTAGGGCTTGGCCTTCGTAAAGAAGAATAGTCTTAAATCTTGATCGAGATTTAAATAAAAGGAGGGATAATCGATGGCTAGAAAACTAGGGAGAACGACTGATGCACGTATGGCATTACTTCGTAACCTTGCAACTGACTTGATTATTCATGAACGCATTGAAACAACTGAAGCGAAAGCTAAAGATCTACGTTCAGTAGTTGAGAAAATGATTACATTAGGTAAACGTGGTGACCTTCATGCTCGCCGTCAAGCAGCTTCATTCCTTTATCGTAAAGATGCAAGCGAAACTGAAGATGCTGTACAAAAGTTATTTAATGATGTCGCAAAACGTTACGAAGACCGCCAAGGTGGATATACTCGCGTATTAAAACTTGGAGAGCGTCGCGGTGACGGTGCTAAAATGGCGATTATTGAGTTAGTCTAACTTAATAAGATGAATGAAGGGCAGGATGATCTCTTTCGAGGTGACTCCAGGCCCTTTTTTTGTAGCTAAATAAACAAAAATCGTGGTGTGTACTGTCGTCAAGGTATTGATGTGAACCATTCATTAATTTAGCTATTGTATAAGCAATTGCTTTAAGAATGTGATAAAATTAGCAGTTAAGAGCATCAATCGTCGCAATGATACGATAACTATAGAGACTGATAAATCATTTCCTAGGAAATAATTTGTCGATATTGGGGGAATGAAAATGACTTTAAATCAAGTAATCTTTGACAATGTGTCATTTCGTTATGCAGAAGACCAACCGTGGGTCCTTAAAAATGTGAGCTTTTCAATCAAACAAGATGAATGGGTCGCCATTTTAGGTCACAACGGTTCGGGTAAATCAACGATTGCTAAATTAATGAATGGGTTATTGTTTCCTGATGAGGGGGCTATTTATGTACATGGTATGGAGGTTACACCTGAAACGGTATGGGATGTTCGCGAAAAGGTTGGGATGGTCTTTCAAAATCCGGATAACCAATTTGTCGGTACCACAGTAAGAGACGATGTCGCTTTTGGACTAGAAAACCGCGGGATTGACCGTCGGATCATGCTGAATCGGATTGAAGATAGTTTGACGAGTGTACGGATGTCGGATTATTTATTCCATGAACCCCACCGTCTGTCAGGAGGACAGAAACAGCGCGTGGCGATTGCGGGTGTCCTCGCGATTCAACCAGAACTGATTATCCTGGATGAAGCAACAGCGATGCTTGACCCAAGAGGTAGAAAAGATATTATGATGACCGTCAATGATTTAAGAGAAGAGACAAAGGTTAATCTAGTAAGCATCACACATGATCTAAATGAAATTGTAGGAGCGGATCGCGTTATTGTTATGAATGAGGGTGAAATCTGGCTAGAGACTGTGCCGCGGGAACTTTTCAAACAAGAAGAAGCACTACGCCAGATTGGCTTAGATGTCCCATTTACAGCGAAAGTAACGAATCGATTAAAAGATATAATGGACTTTGATCAACAACCATTAACACAAAAGGAGCTATTAGATCAACTATGGACATTTCATTCAAAGAAGTAAGTCATACGTATCAACCGAATAGCCCTTTTGAGTATCATGCATTAAAAGATTTATCTTTTCATATTCAGTCGGGACAATTTGTGGCGATTGTTGGCCATACAGGTTCTGGTAAGTCAACGTTGATTCAGCATCTTAATGGTTTATTAAAACCAACATCAGGCGAAGTGAAGATTGGTGACTATCGGTTAAAAGCAGATGAAAAAACGGCAAATATTAAAGGATTACGTGAAAAAGTAGGTGTCGTTTTTCAATATCCTGAACACCAACTGTTTGAAGAAACGATTGAAAAAGATATTGCCTTTGGACCGAAAAACTTTGGCGCAACGGATGATGAGATCAAAGCCCGTCTACCTAAAGTGTTAGGAGCTGTTAATATAGACGCATCACTACTCAATCGTTCGCCGTTTGATCTTAGTGGTGGCCAAATGCGTCGCGTCGCGATTGCCGGTGTCTTGGCGATGGAACCAGAGGTTCTCGTCTTAGATGAACCAACGGCAGGACTTGATCCTAAGGGGCAACAAGAAGTGATGGATATGTTTTACCGATTACATCATGAAAAAGGCTTAACGACAATCCTCGTGACGCATAGTATGGAAGATGCCTTAAAGTATGCCGATCATGTGATTATTTTAGAACAAGGAAAGAAACATTTAGAAGGTAAACCTGAAACGATTTTTGTACAAAAAGATCGCTTAAAACAAGTCCAACTTGATGTGCCAGAAGAAATTCAGTTTTTAATGGATTTAGAGGCGCGACTAGGGATAAAAATAACCTATGATAAGCATTCTATTGATGACCTAGTTAAAGAGATCAAAGCACAATTAGGAGGTGGCAGGTAATGGCGAGTTCACTTATTATTGGCCAATATGTGCCGGCTGATTCTGTTGTGCACAAACTCGACCCGAGAACGAAAATTATGATGATTTTTACGTTTGTGATTATTGTGTTCTTTGCGAATAATGCCTATAGTTATCTGTGGCTAACGGTTTTTAGTTTATCGGCTGCGGCACTAACAAAAGTAAAACCGCGCTTTTTACTTAAAGGACTTAAACCCGTCTGGTTCTTAATTGTATTTACCTTCTTGTTGCATTTGTTTGTGACACGCGAAGGAGATGTGTTAACAACGCTGCTAGGATTTCCTGTTTATTCAGGGGCACTGATTCAAGGTTTCCAAATTTCATTGCGGTTTTTCTTATTAATCTTAGTCACGTCGTTATTGACATTAACAACGACCCCGATTGAAATTACCGATGCGATCGAAACATTGCTGCATCCATTAAAGAAAATTAAATTTCCCGTCCATGAATTGGCTTTGATGATGTCGATTTCCTTAAGATTTATTCCGACCTTAATGCAAGAAACAGAAAAAATTTCAAAAGCACAGGCCTCCCGTGGGGTAGATTTTAAGACCGGACCACTGAAAGAACGTATTCAAGCGGTTGTACCATTACTCGTACCTCTGTTTGTGAGTGCTTTTAAGCGAGCCGAAGAGTTAGCAATGGCTATGGAAGCAAGAGGTTATCGTGGTGGGGAAGGACGTACACGTTTAAGAGAACTAGAGATTGTTGCGCGTGATTATGTCGCCATTGGTTTGTTTTTAGTTGTAATGGTAGGATTATTTTATCTTAGAACGTAACTCAGGGCGCGTGTTATAAATCATTGATTACTGGCATTATCTACGCGGATTATGCCAGGTTTTAATGTGTGACGATCGACTGCAAATCGTGCCATAAATAAAAAGGGGTGTACGGATGTATACAAAAGATCAATTAAAACAACAACTTGTTGACATGGGTTTAAAGCCGTCTGACACTGTGCTTATTCATTCATCGATGAAAGCCATTGGCGAAGTAGAAAATAGAGCTGACGGTGTCTTAGACGTCTTAATCGATTACTTTAAAGAAGGTCTCTTAATTTTTCCGACCCATACGTGGGAACAGATGGGTGAGAGAAAGTTGCTCTTTGATCCAAAGACAGAGCCTAGCTGTGTCGGGATATTGCCTAATCTTTTTCTGAAAAGAGAAGGGGTTAGTCGTTCGTTACACCCGACCCATTCGGTGGCAGCCATTGGGGAGAACAGAGAAAAGTATTTAAAAGATGATACACACGGAACGCCGTGTCATCGCTACGGCTGTTTTGGTAAGTTATATGATTACAAGACAAAGTTGTTATTTATCGGTGTGGGGATGGATAAAAATACGTTTCTTCATAGTGTGGAAGAATGGATGGATGTTCCTGACCGGTTAACAGATCGACCGGTACGATTTAAAGTCAAACTGCCTAACGGAGCCCAACATCACGCAGCAACTTATCGGCATCTAAAAGGTGGGATTTCCGATAAGTACGTAAAAATGACTGAACCATTTCTTGAAGCAGGCTGTATGACAACCGCGCGATTTGGCGCGGCTGATTGTTATGTCGGTGATGCGGTGAAGATGGCAGATTTAGCGGTGCAATATTTAGAACGTGATTTACATTTATTCGATGATTTTTCACCGGTACCCGTCTCATGGTACAAAGATGAGCAGTCAAACGAGTAAGGAAAAAGTAACAAAGGATGATCAATATGCGTTTACTGGCTAGGGTGAGTTATGATGGCACGCGTTATCGTGGCTATCAAGTGCAGCCTAATCAACTAACGGTGCAAGCTGTGATTGAGGCAGCCTTAACCCGTATTCATAAAGGAGAACAAGTAAAGATTACCGCCTCAGGTCGAACAGATGCTGGGGTTCATGCGCTAGGACAAGCGTTTCACTTTGATAGTACGTTAATGATTCCTGAAGGGAATTGGGTGCGGGCTATAAATAGCCAGTTACCAGATGATATTGTTATTACCGACGTTCATCAAGTGGCGGATGATTTCCATGCACGCTTTGATGTGCTCGAGAAGTGGTATGAGTATCGTATGTATAATACCACACTCATCGACCCCTTTAAACGTCATTATAGCCATTATGTGAGAGGGCCGTTGGATGTCGTCGCGATGAATAAAGCCTGTCAGTATTTAGTTGGTACACATGACTTTACCGCCTTTTGTGCTTCTAAAAGTAATGTAAAGGACTCTAAAGTACGAACGATTTTTCATGCGACGTGTGAATACCAAGCGGATGAGATTATTTTTACGATCAGTGGCAGTGGCTTTTTATACAACATGGTGCGAATTATCACCGGTAGTTTAATCGACGTTGGACAAGGGCGAAAACCGCCGGAAGTTATAAGGCAAGCACTCGAGAATTTTGACAGAAATACCCTCGGTAAAACCGCGCCAGCTAAAGGATTATACTTAAAACACGTTGTTTATGATGTAAATGAAAAAAAGTTTTGAAAAAAACAACGGAACCGGGTGAACAGCTATTGACAATCGTCGTTATTTAGGATAAGATGGTCTATGGCATTTTATTTCTATACCACGATTAGCCCCGGAAAGTTAATTGTGTAGAATATAAGATCAAACCAATATAATTGGACAAAAAAACATCGAAAGACAAGATATACAGGAGGGTAATGAATATGCGCACAACTTTCATGGCAAATGAAACTAACATTGAACGCAAATGGCTTGTAGTTGATGCTGAAGGCAAAACACTTGGTCGTTTATCAAGTGAAGTCGCTGCACTACTACGTGGTAAGCATAAAGTAACTTACACACCACACGTTGACACTGGTGATCACGTAATTATCATCAACGCAGAGAAAATCGAATTAACTGGTAACAAACTTCAAGACAAAATGTATCATCGTCACTCAAATCACCCAGGTGGCTTAAAAAGCACATCAGCAGGTGAAATGCGTGAGAAGAAACCTGAGAGAATGTTAGAACTAACAATCAAAGGTATGCTTCCAAAAGGTAAATTAGGTCGTAAAATGGCTAAAAAACTTCACGTATTCCGTGGAGCAGAACACACACATGCAGCACAAAAACCAGAAGTTTACGAACTTCGCGGATAATTTAAAGGAGGTAACGAATAGTGGCACAAGTACAATACTACGGTACCGGACGCCGTAAAAGTTCAACAGCTCGCGTACGTTTAGTACCTGGGACTGGTCAAATTACAGTAAATAATCGTGATGCGGAAAGCTATTTCCCATATGAAACATTACGTACAATCATCAAGCAACCTCTAGTATCAACAGAAACTGAAGGTACTTATGATGTATTAGTTAACGTACATGGTGGTGGATTCACAGGTCAAGCAGGTGCAATCCGTCATGGTGTATCTCGTGCATTATTAGAAGCAGATCCAGAATATCGTGCAACTCTTAAGCGTGCTGGATTCCTAACACGTGACGCTCGTATGAAAGAGCGTAAGAAGCCAGGTCTTAAAGGCGCACGTCGTGCACCACAATTCTCAAAACGTTAATATTTGCAAGAATCTCAAAAAGAATCTCTTTTCCAAAAAGGGGTTCTTTTTTTCGGTAACTTAGTCTAACGACGACGTCTGATGAGGATGAATTATCGACTGATTAGTACAGTCGTAAACATTAAATATAGTATATGTATGACAGTATGGCTATTATACGAACGCACAACAGGAGGAAGAAGATGAATAAACGCTGGACAATTGATGAGATTAGACATTATGTAGAAACAAAAACAGATGCGCAATTACTATCGACTGAATACCACGGCTACTCACAAAAGTTATTATTTAAATGTGCTTGTGGCAATAACTTTGAAAAAACATGGACGAAATTTAAAACGAAGAAACAACACACGTGTGGTGAGTGTTAATACAGTCATATTGATTGGGTAATTTAAGGGCGACTTTCTTAAAAAAGAGAGTGGCTCTTTTTTAATACTACGGATAGCGAGTATGGATATCGCTCCTGAACTGATTCAGAATATAAAACACTAGGTATAAAAAAGTATAAACGTGAAATAATAACGATAATTAAATGGATAGGAGGTTTTAAAAGGTGGGAGTATTATCAACATCACCAACAACGATGGATCATTGCATTAGCCTATGTGTAAAGTGCACGCGAGCATGTGAAGAGTGCACAACGGCTTGTTTAAAAGAACCAGATGTTCAGGCGAGAATACATTGTCTCGACATCCTTCATGACTGTGCGGAAATATGTTTACAATCAATGGCTTTCATGTCTCGACAAAGTAAGTTTTACAAACAACACTGTCAACTGTGTGCGGATATGTGTGAAGCCTGCGCAGTCGAATGTGAAAAGTTTAAGGATAGTCATTGCCAAGAATGTGCACAAATTTGTCGTGAGTGTGCAGAAGCCTGTAAGAACATGGCTTCATAAAATAATCCATCAGGTTAAATGAAGAATGGAGCTATACCTTAAAAGGTATGAGCTCTATTTTTTAATGTACTTAAATATGTTAGAATGTGACATTATGGTAGGATGTATAAAGTCAAAATAAGAAATGACTATCAACCTATTAACATTGACCTTTATTTGCCGATATTAAGTAAAAGTATGGATAAATATTATAACCAAATACATATAAGGTTTTCCTTATAAATACGTACGTGGGGTGAAAGGGCTTTGAGTAGAGTATTAGTTGCGAAACAACCGATTTTAGATCGTCAGAGAAAACTATATGCGTATGAATTGCTATATCGATCAGACCGCGTGAATCAACTGTGGGATGGTGATAGAGCGACAGTGGAAGTCGTGATTAATGCTTTTTTGAATATAGGTATTGATCAAATCGCCGGTCACTACCCAGTATTTATAAACTTCACAGAAACGTTATTATTGTCAGAGCGGTTTGAAGATGTCGCGCCTCAAGATATTGTCATTGAAATTTTGGAAGATGTTCAACTAACCCCTCGTATGATCACCAAAATTAAACGACTAAAAAAACGGGGGTATCGCTTAGCGTTAGATGATGTGACGCAATCCATCTATAATAAATGGGAAAAAGCTGATGTTATTCATTGTTTAACATACTTGAAAGTAGATTTTTTAACGACGACGCGTTTCGATCAAGAACGAATTGTCAAACAGATGCAGCTTCACCATCCATCAGTTAGTTTAATTGCGGAAAAGATTGAAACGATGGATGATTTTGATTTCGCTAAACGTATCGGCTACCATCTATTTCAAGGCTTTTTCTTTATGGAGCCAGAAGTATTAGAGACATTCGAAATTCCTGCGTATTACTTATCTTATATTAATTTGGTTAAAGAAATTGAACGTAATGATGTGGAGTTATTGACACTCGCAAAAACGATTCAAAAAGATTTATCGCTGTCTTATAAATTGCTTAAACTTATTAATTCACCGGCTTACAGGCGAATTCAAAAGGTCAACTTCATTGAACGAGCCGTTGTCTTATTAGGACAGCAGGAGTTGAAGAAATGGTTATATATATTAGCATTAAGAGATATGTCTGAAAAACAGGGGATGGCACATGTTGGGCCGCTGATTAAAAGTTCTTATTATCGTGCCAAGATGTGTGAGAACTTAGCAGAGCATTTATTACCCCATCAAACACAAGAGGCTTTTTTAGTCGGTTACTTCTCTCAACTGCCAGCGATTTTACGACAACCAATGGATAAATTACTTCAGGCGTTATCGCTCAACGACACGATTGAAACAGCACTAACAGAACGACAAAGTCCGCTGACAGACTTTTTGCGCTTAGCCATCAGCTATGAACAAGTTGACTGGCAAGCAGTGGATGTCCTAACTGAGCAATTAAATTTAACTGAAGCGGACGTTCAAACGTGTTATAAGGAAGCAAACGGCTGGGTGTATACGTTATTTAAAGCAAATTAACAATAATTTATTCCTATAAGAGAGGTGGTCACGCCTGTTCTTGTAGGTTTTTTGTGTAGTAAAGCTTCATACAAAGACACACACTTTCATAGATTGATTAAGAAACAGTCTTATCTTGAGAAAGGTGTGGTCAGGTGAAGCGGGTCAAGTTCATTGGATGGTTACTCTCTTTTGTGTGTTTAGTAGGTATTATTAGTGTGATGATGTATCAAGATGTGACGCCTGTCTATAGTTCCTTACCACTTGGAGATATACATGTGGTTATTGATCCTGGTCATGGTGGGATGGATGCTGGGGCGAGTTATCAAGAGGTATTAGAGAAAGATTTATCGCTGTCAATCAGCCTAAAGCTGCGTGATTATTTGGTGTTACAAGGTGCAGATGTGACGCTAACCCGTGAGGCGGATTATGACTTAAGTAAACCGAGTGATACAAGCGTACGTGAAAAAAAGCGGTCAGATATATATAAGCGTGTGAAGATAGTAGAAGACCAAGCACCCGATCTTGTGGTGTCCATTCACCTAAATGCGATAGAAGAATCGATATGGCGAGGGGCTCAGACGTTTTATTACCCAACCAATGTGGAAGGTGAAAAATTGGCCGCATCGATTCAAGCCTCGCTTATTAAACGGTTAAAAAACACCACACGCGAGATTCAAGCCATTCAGGGTGTGTATTTATTAAAACAAGTAACAGTACCCATGGCCCTCGTTGAGGTCGGTTTTTTATCTAACGAGAAAGAACGAGCCTTACTCTTATCTGAGGACTACCAAGAAAAAGTCGCACGGAGTATTTTTTACGGCATGGTAAATTATCTGTCCACTAAAGAGAAATAGGAATATGTTATACTACTTTGTAATAGTCGATACAGCATAAGGGGGAAGACTGTGATGAAAAAACAACAAGTGATGACAATTTTAAGACCGGTCCAAGACCCGTTTATACATAAACGTTTTGTGGAAACGGATGCGATTAAGTTAGTTGAAGTGGATGAAACGACGGGTAAGGTGACGATTGAATTAGCATTAAGTCAACTGAATCAACCGGAAAATGATCGGTTAAAAAAAGAGCTCACCAATAAATTAATACAAGCTGGTGCAAGTGACGTCGCGATTCACTTCACTCAGTTACCTGAAGAACAGTTGAAAAAATATCCGCAATATCAAGTGATGATGTCACCGTTATTAAACGGAGAAGCAAAAACAACGTTTCTTGCGATTGCCAGTGGTAAAGGCGGCGTTGGTAAATCAACCATCACCGCCAATCTCGCGGCTAATTTAGCGCGTCTTGGTAAAAAGGTTGGTATTATTGATGCGGATATTTATGGATTTAGTATTCCTCATATGATGGGGGTAACGAAAAAACCGACCTTACAAGGAAATAAAATTATTCCAGTAGAAGCTCATGGCGTAAAAATCATGTCAATGGATTTTTTTGTTGAAGGAAATGATCCGGTTATTTGGCGTGGTCCGCGTCTTGGTAAAATGCTTAATAGCTTTTTTATTGAAGTAGATTGGGGAGAGTTAGACTATTTATTGTTAGATTTACCTCCAGGTACAGGAGATATGGCGCTAAATGTTCATACAACGTTGCCGACGTCAAAAGAAATTATTGTGACAACGCCGCACGAAACAGCCGCCCATGTAGCATCACGTGCTGGTAAGATGGCGCGTAATACCAATCATGAGATTGTCGGAGTGGTCGAAAATATGTCTTATTTCGAAAGTCAAACGACGCATGAACGTGAATATATCTTCGGTAAAGGTGGTGGCGAGTGGCTAGCAAAAGAGCTAACAGCCCCGTTGCTTGCTGAGATTCCGTTAGGTCAACCGAATAATGATAATACTGGCTCTATTTATGCGAAGGATGAAGTGATTGGTAAGATCTATTATCAGATGGCAGAAGTGGTCATTAACGAAATAGAAAATAAGTAACGCCTAAGTGTATTCACATTAGAAGAGGCGGCAAACAAAAGAAAAGCTGAAGGTGAGGTATTAATCAATACGCTCAATCTTTAGCTTTTCTTCTTCAAATAATAATTGTGTCAGTGGTAAGATTTGAAACCCTTCAGTAGTAAGGTAGTCACCGATTGCCTGAATCAAGAAAGTCCCGTTAACAAGATCCTGATGCAAATCGATGGCGATGATATCACCTGGTCTAATGGTTTGTTTCAATGTCTGTTTGAGTTGTTCGTTAAAAGGTTGATGGGGTTCTGTAAGTGTGAGTGAAGCTCCGATTGTAGTGTGGCCACTTTCGGCGGTCTCTTTAAGGTGGTTTGAGTTAGCATAAGGCTGTCTTAAAAAGTGAATACCATCAGGTATCGTTATGGTTGTTTCCTTCTTACGATTAATCAGCCCACCCCAATCAAATAAGTCTTCTAATTCTTCGGATCGGTCAGAAGTGGCTTTGTCAAAAGAGATTTGTTTTAAGAGATCTAAAGGTAAGAAAAGTGTCACCGAGACGCTAGAATCTTTTAGTGCATCTAATAGATAGGGCAAGCTATCTTTGTCTCCTGTATAATTTATAGTGAGACTGATGGCTTTGTCGTAGCGATGAACATGATGGATTGCCGCTGGAGGTGGGGATGGCAAATAAACGAGACGTGTCTCTGAGAGGGCTTCTTTAATAAAGGTGACATAAAGAGAAGATATAATTAGCATAATTGATACGATAAAGGTGAAGCGGTAAAGTGTTTTTTTATGCAAGGTAATAAACATGTGCTGCACCTTCTTTCTTAGATGAGTATTTTTCTCATGTTACGTCAGTCTATGATAGATGAAAAAAATTCAGAACGTTTGTGTTTAAAAGTGATGAATGAGGGGTATAAACATATTGTGGCTTAAGCGATGAGATAAGGCTTTATCGTAAAAAACATCGTTTGACAACTTTTTTTGCGAAAAGTATTGCAAGGAAAAATTAGATATGCTATATTAGTTTCTGTTGTCGCAAACAACACGTCAAAAACAATAAAATTTCATCAAACATTTATTTAAAAAAGTTCTTGACGAAAACATAAAACGATGATAAGATAATTCTCGTCGTTAAAAACGGCAACACACAATTGACCATTGAAAACTGAATAACACACACAGTAATGTTAAGAAATAAAGTAAGACAAGCTAGTGCTTGAAACCAGAGTAAAGTATTACTCATCAA
>NZ_FPAI01000037.1 GCF_900116255.1 Halolactibacillus miurensis
ACGACACTTCAAAAGATAAAAGGCTCTTTTGTCAAAGGAACACCGATGTTCAATAAAACGTCACGTGAACAACAAAAAGGGGCCTTTTTTGTTGTGACATATAAGCATTCCACACGCTTATTTTACTGTGCTTATGATTTTGAACATCAATACCTTGATGTTGAGATCAAACACCTAAAGTCTCGCTTGGGCCAGTTGAACTTTAAGAAAGATCGATATGAAAAACAATTGCTTAAATTGACAAACAAAGTGACGGGTGTGTGTTTCGGGAGTAAGAAACTCGCGCGCGGCCGGTTAACACAAACGTCTTATCACACTTATCCTGAGCGTTGGCAGAAAGATTGGGTAGCGGCGCGTTACGGTAAGATGACCATTTCGGGAAGGAAAGACGCCAAATCAGGTAACTTTGTCTTTCATTATCACCCAGAGACGCATACCCTTACCTTCAAAGCGATCGACCAATGCGTCATTCGTCTCTTTGACGTTGTTTTTCCTTATGGTCAAGATCATGTCAATCACGCCATTCAGACACAAATGAATCTGAAAGATAAGAAAAAGTATGGGAAGCCGATAGCATGGTCGCTTGAGGATCATGGTGACTACTACATCGTTAAATGCTTAATCGATGTGTCGCGTGCACCCTATCTAAATACCTCAACATCAACAGGTATGGTTGGTGTTGATTTGAATGTGAATCATATCGCAGTCGCCAATATCAACGCCATAGGTCAATGTGTGGATGCCTTTACCCTCCCGTTTAATTTAGAGGGTAAAACCAGTGGACAGCAGGCGAAAATAATAGAAGCAGAGGTCATTGCCCTCGTTGACTATGCCGTTAAACAGCATAAACCACTCGCCATTGAAAGATTGGATACGACACGGTCCAAAGTGTCGCGTCCTTATGGAAACAAAAAAGCTAATCGACGAATGAGTCAGTTTGCTTATCAAAAGATGATCCTAGCAATCAAGTCAAGAGCTGAAAAAATGGGGGTGGCTGTCTACGTTGTTAACCCCGCTTATACCAGTCAAATTGGCAAGATGAAATATATGAAGCGGCTTGGTGTGTCCATTCACATGGCAGCCGCTTATGTCATTGCCCGACGGGCAATGGGCTTTAAAGAAAAACTCCCACCGATGTTGTATTCACTTGTTCCAGAGCAGAAACAAGGTCTACATCATTGGGCGCAATGGGCGTATATGATGCGTACCCTGTCTTTTGTTAGAACCCATGCGTTCTACCAGACAGAACGGTTTGACCAAAGCAAGTTGTGTTCCTGGAACACACTATTTCCCCAACATGCTTTAACAGATGTTGAGAAAATAGGTTTGCGACGGTTGGAGAGTAGAAAAACCTATGCTTAGTTGAACGAGCATGGGTCCCCTTTAGGGTGTCCTTATGGAATCCCCTTCCTCAAACATTCGTGAGAATGTTAGGTGGGGGTAGTTCAAGGATGAATGGCAATCGCTTTTGTGTTAATCAACGTGAAGCAGAAGACTATACTGTATATATCGTTGTTGAGAAATTTGAAATCAATGATATCGCAGCATGGATAAGATATCATTCGTTCATGAGAGAGTGAAACAATCTTATCCATTATATTTCGACAATAGATTTTTCGGATTTCTTTAAATTGGTCCAAGTGCATTATTTAAATGACAAAATCGATTTTTAAAAGTTTTCAATTGTATAACAAATACGATTCTCCTCTTGTCATGGCGGCGTATTTAAGTGATAATAAAACTGTTGTTTTAAAAAGTGAGGGGGAAGTTTTTTGTCGTATTTACCGTTGGGCTTTTTTGTGTTGTTGCCAATTTTTTTAATTATTTATATTGCGTTAAGACAATTGAACAATCCCCACTTAAAACGCCGGTTATTTAATGGAGTTATGTTGGGATATCTCGTGATTTTAAGTTACTTGATTTGGTTTAGAGGACTTGGTGATGCGAGAGACATGCTTCAAATTAATTTAGAACCATTTGAAACAATCAAGCTCTATTTACGCGCCTATAGGCAAGAGACGTTAGCTTTTGATATTATTATCGTGAACCTTGTCGGTAATGTGGTGATGATGTTTCCGCTCGGGTTTTGGTTGTATGTGAAGCCTTATGGTTGGTTTAGAAAATTGTTATTCATTATTCTTATACCTGTATTGTTTGAAGGTGGTCAGTTCCTTTTACATCAACTGCACATGGTCTCTCGCTCAGTTGATGTAGATGATTGGATTTTAAATAGTTTAGGGATCTATTTAGGCCTGTTATTAAATATGGGGCATGAACAATTATTATCCAAACTCTTGCATCAATCAAAGTACAAAGAAATAAAAAAGTCAAAACTACACATCAGTTAAAAGCGTCGTTATCATTCATGAGAATGAAAATCGACGCTTTTTTTTATTAATAGCCTAACGTGTCGGCATCTTTTAGCGTCATGGTGACACGAACAATATCTCCACCGGATTTGTCAATTTTTTCACGGAGCTGTTTGTTGACAGACATCATCGCGTCTTCATTTTTTAGCGGCATCAGATTCATGTCACCAAAGGGTATATCATCAATAGTCCCAGTGACTTTTATCGAACCTCATGGTGCTTTTAAATGGTGTGTATCCGGTACATTAATCCTATAGGTCCAAGCCCCGCGACCCGGTTCGTAAATGAGCGGGAGGGGTTCATTATTTAGAATTGTTAAATCCATTGTTACGTCTCCTTTTATGTGCATTAGATTGAAATAAGTAAGTGGATCTTTCTATTGTACCAAAGGAGCCTTCGCTTATCTAAGTCATTAATACTTCTTTAATGAAAAGGGTTTATTCGGTTAAAAATGAAGGAATAGAGTAATAATCCACACCACTGAGGAGGCACGATTATGTTGAATATGAAATTAAAATACAAAAGGCAAGGAGCCTATACGGAAGAAAGAAAGTCTCGGACAGAAAAAAAGTCTATCATTGAAGCGCCTTTAAGCGAAAAGATGATTTATCCGATGAACATGCATATCGGCAAACCAGCGGAACCGATTGTTGAGGTTGGTGATGACGTGAAGATGGGACAACTGATTGCCGAAAAGCAAGGTTTTGTCTCTGCCAACATATACAGCTCTGTTTCTGGAACGGTTGAATCAATCGAAGAGAAGCCTTCGATGCATGGCCCTCACCTCGCCATCGTTATTAAGAATGATTTTAAAGATACTCCAGCACCCGCACTTACATCTACCCAAGAAGATTTAACATCACAGGATAAATTGTCACTCATTGAACGAGCCGGCATTGTCGGAATGGGAGGGGCAACATTTCCAACGCACGTCAAACTCTCACCACCAAAAGGAAAGGCTATTGACACATTGATTATTAATGGGGCTGAATGTGAAACATACTCTACCGCTGACCACCGATTAATGATTGAATCCGCTGAAGAAATCGTTGCTGGGATCAAAGAACTGCTGACGCTTTTTCCAATTAAACAGACATATATTGCGATTGAGTCAAATGTCCATGATAGTGTATGTGCTCTTAAACAAGCGATTGGCGACGATGAACGGATTCAAATCAAAGAGCTTGAGACAATTTATCCTCAAGGGGCGGAAAAACGCCTCATCAAAACATTAGTCAATCGCGAAGTACCTTCTGGAGGATTACCCCTTGATGTTCATACGATTGTAGCTAATGTCAGTACCGTACGGGCGGCTCATTTAGCGATTCAAAAAGGTTTACCTTTAATGGATCGTGTGACAACCGTCACGGGTGAACCCATTAAAGATCCGCAAAACTTTAGGGTAAGAATTGGTACACCGATTCAAGTCTTGATTGATGCTTGTGGTGGTTTTGTCGAAAAGACAGGGAAGATGTTGCACGGAGGCCCGATGATGGGTAAACCCATTACCTCCGGTCAAGTACCGATCACAAAAGGAACATCGGTGATTAGCTTTTTACCGAAAGAAGAAGTAAAAGTAGATGAACGGACCCCGTGTATCAAGTGTGCAGAGTGCTTAAATGTCTGTCCAGTAAATTTACAACCAATTCTTATATCCAACGCCTATGAACAAGGTGATATTGACGAGGCCGAACGTCTTGGGGCGATGGACTGTATTGATTGTGGGAACTGTTCATATATTTGCCCTGCTAATATTCCACTGCTGGATAACATTAGACAAGCCAAAACAGAAATTAAGGCGCGAAAGGAGAAAAGCTCATGATGTCACTTCAAGATATGACGCTTAAAATGAGTGCATCACCACACTTAAAATCACGTCGAAAAACCGATTGGATTATGAAGCAAGTCGTCATCGCCTTATTTCTGCCGCTCCTTGCTGCAATCTATTTCTTTGGCATCAGATCATTGTTTATGGTAATTGTCGGTGTGGCCTCAAGTGTGTTATTTGAATATGGTTTTCAAAAACTAAGAGATCAACCGATAAGAATTAATGATTATAGTGCGGTTATTACCGGGATGTTAATTGGCTTGAGTGTACCTGTCACCGCTCCTTATTGGACGATTATTATCGGCAGTTTCTTTGCGATTGTGATTATTAAACAGCTACCGGGCGGTATTGGTCGTAATATGTTTAATCCAGCTGTTGGCGCAAGAGTCATGTTAAAAGTCTTTTTCTCACCTTGGATTACGAACTGGGTCGCACCAGGTGCTGATGCAGTGTCGACCGCGACACCTTTAGAGTCGATTGGTCACTTTTCTAAAACGGTAGGAGAAGAGGTACCTGGATTATGGGATCTATTCCTTGGTGTGAATCTTGGCGGTAATATTGGTGAAACATCAAAACTGATGATCCTTCTTGCCTTTGTTTATCTTGTCGTAAGAGGCGTTATTAATATGAAGATTCCTCTTTATTATGTAGGAACAGTGGCTGTTATAAGTTCCATTTATGGTGGTTATAGTGTTGATTACATGATGACCCATGTGCTTAGTGGGACGCTCATCTTTGCGGCGGTGTTTATGGCTACTGATTATACAAGTGGAGCATTAACGCCGACTGGTCAAACGGTCTTTGCGATTGGGGCAGGACTGTTAACAATAGTGATTCGAATTGTGTTTAATTTCCCAGGAGGAGTCGGCTTTGCGATTTTGATTATGAATGCACTTAGCCCCGTCATAGATAAATACCTTGCCCCGCGTATCTATGGGCATAAAAAAAGACCGAAAGTGTCACTCGCCAAGTAACTCACTAGCTAACCCGAATGCGACAAACGAAAAATGTGAGAGAAGTGAGGCGATAAGTATTGATAGTATTTGAACCATTTTTACAGTCGATTGAACATCCTGATCATCGTGAGCGTTTAACAATGATTTTACAAGATATACAAGATACTTTTCCTGAACTGGAGCCGGTAATCAAATGGAATCAACCGATGTTTATCACCCATGGGACGTATATTATCGGCTTCAGTGTGGCAAAAGCTCATCTGGCGATTGCACCGGAAATGGCATGTAAAGACAAATTTCATGATCAAATCACTCAAGCAGGTTATGACATGACTAAACAATTAGTGAAGATGAAATGGACCGAGCCCGCCCATCTTGATTTAATTCGAAATATGGTTGCGTTTAATATTGAAGATAAGAAGGATATGACAGCGTTTTGGCGATAAGGTTAATAGATACTCTAAACAAACAAAAAGCCCGCTTATTCACGTTATATACGCGAATAAGCGGGCTTTTATTTCATCACTGACATATTGCCGTAATTATTGATTTGTTTTTTCGCGAATGAATGCTTCTACTTCATCAGCTGTTGACATACTTAGAAGTTCATCTTTGTAAGAACGGAGTTCTTCTTTAGATAAATCTTTAATCTGTGTACGTGCTGGAAGAATTGATGTGGCACTCATACTAAACTCATCAAGACCTAAACCGAGTAAGATTGGAATCGCGATAGAGTCGCCAGCCATCTCACCACACATACCGGCCCATTTGCCTTCCGCGTGTGCGGCTTCAATCACGTTATTCACGAGATTAAGGATCGCTGGATGGTACGGTTGGTAAAGGTATGAGACGCGTTCGTTCATACGGTCAGCCGCAAGTGTGTATTGAATTAAGTCATTTGTACCGATACTAAAGAAGTCAACTTCTTTAGCGAATTGGCGAGCAATCACAGCAGTTGCTGGAATCTCAACCATGATACCGACTTCAATATCATCACTCACGTCAACACCTTCAGCTTTTAAGTTATCTTTTTCTTCAAGTAACAAAGCTTTAGCTGAACGGAACTCATCAAGGGTTGCGATCATTGGGAACATGATCTTCAAGTTACCGTGGACACTTGCGCGCAGTAGGGCACGTAGTTGTGTACGGAAGATATCGTCACGCTCTAAGCAAAGACGAATCGCACGGAAACCTAAGAACGGGTTCATTTCTTTCGGTAAGTCAAGGTAGCTTAATTCTTTATCGCCACCAATGTCTAACGTACGAACAACAACTGGTTTGTCACCCATTTGTTTTAATACAGATGAGTAAGCGTCAAATTGCTCGTCCTCAGTAGGGAAATCAGAGTTACCCATATATAGGAATTCTGTACGGTAAAGACCGACACCTTCGCCGCCGTTATTCAGAACACCGACAACATCGTCTGGTGTACCGATATTCGCAACTAATTCAACGTGCTCACCGTCTTTAGAAATCGTTGGCTCGTCTTTTAATTGTGCCCAAATTTCTTTTTGTTTTTCAAAATCAGCTTGTTTTTCTTTGTAAGTCGCTAATTCTTCTTCTGTTGGGTTAATAATGACTTTACCGTCAATCCCATCAACAATCACGATATCGCCTTCAGAAACATCCTCTGTGACGGTTTTAGTACCAACAACCGCTGGAATTTCTAAAGAACGTGCCATAATCGCAGAGTGTGATGTACGACCGCCAATATTTGTCGTAAACCCTTTCACAAATTGCTTATTTAATTGTGCGGTATCTGAAGGTGTTAAGTCTTCAGCAATTATCACAACTTCTTCATCAATCAAGGCAGGATCTGGGAACGTGACTTTAAGTAGGTGAGCCATGACGCGTTTTGTCACGTCCTGAATATCAGCTGCTCTTTCACGCATGTATTCATTATCCATGCCTTTAAACATATCGATAAACATGTTAGCGACATCATCAAGTGCTTTTTCAGCATTGACGTTATCGTTTTTAATTTTATCTTCCATTGGTGTAATCAGTTCAGGGTCACTTAACACTAAAAGGTGCGCAGAAAAAATCTCCGCATGCTCATCACCAAGTGAAAGACGTGCGTTTTCTTTAATTTTTTCTAATTCTTTTTTTGATACCGTCAACGCATCATGAAGGCGGTTAACTTCTGTATCAACATCGTCAACTTTCTTTGTCTCATAAGAAAGATCGGGTGTTTCTAATGTGTATGCTTTAGCAATTGCGACACCGTTAGATGCCGCAATGCCTGTTAAAATCGCCATATAGGAATTATTCCCCTAAGCCAGTTTCTTTAACTGTTGCATAAATCGCTTCGATTGCTTCATCTTCGTCAGCGCCTTCTGCAACGATCTTGATTTCAGCATCCTTAGGGATACCTAGAGACATAACACCCATAATTGATTTTAAGTTTACTGATTTGCCATTGTACTCAACAGTAACGTCAGAAGAGAAGTTACCTGCTTTGTTTACGAGTACTGTAGCTGGGCGTGCGTGCACACCTGTTGAATCTGTAATTGTTATTGTTTTTTCAGCTGCCATGAAAAAAACCTCCTATAAATTTAAGATTTTGTTTTTCAGTATACCATACCCTATATTTTAACGGTTAACACCGTCAAATATCAAGTTTATTGCACATATTTATTAAGAGAATGTTGATAATTTTTTTCCGATGCCTAACGGAAAAAGAAAATCATGCACAATAAACCTTTGACACCATACCATGAAACCGTTTGGCTGTAAAGGCGAGACGGTCCTTTTAGAAATCGGTTACTTCCACGTCTACTAACTCAAAAAGCGTTTCCATGTCTTTTTTTTCGGCTAAATCTTTTGTAAAGGCGGTGGCACTTCCGGAAGCAACAGCTAAACGAAAGGCATCGACTGGTTTATAGCCCCGCTCAAGTCCGGCTAAAAAGCCGGCCACGGTTGAATCCCCAGCACCTACGGTGTTGATAACCGTCCCTTTAGGTACTTGCGCTTGATACAAGGTATGATTGTGTAAATAAATCGCCCCGTCACCACCCATGGAGATAATCACGTGTTTAACCCCAGAATCGTGCAGTTGTTTGGCATAATGAATCGCTTGTTGTTTCGACGTAATCTCAACATCAAACAGTTCTCCAAGTTCATGATGATTCGGCTTGGCTAAGAAAAGGGGTTCTCCAACCATTTTCTTTAATGCTTCAGATGAGGTGTCTAGCACAAGTTTAACGGACTTTTCTCTAAGACGTTTAACAATCTGTAAGTAAAAATCATCCGGTAAATCTTGTGGTAAGCTACCTGCAAGTACTAAGTAGTCGTCACACGTTAAATGGTCTAATTGGTCAAGAAAATGTTCTGTTTCTTCTTTTGTAATCGTTGCACCAGGCCCATTGATTTCAGTTTCTTTAGCGCCTTTTAATTTAAGGTTGATCCGAGTGGCATCGCTAACATGGACAAAATCGGTATCAACGCCCTCATCCTGTAACGTTTGTTCAATGAAGGCACCGGTAAACCCACCAGTAAATCCTAACGCTGTTGAAGGGATGTTTAAACGCGTTAAAATACGCGACACGTTAATGCCCTTTCCACCAGGGAAATAGCTCGGGTCAGTCCCGCGATTTAATCCGCCGTATTGAAACTCAGCCACAGATAGAATGTAATCGATGGATGGATTGAGTGTACAAGTGAAAATCATGTCATCGCCTCCAAGACGTCCGTTAGTTTTGAATAAGCTTCTCTGTCCTCTTCTAATAATCGGTCAGTAATTAAAGTAGCATGTTTTAGCTCGCTGAACCGGTAAGCGCTTTTTGTGTGCAATTTAGAATGGTCCGCTAAGACAAAGCGCTTATCACTTAATGTTAATGCTTTTTCTTTTAAATCGCCTTCTTCAGGGTCGGGAGTGGAATAACCGAAAGAAACATCCACCCCGTTAGTACCGATAAAAGCTAAGTTAAAATGATAATGTTCTAACTGTTTAAGTGCCACACTCCCAATCACAGCACCTGTCTTATCTTTCACTTTCCCACCAATGATATACGTCGGAATATGATATTGTTGTAATAAATCAAGATGCATCAGGCCATTAGTGACAACGGTGATCGGTCGATCTTTTAAAAAAGGAATCATTTCATAAGTCGTCGTTCCGGCATCTAAATAAATGACATCATAATCTTCTATTAAGGCTGCCGCATATTGGGCAATTTCTTTTTTCTCTGTCGTCCCGCGTTGTTTTTTCTCTTGAACAGTTGGTTCGTCTTTTGTTTGTGTTACTACGGTTGCTCCGCCGTGAACGCGCTTTAATAAGTGTTGTTTTTCAAGCTCGCTTAAATCTCGACGAATGGTTGATTCTGATACACGCATCAAATCAACCAGAGATTGAATGGTGATCATTTGTTTGTTTGATAGTTCTTCTAATATTAAGGCATGTCGCTTAGGTGTTAACATGATCGTCGCCTCCTCTGATACACTTAGTATACGATAACACCCTTTAAAAATCAATCAAAATCAATCAAAATCAATCAAAAACACCATCGCAATGATGTTGATACTTAAAAGGTAGAAATCGCTTTCATTAAAAAAGGAAAATATACTTGTCATCAACTGGTGAAGTATGCTAAATTAGTACTAGTGTTTTTATTTAATGTTATAAGCAATAAAGTAGTGATTTTAAGTGGGTCTAGGAGGTATGCTTTTACGATGGAAGCTATTTTGATTACATTAATTATTCTTTCAAGTATTACCCTTATTACGATGATTGTTTTACAATCAGGTAAAAGTGAAGGGTTAGCGGGTGCGATTTCGGGAGGAGCGGAACAACTCTTTGGTAAGAAAAAAGCACGTGGATTAGACGCGGTATTGCAAAAAGCGACAATCGTTGCTTCAGTAGTATTTTTTGTTGCAACATTTGCGTTAGCTTATATTATTTAACAAGATGAATCTCTTTAGGTGACATAGGAAGACGTCACTTAAAGAGATTTTCTTTTTGTCATGATAATCTCACATTGTGCAATAGAAGCCACTCTTTGATAAAATAGAAGCAGATGAAAATAATAGAGAAAAAGCTAACAAATAGCTATGGGAGAAAGGACGATCGATGTGAAAATTAAACAACCAGAACCGTTTATGTTTAAAGGTGGGAAAAGAGCGGTATTACTATTACATGGGTTTACCGGTCACAGTGCTGATATGCGCATGCTTGGTCGATTTTTGGAAACAAAAGGCTATACATCATTTGGTCCGATTTACCGCGGACACGGCAAAACACCAGAAGATTTACTCGATGGCTCAGCTGAAACGTGGTATGAAGATGTCGTCAAAGCCTATCAACAGCTAAAACAAGACGGCTATGATAAGGTTGCGGTATTGGGGTTATCGCTTGGTGGTGTGCTTAGCTTGAAGCTCGCGACCGAAAATCCAGTCGTAGGCGTGGGGACGATGTGTTCTCCGATGTTCTTTGACAATGAGACGCAACTGACGAAAGGTTTTCGATATTTTGCGAGTCAATATAAACAAAAAGAAGGCAAAGATACCGCTGTTATTGAAAAAGAAGTCCATACCCTTACTAACAATGCCAAACCGCTCTTTGATAGTCTTGCTGGATTAATTGATGACGTGCGCGGGGTACTTGATCATATCTATACGCCGACACTTGTCATTCAAGCGAAAGACGATCAGATGATCAACACAGATAGTGCCACACATATTTATGACCATGTGGAATGTGATGATAAAGAGATCCATTGGTATGAGGGTGCTGGTCATGCGATTACGCTAGGACCAAAGCGTGAAGCTGTCCATGAAGATGTCTATCGTTTCTTAGAATCTTTAGATTGGGATGAGGCTATACTATAAACGCTTAAATAGTTAAAATGACGGCGATTATTTATAAGTGGTAGATGTATAAGACAATAAAAATAGAAAAGACTAAAGATAAGCAATGATTTGAAAGAAGGTGAAGGAAGAATGAATGAGTTAAAACAAAAGATTTTAACATTTATTACAGAAGAAGCAGAGCGTCCCGTGTCAGTTGATGATATTAGTGAGGCTGTCTTTAATGAGACCGTCACAAGTGAGATGTTTACTGACTTAATGAAAACGCTCAATGATTTAGAAGACGACGGCCGGATCATGTTGACGAGAAAGAATAAATACGTCTCACCAGCTCGAGCTGGGTTAGTAAGAGGGAAGGTGCAAATGCACAAAAAAGGCTTTGCCTTTTTAATTCCTGATGAAGAAGGGATAAAAGATTTATACTTACATCCACATGACTTAAATGGCGCCATGAATGGCGATATAGTCTTAGCACGTGCTGACGCAGAAGTAAGTGGCGATAAACGTGTAGAAGGTGTGGTTGAAAGAATTCTTGAACGTGGGTCGACCCGCGTTATCGGCAACTATGTTGATAAAGGGAATTTTGGTTTTGTCGTCGCAGATGATAAGCGCATTCCTAATGATGTCTTTATTAAAAAAGAGGACAGTCAGGGCGCCGTTGACGGTCATAAAGTGATCGTCAACATCTTGAAATTCCCAGAGGGACAGAATGCCGCTGAAGGTGAAGTGGTTGAAATCCTGGGACATAAAAATGATCCGGGCGTCGATATCCTATCGATCATTCATAAACACAACATCGAGATTGAGTTCCCAGACGAGGTACTGGACCAAGCAAAGCATGTGAAAGAAACCATCGATGAGTCCGACCTTGAAGGGCGAGTCGATCGTCGCGATAAAACGATTGTCACGATTGACGGGGCTGATGCGAAAGATTTAGATGATGCGATTCGAGTCGAGCAGTTAGCCAATGGCAATCACTTGCTTGGCGTTTATATTGCGGATGTGTCTTATTATGTCGAAGAAGGTTCACCAATTGATGTGGAAGCTTACAAGCGCGGAACGAGTGTCTATCTTGTTGACCGGGTGATCCCAATGATCCCGCACCGGTTATCAAACGGTATTTGTTCACTGAATCCCCATGTGGATCGTTTAGTACTGGCTTGTGAGATGGAGATTTCACCTAATGGGGAAGTCGTGTCACATGACATTTTCCAAAGTGTGATCAATACGTCGGCTCGTATGACTTACCAAGCCGTCAATCAAATCTTAACCGATCAAGATGAAGCGGTGATGAAAGAATATGACACACTTATCCCAATGTTTCACGAGATGGAACAACTGGCGCGTATTTTGCGAAAAAAACGGATGGACCGTGGCGCGATTGATTTTGACTTTAACGAAGCAAAAGTCATCGTTGATGAATCGGGTCACCCGACTGATGTCGTCTTACGCCACCGTGGGGTGTCTGAACGGTTAATTGAAGAATTTATGTTGGCGGCGAATGAGACGATCGCTGAGCATTTCCACTGGATGGATGTGCCATTTATTCACCGGATTCATGAGGACCCAGACGAAGACCGTCTCCAAAAATTCTTTGAATTTATTGGACAGTTTGGTTATAGTGTCAAAGGTGTTAAAAATGATATTCACCCGCAAGCCTTGCAACGGGTACTAGATGAGGTGAAAGGTGAACAAGAAGAGATGATTATCTCTAAATTGATGCTTAGGTCAATGAAACAAGCAAAGTATGACCCGAAAAGTGTCGGACACTTCGGTCTTGCGACCGAGTTTTATACCCATTTTACCTCACCAATTAGACGATACCCTGACTTAATTGTCCATCGTCTCATCCGGACGTATTTAATTAACGGTGATCTTAGCAATGACACACAAGCAAAATGGAAAGATAAACTGTCTGAGATAGCTAAACACACGTCTGAACAAGAGCGAGTAGCGGTCGACGCTGAACGGGATACCGATGAACTCAAAAAAGCTGAATTTATGCAAGATAAGATTGGTGAAGAGTTTGAAGGGGTTATTAGTTCCGTAACTGGTTTTGGTTTATTTGTCGAACTGGAGAATACGGTAGAAGGTCTTGTCCATGTCAGTGATTTAACTGACGACTATTACCACTACGATGAAACGCGCTATGCGATGATTGGTGAAAGAACCGGTAATGTCTTTAGAATTGGTGATGTGATTGAAGTTCGCGTTGAAGCGGTCAATCTAGAAGAGCAGTCGATTGACTTTGAGATCGTTGGCATGAAAAAGAAAGCCAAGCGACCAAGCCCTGACTTTAATTGCGGGTCAAAAGATAAGGGACAATCAAAAGGTAATGGAAAGAAACAACAAGATGATGCCAAAAAGCCTAAACATAAAAAGAAAAAACAAAAAGGGCGAGCTGTCCCACCAAAAGCCGCAAAAAAGAAACGTAAAAAATAACCGAGAAAACATATAAAAAGACAGATCATTTGGCCGAACGGGCGGATGGTCTGTCTCTTTCTATTTAATAAGCGTGATGCGGTTTACATGCTGTCATCAATCCGTATACACATCAATACTGCCATTACTTGTATCGAGTTTAAGGGAGTAAGTCCCGTCATTTAGCACCTCATACCGATTGTCACGACCGAAAATATCGACGCTACCGTTACTCGTATCGGCCTCAATGGTCACATCGGCGCCGTGTGATAAGGAGACATCGATACTGCCGTTACTCGTTCGTAGGGTGACGTCATCTGTCATCTTAAGACCAAAAGCATCAATAGAACCATTTTTCGTTTCCGCCTCAATCCGTCCAGTTGTATTCATTAATGTCACTTTACCATTGCTTGTTTTAGCCTGTAAAACGTTGGCTTCGAGATCAATCAGCTCAATAGCTCCGTTACTCGTCTTAAGATCAATTTCATCCATATGTTGTTCTTTTACAATCACACGACCATTGCTCGTTTTGGCACTTATATTTGTTAACTGATCACGCGGTACTTTAACAGTCAGCCGCGGTTGTTGCGTGACAAATGGGATGAAGAAAAACCAGTTAGCTTGGTCAACCGCAATGGCTAAGGTTTCGTCGTTTGCTTTAAGGTTGAGAGCATCAATTAAGTCCTGTTCTTTCATCCCGCTGAATACGACAGTCATGTCGTCTTCTTCTGTTGGCACAATAGTAATCGAGGTGTTATCGGCCTCAATTGTCAGTGCTTTGACAGGCGAATTGATGACTTTAATGATTTCCTCGTCTGAAAAGTTGGCTTGATAAGTCATAAAAGCACCCAATAATCCCGCGCCAATCAATATCACACCAATAATCATGAATATTTTTTTCATGTTAACCCTCCTCTTCTTCAATTATACTTTTTAAAGTTCTATTCTTATATAAAGACGCCATGCAGTTCCCAGCCTTCTTCTAGTCGGAAACAGTCTTTATGTTTTAGTTCACTGTATTGCGTTTTCGAAAAATTAAACCAAGGCAAGCGGTCTGGTTCATGTTTTAATAACTCAGCTATTGTATGAAATAAGCCTGGTGTGGTGAAGATATCTTCATGAACATAGCGAATGTTTAATAATTTTTCTCCTTTATAATCGTCATCAACAAATAGATATCTTTGTGTCAATGGTGATTGGAAGATACGCATCGCTGAAAATTTGTCATCTGAAATCAGACATGAACTAAAGGGAAATGGATAATACGCCTCATAAACGAAAGAAGCAATATTTTCATTCATTAACGTTTGAAGTGCTGCACGTTTCTCTGAATGAGTGATGACTTCATCCCATATTAACGTTTTATCTACGATGAACGGTCCAAGGTTAATGGCTGGGAAGTTATGATACTTATCAATAAAAGTTAGACCAAGGTGCGCGAGTATTTTTTTTGCGGGCCAATTTTCAATATGTGTATACCCACCAATAAAACACACGTCAGGGTCTTGTTTAATGATATCAACAAGGAAGTGGAGCAACTGGGTGGGGTAACCAAGTTTTCTGAAGCGCAGGTCACTTCTTAGGCGACCAAGCATCACATTGCCACCAGGAAAATACGTATAACCAGCGACAGTAACGAGAATCTTATCTTTAAATAATCCGTATAAATAGTTGTTAGGCGGTGTAATTAATCGGTCGTAGACGTGTAACATATAGTCATTCTCTACACCTGTCTCCATCTGTTGATAAAGTGTAAAATCTGTGGTTGTTAGTGGTCGAATCGTTATCATTTAAATTAATCCTTTCTTAGCCGTTCATCTATGTGTGAGTATTTCATTCCTTTTCATTGTATAATAAGAACAGGCTTGGTAAAATAGAAAAAGAACCATTTAACAAAGTGAGGTGAAAAACATGCCAAAAGGATCAGGGAAAGTTGTCGCTCAAAATAAAAAAGCCAATCATGACTTCTTTATTGAAGAAACAATAGAGGCAGGCATTGTCTTACAAGGAACAGAAATTAAATCAATTCGTAATGGTCGTGTCAATATGAAGGATAGTTTCGCACGAGTGAGTAATGGTGAGGTATTTCTGCATAACTTGCACATCTCCCCTTATGAACAAGGAAATATTCATAACCATGAACCGACACGGATGCGTAAGCTATTGTTGCATAAAAAACAGATTGCGAAGCTGATAGGAGAAACCCAACAAGCAGGGTATTCGCTTGTGCCAATTAAAATGTACTTAAAAGATGGTTATGCGAAAGTACTCATTGGTTTAGGTAAAGGTAAGAAGAAATATGATAAACGAGAAGATTTAAAACGCAAACAAATGAATCGTGATGTCGCTCGTGCCCTAAAAGACCGGGATTAAAGTCGAGATCTGACTTGAAAAAAAGTTAGATGCCTGTTATAGTGGTAGAAGTAAGAAAAATTGAATAGGCGAAGATTACGCCTCTCTCTGTACTTTCCTATTATGGGGACGTTACGGATTCGACAGGGGTAGTTTGAGCTCAAGCTGCGTGTCGAGGTTACGGCTCGTAAAACGTTACCCGCCAATAATAACTGGCAAACAAAACAATTTCTCTTTAGCAGCTGCCTAAGCAATTGCTAAAGGATCCCGCTTAGCATCGCCCATGTGCTAAGATTTGGGGTCTCAACTGAAGTGGGATACGCTAACCTCCACCGTCTGAGGACGGTTAGAAGAGCTTAATCAGACTAGCAACACGGACGCCTGTTGATTGGCATATGTGCTTGCGAAATCGAAATAGATCAACTACACATGTAGACGCTTGAGTGGCGATATCTCTGGACGTGGGTTCGACTCCCACCGTCTCCACCAAAAAATACCAATTTGGTGGTTACATTACATATTTAACTGTTCTTTCCTTCGTGGATCGAACAGTTTTTTAATGGTTTTTTGTCAAATAATTGGCCCTTCTATAATGACAATCAGAAGATTTAGCTAGTCGTGAATATTTCCGTTGGTGGAGACGGCGGGAGTCTCCGCCAACGAAATAGAGTTCATTATACTAAGGTAAGCGTTTACGTTATGTCATAATTTCCATTGTTTAAGAGAGACTGGCTGAATCTTATTCGAAACGGTCAGTTGTACTGGTAGAAGAAATTTTATCTAAATTAGGCGAGAAAACCCCCATCTTCAAGGAATGTTATGGGCTAAGCCCAATGAGTAAGTGGGGGATGAATCGCCTTTGGGCAAGG
>NZ_FPAI01000048.1 GCF_900116255.1 Halolactibacillus miurensis
CGCAGATACGAACAGGCAAAGAAAGACGGCAAGCCGTTGCACGAAGCAAAAAATTATCAAAAGCAAAAAGTGAAAGTTGCCCGTATTCACGAAAAAATTAAACATGCACGTACGGATTTTCTGCACAAACTCAGTACCGATATTGTCAAAAACCACGACATCATAGGTATTGAAGATTTGCAGGTGTCAAATATGATAAAGAATCATAAGCTCGCAAGAGCGATTAGCGAAGTCAGTTGGTCAGAATTTCGTTCAATGCTTGAATATAAGGCAAAATGGTACGGGAAACAGGTGGTGCCAGTAGGAAAAACCTTCCCTTCGAGCCAACTATGTTCTTGCTGTGGCTACCGAAATAAAGACGTTAAGCATCTTGCTTTGCGTGAATGGAAATGTCCAACGTGTCACACCCATCACGATAGAGATCTGAACGCAAGTAAAAATATTGAAGCTGAAGCGATAAGACTTCTAACCGAAGGGACTTCGGGGATAGCCTAATCCATAACTGACCGTTAGGTTGGTCTTCTTAGGAATCTCCATCTTCAAATTTCGTAAGAAATTAAGGTGGAGTAGTTCAAAAAAAGACACGCAGCCATTTCAATGGGTAATATTTTCCTATATAATGAATAGTACCTCATGAGCTAAAGGAGTTTAACGAATGAAAAAAGGCCGGATGTTAGTCGTTATTGGCGTAATTATCACTGCCGTATGGCTAGGGACATTGTTAATTATCAATAACAGCTATCGTAATAACGCAAAAAAATATAACGACGCAAGAGCGCAATTACTCTCACGCTCAATTGAATCAGTCACTTCTTCATATGAACAATTTTCGAATTTTATTTTTGAAACGATTGTCAACACAGAAGAAGTCACAGAAAGATTAGCAGAGGCTAATGAAGCGAGTACCATAGAGAAGGCGGTGATTCGTGAGGAATTATATCGTTCTTTTGAAACGATTTATAATATTTCTAATAGCTATGAATTCAGGCAATTGCACTTTCATCTAAAAGATGGTGAGAGTTTCTTAAGAATGCATGCGAAAGATAAGTTTGGCGATCACCTATTCGATGTGAGAGAGTCCATTCGTATTGCTAATGTTGACAAGCGCTATGTGACAGGATTTGAAGAAGGGCGTATTTTCAATGGCTACCGTTTTGTTTATCCGCTGTATCATAATGATAGCCATGTCGGTAGTGTGGAAGTGTCGATTTCACTAAAAAGTATTATTAATATTTTAAATGACATGTATCCAACAACGGTTATTGGTTTTATTTTGGACCGTGAGGTGATGGAAACAACAGTGTTCGCTGATGAACAAAGTCATTATCAATTATCGGCTGTCTCAGATCAATATGTGGTTGATAAGGACGTCTATCAAACACAGCTCAACATTAATCAACAATTGTTTGATAATCCAATCTTTTTCAATGCGTATCAACAAACAGTCACACCAAATTTAAACAGCCGAGAATCATTCACCGAGTTGTTTCATTTCCAAGGTGAGAATTACCTTATCGTTTATCTTGAAACACTAAATATTCAACAACAATCAGTCGGGTATTATACTTTTGTTATGCCGGCTAGAGAATATAAAGCCATTGTGTCGACACGCCGGATTATGATTATAACCTCAACTGTGGTCTATTTACTAATTGCGTTGATGTTGTATGTGTTATATCAGCGACAACAAGCCATTCTCACATTGGCCACCCGTGATCCCCTTACGGGATTGTACAATCGTCATAAATTTAATCAACTTGTCGAGAAGCACATAAAAAGCAAACAAAAACATGCCTTAATGATTTTAGATATTGATCACTTTAAGCATGTCAATGATACGTATGGTCATAATGTAGGGGATGAAGTACTAGTGGCGTTAGCTCAACAGATGACTTTGGTGCTTGACCACAGTGAGATTTTTGCTCGTCACGGTGGAGAGGAATTTGTGGTCTTTTTCCCTCAGACATCACTCGCGCATGCGAAAATTGTGGCAGATATATTAAGACGTACGATTGAGAAAAAAGTGATGCCTACTGTTGGACATGTAACGATCAGTATTGGTCTAACGGACACAGTACCTCATGAGCACATTATTCACACAATTGAACGCGCGGACAAAGCGCTATATGAAGCAAAACGTTTAGGACGTAATCGCGTCGTGATACAATCTTCTAAAGCATAATCACTAGATGAATGTAAACTAAATGACAAATACCGCGCCATCAAGAAAAGAAAAATCTTGATGGCGCGGTATTTTTATGGCGTTTTTAAACTGTTAGCTGTTAGATAATGCTCTAAGCTCTTTAAACGAAGGGATAATGCCCAGTAATGGATTAGGTTTTAATAACCATATAAGTTAATGACTTTAGATGGGAATAAGGGGGTGATAAAAGTCATTACTTTTGTCAATCGAATCAAAATTTAAGCGTTTTCATGTAAGTTAAAAAGGGAATAGACTACTAATATAAGCGATAAGGTGCAAGCTTCTTACCTAAGGTATGCTCGAGCTCCTGGCGTTTGTTTTGTTAAGAAAATGAACGTAAGTTTTTTTACTATTTTGTGAAATAAGTGTGTTAAATACTTGTTAAAATAACTTTAATATCCAACTTATCGTTGTACTTACGCTTGAATTGTTTTACAATTTAGATAAGTGGCAAAAAACAAGACTATTTTCTTATGAAAAGTGATGGAATAGACGAACAAGTTGTCAAAAGTTGCCTCGTATTTGTTTAACGTCGTTAGATTTAACATGTCGAAAATAAAGACAAATGAAAGCAGGGGATCTTATGCAGTTATCCAATGAAGTAAAAGACCAGTTACAACGTTATCATCTTAGTGAGCTTTATAATAGTTATGATTATTTTGGCGCGCATCCATTCATTTACAACGGTGAACAAGGTGTCCTCTTTTTAGTTTGGGCGCCGAACGCGACACGTGTCTCGCTCGTTGGTACATTTAACTTTTGGAACGATACCAGTGATCCGATGGAACAAGTGACAGATACAGGCGTTTGGGGCAAGTTCTTTCCTGGTATTACGACAGGTGAAGTGTATAAATATAAATTATTTTTACCTGATGGTCGGGCGATTTATAAAGCAGACCCGTTTGCTTTTTATTCAGAAGTTAGACCAGAGACGTCATCGGTTGTCTTTGATTTAGATACATATGAGTGGCAAGATGACAAATGGTTAGAGAAACGGCAAAACTTTACCCCTTACAATCAACCGGTAAATATTTATGAGTTGCATCTTGGCTCATGGAAGATGAAAGAAGTCGGGAAATTTGATAATGAAGCTTTTAAATCGGTTGCTCCATCCAGCTTTTATAATTATCGTGACATCGCAGATGAACTGATTCCTTATTTAAAAGAAATGCATTACAACTACATTGAAGTTCTCCCCTTATCAGAACATCCTTTTGATGGGTCGTGGGGATACCAAGTCACTGGTTACTATAGTATGACAAGCAGGTATGGTAATCCGAGCGATCTTATGTACTTGATTGATGAATGTCATAAAGCCGGTATCGGTGTTATTTTCGACTGGGTGCCAGGGCATTTCTGCCGGGATGAACACGGGCTTATGTATTTTGACGGAACAGAGCTTTACGGCGACATTGATCATCCACAGTGGGGAACGAAAAAGTTTAACTTTTATAAAAGCGAAGTACGTAACTTCCTCATTTCGAATGCGTGCTTCTTGTTTGATAAGTTTCATATTGATGGCATTCGCGTCGATGGAGTGACATCGATTCTACATTTGAATTTCGGTCTCGATCATCAGCCGTATAAAAATGAACACGGGGGCGACGAAGACTTATGGGGTATTCAATTCTTAAAAGAATTAAATCTCGCGATATTTGAACGCTATCCCTTTGCGATTATGGCCGCAGAAGAATCATCTAGCTGGCCAATGGTCACACATCCGGTAGACAAGGGCGGACTAGGCTTTAATTATAAGTGGAAGATGGGTTGGATGAATGACACGCTGGATTATGTTGAACTCGACCCACTTTTTAGAAAAGGGAGTCATGATAAGATTACTTTTTCCATGCATTATGGTTACAGTGAAAACTTTATTTTACCGTTTTCTCACGATGAAGTTGTCCACGGTAAAAAAGCGCTCATTGATAAGCCGGTCGGTGATTATGAAGATAAATTTAAAACACTCAAACTGTTAATGTTGTATCAAATGACCCATCCCGGGAAGAAGTTAAATTTCATGGGAAATGAGATCGGTCAATTTATTGAATGGCGTTACTATGAGCCGGTGGAATGGTTCTTATTAGACTATGAAAAGCACGAAGATCATCGACAATTTAATGGTTTACTCAACCGACTTTACATGCAGGAGAAAAGCCTTTATGAACAAGATCATGACCCGGCAGGCTTTAAGTGGATGGATGCGGATAATCGCGATCAATCGATTTATATCTATGAACGAAAATCAACAGATGAGAGCGTGACGATTGTTCTAAACTTTACGCCTGTAGAATATAATGACTTTCGTGTAGGCGTTGAAACACCTGGTGAGTACCGGGTGATGTTCACGACAAAAGAAGCGCCTTACCGTATCAAACGCTACAGCTATATAAAAACAGAAGAAATACCGATGCACGGACAAGATCAGTCGATCTTGCTGCCAATTGGTGCTTTAGAAGGTTTAGTCATAAAAAAGAAAAAAGCAGCGAGAAAGAAGAAATAGACATAGTAGACTTTGAATTTGAAGGGGAATGACACATGACGAAGAAAAGTACAAAATTGATGAAACCCTATTCTCTATTTCTGGAACAATATATGAAACGACTCGGTCCAATCGATGAGGTTAATGGTTTTAAAGTACGTCCTGGTTTTTTTGATGAATTTGGTGCAACGGTGATTCCAGGAGGTGTGAGCTTTACTGTTCACTCCAAACATGCGACAAGTTTTAAATTAGCCCTTTATAAACGTCGTGCCGAAGAACCGTTTGTGATCTTACCGTTTCCAGAAGCTTATCGGGTTGGGAATGTTTATTCCATGATTGTGTTCGGTTTAGATATCGAAGAGATTGAATACGCCTATTTTGTTGATGGACCGTATCACCCGAAAAAAGGGCATATCTTTGATGACACGAATGTGTTACTTGACCCTTACGCTAAAGCTGTCAGTGGGCAAAGTGAGTGGGGAAAAAAGCCTGATTACGGGATGAGCTACCGGGCGAGAGTCGTGGCGAGTGATTTTGATTGGAAAAAATCGCGTGCCCCGCTTATACCGATGGAAGACCTCATCATCTACGAGTTACACGTTAGAGGCTTTACTAAAGATAAAAGTTCTGGCGTTGAATACTCTGGAACCTTTAGTGGACTAGCTGAAAAGATTCCTTATTTAAAATCGCTCGGTATTAATGCGGTTGAACTCATGCCGATATTTGAATTCGATGAAATGAGCGGGATGAGACATCATGATGGAAAAAAACTCTATGACTACTGGGGATATAATCCGTTATCGTTTTTTGCGCCCAATACCGCTTATGCCTCCAATCATGAGTACAATCATGAAGGAACAGAACTCAAAAAACTCGTGAAAAAAATGCACGATAACGGGATTGAAGTCATACTCGACGTTGTTTTTAATCATACGGCCGAAGGAAATGAACAAGGCCCTAGCATTAATTTAAAAGGCTTTGATAATAGTGTGTACTACATGCTGACACCAGATGGTCATTACTTTAACTTTAGTGGTTGCGGCAACACGTTAAACTGTAATCACCCGATTGTGAGGCGGATGATCATTGACTGTTTACGACACTGGGTAATTGAGTACCGCGTAGATGGTTTTAGGTTTGATTTAGCCTCGATTCTTGGTCGTAATGAAGACGGCTCGCCGATGAATAACCCACCACTATTACAAAATTTAGCGTTCGATCCGGTGCTAGCCAATGTCAAACTCATCGCAGAAGCATGGGATGCGGGAGGATTGTATCAAGTCGGCTCTTTCCCCGATTGGAACCGCTGGTCTGAATGGAACGGTAAGTATCGAGATGATATTCGAGCCTTTTTAAAGGGTGATGCCGGCTTAGCTCATACAGTTTGTGATCGTATCGCAGGCTCCGTTGATATTTATTCCCCGCGCCGACGTGAAAATTCTCCGAGTGTCAACTTTATTACATGTCACGATGGGTTTACGCTCTATGATTTGTACAGCTATAACGACAAGCATAATGAAGCAAATGGGTGGGGCAATACCGACGGTGATGATCACAACTTATCTTGGAATTGCGGTATTGAAGGTGAGACGGATAACGAAAACGTATTACAGCTCCGTCACCAAATGATACGCAATGCATTTACGTTACTTTTAATGAGTCGCGGGACACCGATGATCTCTCAAGGGGATGAATTTTTACGTACGCAACAAGGCAACAACAACGCCTATTGTCAAGATAACAAAATCTCATGGGTCGACTGGACTTACTTAGAAGAAAATAAAGACATGATGACATTTGTTAAACATTTGATTGATATAAGAAAAAAACATCCGATTTTGCGCTCGCAAACGAAACCGTCACGAAGTGGCTATCCTCATTATTCGAAACATGGCGTGAACGCTTGGTATTTGTCGGACATGGAAGCAGAACGTGTGATAGGCGTGATGTTTAGTGGGCGTGATGAGACCGGTGTTTATGATGATTATAGTTACATCGCCTTTAACAGTCACTGGGATGACCATATCATTGAATTACCTGTGTTACCCAAAGGTTATCACTGGCAAAAACACGTAGATACAGCTAAACCAACGAAAAAATCAGTGGTAAAAGAAGAACACCTAGCGGTGTTAGAATCGACTCACTTAGAAGTGAAAGGACGCAGTGTATGTGTGTTATTTGCTCATTATCGATCTGATGGTAACGATGAGTAAGTGATATAGATTATTTTACAACAACGGGGGAGGAATTCAGATGAAAAAAACAAATGCTATTGCCATGCTACTCGCTGGAGGACAAGGGACAAGACTAGAAGCACTCACAAGAGAGAATGCAAAACCAGGTGTGATGTTCGGGGGAAAGTACCGAATTATTGACTTTAGTTTAAGTAATTGTTTTCATTCGGAGATTTATACTGTGGGGGTTATGACACAGTATAAGCCACTTTTATTAAACCGTTACATTAGTAATGGTAATGCTTGGGCGCTTGATAAGGTGAATCAGGGTGCGTATATACTCCCACCGTACATGCGTGAAGATCACGCTGAATGGTACCGCGGAACAGCTGATGCTGTCTACCAAAACTTTGAATTTATTAAGATGTATGACCCAGAGTATGTGGTCATTTTATCTGGGGATCACATTTATCAAATGAACTATCGCCCGATGATTGAAGAAGCCCGTAATAAAGATGCGGACTTGACGATTTGTGTGCGTCGCGTCCCGTGGGAAGAGACGTTCCGCTTTGGTATCATGAATACAGATGAAGATTTTAAAATTACCGAATTTCAAGAGAAACCGAAAGACGCCAAAAGTAACTTAGCTTCAATGGGGATTTACGTCTTCAAATGGTCTGTGTTAAAAGAAGCGTTAGAAAAAGATCATCAAAACCCAGCGTCCACTAAAGACTTTGGCCATGATGTTATTCCGACATTACTCGAAGAGGGCAAGCGTTTATATGCTTATACCTTTGATGGTTACTGGCGCGATGTTGGGACAGTCGATAGTTACTATCATGCAAATATGGATTTACTTGATACCCGTGATGACCTTGATTTAACGAGTGACTACTTACGTGTCTTCTCTAATAACGAGCACCGCGATCCACACTTTGTCGGTGAAAAAGCTGACGTTTATAATAGCTTAATTGCGGATGGTTGTTATATTAATGGCGGGGTATCACGCTCTGTCTTAGCTCATGATGTTGTAATCGAAGAAGGCGCAATCGTTGAAGATGCGATCCTCTTTGGTAATGCGACCGTAAAAAGCGGTGCCGTTGTCAGACGAGCGATTGTCGCAGATGATGTGACGGTCGAATCGGGCGAAACAGTAGGGAGCACTGAAGGCAAAATAACCTTACACGTAGGAGGGGGCCAATCATGAAAAAAATCGCCGGCGTGATCATTAATAGCTCAAATCAACTCGACTTGGATGCGCTCGTCAAACATAGAAGTATTCATACGATTCCGATTGGAGGAAAGTACCGTCTCATTGACTTTCCGCTGTCAAACTTGGTCAATATGGCACAAGATTTATATGTTGGGGTTGTCGGTTCATATAATTACCGGTCTGTCGTTGATCACTTAAAACAGGGTCAAGATTGGAACTTAAGTCGAAAAAGTAATGACTTACTTATTTTACAAGGTGACCGCTCGGCTAAGATTGGTAAAGTCAGTCGCATTTCGATTCAAGACTTTGTTGATAATAGAGAATTTTTCAATAGACTCTCAGGTGACGTTGAACATATTGTTTTAAGTGGAACCAATGTCATCAGTAATATAGATTATAAAGCCATTCTTGATGAACACGAAACAAATAACGCAGACATGACATTACTTTATAAAGATAATTATGATGGAGAAATTCAAAATAGAGAAGTACGGCTCGTCGTTGAAGGTAATGATGTGAAAGAGATTGTTTACAGTAACGATAAACGACAAGACGGTGAACCATTCATTGATTCACTTATCATCAACCGCAAGCTCTTTATGGAGATTTTAGACGAAGCAGAAAAACGTGGACTCGTTGATTTCATCGAACTCGTTGATCAATGTCTCAATGACTACAAAGTAAAAGCTTATAATGTACCGGGCTATGTGAAAATTATTAATTCCATTCAGGCGTACTTTGACTGCTCAATGGATCTACTTACGTGTGAGGTCAATCAAGAATTGTTTAAACAAGAACGAAAAGTCTATACAAAAGCAAAAGATAATCATCCAACTGTTTACGGTAAAGAAGCGCATGTGAAGAAGGCGCTCGTCGCCAGTGGCGCGATAGTGAACGGGACAATTGAAGATAGTATTGTCTTTCGTAATGCGACCATTCATGAAGGGGCCAAAATAAAAAATAGCGTGATTATGCAGGGCGCTGTTGTAGAAAAAGATGCGGTCGTTGTCAATGCTATTTTAGATAAAAATGCCGTTGTCAAACAAGGCGAATTTATTACGAGCACAACGAGAGAACCCATCTTAGTTCAAAAACGATCGTAACAAGGAGGCGAAAAATAAGTGAAAATTTTATATGCAACGTCTGAAGCTTTTCCGTTTGCAAAAAGCGGCGGATTGGGTGATGTCGCGGGTGCGTTACCAAAGACATTAAAGAAAAACAATGTCGATATTCGAGCGGTTATGCCGCTCTATCAAGATATTCCAGATGAGTACAAGCGAAAAATGACGAAGATTGGTGATTTCTCTGTTCAGTTAAATTGGCGTCACCAACAGTGTGAATTATTTTATTTAAAGCATGATAATGTGTTTTGGTACTTTATTAAAAATGATTATTACTTTGGTCGACCAGGTCTATACGGTTATTTCGATGAAGCGGAACGCTTCTTGTTCTTCTCAAAAGCGATTCTGTCATTTATTCCAAAGTACGACTTTTGTCCAAACATCATTCATTGTAACGATTGGCAAACAGCGGCGATTCCGATGTTGTTGAAAAAACAAGTTCAAGCTGGTTGTGGTCATCATGTGAGAACGGTATTAACGATCCATAATATTAAATATCAAGGGGTTTACGGAGCAGAAACCTTATATGAGGTGTTAGGCCTGTATCCAGCAGATATCACCTCAGAATTAGAATTTAACGGCGCGATTAACATTATGAAAGCGGGTATTTACTATGCTGATTATGTGACGACTGTCTCACCAACGTATGCGAAAGAACTTGAGCACGCCTATTTTGGTGAAGGCTTAGATGGTGTTATTCGTGATGTGAAATGGAAGATGACCGGTATTTTAAATGGGGTTGATTATGATATCTTTAATCCAATGACCGATCAAGCTTTACCTTTCCCTTACCAAGATGTAGCTGGGAAAAAGAAAAATAAAGCCGCGTTTTTGAAAGAACAAGGACTGAATCCAGATAAGCTTACCATCGGTATGGTCTCTCGTTTAGTGGAACTAAAAGGCATTGATTTAGTTCAGCGGATGATTGAAGAATTAATGGCGTTAGATATTCAACTAATCGTGCTCGGAACAGGTGATTACCATTATGAAGAATTCTTCAAATATGTTCAACATCGTTATCCAACGCAAACATCGATTCATATAACTTTCAGCAATGCGCTTGCTTCAAATATTTATGCGGCTAGTGATCTATTCTTAATGCCATCACGGGTTGAACCGTGCGGGTTAAGTCAGATTATTGCACTTAAATACGGGGCACTGCCTGTCGTGAATCGGACGGGTGGATTAAATGATACAATCACGCATATTGATGAAGGTTCAGACGAAGGTAATGGTTTTATTTTCAATGAATACAATGCCCACCAAATGTTTGAGCAAATTAAACGAGCCAAACGTATTTATGATGAAGAACCTGAACGCTTCAACGGCTTTGTCAAACAAGCCTTTGCGGCAAACTTTGACTGGGAACAGCAGTCAAAAGAATATTACCGGGTGTATGAAATAGTAGATGGCAGCGATGAACATGAAGGTCGTCTGATTTAAGGTTGTATAATATTTGGTGTTGGTGAAGGGATTTTAAGTGAGATAGAGATTGCTCACTAAAATTACTCACTAGCACCTTTTTCTTTCTAAATAT
>NZ_FPAI01000009.1 GCF_900116255.1 Halolactibacillus miurensis
TGCCGGTTGACGTTGAGGTATTCAGATAGGGTGTAGCAGGCACATCAATTAAGCATTTAACGATATAGTAGTCACCATGGTCCTCAAGCGACCATCCAATAGGCTTCCCGTACTTTTTCTTATCTTTCAGGTTCATTTGTGTCTGAATGGCATGGTTGACATGGTCTTGGCCATAGGGGAAAACAACGTCAGAGAGACTAATCACACATTGGTCAATCGCTTTGAAGGTAAGGGTATGCGTCTCTAGGTGATAATGAAAGACAAAGTTACCTGATTTAGCATCTTTCCGTCCTGAAATGGTCATCTTACCGTAACGCGCCGATACCCAATCTTTCTGCCAACGCTCAGGATGAGCGTGATACGTCTTTTGTGTTAACCGGCCACGGGCGAGTTTTTTACTCCCGAAACACACACCCGTCACTTTGTTTGCCAATTTAATCAACCGTTTTTCGTACCGGTCTTGCTTAAAGCTCAATTGGCCCAAGCGAGACTTTAGGTGTTTGATTTCAACATCAAGGTATTGATGTTCAAAATCATAAGCACAGTAAAATAAGCGTGTGGAATGCTTATATGTCACAACAAAAAAGGCCCCTTTTTGTTGTTCACGTGATGTCTTATTGAACATCGGTGTTCCTTTGACAAAAGAGCCTTTTATTTTTTGAAGTGTCGTCAAGCGCGCGTCCTTCTTGAACAGCGCTGTTCGCATAATAATCATTTAATCCGTAACGTTGTTTCAATTGTTGATGGATGGAGACGGAATTTTTCGCTTTCACGCCCCTGAGCTCCCGGACCTCCGCTTGATAGCGAAAATGTTTGGCTTGATTAAACACCCGAAGGGTGTGATCTATGGACATAACAAAGTTTACATCGATTTTATGCTTATATAAGCGATTTGAAAAGATTGCCTTCATGCCCATGATACACACCCTCCCTTTGTTTTGTGACGGTCACTGTTAGTGCTTTAATTATACCGTGCGGAATATATGTTTGTCACTTCAAAAATATTCAAAACAAGCAATTCATCACCCACCTAGTGCTGACGCACTTGAGGAAGGTGTCTTCTCGCCCTAAAGCGATAAAAATAGTCGTAATCACTGACGTAAACAAAATCTAAATTTGCTGAAATTTCTTTAATCATATCTGTCTCACGGGCGAGACGGTTTTTTGTTGTATTTAATAGCTGGTCTTTACTCATGGTATAGTTGACAGTCCCTACCACAATGGTGGTGATTGATAAAATGACGAGCATCATAGTGGTTAGTTGCTGTCCCATCGTTAACTTCTCTCTTTTAAACATCATATCCCTCCTACTTCTCTCATAGGTATTTTAGTGGGTAGGTGTGAAGTGAGTATGAATTCAATGTTATATTTATGTAAAATTTCATCTCTAGTAGCATGAACAAAAAATATGCGTCCTTCTAAAGATAATCAGAAGGACGCATAATGGTGATGTCATTATTTTGTTAATACAAGAATCCCAAGGGGATAATAATCAGGGACAGGATCAGCTTCTTTTTGAATCAAAGCGCCTTTTTGTAAGTAGTAATCAATAGAGGTCACTTGTTTATCGCTAAAAAGTGCTTTAAATTCATCTGGTGTAATTTGATGCACATGAAAAGGTGAGCCGCAAGGTTCACCACGACCCGCACCAAAGGGTGTCGACATAATCAAGATGCCACCTGGTTTTAGAAGGTCGTAAGCATTGTTTAAGAAAATCGTTTCCTCTTCAATATGCTCATACGTTTCAAAGCTTGTAATAACATCGAATTGTCCAAAGCGATCAACGAGATTTTCTTCAGTTATATCCGCTTGATGAAAAGAGGATTTTGGGTGATAGTAATTATGTCTAGCGTAAGCTAATGCCTTTTCATCAAGATCAAGACCAATGATTTCATCAATCACTTTCTTTTTCTTTTTCGCAATAATATGCGTACCAAAGCCAGAACCAGAGGCCATATCTAGTACCCTTCCTTTCGTAATAAAAGGTAAGGCAAAGTGATACCGTGCGACGTGTTCAATCAATAATTCGTTTGTGATGGACATTTCTTCTGGGATGACGCGCTCTCCCGTATCTTCTAACATAGTATGTCACCGCTTTTATAATATTTTGTTGCTGCAATAAGTATAGCGTAATCTTATCTAGATGAAAACCAGTTTTCATCATGGTCTTTTAACAGAGTGTCTTTATCTAATAACCTACTCATTCTTTGATAAGAAGCTAACCGGTCTGCTTGATTGTATAGGAGTGATGTCGCCATTACCTCATCAACAGGTAAGGTTTGAATGCGAGAGGCAAGTTCAGCTTGAACAGTTGAAAGTGAACCAACGATACTGCCGGCAAGTGAGCGTTTGACGGCGGCTTGTTCGTGCGGCAACATCTCCTCTGTTAAATCACGTGGGGGTTGGATTGGTAAAGACTTCGACCGAATCATATTAAGAAAGAGTTGTTCCATGGAACTAAACAACCAGCGAGCTTCGTCGTCGGTTTCGCCTGCGACAATATTTAACGCTAAAATAGCATAAGGCTCTGCTAAGTGTTCGGATGGCTTAAAGTGTTCACGATAAAGTGACAGTGCTTCTGAGGCTTCACCTGGTGAGAAATGACCGGCAAAGGCATAACGAAGTCCCATATCAGCAGCAAGCTTGGCACTAAAGGTACTCGAGCCTAATAAGAAGATCGGCACTTGTTGGTTCTCAGCTGTCACCGCTCTTACCTGCTTTTTAGGTGAGCCATTAAAATAATGCTGAATCTCTCGGACGTGTTCAGGAAAAGCGTGAACGTCACCGCGCCGCAAAGCTCTTGCGGTAAGTTGATCTGTTCCTGGAGCTCGTCCCAGTCCTAAATCAATCCGATTTGGGTGTAAGGCACTTAACAAACCGAATTGTTCAGCTACGACAAGCGGGGAATGATTGGGTAACATCATGCCACCAGAACCGAGTCGGATGGTTTTAGTGTGGTTCGCGATTTGGTTAATAAGGAGCGGTGGTGATACGCTGGCGCTAGACGCGGCATTATGGTGTTCAGCTACCCAATAACGATAATACCCCCAGTCTTCTGCGTGTTGAGCAAGTTCGACCGAATGTTGTAAGGCGTCACGAGGGGTTTCTTGATCGTTTAGTGGTGATAAATCAAGGATGGATAACGGTATCCCTGAAAATGTTTTATATGATTGTGTCATGATATTTCTCCTTTATAGTGGTAGGTATAGTATGGATGCTACTGGAAAGAATATTTGGCGTCAACGAAGATGCTTAGCGTAAACTTAAAAAACGCCTTGAAAAAATGGCTAAAGAGTGAGTAGAAATGAACGGATATTAAAGAAAAAACAGCCTGAACGGCTGTTTTTGTTAGATAGTAAAGGTATTCACCGTGTCGTCTAAATCATTGGCGGTAGTCACAATGTTATCACTTAGTTCCGTCATCCGTTTAATCGACGTATCCTCTTCTTCAATGGAGGCAATGACTTCTTCCGTTGCTGAAGCATTTGCCTCGGCAATCGTTGATAAGTTTTGGAGTGTCTGGACTAATTCTTCTTTCATCGTTTGCATCGACTGTCCAGAGTCATTGAGCTGTTCAACGGATTGATCAGATGTTTCTATGGAAGCGGCAATTTGTTTAAACATATCGCCTGTGTTTTTTACGTTTTCCGTTTGTTCAGTCGCCATTTGAGATACTTTATCCATCGTATTGACGACTTCAGTTGTATTCGTTCTAAGCTGATTAACAATCTCATTAATTTCAGTCGTTGATTGAGTCGACTGGTCAGCTAGCTTTCTTATTTCATCAGCAACAACCGCAAAGCCTTTTCCGGACTCACCAGCACGCGCAGCTTCAATGGCGGCATTAAGGGCAAGTAGGTTGGTTTGATCGGCAATAGAGGAAATCACATCACTTGCTTCAACAATTTTATCTGTGCGTTTATTCGTTTCAACAATCACCGCATGGAAGTCTTTAATAGCCTGACTCGTAACACGGTTAATATTAGATAAGGTATCAATCTCATTTAAGCCATTATGCACTAAATCATTCACCCGGCTGGATGATTGATTTAAGTCATCTAGGTATTGTTGATTTAAATCGATGATATACCCAAGCTCCGTCACTTTAGCGGCACCTAATTCGACTTTTTCTGCCTGTTCAAGTGCACCATTGGCAATTGATTCAACCGTTGTGACAATCTCTCCCGAACTATTTGCCACCATCGATAAGTTTTGTGAGAGGTCTTCTGCGGTTGAATTTGTTTTTGAAGTATTCTCGTGAATATCTTGAATGATTTTAGTAAGTTTATGTGTCGTTAAATTTGTTACTTCTGCCAATTTACTAAATTCACTTTTTCCCTTAACGTCCATGGTCTCACTCAAATCTCCTTCACTGATGCGATACAGTTGTTTCATATGCCGTTTTAATGGCTTAATGACAACCCGGTTCATAAAGAAGACAATAATAGCATTAATCACAAGTATGTTCATTGCCGTATTTATATAGGCCCCAAAGTTTCCAGAAATAATATCTAACTCCCGGACGATATTGGCTAAGATTTGTGCAATAGGCGCACTAATTAAAAAGGTTACGGTGATGACAACAACAATCTTAAAGGTAACGCTGTTCAAAAAGTTTAGCGACATCAATTGGTTGAAATTTTTAGGGACATGTGATAGCTTCTTTTGTGAATTCAATATAAACACCTCATCATGTGAAATTTTTAATGCTTAACAACTAAAATTTTTAAAATTATTGATGTGAGTAGTCACCGTCTTAAAGGTCATTTGCTGAAAGATGATTAATTTCGATCAATATAGATAAGAGCATCCTCTACCGAAAGCGGTTTGCTGAAAAAGTAACCTTGAATAATGTCACACTTATGTCTTTCTAGATAACCGAGTTGTGCTTCATTTTCAACACCTTCTGCAATTACTTCCAGACCTACTTTATGACACATAGCAATCAAGTTACTTGCAAGTGCAGTAGAATCATCAATACGGGTAATATTATTTATAAACGTCTGATCAAGTTTAACCCGGTCAATATTTAACTCCGCAATACTTGAAAAAGATGAAAAGCCTGTCCCGAAGTCATCCAAGTCAATTGATAGACCAAATGATTTTAATCGTTCTAATTTATCGTTAATCCGTTCGAAATTATTTATTAAAACCGACTCAGTTATTTCTAGCACAATATAGTTTGGATTAGCCCCCGTTGTTGCAATAATCTTTATTAAATCCTCCTCAAACTCATCGCGTAATAGTTGTAGACCTGAGATGTTAATCGCTACTCTTGCTTCAGCATAACCTCGTTCAACTAGTTGATAATGAAAGTGGCAGGCATGTTCGATAATAATTAAGCCTAAGTCATAGATAATATAATTTTTTTCCGCTATTGAAATAAACTCTGTCGGTGACACAAAAGAGGGATCGAGTGAATCACTATTCAGACGGGCTAGTGCTTCAAACCCAACGATGTTTTTCCGCTCCAAATGTATTTTTGGTTGAAAATACAGGAAAAAACTTTGAGTATCTTCTCGTCTAATGACTCGACGTAATGTTTGTAAAATTATTTCTTCTCGTCTAATGACTCGCGCTAAGTCATCTTGATAAAAATAGATGGATGTTTGATCTTGGTGATGGGTTAATGCAAGTGAAGCTTCTTTTAAAATGCTATCAGCGCTCTCGTGTTTCTCGGTTATTTCTACAATACCAATTTGGGCAGTTAAGGATTCACGATCTTGTTCATTTGATAATAAGTTATTAAAAATACTTAACATACGATTAGCTTTTAAATATAAATCGGCTTTAGAAGCATAATCTTTTACAATGATGGCAAAACGATCAGCTGTGAAGTGATACAGTTGTTCATCAGGTTTTAATGATTTTTGTAATCTAGTAGCTATTCTTTTAAGTAACAAATCGCCATATTCAAACCCATAGGTAGTATTAATCAGTTTAAAATTACTACAGTTAATGAGCAGTAAAGCGACGCGGTCATGGCTGTTTTTTAAATGCTCATCTAATACTTTTGTAAGAAAGAGTTTATTTGGAATATTTGTTAAATCATCATAATAGGCAATCCGGGTGTTTTTTTTATTTAGTTTGTAAGCATAGATGAGTATAAGAGAGCTGATGCCGAATACGATGAAAAACAAAACAATACCTGTAATGACAATAGATGAAATGTTTTTACGAACTTTTGATAACGGCCAATAAATAGATAAAGTACCAATCTTGCGTTCGCCTTCAAAAACTGGCACATTTATATGAAACGCTCGAGTATCATTGACTTTTGTTAAACCCGTTGGGTTTTTAGTTGAATGATATTTGGTTCCTACTATACTTTCAATGCTGCTAGCAATAATGTGAGAATCGTTTGAAATAAAAGATATATGAGACACATCAGTGGAAAGAATAATGTCATTGTTCACCCATACTGTTTAAGTATTGCTATATAAACGTTTGTAGCGGGTGAAGTTGGTCGAGTGACGAAAAAGTGACCAACGTTAAAGTAGTTTTTCAAACACGTTGACACTTTCGATGTGCTGATCTTCTTCTAAGTGTGAATATGTGTCTAGTGTAATGCTTATATTCGCATGACCCAGACGCTCTTGTATAACTTTATAGTTAATGCCTTTCTTAACCATCAAAGACGCGCACGAGTGTCTTAGTTGATGAAACGATATATCTTTCAATTTATGTCGATTAATTATTTTGCGCCACTCGTTACTTAAAGTGTTTAAATGCGTGGGATAACCGTCCTCTTTAACTAATAGCAGGTTAATCATATTGCCTTCTTCATCATATATACCTCGCCACAAATTCCCCATTTGCAATCGTCTTGCTTTAAAATTTGTATAGTAGACTTTTAACTCCTGCATAAACGTTGACGGAAAATAAACCATTCGCGGTTTTCTGTTTTTTACAGACGAAAGATAAAACTCGTGCTTATTTTTATCGTATCGTAGTTGTTTATCTACATAGATAGAGTTGTTTTCAAAGTTTATACATTCTTCTCTAATGCCTAGTATTTCCGCTCGTCTCAATCCGCCAATCGCCGCCAGTTTAATTGCAATTCTATGTTTCGGGTGGCAATCATCCAATATACCAAACAAATGATTAAGCTCGTCCTCGTTATAATAATCTGTTTTCTTTTTTTCTCTCTTCGGACCTTTTACGCCAATCGTGGGATTTTGATTAATAACATCCCATTCTAAAGCCCTGCCAAAGATGCTCTTGATTAATAAAAATTTGTTAGGCATGAGCGGTTTTCCCTCTTTGCTCTCTTTAGCTAAATACTCCACAATATGATACTTCTTAATATCCTTCATTTTAATTTTTCCAAAATAATCTAACACACCGCAATGATCTAACAAATATTCGTAAGATTCTTTCGTTGTCAGCATAAGGTTTATATCGACGTAATTTTTCATCCACCGATCAACAAAAGACGAAAACGTTATATTGTCAACAGGCTCGTCTTTAGTGTTGAAACATTCGATCTCAAAATCTCTAATTTTTTTGTTGAGGTCTCTTTGGCTAGTAGCTGTAACTGTTTTTGTTTTTCTCCTTCTTTTACCGCGTTCATCATAACCTAACTCGACATAAATTTTAAATTTCCCAAAACCTAAATCGTCATAACTAGCCATGGTTATCCCTCCTTATACACTGTGATGACTTCTTTCTTTTCAATGCATTGTAATTCTCCAATCAGTTTGTTACCTTCCATGTAAACTCTTGAATATACCGGTATTTCGACTAAACCTTTCTTTCTGTACTCTTTGTCTCTTTTGTATTTTTCAATATTTGTAATCATAATATCTACTCCTTTGTTTTAAAAAAGGCAGGTGATCAGCCTGCCTTATTAAGTTTTTAGCGCTAAGAACTTAATCTAACTCTACAATATAAACAACAACTTTACCGTGTATCACTAAATTTTCGTTATTATCACTTGTCACGTAGTCGTAAAAACGTTTGTCGCGCGAATCTGGTCTAAAGATGATTCTGTTGTCATCTCTAAAGTACCGTTTAACCGAATAATCGTGATTGTCTGAGTAAACAACAATGTCACCATCTTTCAGTAAGTGGCACTCAGTCGGTTTAATAGCAATGATTGAGCCGTGTGGAATAATCCTGTTCATCGACTCACCATTAATGCGCATCATGTAAATGTCACTATCTCCTGCCCATTTTCCCATGATTGAATCAGATACGTTGATTGTCTCTGCTTGATCAACGCCATCAACTGCTTGTGGTAAACCTGCCGAGACACTTCTAGGGAAGTAATTATAAGATGATTCTCTTATAATAGAATCTTTTTCATCTTCATTTTCCCATCCCATTAAGTATGATGGAGAAACCCTCAAAACCTCAGATAAAGGTTTAATGATGTCTATCGGCATGTTTTCGATTTCGCTACTCTCGTATCTATATATAGTAGCTCTATTCTTCCCTAGTTTATTAGCGAGATCGTCAGCGGTCATTTTTAATTCTTTCCGACGCGTTTTTATCCGATCGCCTATCTTCATTAATATCACCTCCTTATAAATTATATTTTACAACGTTTGTCGCATATATGCAAACAATAACAAAAAATAAATCGATAAAATTATCGAAAAACGCGACAAAAGGTGTTGACTTCTGTCGATTCAAGGTTTATTATATAGTTAATCGCATAACATGCGACACAAATAAAGGAGGTGTTGGAAGATGAATACTAATAAATTAAAAGGTAAGATGGTTGAAAACGAAATCACAGTGACGATACTAGCTGAAAAGTTAGGTATCGATAAATCTACACTATACCGCAAGTTAAGTAATCAAGGGGAAAAGTTATCGATCAAGGAAGTTAATGAGATTGTCAAAATTTTAAGTTTAACAAAAGAAGAATCATTAGCTATTTTTTTTAAAGATAGTGTCGCATCAGACGCGACAAAATAAAGGGAGGTGAAATAAATTGAGTAATTTCAGTATCAACTTTTCTGATGAAGAACAATACAAGAAGTTCATTCAATCCATTAAGGATGAAGTTGTTCAAGAGATTCAACCAAGAACAGTGTACAACCCGTCTTGGATAACTGTAAGGCAGGATATGGAGAGTAGATTCCGTAGCGATTATAACGACAATTGTGGTCATTGGCACAACAACCAACAATCTATGTATGCAATTTTTAGATTAGCCTTTCAAAAGCGATCGATTAAAGATTTGGATGACGTTGATGGTACAAAGATTAAATCACTACACGATGAATTATTTCAACTTATTGATAAATACCGGGAGGGAAATTAAATGAATAAATCAGAAAAAAACCTAAACACAATCAACAACTTAGCTGAACAATTGGAAACGGAAGTAGATGCACTTATTCAAGAAGCAAAAGAATCTTCTGAAACTTACGGTGATGCAAAAAAATATTTAATGAATTTATCTTGGAGTTATCGGTACAACCACACCCGCAGTCGCGTTAATGAGCTGATTATTAATTTAGCTAATAAAAAGTTAGACGAAGAGATTGCAACGTTGAAATTAAAATAAGCCGAGCGGGCACTCGGCTTAAGTAAAACTAATCATTATCGACGATCACTTTACGGATATCGTCGAAAACACCATAAATATAAGACATTAAAACATCGATTTCTTCTTTCTGTTCATCAGAGAAAGGGTTAGGACGACTTGTTTTCCAAGATTGAACGTCACTTTTAAATCTTGTTAACGATTCATCTAAGATTTTAGTTTTATCCATAGTTTCACCTCCCATCACAATTGATAGGAACATTATAACAAAGAAAGGAAATGATAATATGTCAGATTTAAGAGTTTTTGAAAACGAAATGTTTCATGTATCAGCGAAATTAGAAAACGGACAAGCCTTATTCGATGTTGAAGAGGTTGCCAAAAGTTTGGGGTTTGTATCAAAAACGGATAAGAATGGAACAGTTTATGAAAATGTGAGGTGGTCAAGAGTTAATAGTTTTCTGCCACAAGTGGCAGAAGTAAAAAAGGGAGACCTCATTCCGGAACCACTAGTCTACAAATTAGCTTTTAAAGCTTCAAATGAATTAGCTGAAAAATTCCAAGACTGGTTGGCGATCGAAGTTATCCCGTCTATCAGAAAACACGGCGCCTATATGACTAACGAAACAATCGAACAAGCACTACTCAATCCGGACACATTGATCCAATTAGCAACCAACCTTAAAGAAGAACGAACAAAACGAATGGTTGCCGAAAAACAAGTGAGTGAGTTAAAACCTAAAGCGTTATTCGCTGACGCGGTAGAAACTTCTAAAAACAGCGTCCTTGTAGGTGAATTGTCGAAAATCTTACGTCAGAACGGTATTGATATCGGTCAGAATCGTCTATTCGAATGGTTGCGCGAGAATGGGTTTTTGATTAAAAAAGAGGGCGAGTTATACAACTTACCAACCCAACGATCTATGGATATGAATTTGTTCGAGGTTAAAAAGAGAACAATCAGCAATCCAGACGGCACCAACAGAACAACACGAACACCTAAAGTTACAGGAAAAGGTCAAATTTATTTTGTTAATAAATTTTTAAGTCAACAGGAGGCTGTCTAAATGGAAAAAACACTATTTTTACAATCAGATTTCGCTCATTTGGAATTAAAACACTATGACGACAACGACACATTTTCGTTAAATTTAGTGGAAAGAGACGGAACAACATACTTGACTAGTTATTCAAGAGAAGAATTTGAGCAATTAGAAAAAACAATCCGATTCTTATTAAATTAAGGAGTTGATAAACATGAGAAATGTGAGAGGGGCTAAAGCGTTATCTGAATATCTGGAATCAATCGGCGCACCGATTAGTGAGTCTACAATTTTTACTTTGCTAAGAGAAAAAAAGATTCCACATCAGCGACCTGCGCCGAGAATATTGATATTTAATCTAGATGTTATTGATGAATGGCTTGGTGTTAAATCATGACCGAATACGCAGTATACCGCGGTGATGAGTTTATCATCGTAGGTACGTTGGAAGAGTGTGCAGAACGATTGAATACGTCAGAGCAAATGATTAAGTATTACTCTTATCCATCGCAGAAGAAACGGTCGGAAGGAACAAATAAAATCTTAGTAGAAAGGTTGGATGATGATGCTTAACTTCTTCATAGAAAATTTCACGGAAATGTACGGTTTATCAGTCGTTGTGTTGTTTGTATACACAGCGCCGAAAATGATAAGCGAATACGACAGAATAAAGGAGGGCAAACGATGAAAAAACTTAAACTATCTGAATTAGATGATGATGTCGAAATTGGAATTGATGGGGCTCAAAGCGTTCAAACGGTAGCGGAATTAAAACAAGAAATTAACTTGTATGGCGCTCCGATTCATGACTCTGATGAATGGTTCGTTCTTATTCGTAGGAGATGGAATCCAAACGCTCAAACCATGCTCGAATATTACATCGATAACGAAGAAGGCGACATGTATGAAGATTGGTATGAACAAGCTTGGGACTGTATTAGCGACGGCGTCATTGAAAAAATACAAACTATTTTAGATGAAGCTTTTTCAGGCGACTACGCAACAGCTTATTGGACTTACGAAAATCCGGTTGAAATTGATGTATTTCCTAAAAGCGAGGAGGGCGAAAGATGAATTATCAAGTAATCTTACAACGCCGCTTTAAAGATTGTCTTGGCAATCAAGACAGAATGAATAATCTAAAACGTGACTTGAAGATGATTAAGCGAAATGAAACAGGGAGTACAAAATTTCACGATTGCTTACTAGAAGCAATTGAAAAGGAGATGAATCATTGTGGATAAAAATAGATTTGAAGCAGAAGCGATACTCGAAAAAATAGACGAGCTAGACGATCATACGAAAGCTGTCTTTCATGAAATTCATTTAGCGTCACTTTCGACGATGATTGAAATTGCTTATTCACAAGGTGACGTTAAGACAGCGGAAGGCTTACTCAATGTTATCAATAATTCAATCGGTCACGCTGAAAAATACGTCGCTGATAGAACAGCAAGAAAAAGAGAGTTGGAGGAGAAATATCGTGGATAAATTAAGATGTGCATATTGCCAAGACGATTTTGAAGATGGAAACGAAGTCATCGTCCACGAACATGAATATTACTGTAACACGCAGTGTCTAGCGGGACATTTACTAGATAACACGGAATACGAAGAAAAAATCATAAAAAAAGAGTGGATCGTCTACGACAACGACCACTCAAACCATTAAACACAAATAAATTATAACACGAAAGGGTGTATATGCAATGAATGAAATGATTGTTGATTTAAATGACTTTGCGGATGGTGCTTTAGCTGAACGAGTGAATTATGAATTGAAGAACCTTCTCCAAAACATAGCTGACCCGAACACGGACCCGAAGAAAAAACGAAAGTTGCAAATTAATTTGATTTTTACAACGAATGAGAAGCGGGAGATTGCGGATGTGGAAATCGATGTTAAAACAACACCGGCACCAAGATTGTCATTAGGTTCTACTTTAGTCATGGATAGAGATGATCTAGGTCATGCAACGGCGGCTGAATTAAAAAGTGGGATTAAAGATCAAACGTATTTTGATGCGGAAGATGGCCATATCAAAGACGATCGTGGTGGCGTTATTGATTTTAAAAAACAAGGAGGAACTAAATAATGTTAAAAGAAGCAATGCAATACTTGTCGGAGCTAAGCAATAAGAAAGTGATTGAGATTAACGGCCGGAGTTTTGCGACAGGTGATCTAACAAGTATCAATGAACCGGTCGTGAATTCGGTAGTTGTTCAAAGTTTGTCCGGGCTAGTTGATTACTTAAAATCTAATTTTGATGCTCACGGACAAACGTTAATTCATGTAGTTGACCCACAGACAGTGCGCGTACTATCTAAAACAAATAGCGATATGAACAGACAAAAATGGATTGAAGCTAAAGCATTTGTTCCATCGTTTAACTTTAATAATTTTTATGATTCAGAAGCATTTAATATCAAGCTGCAGTCAACATTCGTTAAGAACGAAGATAGAGATATCGTTTTAAAAGTTGTGGGAAATCTACGCGAAGAAAATGTAAAAACAATTGGAGATGACGGCATTAGTCAGTCTGTATCCGCGAAAGTCGGAATTGCAACAGTTGCTGACGTGAGAGTTCCTAATCCAGTATTGTTAGCGCCTTATCGTACCTTCACTGAAGTTGAACAACCTGAGTCTAATTTTGTGTTACGCATGCGTGACGGTGGACAATGTGCATTGTTTGAAGCGGATGGCGGCGCTTGGCAGTTAGAAGCGATGAGTAATGTTGCTAATTTCTTGCAGGCAGAACTACAAGATTTAATTGACAACGATGAGATTTATATTATTTCTTAAACACAAGTTTCATAGATAGCCTAGTGCTATCTAGCGGAGCATAAGACTAAAAATAAAATCTTAATGTGCAGGTTTTATGTTTCGCTAGATGTCACTAGACATCAACCAGTTGGCGCTGGTGTTGGAGCAAGAACATGCAAGTATTCATTACTCACAATATTGATACTTGTCAATCGCGACGAGGGAGTGGAATCCCAAAGAAAAAGCCACCTTTGCAGAGGTGGCAGGTATTGCGCTTATAAACTTAAAAGACACTTTGATTATAAGCGCTTACCACAAAATTATCAAGGAGGTAAGACGATGAAAGAAATCAAGTTAATCAATTTGAAGTTGACAAACTTCAAGGGTGTTCGATCGTTTGAATTAAATGCAGACGGTCAAGACATCGAAGTATTTGGCGAAAACGGAACGGGTAAGACAACACTGTTTGATGCGTTCGTCTGGTTGCTATTCGACAAAGACAGCCAGAATCAAAAGGACTTTGGCATCAAAACGCTTGTAGATGGCGAAACGCAGCACAATTTAAATCATGAAGTTGAAGCAACACTTTCGATTGATGGTGTTGATCTAACACTTAAAAAAGTCTATGCAGAGAAATGGACGAGAAAGCGCGGGTCAGCAACGGCTGAACACACAGGACACACGACAGACCATTTTGTTAACGGTGTGCCTTGCAACAAAACAGAATTTACGAAAAAGATTGCCGAAATCGTTAGCGAGGACGTGTTCAAATTACTCACATCTCCTAGCTATTTCAATGAGCAACTTCACTGGACAAAGCGCCGCGATCTATTGCTAGAAATCGCAGGAGATATCTCAAATGAGGACGTCATTGCCGAAAGTGACAATCTTGTCAGTCTGACAGCGTTACTAGAGAATTACAGCATTGACGACTTAAAAAAGATGATTGCAAGCAAGCGTAAAGAGATTAACAAGCAATTAGATGATATTCCGATTCGAATTGACGAAATTCATCGAAATAAAGCCGATGTAGGCTCTTTACCTAAAGATGAAGTAAATGCACGCATACTCGAATTAGACGGCTTAATCGAAACAAAAACCGACAATCTGAACGATTTAAAGAACGGCAGTGAAGTGAACAACATCAAAAAAGAGTTAAGTGATATCGAATTGAAGTTATCTCAAGTCGAAAATCAGCACGAACAAGATAATCTAGCAGACGTTTACAAACTTAAATCACGATCACAAGAAGAACAGTCAAATTTATCAATCTTGAAATCGAAAGCAACGAACGAGATGCAACGTGCGACCGACACAGAATATAACATCAACGTCATTAAGGACGATATGGCGAAGTTACGCGCTGAGTGGTCAGATATTAACGCTAAAGAGTTGCAACATGAAGATAAGTGCGAGTGTCCGACGTGCAAGCAACCTTTACCACAAGATCAAGTAGAGGAAGCGAGAGAAAAAGCGGAGTCAGACTTCAATACGTGGAAATCAACGGAGTTGGAATCCATCCAAAAACAAGGTGTTAGCAACAAAGAACGCGTTGCAACACTTGAAAAAGAACTTGAATCAATCAATAAGAACGTAGATAAGATTAAGTCGCAGATTGAGGACAAAGAGAAAGTCGTGGCCAAGCTAGAAAAAGAACTAGCGGACAAGCAAGAAAAGGCGACACCAATCGAAGAAAATGAAGAATATCAGAAACTCATTGCAACTAAATCAGAGTTAAACGACAAGATTAGTCGTATTAATGAATCAGTAGACAAAGAAGTAGCTAAAGCAAAAGAAGAAATCGAAGCGTTTAGAAAAGAGCGTAACTCATATCAAGCTGAAATATTGAAGTTTGAACAACGAGAACGCGACATCAAGCGTATTGCTGAACTTGAAGCAGAACAAAAAGAACTAGCTAAAGCGTTTGAAGAACAAGAAGCGTTACTATTCGCGACAGAAGAATTTATTCGTACAAAAGTCGAACTTTTAGAAGACAAGATCAACAGCAAATTTAAACATGCGCGCTTTAAACTGTTTGACGAACAAATCAACGGTGGACTACAAGAAACGTGCGTGACGTTATTTGATGGGGTGCCATACGATAAAGGACTTAACAACGCGGCGAAGATAAATGTTGGTTTAGATGTAATCGATACATTATCTGAACATTACGGAGTGCGGGCAGTTATTTTCGTGGATAACGCCGAAGCTGTTACAAAGCTATTAGACATCGATTCGCAGATTATTAGTTTAGTTGTATCAGATCGAGATAAAACTTTGAGAATTGAGGGATAAACGATGAAATACGAATTAGGCGATTACGTAAAGATTAACAAGCGATGGAAAAACGTTGATGACGATTTGATTCCTAGCTTTGATACTACAGACCAGTATTTTGATTACATTGAAGCGAAAGGGATTGACGGCATTGATTGCGTGAAGTTACGAAAGATTACATGCGACGAAAAAGGTTATATTTGCGGATTTAGAAAAGGAGTAAAACAATCGCACGTCTTGGATGTTGAAACTCATGACGAATTTAGCATTGAATCGGAATACTTTTATTTAAGGGATCAAGAATACGTTGATGTTTACTTAGTAGCAACGAGAATGAATTGCATTTATAAAGTCAGCAAAGAAGATATCACACTACTTAAAGATAACGGAGGAATGTAACATGTCAAACAATGAATTACTAGCAAAACCAGTTGAATTTGAAGTGAACGGAGAAGCGGTCAAACTTACGGGAAAGACAGTTAAAAACTTTTTAGTTAGTGGGAATGGAGAAGTATCAGATCAAGAAGTTGTGATGTTTATTAATCTTTGTAAATATCAGAAACTCAATCCGTTTTTAAACGAAGCTTACTTAGTAAAGTTTAAAAGTAAAAGCGGACCAGATAAACCCGCGCAAGTAATCGTATCAAAAGAAGCGTTTATGAAACGGGCGGAAAAGCACCCGAATTACGAGGGTTTTGAAGCAGGAATCATTGTTGAACGTGATGGTCAACTCGTTGATATTGAAGGCGCAATTAAATTAACTAACGACAAACTTGTCGGTGGTTGGGCTAGAGTTTATCGTAGTGACCGACAAAAGCCAATCACAACGCGTATCAGCTTATCAGAGTTTAGCAAAGGTCAATCAACATGGAACTCAATGCCGTTAACAATGATTCGTAAGTCAGCAATCGTCAACGCTCAACGTGAGGCTTTTCCAGAGACGTTAGGCGCTTTGTACACAGAAGATGATGCAAAGTTAGATACAACGTCAAGCCACGACCAAGAACAAGTTATTGAGCAAGAGATTAAAACTAAAGCAAATCAAGAAGTGATCGATGTTGAATACACAGAAGAATCAGAACAGAAATCGCCGCAACAAGAACAAACTGAAACAACGCAAGCCGGACCTGGATTTTAAAAGATGATTGAATTCAAGTCGTTTGCTAGCGGTAGCGCAGGCAATATGTACACCGTTTCAGACGGAACAACAAAAATAATGATTGAAGCAGGTATAACGATTAAGAGAATTAAACAAGCGCTTGATTTTAAAGCGTCGGATGTATCAGCGGTGCTGTTGAGTCATAGTCATGGCGATCATTCTAAATCTATTAAAGATATGGTCAAGCTAGGGGTAGATTGCTATATGCCCCTAGCAACTGCCGAGGAACTTAATATCGATAGTCATAGGATAAAGCCGATTGAAGCAGGAAAAACGTTCAGTATTGGCTCATTAAAAGTATATCCGTTCAAAGCTCAGCATGACGTTGAATGTTATGGATATTTGATACTAAACGAAAACGAAGAACGTTTGTTATTTCTAACAGATTCGTATTATTGCAAGTACACATTCAAAGGATTGACTCATATAGCTGTTGAAGCAAATTACAGCAAGTCAATACTCGACAAAAATATTGACGAAGGTATTACACCAAGAATCATGCGTAAACGCTTAATCAAGTCGCATTTCAGCTTAGAAAATGTTCTGGAGTTTTTAAAAGCGAATGATCTAAGTAAAGTGCAGGAAATTCACTTGCTCCACTTATCGGACAGCAACAGCGATGAAGCGTTATTTAAAAGTGAAGTGCAGAAATTGACTGGTAAGCCAGTTTATATTGCGTAGGAAAGGAGACTAACCATTGAGCGACATAAAGTGGATAAAGCTAAGTACACAAATGTTCGACGATGAAAAAATACGTCTGATTGAGAAAATGCCAGATGCCGACACAATTTTAGTCGTGTGGATCAAGCTATTATCTCAAGCGGGCAAAGTGAATGCTAGTGGCTATATTTATCTTAGCGAAAATATACCTTACTCAGACGAAATGCTAGCAACTATTTTCGATAGACCGATTAGCACGGTCAGAATGGCGCTACAAACATTTGTTCAATTCGGCATGATTTCAATAGATGAAGACAACTTCATTAGAGTTGACAATTGGGATAAGCATCAAAATATCGAAGGTATGGAAAGGGTTAAAAAACTTAATGCAGAGCGGAATAAACGTTATAGAGAGCGTAAAAAAGAACAACTTGAACCACCTAAAGAAGAGCGTGACGTTAGCGTGACGTCACGTGACGGTACAGATATAGATAAAGAATTAGATATAGATATAGATAAAGATATAAATAAAGAAAAAGATATTGTCCGTGATCTGTTCGATCACTATCTCTCCCAGGACATTATTCAACATAAAAAATTAACTAATTCAATGCGAAGTGCAGTGAAAGCAAGATTAAAAGATTACACCTTTGACGAATTGAAGCAAGCTATCACTAATTACGCAACAGTACTTAACAGTGATAACTATTGGTTTACTCACAAATACACATTTGCAGATTTAATGCGAGACAAAGACATACGTAAATTTGTTGATGAAGCTGATCCGATTAATAACTTTGCTAAAGATAGCTACAAACAAAAAACACAAAGGCCTACGTTTGACTACAATCCAGACGTAGATGCGTTTTAAGGAGGTTAAGACATGCGGCGATTTGATGAAATGCTAAAAGAAAAGTTCGGCATTGAAGAAGTAGGAACGAAAACATGCGAAAAATGCGGAGAAACCTATACTTTGTATCACACACCGAAAGGAGTCGTAGGTGCATGTAAACCATGCTATGACAAAGAATTTATACAGAGTTTAGACTTACCGACGAGAGATGAATACCGGCAATCTAAAGAAACAGGCATTATCAGTGAGTTAGAGCGTGTCACAAGTGATTTAAAAAACGCAACAGTAAATAACTATCAACCAAAGCACGAAACACAAGTCAAAGCAAAAGAGATCGCGAAGAACTACATCTTGAACTTTGATAAAGAACACTCGCTTGTTTTGAGTGGCAATCCTGGACTTGGCAAAACGCACTTAGCTTATGCGATAGCGAAAGGTGTGCGTAAAATGCGCGACGCGGATGGTAATCACTATAAGACGATGTTTATTAAGAGTACAGACCTGCTACAAAAGATTAAATCAACATATCACAGTGAGTCAACGCTGACGGAAGAACGGATTTTAAAGTTAATAGATAAAGTTGATTTGTTGGTGCTTGATGACGTCGGTTCTGAGTACATCAAGAAAAATGATGATGGATCAGAGACGTGGGCGACAGATATTTTATATAAAGTCGCTGATATGCGTTTAGGTAAAGCGTTAGTCGTCACAACAAACTATAACGAGTCTAGTCTTGTCGATAAGTTTGGAAATAACGGTCCCCGCGTTGTTGATAGATTACTAGATAACGCAGAACGACATCGACTTGAGGGCGATAGCTTTAGAAAAAATAGATTCTAGGGGGTTAATCATGAACGGAGTCATACACTTCAAACCAAGCGAAACAACCGACAAACGGCACATATTCGAGAAATACCCGCATTTATGCGCCGCAGTCGGACTGACAGGAGTTGAATTATGTGAAGACGCGAGGGGATTGGCGAACACCATTGCTCAAACCGGGTCAAAAAATTGAATTTGTACTTGAAGATTTAGAGTTAGCTTTTTATAAAGAGCAGCTAGATCGTATCACTAAGCGATGGAATAACGGTGAATCACTCGACAAGATATCACGTACAGAGCAACGAGAAACGGACGAGGTGTTTCTTGCGTTGTTCCATCAAGCGCGAAAAGGTAAAATCACACGTCCGTTTGCAATGAGATTAGAAAAAGAATGAAACGTGTCGTATTTGATTAAAATTCAATCGCTGAACGACTTTAAAACTTAACGAGAGTGTTTATAAGTGAAAGTGTTAAAACATCTTAGAAACGATTTAAACGATTAATAGAAAGGGGTTATGAAATGGTGGAATCTTTATACTTAGTTTTTCATGTCTGGATGGTGATTAGTTTTGTAAGCGCGGTGCTAGTCTTTTACACAGCTAAAGAGATTGGTGATCAACATGAATGAGCGAACAAGACTACAACTTCAATTTGACGAACTAATAGCAAGCAACGCACCAACTGAAGAAATACAAGCTGTTTATAACAAAATTCACGGTACAAATATCAAGACAGAAAAGCACGACGATATACTACCACATGAATACGATGACGACATCATTAAGTGGCGGTATATCGACAAGATAAAAGTTAAAGAAATTGCACAAACACTCGGTTATAAAGAAACGCAAGTATCGTCTCGCATCAGTCTCTTAGTCCAGAACAGAGAAGATGTAAGAATCTATCATGAAGCAGAGCAAGAAATGAAAAGACGAGAGAAACAAGAACGAGATGAGAAGATCATCGAACGATTAAAGGCAGGTAAAAGCGTAACAGCTATTGTTAAAGAGTTAAAAGTCGCTAGAAATACTGTGACGAACATTAAGTGGCGCGAAGGAATGTATGAGTCATGACAAACGAACAGATTATCGAAGAAATTAAACGACTCAGAAAAGAAATGAAACGTTTATACGCAGAAGATAAATTAAACGAACGCAATAAGTTAGTTGAGCGATATAGAGCATTACGCGTGAAAGCTGATTATGGTTATCGTGTTGGTGATGTTGTATTAAAAAGGCACGGAAATGGCAGAAAAGAAGACAGAATCATCGCTATATCTGACAATTGGCAGATTAGTTTTAAAAACGAAGAAATGCCAGTTGAAAGTATTAGACCAATAAAAGAAACTCAAGATCAAATGGACATTTTTGAGATGGGGTGCTGAATTGGATTTGACAGTACAGAACGGCATGAAACGCGCGAATGTGATTAGGCAGCTTAAAGAACGTTTTGATTATCATGATGTGGATGATAAGAGTTATATCCAGTTAGTCAGAAAGTTAGCGGATTTTAAGGAGATGGGTGTTGATCATGAGCATCCGTCAGATAAATGGTTCTGAAAAGGAGATGAATAGATGAATACCATTATTGAAGCTATACAAAAAGAAGTAGATGAGATAAGCAAAGAAAACGTGAACTATGTCGACAAAGATGGAGTGTCAATTTTTAAAGTATCTCTTATGTATGAAGAGCCAGAAAGTAAAAGATACCAACAGAAAATAATTTTAACCATCGACAACGGAATGAGTGTTTCTTACAAATTGTTTCCCTATGAAACTGAAAAACATTACCTGTCCTCGTTATCCGAAAGAATGGAATCTTTATTCAACCGAACAATGTGAAGGAGATGAATAAATGTTTATAAAACTAACGCTAAGAAGCGGTAAAAGTATGTGGTTTAACGTATTTTTAATGGAATCAATTACAGACGAAGATTTATACTCTAACGTTTTATTTAGAGGCAATGAATATCCTATCGGAGTTAAAGAAACACCGAAAGAAATAGTAAAGGTGATTGGAGAGATGAAGAAATGAACGAACAATTAGAACATCTAAAACAAAAGAGGTTAGAAGTTTTAGAAGCTATCAAACCAATATGTGAAGCTTACGGTATAGACGATTATGACTATGAAATTAATCCGCAAGGACAAAGAGAAATTTTAAGGATTGGCAATACACGTATAGGTTGTTCTTACAATTCTATTTTCGCTGTTAAACAAGAATTAACAGGATACATTTTCATATCGATGTGGAAAGGTAGAAGTTTAGGCGCTTTTAGTCCGCAAACAAAAAAGTCATTAAAAGTTATTGGATTGAGGAGATGAAGAAATGAAACAACGAAAATGGATTTTACTAACTATGGTGTTATTAACAATGTTATTGAGCGCTTGTTCTTCGGCCGCGGACACGGTGTCACACAATATCAGCAAGGATTCAGACGAGTTTAGAGTGATCAGACGTGTAGTGTTTTATAACTCACTTACTGACACTTATATCATGGAGATGGTTGGAAACATCAGTGTAGACCTCGACCGAGACAACGTCATCGAAGTCATCGCAAAAGTTGGTCCTGATAAATACCAAAAGCATTATCTAGGACTGAGCGACAATGTGACGTACACAGTCGAGCAATTAAGAACGTCAGACGTGTCTGAGTATGATTATAAGATGATTTTTAAACCAGAGAAGATCATACCGATTGACTTTGAATATAAGAAAGGCGAGGAACCAATGACGGGAGTTGTGACGGAATGAGAGAAGTTAAGTTTAGAGGTAAGTCAACGTTGACAATAGATGAGTTAAATGATATCGGAATTAATCATAATGATGGTTGGGTAATTGGTAATTTAATCGGCAAAGACCTAATTGTTGGTGGAATTATTGACCATACAGACGAATATATATTGCATGAATGGTTTTGTCCGGTTGACAGCGAAACGGTCGGTCAATTTACAGGACTTAAAGACAAAAACGGTGTCGAGAACTATGAGGGGGATATAATTAAATATCCTTTCTTGCAATCGTTTAAAAATAATTTCGAGGTCACTTTCCATGAAGGTGCCTTTATGGCAAAACAGGATGTTATAAGAATTTGCATCCGCGAATTAGCTTTTAAAGATGAAATCGAAGTCATCGGCAACATTTACGAAAATCCGGAGTTAATCAAATGAAACAATCTCAAAAGTTGGCAGGCTTACTCTTGCACGATGCGGTAAGCCTGCTAAAACGAGCGGATAAACGAATAGCTGAGTTAGAAAAAGAAAACGAACAATTAAAGAAAGACAACGCGATACTTTATAAACAACAATCGAGAGGAATGTGAATATGGACTTTAAACAATTATTTGATACGCAGTGGAAATTAGACGAACGCATAGTCGAAGAAAAAAGTTTGCAAGGTAAAGATCTACTTGAAGAAAAGTATTTAGCTTTGAGAGTGGAATTGGGTGAGCTAGCTAATGAGTGGCGAGGATTTAAGTTTTGGAGTAAGAATCAGGAACCTAACACAAAAGAAACGATTAAAACCTATTATGCATTGCGAGAAGGGAGAACAAAAAACCCACTACTAGAAGAATACGTGGATTGCCTGCATTTCTTACTGTCAATTGGAAATGAATATGTTTTTTCTGTTTACACGGCACTTAAGACGTCAAGGGTGGATCATACGGTCCTGCACGAATTTAACCAAGTTTTTGATGATATAGAATCGGTGAAAAATTGCATGGGTATTCATGTGATAGGCTCGTACGAAATGTTGTTTAATGACTTCTTAAATTTAGGTAGATTGCTAGGATTCACCGAGACTGACATAGAACAAGCTTATTACGACAAAAACAAAACAAATCACGAGAGACAAACTAATGGGTATTAAGTTAACAATCCCAGGACGATGCGTTCCCGCTGTAAGAATGACGCAACGAAGCAAGTACACAAAGCAGGCGAAACGATATCTTTCTTATAAGCAATCGGTTGCTATTATTGCACGACATAAATACAAAGGCGAGCCTATCGATGATAAATTATCCGTAAATCTCAAAGTCTATCTATCTGGCGGAAATCAAGGTGATATTGACAACTATTTTAAGTCAGTCACTGACGCTTGCAACAAGATTATATACAAAGATGATAGACAGATCGTCAAGGCTGAGATGCAGAAAATCGAGTGTGGCAAGAAAGACGAGCGAGTTGAAGTTAATTTTATGAGATTGGAATGATGATATGCAGACGGATATATTTGATTTTTTAGATACGGACGTCAAAAAGAGCAAAGTCGAAGCAGTGGCAAAAGTCATTTTAACCTCTGACTCTATCAGAGGTAAACTATCAAAAGCTATTGAAAACAAAGACAGAAAAGGACTGATTAATTTGTTTAAAGAATCGATGCGTACATTTGGATTTGCTGGTCATAGCTTGAATGGATACGGTTCTTGGTCTTGGAATGGAACAGAATTAAAGAACAGTCGAGACGGTGAAACTTACGTTATTACAGCGAAAGAACTCGCTGACGTTGCTATCAATTTTATAAAGGGTGATTAATCGTGAAAATTAAAAAGCGCATATCAGCAGATACAAGGCGGCAATTATCACACGAATTAATGACAGCGAGTAAAGATGGTTATGTTCCAGTTGGTGAAGTTAAGATATATGAGCACGTTCGCGGTTACTGGGATAAATGGGGTAACAATCACGATCAATCGAGTTGGTACTTTTACATCTATTGCGAAAAGGATGCGGAACTATGATTAGACACTACACAGTACACACAAGGCGCAAAGATAATAAAACACTGCAAGTCGTTACAATCTATGAATCTAACATGACGAAAAAGCAAATAGAAAAAGAGAATCGATACACAAAGAAAATTAATAAGGTGGTCGTTGAATGAATAAGAATCAATTACAAAAGCTTATCTATGATTACAACTGGCAATCAAAAGAATACTTACGCATCGAGAGACTACTCAATAAGATTGATGGGCCGACTGGCGTTAAAACAACACAATACGGCATTGAAGCAACGCTACCTAAATGCAACACGTCAGTTAAAAGCAAGGTCGAGATAGATAACATGGGCAAGCGTGAAAAACGTCAGTATGAGCGTTATTTGAAGTTTAAGTATAACGTTGAATTTGTCGAAAGTCTTGCAGATTATGTTGATGACGAAAGACAACTGACAGTGCTTGACTGCATGATGGACGGCATGTCGTTTAGAAGTATTGCATCTCATTTGAAAGTGAGTCGTAACAAATTAAGTGAGATTAAAGATGATTTACTAAATCATTTAAGCCAAAAGTGCCAAAAAGACCAATTGAGCCAAAAAAGCCAATTATGACACTTTTGACTAAGTAAAAAACAAAACTGTATAATGCGGGTAGGACGGCCAGGCAGGTAGCAACGGCCGAGATACTTAATATTAATTTGATTAAAAGACACTCTAATTACAGGGTGTCTTTTTTACATATGCAGAAAAGAGGTGAACGATTATCGCTAAAGAATACGCGCGATCATTTTACAATTCTAAAGCGTGGAAGCAATGTCGTAATGCTTATTTCAAATCAAAGCATGGTTTATGTGAGATATGCTATAAGCCCGGCAAGATCGTTCACCATATTAAATATATAACACCGGATAATATAAACAATCCGAACGTCACATTGAATCATGATAACTTACAGTTGTTGTGTCAGGACTGTCATAACGAGGAACACCATGGCAAATACAAGCCAACACGCAAAGGTTATAGCTTTGATGACGATGGCAATCTAGTAAAGGTGGGTGAGTGATGTGTGGTTAAAGATAAGACATGCAATAGCTAAACAACTAAGAAATTGCTCCGCTCAAACATGCATAGATAAAGGGTGCGATGAATTTCATGGTAGCAGTCCTTCTCAATATATGATTTTTCTTGATAAAACCTCAAAAGAAAATAGGTGATAGATATGGTTGATAAAAATAGTTTTACAATCATTTGTGATAACTGCGGTAGAAAGATAACGGCGGTAACAGTAGATGGCATACCCGAAACGAGTGAAGAGATTGAAATATGGTGCAATAGTGGGCCTTTTCCGACAATAACGTGCAAAAACGAAGATTGTAAAAATGAAATTAGCTTTTATTGATTAAACAGTGCCCCCTCATTAATAAAAATTAGACGGCCGGTAGGATACCGAAGGAAGGACAACAAAAATCACGCGTGACGCTTTGCGTAAGGGGTGTAGTATGAAAGGTGGTGATTTTACATTGATTTATGAAGAAGAAGAGAAAGTTAAACTAGTTAAACGAGAGTTAAACAAAATTAGGCGGACATTTAAAGATATGCCAGATGATATAAAGAAGTTGAATCAAAAGTTAATGTATAACGCCGCTTGGCTTGCTGTATCACTTGACGAGCTCACTCAAACGATGGATAAAAATGGTGTTGTCATTGAATATCAGAATGGTGCGAATCAATGGGGGACTAAAAAGAGTCCAGAGTCGGAGTTATATACAAGTTGGTCTAAACAGTATTCAACAACAATGAAACAGCTTAGTGATCTACTTCCTAAAGAATCATCTGTCAATAAAAGCGATGAGCTTCTTGAATTCTTGGCAGGTGGTAAGAAGTGATTGAGTTTGAAGAATATTTTGGCGGTATATTAGATAACAAAATTGTCGCTTGCGATAAAATGAAACGTGTATCAGATATGCTGATGGAAAAGTATCTGAATCCCAATGAATTTCATTACGATCATGCGATTGCAAGTAAGCATATTGATTTTATCGAGAAGTTCATCAAATTACCATCCGGTAAGTTGGGCACATCGCTAGAATTAGAGTTATTTCAGAAGGCTAGATTTCAAGCGACATTCGGTTTTGTTGATGATGATGATATTAGACAGTACAACGAAGTTTTAATTATCGAAGGTCGTAAGAACGGCAAGACAACCGAGTTGGGTGCTGTGGAAATTGATTTATTGATTAATGACGGTGAGGGATCACCTCAAATATACAATGTCGCAACGATGTTAGAACAATCCAAGCTAGGATTTAACGCAGCGCACAAGATGATACAACAATCACCGTTATTGTCTAAGCACATAAGAAAGAGAGCAAACGACTTATATTGTCAAATTAATTTCGGCTTTATTAAAGCGTTAGCAAGTAACGCAAACTCATTAGATGGTCTTGATGTTCACGGTGCTGTTATTGATGAGTTGGCCGCGATTAAAAACAGAGATATATATGACTTAGTTAAACAAGCGATGGGAGCCAGACGGCAACCGTTGCTTTTTTCGATTACAACGAATGGTTTTGTTCGTGACGGTATCTTTGATTCGCAGTATGACTTTGCTAAGAAGTTGTTATACAAAGAATTGAGAGAAGAAAACAAACGCTTCTTACCTTTCATTTATGAACTTGATGATCGTGACGAATGGGATAACGAAGATATGTGGATAAAAGCTAATCCTGGCATTGATACGATTAAAAGTCGCGACTACTTACGTCAAATGGTCGATAAAGCGAAAGACGACCCGAGTTTCAAACCAACGGTCATGGTTAAAGACTTCAACATGAAAGAAAACAGTGCGAGCGCATGGCTTAACTGGAATGAAATCGAGAACAAAGAAACATTTGAATTTAAGAAGATGGGATTCCGTTATGGCATTGGCGGATTTGATGCGGCCGATTCAGTCGATTTAAACAGCGCTAAAGCGTTATGTATGCGACCTAACGACGACAAGATTTACATTAAGTCAATGTATTGGATGCCGGAAGATGTTTTAAATCAAATGACGCAAGACGGTAATCGTCGTGAGCGTGATAATGTTCCTTATTTACTTTGGGAGCGTAAAGGCTTGCTAAGAACACATCCAGGTAACAAAGTTGATAAGCGCGTCATTTTAGACTGGTTTAAAGAGTTAAGAGATGAAGATGATCTATATGTTCTCTATATCGGTTATGACCCGTGGCATATTGATGATACGTTACTACGTGAGTTTAAAGCGGAGTTTGGTCCGGATAGTATGATTCCAGTCAGACAAGGACCTGCAACAATGAGCCAACCATTGAAAGATTTACGTGCTGATTTAGGCGCGAAGAAAATCGTCCACAACATGAACCCAATTGACATGTGGTGTTTAAGCAATTCGGAAGTTAAAACAGATATAAACGCGAACATTCAACTTGTCAAAGGTAATGACAACCGTAAACGTATTGACGGTACGGTCTCTTTGGCATGTGGTTATATCGTACTGAAAGACAAGTTAGACGAATACATGAATCTTATTTAAGGGGGTGATAAACATTAAATTACTCGACAGGTTTAAACCGCAAAATAAAGTGACCACGACAGAATTTAAGATGATCACTGATAAAGGATATGGTTTTTATTCTTGGAACGGAAAACTTTATCAATCCGATATTGTCCGTTCGGCTATTAGACCAAAAGCAAGAGCAATTGGTAAGTCTGTTGCTAAACATGTCAGAAAAAGTGCAGAAGGAACGAAAGTAAATCCGGACGTTTACATGCGATTCTTGTTAGAAGAACCAAACATTTATATGAGCGGGCAACAGTTGCAAGAGAAACTAGCCACACAGTTAGAGTTAAACAACAATGCTTTCGCTTATATCAATCGTGATGAGAACGGTGTGCCTAATGCTATCTATCCAATTTCATCTAGAGGCGTACAAGCAGTTATGGATAGTAACAATCGTCTTTATTTACGTTTCTCTTTAAGTAATGGATCCGTCGTGACGTTTAAATACTCAGACATTATTCACTTGCGAAAAGATTTCAACGAAGATGATTTATTTGGTACATCACCTGGTGAAGCGTTAGCGAATTTGATGGAAGTCGTGAATACAACTGACCAGGGGATTGTTAAAGCGATTAAAAATAGCGGCGTCGTTCGATGGTTGCTTAAATTCACGCAAACGTTAAGACCAGAAGACCAGAAAAAAGCCGTTAAACGCTTTATGGAAGATTATTTGAGTACAGAGAGCGATACGTTAGGTGTTGCTGCAACAGATGCTAAAGCTGATGCGATTCAAGTCGAACCAAAAGATTATGTTCCTAACGAGAAACAAATGGACAAGTCAGTGCAACGTATTTATTCGTTCTTCAACACAAACGAGAATATTATCCAATCGAAGTACAGTGAAGATGATTGGGTGAGTTACTACGAGGGTTCAATCGAGCCGGATATCGTCCAACTAAGTAATGAATTTACGAGAAAATTGTTTAATCGCCGAGAACGAGGGTTTGGAAACAAGATTGTTTTTGAATCATTTAACTTATCGTTCGCATCGCTTAAAACGCGCATGGAATTTGCTAATCAAGGTATGGATCGTGGCTATGTAAGTGAGAACGAAGCGAGAACAATATTCGGCATGGCTCCAAAAGAAAATGGTGATGTCTACGTTAGACGTTTAGACATGGCTCCTACCGACCAAGAAAAACAGGAAGGGGGTGAGTAGATGAAAAAAATCAACATTAAAGGCGTTATCGTGTCGAATGATGATGCGTGGATTTACGATTTATTCGACGTTGAACACACAAGCCCTAACGACATTATAGAAGCGCTTGATAACGCTGAAAATGATGAATTAGAAGTCGTTATAAATTCTCCCGGCGGTAACGTGTTTGCCGGTTCAGAAATTTATACCGCATTAAAAGACTATGCAGGCAAAGTAACAACGAAAATTGTTGGAATCGCCGCTAGCATGGGTTCGGTCATTGCGATGGCAGGTGATACTGTCAAAGTAAGTCCAACAGCACAAATTATGATTCACAATGTGTCTAACATTACGCAAGGCGATTACAGAGACATGGAACACAGCTCAGACGTGTTAAAAAACATGAACAAGTCAATCGCATCAGCCTATCGAAATAAAAGCGGGCTAGAAGAAAACGAACTGTTAGCGATGATGGACAATGAAACATGGCTAAACGCTGAACAAGCGAAAGAAAAAGGCTTTGCTGATGAAGTTATGTTTGAAAGTAATCAGTTAGTTGCGAGTGCGAGTGAATCACCTATGATTCCACAGCAAGTTATTAACAAAATTAGAAATATGCAAGACAAATTTAAACGTCCGGTTGAATCACCAAAAGGTGAAGATCAATCGGATATTTTAATGGCTAAATTTAATCTATTAAAACTAAAAGGAGATGTTAACGAATGAATTTAGAACAATACAAAGCACAACGAAAAGAAATGATGGACGCTATTCAAGGGTTAATCGACGAAGGAAAAGTTGAAGATGCTAACGCAAAAATGAAAGAAGTTGAAGCGTTAGATAACCAATGGGAAGAAGCTAAAAAAGCGAGTGCGAATTTAAACGCATTGAAAGATAAAGATTCAGCAGAATCATTTGAAAATCAATCAGTCAATGTTGAGGGGGAAAAAGAATTGAACTTTACTATGAACTCTAAAGTAGAAAAAGAACAAAAGTATGAAAATGTTTGGGCTAAGAAAATGATGAACAAACAACTGGAAAAGGACGAACAAGAGTTATTTAACTCATTCAATCCTGACTATCAAAATGCTTACACACACGATACTACTAACACGGAGATTCTGATTCCGGAAACAGTTGCTGCAGGAATTTGGAAGCGAGCAGAAGAAAACTATCCATTATTCGCTGATGCGCGTAAGTACAATGTTCGCGGTAAATTCACGATTAAGAAACACGCATCTATTGATGCAGGAGATGCTGCTTGGTACACAGAGGGCACCGATACGGCTGACGAACAGAATACTTTCGCAGAGCTTACGCTTGACGGTCACGAATTAGCTAAGTCAGTCACTGTAACGTGGAAGTTACAAGCGATGGCTGTTGAAGAATTCATTCCGTTCATTATCGAAGAACTTGGTGACCGTATGGGTGTTGCGTTAGGTACTGCAGCATCACAAGGTACAGGAACAAATGAACCGCGCGGAGTTGAAACAGCTTTACTTGCTGAAGCAGGCACGCCACAAGTCGTTACGTATGATCCAGAAGCTGTTGAGCCAGAACCATTAACTTACGAACACCTAACACAAGCTATGAGCTTAATTCACTCATCTTATCTAAATGGTGCGTCTATCTACGCAAACAACGCGACAATTTGGAATCAGTTAGCTAACTTGAAAGATGATAACGGTCGTCCACTATTTATTCCGGATGTAACAGGTGGCGGTGTTGGTCGTATGTTCGGCCTAACAGTTAAACCAGATGCTGGTATTTCTGATGGTTCTATCGTTATTGGTAACGCCAATCGCGGTCTTGTCTTTAACACAAATGAACCGGTTAGCGTATTGTCTGAAAAAGAAGTTAAGAAACGTACAACAGTTTACGCTGCATACGCTGTTGTTGATGGCGATGTACTTGATGAAAAAGCATTTGCGCTTATCCAAAATGCACCTAACGTATAAGAAAGGGTGATTAATAGTGCAAGCGAAAGTCATTAAAGATTTTCATGACAAAGAAACTAATAATCTATATAAAAAAGGTCAATTCTACTCTCATTCCGATGAGGGTAGGGTTGATTCTCTTATTATCAAAGGTTTTTTAGGCGAAAAGAGCAAGCAACCACCTAAAGAAGATGAATATCCAAAACATTTAGGCGGTCCTTATTACGAGCTTTCTAACGGCGAAAAAGTAAAAGGTAAACAAGAAGCTATTGAAGCTCAAAAAGCTCAAAAAGCGGTGAAGTGATATGACATTACTAGACGAAGTTAAAGTATCTTTACGTCTTACAACCGACGATGTGGGTATCACGTCAGAAGTTGAAGAACTGATTGCATCTGCAAAGATGGATTTAATTCAAGCGGGTGTAAATGAAATGCTTGTCAATGTGGATGATCCCGACGCAATTATCAAACGCGCAATTAAAACATATGCAAAAGCTAACTTTGGTTATGACAATCAAGAAGCTGACAGATTTAACGATGCTTACGTCATGTTAAAACAACACTTGTCTCTCTATGGCGATTACAGGAGTGTAGACGATGCGACATAACGATGTGATTTATCTTATCAGCGCAACGATTGTTTATGACGACATCGGAAACTCGATTGAAACGAACGTCGAACGTAAAGTGTATGCGAATAAAATGCGCGTGACGACAAGCGAAAGATATGCGGCCGCTAATCACAACTTAAAGCCAAGCAAGCGATTTGAGATTTATTCGTTTGAATACAATGACGAAGAAAAAATCAAGTATCAAGATGAGATTTACTACATCACTGATGTTGACGAACGTGGCGATAAGTTAAATCTGACGTGTGAGCGTGATATCGGATGAGTGTAAAAACAGGAGTGGCTAGTTTATCAGATGAAATAACAAAAGCACTACAAGAATACTCGTCAGAAGTAGAAGAAGGGCTTGAGTTAGCTAAAGAAGAGATTGCAAAAGAAACAGTCAAGGACTTGAAAAAGAGAAGTCCGAAAGAAACAGGTAGTTATAGAAAAGGCTGGTCACAAAAAAAGGTTGGCAATGCACGTGTTGTCCACAATCGAACAGATTACCAGTTAACGCATTTGCTTGAAAATGGTCATGTTAAGCGTGGTGGCGGTCGTGTGCAGGGTATTCCACATATCAGACCGGCAGAAGAACAAGCGATTAACGCATTCACCGATCGCGTAGAAAGGGTGATTAGAGGATGACACTAATAGAGCTAGTAACTATATTAAAATCCGCTGGTTATCCAGTTGCGTACAGTCATTTTGATTCACCGCCTGCATTGCCGTATATCGCTTATATAGACGATGAATCAACGAACTTTAACGCTGATAACATCGTCTATTATTCTGTTAAAAATCCGACAATCGAACTTTACACGAACAAAAAGGATTTAAACGCAGAAAGCGCACTAGAAACAGCTTTAAACGACAGTGAACTACCGTTTGAGTTAATAAGTGAGGTTTATATCGAATCAGAAAGAATGTTTCAACGATCATATTCAATATCAGTTATATAAAAAAATAGGAGTGATTAAATTATGGCAGAAAACAAAGTAACATTCGGATTGAAGAATTGTTATTACGCACCATACAGTTTCGATGAACTAGGAAACATCGTATATGAAACACCTAAACATATTCCAGGAGCCGTTGAACTATCGAACGAACCTCGTGGAGATTTAATTGAGTTTTACGCTGACAACCAAGTCTATTATTCAGCGCCAAATAATCAAGGTTATGAATCTACGTTAACGATTGCTAAAATTCCGGACCATTTCATGATTAATGTTTTAGGTGAAGAAAAAGACGAATCGGACGGAACGATTACAGAAGTGGCCAATGCTAAAACGAAGCCATTCGCATTAATGTTTGAATTCGATGGCGATATCAGAGCGACACGTCACGTTATGTTTAACTGTACCGCTAATCGTCCGAATGTATCATCTAGCACTAAAACGGATTCAGTCGAACCAAATACAAATGAATTAAGTTTAGTTGCTAGTCCAATCGAAATGAACGATAAGTTAGTCGTTAAGACTAAGACAACTGAAACAACACCGCAAAGTGTCTATAACATGTGGTTTGATAGCGTTTATAACACAACGCCAGTCGCTGTTACAGGGGTAACATTAGAGCCTGCTAGCATTAGTTTAGCGGTCGGTGAGTATCAACAAATGGCAGTGACATTAGAGCCGATTAACGCATCAAATAAAGACGTCACATACACAACAAGTGATGATACAGTCGCAACTGTTACAAGCGGTGGTTTAGTTGAAGCTATTGCAGTCGGAACAGCGACAATCACAGTAACAACGGCTGATGGCGGATTTACTGACACAGCTACTGTTACGGTAGCGTAGGAGGCTTAACACGTGGAAAAAACAATTAATATTGATGGTCGTAAAGTAACGTTTCAATCAACAGGCGCAACACCTTTGCGTTATAAAAAACAGTTTGGTCAAGATTTTTTTACTGACTTAATGAAAATGCAAGGTCTGTCAAAGATTAAATCTAAAAATCCAACGTACGAACAGATCAAGCAATTAGACATGGAAGTGTTTTATAACGTAGCTTGGGTTCTTGCTAAAACAGCGGATTCCTCAATTCCGGAGCCGATGGACTGGCTAGATACGTTTGAAGTATTTCCACTGATGGAAATTATGCCGGAATTACAAGATTTAATGCTGTCATCAATGCAAACGTCAAAAAAAAAGTAAATAACGATAAGGGGTCGGATGGTGAAACACTCACTACCGACCTTTTTTTATATTATTGTCGCACTGTCGGTTTACAATACGCCGATTTAGAAGTTTATACGATTGGCATGTGCTTAGATTACATCGATGAATATGTCGAACATAACAGTAAAGACGGTAAGAAGAAAGAACGACGAGCAATTCAAGCAGATTATGATTCTTTCTAGAATCGAGGTGAGTAATATTGGCTAAAAAAATTCGTGGGATAAGCATTGAAATCGATGGTGACACACGCGGATTAGATAAAGCGCTACAAGACGTCAACAAACGTTCTAGCACACTAAATAGCGAGTTAAGAGACGTCGAACGCTTATTGAAATTTAATCCTGGTAACGTTGAGTTGCTAGAACAAAAACAAAAACTATTAAGTGATCAAGTCGAGAATACATCTGACAAGCTTAATCAATTGAAAGATGCTGAAAAGCAAGTACAAGACCAATTTAAAAAAGGCGACATCAAGGAAGAACAGTACAATGCTTTTCGTCGTGAAATCATCAAGACAGAAAGCCAGTTAAATGGCTTTAAAGATAAGTTAGCAACTGTGGACGATGGTAAAGAGTTAGACAACCTAGAGAGAGATATGAAAGACGTGAAGAAAGAAGCCGGTAAAGCAGAAACTGCCGTCGGAGAATTAGGTACGGCTATCGGAGGAATCGCAGCCGCCGGAGGAATCGCAGGTGTTATTGATCAATCGCTTGGATTTTCTGAATTACAAACGCAGATTGATATTTCTTTTAATGTTCCCGAAGAATCAAAAAAAGCAGTTAAAGATGCGATTAAACAGATTGAAACATACGGTATCGATGGAGAAGAAGCGCTTGAGGGTGTTAGACGTCAATGGGCATTAAATGCTGATGCGAGCGATGAATCTAATGCTAAAGTAATTAAAAGCGCAGGTGCTATCTCAAAAGCTTATTCTGGTATAGACTTTACAGAACTAATACAAGAAACAAATGAAATAGCTGAAACGTTGGCTATTAGTGATGAAGAAGCGTTAGGGCTTGCTAATTCTTTATTTGAAGCGGGATTTCCGCCAGAACAAATCGATATTATCGCCGAGTATGGTCAACAGTTAGCCGCAGCGGGGTATAGTGCCGAAGAAATTCAAGGGATAATGGCGGCGGGAGTAGAAGCCGGTTCGTGGAACATCGATAACTTACTTGACGGACTCGGAGAAGGTAGAAAGCTATTATCTGAGTTTGGTCAAGAAGTACCTGATTCGATGGCGGAATTACTTGAAAAGACGGATATTTCGGCGGAACAGTTTCAAAATTGGGGTAAAGCCGTTGCCGGTGGTGGAGAAGATGGCAAACAGGCAATGCTTGACGTCGCTAAAGCGTTAGAACAAGTGGAAGATGATACGACTAAAAATGCTTTAGGCGTGGCAACATTTGGAACGATGTATGAAGAACAAGGCGATAAGATTTTTGATGCGCTTAAAGGCGCTGAGACAGCTACGTTTGATTTAGGTGAAGGTGTAGACGCAACCGCAGAAAAAGTTGAGAAAATAGACGAATCACCTATCACTAAAATGCAAGAATCATTTAACAAAGTCAAAGAATCACTAGCGCCATTATTTGAAGAAGTAGCCGAATTTGTCACGATCATTGCTGATTGGATTGCTGAAAATCCTAAACTAACAGCAACGATCATTGCTATTGCGACAGCTTTTACTGTAATAATCGGGATAGTTGTTGTTCTAACACCTATTTTTACCGCATTAAGTGCAGCCGCCGCCGCGATAGGGATAAGTCTAGGGGCATTAATCGGAATTATTGCCGGTGTGGTCGCAGCGATAGCTTTATTAGTAGCAGGATTTGTTCTCGCTTACAATAAGCTCGATTGGTTTAAAGAAACAGTCGATTTAGTGTGGAACTTCATCAAAGAAACATTCAGTAATGCGCTAGAATTTTTAAAAGCATTAATGACTGGTGATTTTACTCGTATGAAAGAAATTGCGAGCGAACAACTGGAGTTAACGCGGGAATTTATCGCGAATATAATCGAGAAGATTAAAGAAATATTTTTAATAGGACTAAAATTTATATCTGACAAACTCGGTCTTGACTTTGAACAAATGAAAAACGCGGTTAAAAGCGCGATGGAGTTAATCGGTAGTATAATCGAATCTGTATTTGGTTATGTGAAAAACACATTCAAGAACGCACTAAAATTCATCGTTTCTCTATTAACTGGCGACTTCCAAGGTATGGCTGACGCTGTATCAGATCAGATGGATAATATTTGGACGACAATCACTGACATCTGGGATTCGGTTATGAATTTCTTTGATGAAGTTGATTTGTTTCAGATTGGTAAAGATATTATGAAGGGTTTGGTAAACGGTATCAAAGACATGGGTGGAGCTGTTGCTGATGCTGTTGGTGGTGCTGTTACTGGCGCTATCGATTGGGCAAAAGGATTGCTCGACATTAATTCTCCATCACGTGTATTCGAGCAGATTGGACAATTCACTGGCGAGGGATTCGAGCAAGGTATTTTAGGCACAACAAATAGAATTAATCAAGCAAGTGCTAAAATGGTTGAAGCGTCTATACCTACCATTCCTAGATATGATTTAAACGGTAATGGTGGCGTTTCTACTCAATCACAATCAAACACTCAACCAACGGTAAATAACGACATGAGAGGTCTATTTGATGGTGCTGTATTCAACGTCAGAGAAGAAAGTGACATAAGAAAGATTGCAAGAGAATTAAAAACACTGATTGATAGTGAATCTCGTGGAAGAGGGGTGAGAACGATATGATTATTTTAGATGGTCAATATAAATTAAGCGACTTTGGTTTAATCGAAGAAACCGGTCACGATCATCCCTCGACACCGTCGTTTAGTAACGTCACATTTGACGCAACTGGACGCGATGGCTTGCAATACATGGACACAGACATTGAAACGAAAACGTTCTTTGTTCCGGTCGGCATTGTCGAACATGACAAAGTGATTAAACAAAAGAAGTTGCGAGATTTCGCGAGATTTTGGTTAGATGATTACGCTAAACCGCGTGAAGTTAAGTTATCGCTTGATTATGAAAAAGAAAAAGAATACACTGTCCGATTAAATGAGCGTATCAATCCGACACGTTTAGTAAATGCTGGACGTTTTAATTTATTCTTAACAGCGTATGATCCTTATGCTTATAACAACGTCTTACAAGATGAAATTAACTGGGGTTCAGAAACGATTGACTTTGAAGATAGTTATTTACTTGGTCATGAGGGTTCGACAACAGAACAGACGTTAACAGCACCTGCGACACTTAATTACTGGTGTGAGGGATTGGCACTTAAACCTAAAATTTTGATTAGTGGTAGCGCTGATAATCTCGTTATTAAAAACGGAACGCAGGAAATTATTTTCCCGGACTTTGCTAACGCTGATTGGTCAATTGATTGCAAAGAGTATGAAGTATTGTTAAATGGCGCAGAAAACTTTAACGCATTGAAGTTACGTGATTTTTGGCTGTATAACGGAATGAACAATGTAGAAATAACAGGAAGTAATATAAATATCACGATAAGATTTGTTTATCGTGACAAATGGGAGTGATAAAATGGCTGAATTAATTAATAGAGATGATAGTCTTAATACAGGTAGAGTTAAATTAAATAACGCTATAAAAGCTTTTAATGAAACCGTTGTTGAAGGTGATTCGAGCGTTGAAGCAGCGCAAGCTAGAGTTAATGCGGACAACACGGTGACATACGACACGTTAAAAGATCGTTTAGATGCAGAGCATACGGAAGTTAACGCACAGTTGGAACAAAAAGCGAATCAAGATTACGTAGATACTCAACTATCCAACATTTCTGACGGATCTCCAAAAGGCGTGTATTCAAACTTGACTGATTTACAAAATGCACACCCTACTGGTGCAACGGGTATATACGTTGTAACACTAGATGGTAAGTGGTATTACTGGAACGGTTCACAATGGACAGCGGGAGGAACTTATCAGGGTACTGTTATTGCGGACAAAACCATTGCAGCTAACATGTTAAAATCAGATTTTAATTATCGTGGTTTTTTCTTTGGAGATACGTATGATGCAAATAATTTACTAGAAGAAGGTCGATATTATGTTGCTTCAACGGTTCTAAATTTACCAAAAAGAAATTATTTTGGAACAGAAGCTGTATCGGTAATTCTTGAGGTTGAACGATACAATACAAGAATCGTGCAAAAAGCTAGACCGATTAACTATCCGAATGAAGTTTATTATCGTTATACTGATTCTACTTTCGCTGGCGTGAAATGGGTTTGGTTACAAAGAGAAAACCAACCGTTATGGGGTAAAAAGGTTATTTTAATGGGTGATAGTTTAACAGCTCAAGGCAAACAGCACTTGACGATTTGGGAGAAAACGGGTGCGGAAGTTGACCGCATAGCCATCGGTGGTACGACCATGAGTAACCACGGTAATAGTGCCGATTATTCCAAACTATCCTTTTACTCATTAGCAAATGCGATTTCTACTGGCGACTTCACCGAACAAGATACAGCAGTTGCAAACATCTTTAGTTCATCTGGTGGAGCAACAGACTTAAATGTGTGGCTCACGAAGTTCAAAGCAATTGACTGGAATACAGTCGATTACATCATCCTTAGATATGGTACAAATGACCATGCGATGGACAATCCAATTGGACTAATTGACCGGACAAACTTTGATACATCAACCTATGTTGGGGCGTTTAATCAAGGGGTTAAAGACATATTGGAAGCATACCCGCACATTCGTATTTTCGTAGCAACGCCATTATGGAGGTATAGCTCTAACATTGGTGCTGGTGGAGATAGTGATGTGACGCCGAATAACAACGGAGATTACATGGTTGATTTTGTAGATGCTTTGGAAACTGCGAGCGGTTTTAATCACCTACCATATCATGACTATTACCGTCATAGTGGCATTAATTCTTATACTAATACTCATTATCTATCAGACCAAACGCATCCAAACGACGCTGGAAGTAAATTGATAGGTACAATTGATAGCTATTTTTTAATTAGATAGAACCTATTAGTATTTTTGTGTTATCATATAAACATTATATGGTGAAAGGTGTGTTGTTATGATGAGAAATAAGACAATATTAACATGGGGTTTGTCTATATTTATGTTATTTTTACTTATTTTTATTGTATTTATAGACGAAAAAAATAACGAATTTATTTTAGAAGATGATGAAAGAATTATAGATAATGCCACGCAAGTTGAAAATAAAGATACGCTTAAAGGTAAAGTGATGGTGTCTTTTGGTGATTCAGTCACCGAATTTGGCGATTATACAGATGTTATATCAAGAAGAACAAGAATGACAGTCTATAATATAGGGTTTGGTGGTACCAGAATGGCACATCATACTTCAACTGATTATGACCCTTTTTCATTCTCTTATCTCGTTAAATCTATAGTAAATAATGATTTTAACGAACAACAATCATTAATAGACAAGGACAATCCATTTTCGCCAAGATTCAAATTGCATTTTAAAAATCTAAAAGAAATCGACTTTTCTAACGTTGATTTCATTTCGGTTTTTTTGGGAACAAATGACTACATGGGTACTAAATATGGTGGAGTTGTACCACTTGGTAACGAAACAGATTCTACCAGAGATACGTTTTATGGCGGAATCAATGTTGCGGTAGAAATATTGAAGGAAGCCTATCCTAATATTGAAGTTATTTTTGTAACTCCTACTTGGAGAATGAATAATGAGCAATTGGGCGGTGGAAGTGCCGAAGAAAATCCAAATGAAGATGGTTATTATTTAATTGAATATGTTGATGCGTTAATTGATAGAGGAGAATATTACAATATTCCAACACTCGATCTATATAGAGAAAGCGGAATCAATAAAGAGACTCAATCAATTTATTTAGCGGATGATGTTCATCCAAACGATGAAGGATTTAAACATATAGGTAATATGATTAGTGACTTTATAATAAGTTATTATAAGTAACGTTGAACCAAACTATGCGTTAAATGAAGCACGAGAGATCTCTTTTTAGAGGTCTCTTTTTATTTTCAAAGAAAGGGGTGATAACTTGTTAATTGTAAAAGACAGCGATATGAAAGAGTTAGGCATATTAAAAAACGCTAAAAACGTCGGTGTTGAACTTAGAACTAACGAAGTATCAACAGCATCATTTACATTGCCTGCAAATGATTCAAAAAACGATTTATGCACGCATTTTAATTTTGTTGACTTTTATGGAAAATCCGGTCGATTTTACGGAACGTTCCGCATCATGCCGAGAAGCACAAGAAAAAACAGTAATACAAATGAAATCACGTACAGTTGTGAACATGTTTTTGCGACGCTTCTAGACGATATCATGGACGGCTATCATCAGTTTACGAACTGGACGACAACGGAAGTATTAGAGTACATTTTATCATTGCAGGACGTTCAAAATTTCGTCTTAGGTACTGTTGATTTCACTAAGTATTTTCATTACTCGTTCGAAAACGAAAACGGTCTACTAGCGCCGATATTAAGTATTCCACAACCATTTAATGAGCCGTATGAATTTACATTTGACACAAGTGTTTATCCGTGGAAATTAAATCTCATATCTTCATCAAGTGAAGTTAAATCAGAAATAAGAGAAGGTAAAAACTTAATAGATTTTGAAGAATACTCAAATCCGGAAGAAATCGTGAATTATATTATTCCAAAAGGTTCTGGTGAGGGTGTGAATCAATTAACGATTGCTGATGTAAATAACGGCAGTCGTTTTTTATATGACCAAGATTCAATTGATCTGTATGGCAAGAAAAAATACATCTGGATTGACAAACGTTTTGACGATGCGCAAGCACTTAAAGACAGCGCGCAATCATTACTTGACCAGTGGAAACAACCAAAATTAAGTTTTCCATGCACAAGCGCTGATTTGTCTGTTTTAAAAGGTGAAGCGAAAAACTTATTAAACACAGTAACGCGCATTTACGTCGGTGACACGATACATGAAGCGCGTTTAATCAATGAGAGACGTCCAGATATATTGCTCAACGAACACAACGTGTCTTATGACGTAAACAGTCGTTTAGATGATATTGCAACGACGCAGACAGACTTGAAACGTAAACAACAGGTCAACGAAGCGTATTCGCAAGGTGCGACAAACATTATGGTCGTTCCTGCACAAGATAACGCCGATTCAACGCATCCACTCGTTATTCCGTTTGTTATTGATGATGATGTGGTTAATGTTAATACGTGTGAGTTGTGGCTGAGAACGAAAGCATTTAGAGCATATAGCGAAGCAACTGGTGGCGGTGGTGCAACTGTTAAATCAACATCAAGTGGCGGTGGAACAAGCACATCGACTTCTAGCGGTGGTGGTACAAGCAAGTCAACTTCTAGTGGCGGTGGAAGTGTTCAAAGTAGTGGGTTAGCTAACGGTTGGGAAACAACATTAATTCCTTATGTGACAGGTGACGACTTCCCTTATTTCGATTCACCACACAAGCACGGCGTTACGATTGATTTAGCTGATTTTCAGCATCATCATACAACAGACTTACCCGCGCACACGCACGATTTTGACGTACCTAACCATACGCATGATTTTGCGGTTCCTGCTCACACGCACGACATTGATTTACCAGACCACACGCATGATATTAATCACGGAATCTACGAGCTTAACGAAACACCTAGCAACGTGACGATTAAAGTCGACGGTAATACGGTATCGTTTAGCGGAACGAGTGGTGATCGTATTGATTTAATCGATTATATCGGCAAGGATTCAGACGGAAAAATCACACGCGGTCGTCATGAAATTGAGTTATTGCCAAATGATTTAGCAAGAATTGAAGCTGAATTGATATTTAGAGTGTTCATCAGAAGTCACATTGGAGGTAATTACTAATGGTTAAATTAAAGGTCACGACACACAGCGGAGAAGAAGATGTTTTGGAAGTTGAAGTATATCGCCCGGAAGAAATCACCGCTAAACGCAACGACGGCGATATCCAAGCTATTCAGATTGGCGATAATTCCTATTCGCGGATTGATATTAAAAATATTAAAGTGGTGGAGGTTTGATAATGTGAGTTTAGTAACGATTAAAGATAGCTTGTACATTGCGGGGATAATGATTAGTGCTATTGTCGCCTTTTACAAGATAGCTAAAAATCTCAATACGACGCTATTAGATTTAAACTATCAAATCAGTAAGTTGAACGACAATATGACATATACACAGCAAGAAATGCGAAAAGCTAATCAAAAAACAGACGAAAGATTGAATAAAGGCGCAGAAAAAATGAACGATCATGAAGTAAGAATTACAAAACTTGAATCTTGGAAGGAGAATAGATATGAACATTAAAGTGAGGTTAAAAAACAAAACATTTTGGTTGAGCATTATCCCCGCTTTGCTTTTAGTAGGACAAATCGTTGGTTCTTGGTTTGGTTTTGAGGTGCCTGCCGACAAAATAAGCAATGAAGCAATTAATTTTATTAATGCTGTATTTGTCGTTTTGGCGTTGTTAGGTATCGTTAGTGATCCAACCACAAAAGGTGTTAAAGACAGCAAACAAGCGATGACATATACACAGCCGAAAGGAGACGAGTAACAATGAATCAACAAATTGAAAATAATTTTATGTACCATGCCCCAAAAGAAGGACAACCAGAAAAATACACAGCTATCCGAGAGAAAGCAAAAGAACTGGCTTACCTGATTGATGAGCAGTGTCCGAACAGCAGAGAAAAGTCTTTGGCGATTACCAATCTTGAACAATCGGTTATGTGGGCTAACGCTAGCATTGCACGAAACTAAATTTAAATAAAAAAAGGAGAGATTTAATATGGCACAAACATTTATTTGGCCAACAACGACAAAACGCGTGACAAGCCCATTTGGCTGGCGTCGTCATCCAATCACAGGCGAAGCTCAATCTAAACATAACGGGATTGACATCGCGAAGCCTGGTTCACGTCCTATTTTCGCAGCTGCTGACGGTGTAGTAAGACGTAGCTATACATCGACTTCATACGGCGAAACAATCATGATTGAACATGAAATTAATGGCGAGACTTGGGAAACAGTCTATGCACACATGCGAGAAAACTCACGACGTTTTAAAGACGGCCAACGCGTAGAACAAGGCGACGTCATTGGTCAGATGGGGGATACGGGCAACTCAACAGGTCAGCACTTGCATTTTGAATTGCATAAAGGCGGATTGTGGAATATGGCTAAGTCTAACGCTGTTGATCCAGAACAGTATTTAGAAAAAGATTTATATCCAGAAAATAATTTAGTTGTAGATGGAAAGTGGGGAAATGCAACAACAAAAGCATTGCAAAAAACTTTAGGTACTGTACAAGATGGTATTTTAAGTGATCAGTCTCGTAACGAAATCGCAGAAGCGCTTTACGGCACGACTGCAGAATTCGGCACCGGCAAAAAAGGTAGCTTAGTCATTAAAGCATTACAAAAGCTGCTTAAAGTTAAACAAGACGGTTTACTTGGTCCTGTTACAATCGGTGCGTTACAAGCTTATTTAGGTACTGTTAAAGATAATAAGTTAAGTCGTCCGTCACTAGTCGTTAAAGAGTTACAAAGACGATTGAATGCAGGTACGTTTAAATAGACAGAGTTAAAGCCCTTCACTAATCGTGAGGGGCTTTTTTATTTATTCAATGTAAGTCCTATAATTGTTCCTTAATTCTTCTAAAATGTGGCTTATTATCAAATTGTAATGAGTATACATTTTTTCATTATAAATATGCTCATCACCAACTAGATCTATTTGGTATTTTTCGCCGTCTATTTGTATAATAAGGTATATCAACTTTTCATCGAATAAATGCAAGTTAGCATATAAAATATCTCTAACATTACTTTCGTAAACTCTCCAATTGAAACTATTTCTTTGATTTAATGGAGCACCATGAATGAGTGGAGAATGGGTATCAGCTTTTATGATTTTACTATAGGCGATTAACCTTGCTCTTTTCTCTTCATCTAATCGTTTTTTTAACTCATGTTTAAAGCGTCTTTTATCAGAATTTGCTTGCGATTGATATGTTATAAATCCACCAATCACTACTCCAAACAACCCAGTAAGTGGTGGTAAAATTAATTCATACATTTAAAAAACTCCATTCTTTAGTCGTTTGCATATTGCTTAAGATGATCTAGTCTTTTGCTTCACATAATTAATACTTACCAACTCTTAAACAATTGACTATAACCATCTCTGTTCAAGAATGTGCCGTTATCCGAAACGATAAATATTTCCATAGGCGCATTAAATTTTGACCAACCTTCAGCAATTTGTTTAGCTTGAGATTCTGAATCAACTTTAAAACATTGAGTAATCATCCCACATTCATACATACCGACTTTCCAATAGTTGTGATTCATTTTAATCCTCCTCAGTTTTTGTCTTGTGATGTAATATTCTGTATTCGATAGCAAATATCCTGCTAATTGAAATAATTTTTTTCGTGATACAAATATGATACAAAGTGAGTAAAATTAAAGGTTTACTAACAGTCATAGTGACGTTAATAAACCTTTATAAATAAACGTATAGTGTTACTTTTAACATATAGTTATAACTTACTAACAGACTCCCACCGTCTCCACCAAAAAAGATATTGAGGTGACAAGAAAAGTGACCAACGTCTAAAATTATGGTCACTTTTAATATTTAAAGATAAACTCGCTTGTATAAAGTAATACCCAAAGTCCCGTTATACCAGCATTATGACATTATGTTAATTTTATTTGAATTTAAGATAAAGAAATAATGTCATCAATCACCCCTTCTAATTCAAATGACTGCAATATCTGATGAACATCGTCTGCTAATAGCCCAATCTGCAGAAAATAATTATCCTTTTGTCTGAGATAAGCATATTTGAAAAAGTCATTGCCCTCTGTATCTTTACGAATATCTTCAATCAAAAAGTCACCCGTATCATTTAAAACATCATTAATGGGATGATCAGTAGGCACTTGCCAGCCAATATATTCCGGGACGTTACTTAAGATAATTTCACGGTTCGCATTATAATAATGGATATCGTCTACATAGTATTTATCAGCTAATTGTTGTAATGATGTGTTAGTTGCCATATCAATCTCTTGGTTGATGCCCTGGGCTGATAGGGCTAATTTGTCATCTAAAAGTTTCGTAATTGTCGTGTAAGCTTCATTTGATTTTGCTAGTACATTAGAGTAAGCGATCGCAATGCGACTTGCCTCTGCTTCAAAATCATTAGTCGATCGTTTAATAGAATTAGTGGTTGCAATAAATGTGAGGAAGAAAAAAATAATCATCAAAGAAATAAAAGGTATAAGAAAGTACTTTAAGCGTAATTTATTAGGGTTGAGCATCTTTTTTCGCCTCCGGTTAAGCCATTAAAAGGAATGCCTAATCATGACAAATAAACAGGTTTAAAGATAATAAAAGGATATAATATTACATTCCCGTCATATAGAAATGTTAAGCGTCTTTTTGGGAAAAACCATACAAATACAGACAAAAAACAACTTTTTAGAAGTGGATTTTCCAGAGTGACTAGGATTTGTTTAGAGATGTTGTTGTGGAGTGTTTCTGTTATAATAGGTGAAGAATGTTGAGATAAAGGATGAAGAGTATGCGATTAGCTGAAGAAATAAAAAATAAATTGATCAAAGATTTACCCAGTGTTGAATTACATTTTAATGAACCAATGGGACAATATTTATATACCAAATTAGGTGGACCGGCAGATGTATTTGCTTTTCCTAAGTCGATTGAGGAAGTACAAGGCGTCGTAAAAGCTAGTAGAGAGTATCAGCTCCCGCTTACGTTACTCGGTAATGGATCGAACCTCATTATTCGAGATGGTGGGATCCGTGGGATTGTGATGAGCTTGTCGCACTTAAATACCATCACGGCTAAAGGTGATAGCGTGATTGCTGGAGGTGGGGCAACGATTATTGATACATCTTATTATGCTCTTGAAGCCTCTCTTTCAGGACTTGAATTTGCTTGTGGTATTCCAGGGACTGTCGGCGGAGCGGTATTTATGAATGCGGGTGCTTATGGCGGGGAAGTGAAAGATTGTTTAGCGTCAGTGACAGTGATGACTGAAACGGGAGAAGTACTTGATGTGAAGGCTTCTGATCTGGCTCTTGGTTACCGGACAAGTAATGTTGGTGAGAATAACTGGATTGTGTTAGAGGCGCGTTTTGCCCTAGTGAAAAAAGACCGACAAGAAATTAAAGCGATAATGGATGATTTAACAGAAAGACGTGAGACTAAACAGCCGTTAGAATATCCGTCGTGTGGCAGTGTATTTAAACGGCCACCGGGTCACTTTGCTGGAAAACTCATTCAAGATAGTGGTCTGCAAGGTAAAGGTATTGGTGGGGCAGAAGTGTCTACCAAACATGCTGGCTTTATCGTAAATAAAAATCATGCGACGGCCAGTGACTATATTGCCGTTATTGAAATGGTCCAACAGACAGTGAAAGACACCTTTGGTGTGGCATTAGAACGAGAAGTAAGAATTATAGGAGAAGAACTTTAAAGACCGTCTATGTGCGGTCTTTATTTTTTTGAACAAATGTCGTGCACCTTATAAAAAAGTATGTTAGAATGTGAGCAATCGAATAGTAATCTTTTGGGGCAGGGTGTAATTCCCGACCGACGGTAAGAGGTGAACGACAAACCTTAAGTCCGTGACCCGGATCAATCAATGATTGTGAAGGTGGATTTGGTGAAATTCCAAAGCCGACAGTGAAAGTCTGGATGGGAAAAAGATGAAACAAGAAATGACAAAGTGCAGGGATACGTCTGTAAATATACAGGCGAGGACTGTTTATTTGTTGATCATTTCTTTAATGTAAACACCCCAAGTCTTTTGATTTGGGGTGTTTTTTGACCAAAAAAGATCTATTTGAATAAAAATAATGAAAAGGTATCAAGGAAGGAGTGAAAAAATGAAGGATCAAGATTACATGGCGCTTGCCATTGAGTTGGCGAAAGGAACCGTAGGACAAACATCACCGAATCCATCCGTTGGCTGTGTGCTTGTGCGTGATGGTGTGATTGTAGGTCTTGGGAGTCATTTAGTTCCTGGAGAAGGCCATGCGGAAGTTTTAGCTATTCAACAAGCGGGTGACAAGGCTGAAGGCGCAACGGCGTATGTCACATTAGAACCGTGTTCGCATACAGGGAAAACACCACCATGTAGCCGTTTGTTAATTGATTCAGGGATTAAACGTGTGATTGTCGCAACGGAAGATCCCAATCCTTTAGTGAGTGGTCGCGGGATTAACTGGTTAAAAGATGCCGGATTATCCGTTGAAGTCGGCTTGATGAAAGAAGAAGCAGTCGCACTCAATCAAACGTTTTTTCACTTTATGAAAGAAAAACGACCATTTATCACATTGAAAGCGGCGATGACACTTGACGGGAAAACGGCCACGAAAACCGGTGATAGTCGTTGGGTGACAGGTGAGAAAGCACGAGAACATGTGCATCATATGCGAGCGAAATACGATGCGATTCTCATCGGTAAAGGCACGGCGGTAAAAGATAACCCAAGCCTAACGGTAAGGCAACCTGAATACGGTAAACATCCTATTCGGATTGTGCTAGCGAATGACTTACATTTGCCTGATCATTTAACGCTATTTCATGATGATCATCAAACGTATGTCGTTTGCGGGAAAGAAGCGGACATGGATGTGTTTAAAGAAAAACATCCAACGGTAGGTGTGATTCAGCTGTCAAGTCAACAAGTAGAGATTCCTGAATTACTTAAGCAGTTAGCCGAGTTGAATATTCAATCGGTCTATGTTGAAGGTGGCGAGACGGTGCATAAAAGCTTTGTTGAAAGTGGTTTTGTTGATGAGTGTCACGTCTATATTGCGCCTAAGTTACTGACAGGTAAAGATAGCTTTGGGGTGATTGGTGGTCAATCGCCAGAGTGGATGAACGATGCCTTTGCTTTATCATTTGAACATGTGGAACGAATAGGTGAAGATCTCTTTATTAAAGCCATCAAGAAAGCGGGGAATTAGTTGTGTTTACCGGAATTGTTGAAGAAAAAGGCACTTTACAAACCATCTCTAAAAACGGACGTAGTCTCGTCTTAACGGTTGGGGCGAAAAAAGTTCTCGGTGACGTGCATATTGGGGATTCCATTAGTGTGAACGGGGTCTGTTTAACGGTGACCCACTTTACAAAGGATCAGTTTTCCGTCGATGTGATGCCTGAAACGTATGCGGCGACGAATTTAAAAGATTTAGCTAAAGGAAGTTATGTGAATTTAGAACGGGCGATGCATGCGAATGGTCGGTTTGGTGGGCATTTTGTGTCTGGTCACGTTGATCATGTGGCGACGATTGAAAAGACGTGGCGTGATACGATTGCGAAATATGTCAAAATTACTGTTCCTTACGATAAATTGAAATATCTCACAGAGAAAGGTTCGGTGACCGTTGATGGAACGTCACTGACGGTTTTTCATGTGGATGAGACAAGTTTTACATTATCACTCATCCCAGAAACGCAAGCGGCGACCATTCTTGGCGCAAAAGAAGCAGGCGATACGGTTAATATTGAGTATGATGTCTTAATGAAATATATGGAGCGTCTGTTGACGCATCAAAGTCATGAGAAGCAATCATCAGGTATAACAGAAGATAAATTAAAAGATTTAGGGTTTTATTAAGGGGGGAGTAAGATGCATACGATTGAACAAGCACTTGAAGCATTAAAACGAGGAGAAGTCATTATTGTCATTGATGATGAGCACCGGGAAAATGAAGGGGATTTTATCGCTTTAGGTGAACATGCGACACCTGACGTCATCAACTATATGGCCACAAAAGGTAAAGGCTTGATTTGTACGCCGATTGAGAAGACACTGGCTGACAAGCTGCTGCTTACAGAGATGGTCTCCAGAAATACGGATGACCACGGAACGAACTTTTCTATTAGTATCGATCATGTTGATACGCATACAGGCATTAGCGCCTTTGAACGATCACAAACGATTCTTGCTTTATTAGAAGAAGGTAGTACGCCAGTTGATTTTAAACGACCCGGTCATGTGTTTCCACTGATTGCCGACCCTGATGGGGTTGTGAAGCGACCAGGACATACGGAAGCAGCTATTGATTTAGCTAAACTTGCGGGCGCAAAACCTGTTGGGGTTATTTGTGAAATTATGCGAGAAGATGGACAAATGATGCGCACAAGTGAATTAAAAGCCTTCGCAGAAGCAGAAAGTCTTGTGATGATTACGATCGAACAACTGGTCGAGTACCGAAAAAGGCATGATAGACTCGTGACGCGTGAAGCGAATATTCAGCTACCAACGTCACTTGGTGATTTTAAGATGGTTGGCTATGTTGAAAAAGTCACCGGTAAAGAACATGTAGCACTCATTAAAGGTAATCTAACGAAAGAAGAAGCACCACTCGTTCGCGTGCATTCGGAATGTCTCACCGGCGATGTATTCGGTTCAAAACGCTGTGACTGCGGGCCGCAACTTGAGCGAGCGCTTGAAACGATTGAAGAACGTGGTGTGGGTGCTGTCATTTACATGCGTCAGGAAGGCCGCGGCATTGGGCTGATTAATAAACTAAAAGCCTATGAGCTTCAAGAACAAGGGTATGACACGGTTGAAGCCAATCACCAATTAGGATTTGGTGCAGATCTACGTGATTATTCTATTGCGGCTCAAATTTTAAAAGATTTAGGGCTTGAAACAATTACGTTAATGACGAACAATCCGAGAAAGCTAGAGGGCTTAACGCGTTATGGGATTAATATTAATGAACGCCAAGCGATTGAAATAACAGCGAATGAAAACAATGCAGACTACCTAAAAACAAAAAGCACGAAACTTGGTCATTTATTTTCGGATAAGTGATAGCGGGCCGCTGTTAATAGCTGACTAAAATGATTGATTAAATAGTATAACGATAAAAATACTGAGTGAAAATAGGAGGAAATAGACATGGTAAACACAGTACAAAGCACATTAGTAGGCACAGATTTAAAGATTGGGATTGTCGTAGGGAGATTTAACGAATTTATTACCGGGAAGTTACTCGGCGGGGCAGAAGATACGTTAAAGCGTCACGGTGTAAAAGATGAAGATATTACCGTTGCGTGGGTACCGGGAGCTTTTGAGATTCCGTTAATCGCAAAGAAAATGGCGGCATCAAAGAAGTATGATGCAGTGATTACGCTAGGGACGGTTATTCGTGGGTCAACGCCACACTTTGACTATGTATGTAATGAAGTGGCTAAAGGTGTTTCACAAGTGACAATGACAACAGACGTACCAACAATCTTCGGTGTCTTAACGACGGAAACGATTGAACAAGCGATTGAGCGTGCCGGTACAAAAGCAGGGAATAAAGGTGCGGATGCTGCTGTATCAGCGATTGAAATGGCTAACTTAGTCAAAGAATTTTAATGTTTTAAAATGAACATAAGCCCGGTCATTATTAGGTTTAATACCTAAAGATGACCGGGCTAAACATTTCTAGTTATATAGAAATGAGAAGAAGAGGTTACGTATTCACTCACCATAAAATACATTCGAAATTACATATTATCAACTAGTAAAATAATGCTTAAACGCTTTGTTTATACCTTTTAGCCCAATAATCAATGAGAGACTTCTCATTACTAATTCAGCAACGAGTAATGTCCCCATGTCACACTTTCTAGAAATGGCTGATATGCTAAATCCTTGTTTATGTAGTTGATGTACTTGTAAAATCACATGTATTTTTACACCCTTTACACCCACCTATTAATAAATCTATCATAACGCATGAGACTATTATTTGGTGTAAAAAGTGTTCATTTTTATCAGGAGAAATCTGTATACTTTATTTTAGCAGTTACATCACTCATTTTAAGATAAATGACTTAGAGTTTTATCTTAGAGTAAAAAGCAATACTACTTATTTGATTTCCTCTTGTAATTGTTATGCCACATAAAAATACTCATAACTGAGAAAAAAATTGCAAATACGAGAATATAATAATATAGAATACTATTTACATAGATTTCTTTATATCTCTCTATTGTATATGAGAAACCATATGTAATAATGCCCCAAAAAAATCCACCAAGTAATACTGTAGCTGTACTTACAATAGAAAGAAAGAATGGATATAGTACAAAAGCGAATACTTTGCCTTTATTAGCAATTTTTTCATACTTGTTCAACTTGATTCACTCCTATGTTTGATTGAAGTGATTATCTATTTGTATAATCAATTATTGAGTCTCGAAGAAAAGTGTCATAGCTGTAAACATATCCAACAGGACCTGTATATTTTAGAGTTTCTCTGCTAGGACTATCTATCATAACTCTAAGGTATTTTTTCCCGCTATTTTTATAATAATTCCAGCCTTTTACAATCCCTAACCAAGTTTCCCACTTAGTTTCATAATGTGCTTTAGTGTCTATATCCTTAGTCAATACTCCATTAATTAATGCTGAACTTAATGTTGCAGTGAGCGCGCCAGCTGCAATAGACCAAGTTACAGATCCACCTAAAGCAGAGATAAGTAAACTTACAGCAGTAGACAGAGTCATATCTCTTAAAAGGTGAATTTTTTTCTCTGATGTAAATGAACTACCACTACTTTTTTTATAGCCTTTAGTAGTATAACCAAAAATTAGATCTTTATATGACTTTACATAAGAATAGCCAGATGAATACGGAAAAGCACTGCTGGCATTCAGGACAATTAGGTTTGATGGACTTGCAATTTGAGTACTTGGTCCTATTTCATATGATGAAAGTTCACTTTTAGGATCAGCATCAGTGATTAAATCTTCTATATTGCTTTCTTCTACATTACTTAGTTTTCCATTATCATACTCTACTTCTACCAAAGTATTATTCTTTTTATCTACTTTGGAGGAATTTGTTATTTCATCGTTAAGATATTGTTTTATAGTTCCATCAGATTCTTGTACTAATGTAATTTTGTTATTATTTTCATCAACAAATGTAAAACTATTATCACTTTCAGAAGCAGAAGCGAAAACACTCATATTAAATGTGGGAATAAGTAACGAGAAACAAATAGCAATGGTCAAAAGGTATTTAGATGTTTTGTTCATAATCATACTCCATTCCTTAGTTTTGGTTTTACAAATCAGTGTCCTTTTTTAATTTGTAAATAAATTATATATATAATTATTAATAATGTAAATGTTTTTATTGCAATATTTTGTTAAATTTTTTCAGGATCCGAGGTACGACTTTTTCGGTCCTGAATGAAAATGATGACAGTAAAGGTCCTCACTTCATGCTTAATAATCTTATAGTATGTATTTCCTAATTGCAGTGGTCTCAATAATTCAGGACATAGGCTTGAGTTGTTGTGAATGTGTAGGTGAAATTATTTCGTTGCTGTCGAACGAACACATTTCGCTTTTAAACTCGTATTATGGGCGTACTTGTTTACTTTATAAAAAAGATGTCAGTGGGTTATTTTAGCAAACAATCTCTGTCTTACTAAACATCTCTTCACTGACATCAAATATTATAAAATTGATTTGTTCTGTCTGTTATCTCGTATGTTTTACTCTTACATTGCTTCTTCTATACCGGCTTGTTGCATCTTATACATCTGATAATAACTACCTTTTTCATTTAGTAATGACAGGTGTGTTCCGCGTTCAATAATTTCACCCTTATTTAGGACGATAATTTGATCTGCGTGTTGAATCGTCGAAAGTCGATGGGCAATTACGAGCATGGTCCGTCCTTTACTTAAAACATTCATCGCTTCCTGAATCATCATTTCTGTTTCAGAGTCGATATTAGCTGTTGCCTCGTCCAAGATAAGAATCGCTGGGTCAAAAGCTAACGCCCTTGCGAATGATAAAAGTTGACGCTGTCCGGTTGAGAATTCATTCCCATTTTCACCAACGGGCTCATCATACTGTCGTGGCAGCTTTTCGATAAAACGATCTGCCCCGACGGCTTTTAGCGCTTCAATCGCTTTATCGCGACTGATGTTTGGATCATTTAATGTGATGTTAGAAAGCACTGTCCCAGTAAAGATAAACGGGTCTTGTAAGACAATCGCCATATGTGCCCGTGTTTGTTGTCGCGTAAGTGTTTGTGTATCCATACCATCTAATTGAACGGTGCCGCTGTCAGGATCGTAGAACCGAAATAGTAAATTCATCACGGAGCTTTTGCCAGAACCAGTATGGCCGACAAAGGCGGTTGTTTCACCTGGTGCAACGTGGAAAGACAAATCATTTAAAATCGTCTCACCTTTGTCATAACCGAAAGTGACATGGTCAAATCTTACGTCACCTTTAATTCTAGGTAAAGTATTTTCTTCAATCACTTCAGTTTCTTCATCAAGTAACTGAAACACGCGTCCAGCTGAGACTCTTGCTTGTTCTAACTGAGGTAATTGATTGACCATTTGAGTCATCGGTTCGAATAGCCGCGTTAAATAATCAACAAAGGCATAGAGCAAACCAGTTGAGACGAGCATCGTCCCAGTCAAGGACTGGTTACCGAAGAACCAAATAAAGCTAAGAAACGCAATCCCGCGAAGGACATTCACTAAGTTGTATGATGTGAGCGCTGATAGGGCCACCATTTTCTTTTGATAGCGGTAATGCTTGTCATTTAACTGTTCAAACTCATTAGCTCGGTCATTCGTCCGTCTAAAGGCTTGAATAATCGGCATCGTTTGGATGGATTCATTAATAGATGCGTTAATATCGCTATTAACTGAACGAATCACTTCATTGTATTTCCCGGCATACGCTTTATAAAACTTCATAAACAACATGAGGAGGGGCAATAACATGAGACTCATCGTTGCCAAGGTTGGATTTAATAAATAAAGGGCAATAATAATACCCGCCATATAAATAAATCCGTTCACAAATGTTTCTAATACCCGGACATACAGTTCTTTAATGGCTTCGGTGTCATTCGTCACCCGTGCTAAAATCTTCCCGGCTGGCATATTGACAAAATAGCGCATCGGTAAGCGCTCAACCGTTTCAAAGACATCATTCCGCATCGTTTGAATGATTTTATTCGCATGGACTTGTAATAAATACGTCTTTAGATATTGGAAGACGGAGGCAATTAAAATCAAGCCAAGATAAAGCGCTAACCAAAGCATAATGGGTTGTACTTCCGGTGTAAAAAAGTTAGCCGCGGTGCCAGCAGATAATTTTTCTGCTTGAAAATTTTCCGACTCAGACATAAGTGACTGTCCATCTTCTGACACGCGAAGTGTCTCACCAACCGGAACCTTACCTTCGGCGAGATAATAGTCACGGTTTACTTGAACAAATGTGACGGTACCAGTAACCACATCGTCCTCGTCTAACCGATCGGCTCTTTTTAAGTAGCGATCGTTGAGCTCAATCGTGTCGTTGTCATTATTGTTAGTGACTGTCGCCCACTCGGTTTGAACGCCAACGATGTGGCGGTCAATCACTTGTTTGGCGATGAACGGTCCAGTGAGTTCTAAGGCGACCGCAATAATGAGGGCAATGAGCGCAAACGTAATCGTTTGTTTGTTAATGAAAAGATAACGTAATAAACGTTTTTCTACAGAGGCTTTCATTCAGTCTCCACCTCCTCAGTCATTTGTTGAATCATAAATTGTTCTTTGTACCAGCCATTTTGCTGCATGAGAGTGTCATGGGTTCCGTGTTCTGTGATTTTACCGTCTGTCAGAACAATAATTTGGTCCGCATGGGTGACAGCTGATAAACGGTGAGCCGCAATCAAGGTTGTTTTTTGTTGGCGCTCTGCTTTTAAATGGTCAATAATTGTTGCTTCTGTTTTACCATCAACGGCAGATAAGGCATCATCTAAGATTAACATCTCAGGATCCATTAACAACGCTCGGGCTAATGATAACCGTTGTTTTTGACCACCCGATAATGTGACCCCACTTTCGCCTACAAGCGTATCAAGTCCGTTTGAAAGGGCATCGATATCAGACTTTAACGAAGTTGATGTCAGCATCTTATTAATCACGTCATCAGAGGCATGACCAACCCCAAATAAGAGATTCTCGCGTACCGTTTTAGAGAATAAAATGTGTTGTTGCGGCACGTAGCCAATCCACTCGCGCGTCAAATCAAGTGATAACTGATCAATAGGCACATCATTAATGCGTAAGTCGCCTTCTGGTGCAGGGTATTGTCTTAATAGTTGTTTGAATAACGTTGTTTTACCTGCGCCAGTTTTACCGACAATCCCAATCGTTTCCCCTTGTTTTATGTTTAAATGAATGTTTTTTAAGGCCGGCTCTTTTGAGCCTGGATAACGAAACGTTACGTCGTTAAATTGAATGACTTCTGGTTTCTTTACTTCAACCGGTTGTTTTGGTTCTTTCACGTCCGATTGTTGTTTTAAGACATGATTGACCCGGTCGAGGGACGCGTTCCCACGCTGCATCACATTAATGAGTTCACCAATCGCAAACATCGGCCAGATAATCATACCTAAATAGACGTTAAATGAGACAAGGTCGCCAATTGAGATACGGTTATCCATCACCATGATGGCGCCGTAACCTAAACCAATGGTGTAAGATATCCCGACAAGGATTTTCATCGTTGGTTCAAAGAAAGCTTCCATCTGAGCGACAGCTTTATTTTTAATAAACACGTCTTGTGTTTTTTCTTTAAAGCGTTCCAGGTCATGATTTTCCTGAACAAACGCCCTTGTGACACTAACCCCGCGGATGGATTCAAGGGTATAGTTGTTTAAGTCACTAAACGCTTCCTGAGCATCGGTAAAGCGTAAATGAATAATTTCTCCGTACTTATAAACAATAATGGCCATAATTGGCATTGGAATGAGGGCCATCAATGTCAATGTCCAGTTCACGGTAAAGCCCATCATTAAGACGATAAAAGACATGTATACCGTTGAATCGACAAGCGTTAAAATACCAAAGCCTGATGTCATCATGATGGCTTTTAAATCATTCGTGGCCCGGGCCATTAAGTCACCGGTCCGGTTTTTACTAAAGAATCGTGGGCTCATCATGAGAAAGTGACGCATTAACTTTGAACGTATTTGCCGTTCAAGCAACAAAGCACCGCTAAATAAAGTATAATCCCATAAAAACATAATCGCATACGTTAAAATGATGAGTCCGCCATATATGAGTAGTGTCTCAGTTAACGATTCTTTGGTCAGTTCGTTGAACTGAATGGCATCAATCGCATTCCCGACGAGTCTCGGGGGAATAAGGTCAAGGAAACTTGCGAACATAAGTGCCATAATTGCGACCAGATAACGTAACCATTGGTCTTTAAAAAACCAAGCTAACTTTTTAAATACTTGAAACATGTTGTTCACTCCTTTTCTAACACATAAACATTTGACTAGCCAAAGCCTTCTCCTTGGTTGTCATTTTTAATGGGTGTTCTTACTAACATTTCTTTTTCCTCCTTTTCGTTAATGATTGATTAAACGAAAAAAAGCACAGACATCCGAGACGTCTGTGCTAAACACCCATCTAAAAGTGATGGGTATACGCAAAAAAAGGTCACGAATATTCTCGTGACCACGTGGTTTGAAGATGTGCTAAATGTATCGATCAATCCTTACTTAACGTCAAAATGATAAGTAAAGATGAGCCGAATAATTTAGGCAAACATCATATCAGTGGAGGTCACGGTGAAATCATTTACTTGTGTCATAGGTGCGGGTTTTACAATGATTGAATTCATGATTGTGACCTCCTTTTCGTTTATTAATCAATAAACAAAGTATAGACCTATCAAAACTATCCGTCAACAGAAAAAAGAAAAAAAGACTAAAAAGTACATAATGTCCCAATATGATCATGAATATGTACTGACAGTTATTCATGATCAACACATCATCTAGTCACAATTCTCATTCATCAATAGCCTAAAATATGTTTAACTACCTATCGGTAAAATATCTAAAAACCGCCATATTTCGGCCCGTTATAATGGGTGTTAAAGTGTTACAATGAAAAGCATATCGCTATATGTTAGTAAGTACAAACATGAATTTTTTTGATAGATTATTAAATGTGACAAATAAAAACAGACAAAGAAGACATATATCACTAATGATTTATGTCTTCTTTGTCTGTTTTGTATTTAGAGTAACTTTTTTATCTCACCTTCAAACGCTTCTGGTTCTGTTTTTGGCGCAAAACGGTTGACGACATTGCCGTCTCGGTCAATGAGAAACTTGGTGAAGTTCCATTTGATTGCCCCGCCTAAGATGCCCGACTGTTGTTTGGTTAAGTACTTAAATAATGGATGGGCGTCTTTCCCGTTCACATTAATTTTACTAAACAGTGGAAAGGTGACGCCAAAATTAAGCTGGCATGCTTGACTGACTTCTTCGTCTGTCCCTGGTTCTTGATTTAAGAACTGATTACTCGGGAAACCTAATACGACAAACCCATCATCTTTGTATTTTTGATACAGTGTTTCGAGACTGTTAAACTGATTCTTTAACCCGCATTTTGTTGCCGTATTGACGATTAAGACAACCTTGCCTTTATAATCCTCAAGCGACTGCTCTTTATGATCGATTGTTTGGACGTTAAATTCATAAATACTCATACTTTTCCCTCCGTGTCATATATTAATTTTCATCTGATTTGGCTTTAGTTACGCACTGGTACGAATTAATAGCGAATGAGCCACTTCTTGTGTATACCCTATTGTTTAAAAGGTTAATCAATGATAAGCAGGTAAATAGAAGATATTAAATAGTAGAGAAAATGATAAGGTTTAAGAGCAATGTAAAAAGGCTAATTACATAATGATAACAATAGTCGATTGTTCATTTGAAAAAAATAAATGAGGTGAAGAAAATGGCTGTACAAGTAACACTCCGTCCACTTGAGTATGAAGATTTAGTTGATGTGAAACGGTGGTACAATGACCCAACAACATTAACGATGATTGGACACACACCGAAAAGTTTAACAGCGATTGAAGAGATGGTTGAACAGATGGAACAGACCGGGGCAGAAATTTATGTGATTGAATCACGCCAACATGATAAGCTTGGATGGATTCATTTAACATCGATCAACCAAAGCCACGGGAGAGCTGAGATTGGCCTCATGTTAGACCGAGAGCATCAAGGACAAGGTCACGGGGAAGCGGCGATGCTTCAGATGCTGTCGTATGCGTTTGATCACTTACGCCTGAATAAAGTGTATCTCACCACACGAGGCATTAATGAAAAAGCAAAAGGTTTATATGAAAAGTTAGGCTTTAAGATTGAAGGCACGTTTAAAGACCATTGCTTTGTGAACGGGAAATATTATGATACGTACTTTATGAGTTTATTTGAATCCGATTGGCGTCATTAATACACGCCTAGCTATTGATAAACAAAAATCTAAATTCTTTTTTTGATATTCTAAAAAGTTATTTTGCAGATCAGAAAGAAAAAATGAGCGGTCATCCCTTACGTGATAAGGCATGCCGCTCATTATTATGTTGTATAAAATAGTGGCGAATTAGATCGCTTTCTGTGTATCTTGTTCAAGGGCTGCTAAACGTGCAGCCACATCTGCTTCTGTTAGTTCGTATTCTTCTACATAACGGTTACGTTCGTGCACACGGCAGTCATGTGTACAACTACGTAAATGTTTATGTTCGTTTTCTTCTGAACAGATGAATTGTTTATTACATTCAGGATTAGCGCAATTTACATAGCGTTCACAAGGTTCGCCGTCAAAATAATCGCGACCAACAACCACGTGTTCTACTTGGTTAATCGGCACACTGATTCTTTCGTCAAAGACATACATTTTACCGTCCCATAATTGCCCCTTTGTTTCTGGGTGTTTCGCATAAGTCGCAATCCCACCATGGAGTTGGTTGACATTTTCAAAGCCTTTTTGAAGTAACCAACCAGAGAATTTCTCACAACGAATCCCGCCGGTACAATAAGTTAAGATGCGTTTACCTTTAAACTTCTCTTTATGCTCATCAATCCATTGAGGTAATTCGCGGAATGTATGGATATCTGGACGCACGGCCCCGCGGAAGTGACCGAGGTCGTATTCGTAGTCGTTGCGGGCATCGATGACAACGGTGTTCTCATCTTGCATCGCTTCGTAGAAATCTTTTGGTTCTAGATAATTTCCTGTGATTTCATTTGGATTAATATCCTCAGCGCCTAGTCTCAATGTCACAAGCTCAGGGCGTGATTTAACTTTCAGCTTCTTAAAGGCATGGCCTTCCGCTGGGTCAATCTTAAACGGCATCTCATGAAACATCGGATGATTATTCATATACTGAATGTAACGCTCAGTATCTTCTTTTGTTCCTGAACAGGTACCGTTAATCCCTTCATGTGAGATTAAAATCCGTCCAAGTAAATTAAAGTCTGCACAAACACGTTTGTGTTCTTTAGCGAATTGATCCGGGTTTTTAATGTCAACATATTGATAATACAATAATACTTGATAATTTTCCATTTTCTTATAACCACCTATTTTTCGTATTTGCAAGATACGGATGTAGGGGTAAATCAACTTAGTCTCTTGCATCATCCATTATAATGAAATACATAAACTTTATCAACCTTTAAGTTAATAAAGTGACAGAGTCAGAAAGAGGCTTTGTTTTATACTTTACAAAAAGCTCAGATATCTACTACACTACTTGTATAGAAAAGAAGGTGAACAAACAGTGGATCAATATGACAAAAAAGCACAAGAAGAAGCGGTGATTAAACATTACCAGCAACAAGAAGAGACGATGATTTTATTGTTTTGTCAGTGGTGTGTAAATCATGATTTAGACCCGGCCACGTTATACCAAGAAGCCTATCCGACCCAACTTGTCCCTAAACAATTAGAAGAAATCAATGAACAAACGGTAGGAAAAGATGAAGGGCTTGATGTCGATACGGCGTTACTCATTGACGTGATGAGCCAGTTCAGTAACAATGACTTAGCTTTTGTCGTGAATAACTATGATGAACAGTTGAAGAAGAAACAAAAGAAATAGCGGCTAAGATAAGTTACAACACAAGCGCAAAGCATCGATGCTTTGCGCTTGTGTTGTAATGATTACTGTTAGAATATTAATATTCATGATGTTTGGGTTAGGCTTTGTTGTAGAGTAAGTAAAGCGCTTGTGTGCCTAAGTCCTCGAGTCCTTCATCCGCTAATTGTTGATACATCGATAAGGCAAGACTCAAACCAGGTGCATGAAGCCCCATCTCGTCGGCTGCGTTCTTTGCGATGGTCATGTCTTTAATAAAATGTTTAATATAAAAACCAGGGGCGGTATCTTGTTTAATCATTCTAGGCGCAAGGTTATCAAGTGACCAGCTGCCAGCGGCCCCTTGTGAGATGCTGTCTAATACACGGGTAGGGTCGAGTCCTGCCTTTTTAGCGTAAAGCATCGCTTCTGTTACCCCAATCATATTTGATGCGATCGTGATTTGGTTACACATTTTTGTATGTTGACCGGCCCCACTTGGTCCTTGTAGGATAATGTTTTTACCGAGCAGTTCAAGAAGTGGCTTGGCACGAGTAAAGGCCGTTTCTTCGCCGCCGACCATAATTGTTAGAGCTTTGTTTTTAGCGCCAACATCACCACCCGATACAGGGGCATCAAGTGATTGCAACCCATGCTTATGAGCAGCTTGTTCAATTTTTTTACTCAAGGCTGGCTTTGATGTTGTAAAGTCAATCAGGAGACTGCCTTTTTTCGCATGTTCAATAATACCATCTACACCGAAATATATTGCTTCAACGTCTGATGGATAACCGACCATTGTCATTACGCAGTCACTCACGGCACTCACAGATTTGACATCGTCATGCCAATGCGCCCCTCGCTCGATCAAATCAATTGCTTTACTTTTCGTGCGATTATAAATATGTACCTCATAGCCTGCCTCAATTAAATGATCAGCCATACTTTTTCCCATCACACCGGTACCGATAAATCCGATTGTTTTCATGACTACCCCTCCAATAAAAGTTTTGTTATGATTATTCTAGCTGAAAAGAAAGAAAAATGCGATAAATGAGAATTTTAGGGGGGGTTTTTGGTGAGTTGGCACGTGAAAACATTTCAAGACCTATCACCACATAAGTGGTACGAGATTGCTAAGCTACGTTCTGATGTCTTTATTGTGGAACAAACGAGTGCGTATCATGAATTTGATGATTTAGATCAACAGAGTCTGCATCTCTATTATGAAGATGAAGGAAAAGTCGTGAGCTACTGTCGCATCATCCCAGAAGGGTATGTCTATAGTGAGGCGACCATTAGTCGCGTCATTGTAAAGAAGAGTCATCGCAAAACAGGCTTAGGTAAACAGCTGCTTAAGCGAGCGGTTGAGGTCGCTTCGGAGGCTGATACAAAATCAATCCAAATTCAGGCTGAACAATATTTAACCGAATTTTATCAGGGTTTTGGTTTTGAGGTTATATCAGAACCTTATTTGGATTGCGATATTTACCATGTTGATATGATCAGGAGGAGAAAAGATGTTTCAAGTCAAACAATTTGATGACTTAACGACTGATACACTGTATCAATTATTAAAACTAAGAGTCGACGTTTTTGTCGTCGAACAAAATTGTCCTTATCCAGAAGTAGACGGTATCGATCAAGATTGTCTGCATCTCTTCACTGAAGAAGAAGGGGTGATCACGAGCTATTGTCGGCTTATTCCACCCGGTGTGATGTATCATGAACCGTCGATTGGTCGGATATTAGTCCATCCAGACTATCGTAAGAAAGTGTTAGGACGACAGCTTGTCAGTGAAGCGATCAGAGTGATAAAAGATGAATTTAACCCGAGCGATATAAAGATTCATGCGCAAGTGTATTTATATGATTTTTATTCCTCTTTTGGATTCGAACCTGTGAGTGAAGAATATTTAGAAGACGGGATTTTACATGTGGATATGATATTATCAAATCGAGATAGTAAGAGATAAGAAAAAGTGTAAGATAGATAAAGAAAAGAGCCGCGCCCATTGGGCGTGGCTCTTCTAGTAGATTGACACATAAGGGTTGAGTTTCACGTTAAAGATAAGGGAGAGTGCCAACCTATTTATATATATGAAACAAGTGAAAATCACTTGTCAATTTGACTTACTCACCTTGTAAAGTAATATCAATGGTTGACTGAGTCCCATCACGGTAGAATGTGACAGTAATGGTGTCACCGATATTTGTCTCTTGATAGAGGTATTGACGTAAATCCATCATATTTGTGATCGCTGTACCATCAATATCAGTAATCACATCATATGTTTCAAGTCCAGCTTCTGCGGCTGATGAATTTGGATGAACTTCGGCAATCACAATACCACTTGTCACTTCATTCGGATCAAGATTTAATGTGCGTGTCACGTGCTCTGTTGGTACAGTTGAGAAGTCTACTGCACTGATACCGATAAAGGGACGGTTCACTTCCCCTTCGGTTTCAAGTTGTTCAATGATGGGTTGAGCTTCATCAATCGGAATCGCAAAGCCAATCCCTTCGACAGATTCTAAAGCAATTTTCATCGAATTAATTCCAATGACTTCTCCTTGACTATTGATTAAAGCTCCACCACTGTTACCAGGGTTAATGGCGGCATCTGTTTGTAAAACATCCACAGTCCAATCAGCTTGACCATCTTGGTTACTATCGACGGTAAGCGAACGATTGACCCCGCTAATAATGCCTTTAGTAACAGTGCCGGCAAATTCCTCTCCGAGAGGATTACCAATCGCAATCGCAGTTTCACCCACAACTAAATCTTCAGATGAACCGAACGTGGCGACCGTTGACACGTGCGCTTTATCAATGGAAAGAACGGCTAAATCCGTTAACTCGTCAGATCCGTGTAACTGCGCTTCTACACGTTCGCCATCAGCTAAAATAACTTCAATACTGTTGGCGCCATCAATCACATGGTGATTCGTTACGATAAAAGCTCGCTCATCTTCAATTTTATAGACAACCCCTGAACCAGAACCAGCATCACTTGATTCTGACCACAAACTTTGATCTTGGATATTGGCAACGCCGACAACAGCTTCGCCGACATTGGATAACATGTCAGTTGAAACGTCATCTTCTGATGTACCTGTTTGAATCAGTGATGACGTTGGTTCTGATGTGTCATTATTTGATATGGCTTCGTTTTGAAATGGAATGACCCCATTAAATAGTAATAAAAAACCAATCACTGCGACAGTCAAACCACCAACAAGACCACTGAGCCAAAGACTGAGGACACTCTGTTTTTTAACTATAGTCTTTTCTGGTTTTTCTTTTTCGACAAACGGTACGGGTTCATCCGTAATTGATGCTTCCGTATAACCTTGATTAACCTCGTTCATTTTCTCTTCGTTTGTTTCTTTTTCTTTACTCGCGTTGTTTATATTGTTGAATTCATCCATTCGGAAGACTCCTTTCATAATGTAAAAGTGAATAATGACTTGATACTTATTAGTATAGGTTAGAGTTTAGGCATGAATACGGTAAAGTTATGAAAAAAGTATGGAAAGACACATCGGTTAAAATATGAGAAAATATAAAAGGACGTCTATTTATATGCGGGGTAAAAAGGGAAAAGAATGATTATTGAAGCATGTTATAATAAGAACGATAGCTATAAACATTGAACGACTTATGAATGAGAACGAAGATAGATAAAAGGAGGAAGCACGATGCATGAACATGTGTTTATCGTTGAAGACGATCCTAATATTAGAGATATTGTGAAAGCCTATTTAGTGAAAGAAGGGTATGAGGTGTCTGTTGTTGGTGATGCTGAAAGTGCTTGGAGCTACGCTTTGAACCAACAACCGGATATGTGGATATTAGATATTATGTTGCCAGGTATGGATGGCTATGAATTATGTAAGCGAATCAGACAAATAAGTGAGGTGCCGATTATTATTATTTCGGCAAAAGATGAAGAAGTCGATAAGATTCTTGGTCTAGAACTTGGTAGTGATGACTATTTAACGAAGCCTTTTAGTCCAAGAGAGTTGGTCGCCAGAGTCAAGCGTTTATTTAAACGAACGCAGCCGAAAGAAATCGTGACGTTAACAAGTGAGACGTTAGCAGTTGGTGACTTGTCAATCAACCATAATGAACGCCGGGTGTTTTGGCATGATGAAGAGGTTGACGTCACCTCAAAGGAATATGATTTACTTTACCATCTTGTGAAAAATCAAAACCGTGCCTTTTCCCGAGAAGAGTTGCTTACCCTTGTGTGGGGGGATGATTATTTCGGGAGTGACCGTGCGGTCGATGATTTAGTGAAACGGTTAAGAAAAAAGATGGACGGTGTCCCACTTGAAACGGTCTGGGGTTATGGTTATCGTCTTCGCCAGGATGAAGCCGAATGAAACTTCAAACACAACTGACCGTTGCCTTTACAACGTTACTCGTTGTAACGATGTTATTTGTCACGATTGCGATTCATTCCTTGTTGCTCGATGTATTAATTCAAAATGAAAAAGATCAACTGGCAGAAAAAGGGGAACTATTGGCGCAGTTTTTATACAGTGAGGTAGCGCCAAGAAACTTTTCTGATTGGCTAAATGATGAAGAAGTCTATTTGTTTATATATAACCGGGCCAATGAACAAGTGATGCTATACTCTTCTTCGCTGGAAGTATCGACGATTGAAACGTGGGTGAATCGTTATGACTTAACGAACAATAATCAACCGCTTTGGAGTGATGGTGAGACCGAGTATGTCGTCTCAATCTTACCGATTTATCCAGAGTTACTCAATCAAGAGCTCGTCCTTATTACACCACTGGGAGACTTACAAGCCGTCCAAAGTGTATTTTTTAACCGGCTCGTGATTGTGTTTATGTTTGGCGTTATTGTCATTGCTATTCTGTCGCATTATTTAACGATGCGTTTAGTCACACCACTCACACAGTTAAAGCATCAATTAAAGAAAGTAGAAAAACGCCAATTCGATGCATTAGAAAGAATCAAAGCGACCGGTGAAATCAAGGAAGTAGAAGAAAGTATGGTCGATATGGCGAGGGCACTGGAACGCTATATGAAGTCCCAGCAACAATTTTTCCAAAATGCGAGTCATGAGTTAAAAACACCTCTCATGACGATTCAAGGCTATGCCGAAGGAATCAAAGACGGTGTATTTACTGGTGAGGAAGAGGCCCGTGGTCTAGAAGTCATGACACAAGAAATTGGTCGTTTGAAAAAGATTATTAATGAAATGATTCTTCTCGCTAAGTTAGATAGTGATGAAACAATCTATCATGATGAAACTATCTACATTTCACATCTGATTCAACAAGCCATTGACCGAGCGATTCCACTTGCCACTGATCAACAAATTGCGTTAAATCACAAGGTCATTGATGATTTAACCGTCGTCGTTGATGAAGAGAAGGTGTTGCGCGCCTTAATGAATGTGATGACGAATGCCATTCGCCATGCGAAAACGCAGGTGTTAGTGGAAGCCCGTCACGAACAAGGACGGCTCTATATCACTGTAGATGATGACGGTGACGGCATTGATGAAGCGCTGATGCCACAATTATTTGACCGGTTTATTAAAGGCAAAGGTGGCGAGACAGGACTTGGTTTGGCTATTTCTCGGGCGATCATTGAACGTTCTAATGGCACAATCGAAGTAGCTCATTCACCATCAGGTGGTGCCAGGTTCACCATCATTTTATAAGAAAGAAATATCTATCTTAGTTGGAAAAAACAATGTGAAAAACCGCGAAATAGTTGAAAGATCAGCGATTTTTTTCATTTTTTTGGCGAAAAGGCTGTACGATAAGGTTTCTTTTATGCTATACTTACTCAGTTAAACTGTCAGTCGAGGTTTTTTTACACAAAGAGGAGATGTTTAGGGATGCAATTAAGAGAAGATATTCGTAACATAGCAATTATTGCCCACGTTGACCACGGAAAAACAACGTTAGTCGATCAATTGTTGCGTTATTCAGGCACGTTTCGCGAGAATGAACAAACCGATGATCGGATGATGGATTCAAACGATATCGAACGTGAACGTGGCATTACCATTTTAGCGAAAAATACCGCGATCAATTACAATGATACGCGTATTAATATTTTAGATACACCTGGTCACGCCGACTTTGGTGGTGAAGTAGAACGGATTTTACGTATGGTTGACGGCGTTTTACTTGTCGTTGATGCTTATGAAGGCTGTATGCCACAAACACGTTTCGTGTTGAAAAAGGCATTGGAACAAAAACTTAGACCGGTTGTCGTATTAAATAAAATTGACCGTCCGAACGCACGTCCAGAGCACGTCGTTGATGAGGTGTTGGATCTCTTTATCGAACTAGGTGCAGATGATGAGCAGTTAGAATTCCCTGTTGTTTACGCATCAGCCTTAAACGGTACATCAGGTGAAGAACCTGAAGCTCAAGAGGAATCAATGGAAGCGGTCTTTAAGACGATTATGACAAATATCCCAGCGCCAATCGATAATTCAAGTGACCCACTTCAATTCCAAGTAACCTTACTTGATTACAATGACTATTTAGGTCGTATTGGTATTGGTCGTGTTGTGCGTGGATCGCTTAAAGTTGGCGAGCAAGTGACGTTAATCAAAAAAGACGGTTCAACGAAAAGCTTCCGTGTCTCTAAAATCTTCGGCTTCTTAGGACTGAAACGGATTGAAATTAATGAAGCACGTAGTGGTGACATTATTGCCTTAGCTGGTCTGGAAGATATTAACGTAGGTGAGACAGTTTGTCCGAGTAATCACTTAGACGCCCTACCAATCTTACACATTGATGAACCAACGCTACAAATGACCTTTGTGACGAACAATAGTCCATTTGCGGGTCGTGAAGGGAAATATATTACCTCACGTAAAATTGAAGAACGTTTGATGCTTCAATTAGAAACAGATGTAAGTTTACGTGTCGATCCAACTGATTCACCAGATGCATGGATTGTGTCGGGTCGTGGGGAATTACACTTATCGATTCTTGTTGAAAACATGCGTCGTGAAGGTTTTGAGATACAGCTATCAAAGCCACAGGTTATCATTAAAGACGTTGACGGTGTGAAATGTGAGCCAGTTGAACACGTTCAAGTTGATGTGCCAGAAGAACATACGGGAGCTGTCATGGAATCACTCGGTTCACGTAAAGGTGAAATGGTTGATATGGTTAACCAAGGAAATGGTCAAGTAAGACTTGAATTTAAGATACCTTCACGTGGTCTCATCGGATATTCTACTGAATTCTTAACTCAAACACGTGGTTACGGTATTATCAATCATACGTTTGATAGCTACCAGCCGGTTGTTAAAGGTAAAGTCGGAGGACGTCGTCAAGGTGTGCTTGTGGCTTTAGAAAATGGTAAAGCATCGACTTATGGTATCATGAACTTAGAAGACCGTGGGATTATCTTCGTTGAACCTGGTACAGAAGTGTATGCAGGAATGATTGTTGGTGAACATAACCGTGATAATGATTTAACCGTTAATATCACGAAAGAGAAACACTTAACTAACGTGCGTTCAGCAAATAAAGATCAAACCTCAACCATTCGAAAAACGCGTCAGTTAAGCTTAGAAGAAGCAATTGAATATTTAGATGATGATGAGTATTGTGAAGTTACTCCAGAATCGATTCGTTTACGTAAAAAGATTTTAAATAAAAACGAACGTGAAAAAGCAACGAAAAAGAAATAAGTGAACACAAACAGGGCAGCGATGTCCTGTTTTTTGTTTTGTGCTAATTTTTTCAGGGTATAAAGAGTAAAGTAATAAGAAGAAGGGGGTTTAAAAGAAACCGCATGGATTGGCTGTTTAATTATAAGACAATTTAAAATAATGCAACCGATTTCTCAAAAGCACTAGGCAAAAGTAAAAAATTAGTGTAGGATAGAACATGTAGAGTGATTGCGCTTTCAAAACGCAAACTTAAGCATCATATCAAGCTAATCATACGAAGGAGGAATTGTAATGACAAATAAAGATTCACGTGTAGCATACTTCTGTATGGAGTATGGATTGGACACAAGTATGAAAACGTATGCAGGTGGTTTAGGTATTCTCGCAGGGGATTACTTAAAAGGTGCCAAAGATCATGATTACCCAATGGTAGGAATCGGTATTAAGTGGAAACAAGGTTATACAGATCAACGCATTGATGAACATGGTAAGCCATATGATAGTTATCACAATTATGAGTATGATTTCTTAGAAGATACAGGTGTGACCGTTGATGTGACGATTAGAAAGCAAAACATTACGTGTAAAGTATGGAAAGTTGAACAATTCGGTAATGTCCCGTTATACTTATTAGATACAGATGTTCCAGGTAACCCAGAAGCCTGGATTACAGGACAACTATACGGTTGGTTCGGTGAAGAACGGATTGCCCAAGAGATGGTGTTAGGGATTGCTGGGGTACGTGCCTTACGTAAACTCGGTCATGACATTGATGTCTATCACTTTAATGAAGGTCACGCATTATTTGCGGGCTTTGAATTAATGCGTGAAAAGATGGAAGAAGGCGCCGACTTTTATGAGGCGTGGAAACAAACACGTGATGAAACAGTCTTCACAACCCATACGCCAATTGTTGAGGGAAATGAATCACATCCAATTGAAAAATTATTATACATGGGCGCAGCTAATGGCTTAACCGTGGAACAACTCGTTGAAATCGGTGGCGCACCGTTCAACATGACAGTTGGGGCACTGAGACTGTCCCGTATGTCCAACGCTGTTGCCGAATTACACGGTGAGACGGCAAATAAAATGTGGGCACATGTGGATAATCGTTCAGAAATTATTCCAATTACGAACTGTATTCACCGTCCAACATGGGTCGATGAACAAATGTTAGACTTACAAGCAAATGGCGGGGACTTATGGTCACGTCACTTAGAAAATAAACGCGCGTTAATTGATTTTATTGAAGAACGTAACGGCGTTCGCCTTAAAGAAGATAAACTGATCATCGGTTTCTCTCGTCGGGCTGCACCTTATAAGCGCAGTGACTTTATCTTTACGGATGAAGCGATCATCGGCCCATTACTTGAATCTGGTGATGTACAGATTGTCTTCTCAGGTAAAGCGCACCCACTCGATGATACTGGTAAAGGCATTGTGTCGTCACTTGTGAAGATGGCGAAGAAATACCCACATGCCGTTGTCTTCTTAGAAAACTATGATATGACCATTGGGGCAATGTTAACCCGCGGGTCTGATGTATGGCTTAATAACCCACGTCGTCCGAAAGAAGCAAGTGGAACGTCAGGTATGAAAGCGGCGATGAACGGTGTCTTAAACTTAAGCACATTAGACGGCTGGTGGCCAGAAGCATGTGAACATGGTGAAAACGGCTGGCAGTTTGGTGATGGCTTCGAATCTGATGACGTTCAGGCATTAGATAAGCATGATTTAGATGCGCTTTATCGTGTATTGCGTGAAGAAGTGTTACCAACCTTCTATCAAAACCACGATAAGTGGGTACAAATGATGGCACGTAGTATCGAATCCACACGCGATCGTTACGCGGTCAAGCGTATGCTTGAAGATTACTATGACAAGCTGTATGCGAAAAACTAATAGAATATAAATAATAATTAAGCGTCTCCTTTAACGAGGAGGCGCTTTTCCATTTGGAAAAAACAGTAGACATATCTGTTCATTTTGTGTATAGTGTATATATACAGAAAGTTGGTGAAACGATGCGCTTAGTGATTCATAATCAATCAGATGCGCCCATTTTTAAACAAATCTATGACCAAATTAAAGCGCAAATTATTGCAGGCGAGTTAAAACAAGATGACGCCTTACCTTCAATCAGGCAACTGGCAAAAGACTTAAAAGTCAGTGTTATTACAACAAAACGCGCCTATGAAGAGTTAGAGCATGACGGGTTTATATACACGATGGCTAAGCGTGGGTCTTATGTAAAAGGCATGAATCCGTCGCTTATTAAAGAGGAGTATTTAAAACAAATCGAAACGCATCTACAAGACGCGCTTGATTTGGCCGACATTGTCGGTATATCAATAGCTGAACTAAAAGCGTTACTGGATGTATTAAAGAGTGAAACAGAAGGAGGACGAAAGTGATGCATGCGATTGAATTAACGAATGTGAGTAAGCAGTTTAAAAACTTTAGGATAGATAACCTTCATTTAACGATCCCGACGGGATCGATTGTTGGACTGGTCGGTGAGAACGGCGCAGGTAAAAGTACGACGTTACATATGATCATGCAGGCAATAAAAAAAGATAGTGGGACGATTCATGTCCTTGGTGTGAATAATGAGACGGATGGATTTTTAGCAGTAAAACAGAAGGTTGGAGTCGTTTTAGATGAAGCGTATTATCCTGAGACGCTGACAGCGAAACGGATTCGGATCATGTTGAAAGATATTTATGATGCATGGGATGATGACGTTTTTGATCACTACATGGAACAGTTTAAGTTGCCATACAACCAAGTGTTTAAAGACTTTTCACGTGGGATGAAAATGAAATTACAATTAGCTGTTGCCTTGTCGCATCACGCAGAATTATTGATTTTAGATGAAGCAACAAGTGGGTTAGACCCGATGGTGCGAGAAGAAATTTTGGATATTATTAATGAGTTTACCCGTGATGAGCGTCACACGGTACTGTTGTCGTCACATATCGTCAGTGACTTAGAGAAAAGTTGTGACTATATTGCTTTCTTACACGAAGGGCGCCTTAAGTTCATGGAAGAAAAAGATGGGTTATTGGAACGATATCGGATACTAAAAGTAGCGCCGGAAGAGATCAATGCCTTAACCATTAATCAAGCCGCGATTAAAGGTCAGCGGACCAGTCGTTATGCGGTCGAGTTGTTGGTGGATAAAGAGGCACTCTCCTCGTCTGACACAGTCTTTGGTGATTTAGAAAAAGCGACATTAGAAGATGTGATGATTTTGATGACGAAAGGAGTGAAGCAATCGTGAAAGGATTACTTCTAAAAGATATTTTCACGTTAGAAAAACAGATGCGGGTGCTTCTCATTGTCATTGTTGGTTTTGCGCTTATTCCAGCATCGAATATGATCAGTTTTACCATGATGTACGCACTTATCATTCCAATCTCTTCATTCGGTTATGATGAACGCGCAAAATGGGACCGGTTGATGCGGATGATGCCGATACCAGAAAAGTCAATTATCTTAAGTAAATATGTGCTGGGTTATGGTTTTGTTGGAATGGTCAGTGTCATTATGTTGATGGCGCAATTTGGTTATCACGTCTTTGGCTATCAAGATTTAACGTTAGCGTCATACCCAGCCTTTCTAGTGAATGTGATCTTCATGGTTTTAACAGCTTTAATCGCTTATGCCGTATTGATGCCGTTTATCTTTAAACTCGGCATGGAAAAAGGACGGCTTGTGTTTGGTGCCGTTTTTGCGGTACTAATTTCCTTAACTATCCCGTTCTCTTTTATTCAAATTGTTTCTAATGGACTCTTTATATCTCCTTGGTTTATCTGGATGCTTTTATTGCTCGCCATCGTTGTTAATATTGGCTCAATAAAACTAAGTCAAAGATTTTACAGTCAAAATACCAATAGTTAAAACAAGCGCCTGACTCAAGGAAGAGTCAGGCGCTTGTTTCATTAAGGTGCATATGTTTCATATAAATAGTTATTTACTTTTTGTTCATTGATATTTTCAATCTTATTGAGTGCTTTTAAGTCAACCGTATACATGTCGCGTTCCGTATGAATGGTTTGGTTATTGAAGATAAAACTAATGTAGTCCACATTGTCAATCAAGTAATAGAGATAAACAGATTGTTGATGGACTTCTTTATCTATTACATTAAAGGCATAGGGCTCATCACTTTTATAATAAAGCTCAATCCCGTAAGGTTCTTTATCTGTTTGAAGTTTAAAGTTATCAACGGTCTCCATTGTTGTGACCATCCGACTTATACTCGTGACAGCACTGTTGTCGCCAATAAGAGAGCCTTTGTATTGGAAGACAGATGCGTCTGATTCTGTTTGTCCGCAAGCGGTGAGGACTATGAGACAAATCATAACGATTATTCGCCAATGTTTCATAGGATGCTCCTTTCAAATGACTTGGTTGGTCATCGATTATCTCTGATTGTTAAACTATAATTCGCGTCTTAACGCACTTAAGACATCAATTTTTGTTGCTTTTTTAGCTGGTCGTGAGCCAGAAATAAGTGTGACTAAAAGACAAATGACATAGGCAATCAACACAAGCGTCCACGGGATACTTGAGAACTGGAACCCTTCCGGGAGTTGATCTTCAAAGGTGGCTTCTAAAATCATTGGTAAGCCGATATTAACTAAGAAACTGATGAGGTAGCTCACCAAGGTCCCAATCGTTGCGCCCATAATGCCGATGATACTACTTTCTAGTAAGAAAATCTGTTTAATTGTCTTAGGACTAGCACCAATCGCTTTCATAATCCCAATGTCTGGTGCCCGCTCAGTGACCGCCATCGTCATCGTATTAAAGATCCCAATTGAAGCAATAATAACGGCAATGGCCCCAATGAAAATTAAACCAGCTTTTGCGATGGTAAATAGCATATTGATTTGTTTAAGTTCTGACGCAACTGAGTAGCCGTAATAACCTTGATCATTAATGGTATCAGTTAAAGCTTGAACATTTTCTAAATTGTTTGATTGAATCGTCACTTCATCATAATAGAAGGTCAGATCCATCGGTTCTTCTTGGAAATACATTTCCCCACCAGGAGTCCCGGTATATTCACTGATCGACTGATAAAAGTCAAAGGTCGTATAAAGACTTTGGTCTTGTTGCCATTCGTTTGCTGGTTCAGCTGTCACACCAACAATGGTGAGTTGATACGTTTTTTCTTCTGTGTCCGTCTCATCGATTAATCGTGACACGGTAAGGTCGATTGTTTCACCAATAAGCTCACCTTGATACAAGGTGTCTTCGGTTCGCTCGCCATTTTCATCATACATATCTTCAGGATCAGTATCTTTTTCTAGAAGTTGTTCGTAAAAGTGATACCCAACAACAACTTCATCACTTGATGTGGCGTATCGTCCATCTTCAAGTGGTGTACCACCTGTTTCTAATGCGCCCATATCAACCGCGACGGTGTGTGGACTCGTTTCATAACCATTAAGTGAGACAAGTGGAGACTGGCGAAGGTAACTTTGTTTTCTAACCGCACGGACATGCTCAAGCGACTGGAAATAGTCAATGTCCTTGTCAGTAATCCCTTGACTGTTTGGATCGTCTTTTCCGTAGATTTGGACTTGATTCACCGTTTCTTGTTCGAGCACGTCTTTAATTAAGGTGTCATGTAAACCGAAGGCAACAGATGCCAATACAATTAAAAAGGCTGTCCCCATCGCCGTCGCGAGCACGGTCATAAAAATCCGCATTTTATTCTTTTTCATATTTTCTCTGACGAAGTAAAGCTGATCTTTAAATAACATTACTTCACCTCCTGATCGATAAGGGCGCCGTCATGCATCATCAGTGAACGGTGACCAATTTTTGCGACTTCCTCATCATGCGTGATAATGAGGAAGGTGATATCAAGGGATTCATTTAGCTCTTTAATGAGGTGAAGCAGGTCTTCTTCTGTTTCAGAGTCTAAGCTCCCTGTCGGTTCATCTGCTAGAATAATGAGTGGATTTAAGACAAGGGCACGTGCGACGCTGACCCGTTGCTGTTGACCACCGGAAAGCTCACTCGGATAATGATGTTCAAACCCTTTGAGACCGACTTTTTCTAATGTTTCTAATGCTTGAATTTTACGGGCGGTTTCACTCACGCCTTGTAAAATGAGTGGTAATTCAACATTTTGATAAGCAGTCATTGATTGGATCAATTGAAAGTTCTGAAAGATAAAACCAATCGTACCAAGGCGGAATTCGGCAAATTGTGCTTCTGTAAAGTCGCTCACATCCGTTCCGTTAATCGTGATGGCCCCGCTTTGCCTTGGTAAAAAACCTCCAATTAAATGTAGCAACGTTGATTTACCAGAACCACTCCGACCAACTAACGTCACAATTTCACCTTTAGTTACTGAAAAACTCACGTCTTGTAAGACAGGAATGACGGTTTTCTTATCTTTTTTCCCAAGTTCAAACTGATGGGACAGTTGTTTTACTTCAATCATATTTATTCCCTCCATTTACTGTTCACTGTCTGTGACGAGCCTGATGGAAAAAAAGATGCATAAAATTATTCATAAAAAGAATCACGACACGGCAAAGGATTGACACGTCGTGATTCGAAAGGGTATTTAGTTAATTTTTCTTGATAATTTTGTAGTTATTTTTCTGTTTCCAGACCTAGCCACGGAAACGACTTAAGAACTCTTGCACCCGTGGGTTTTCTGAATGTTCAATGACATCACTCGCCGAACCTTGTTCAGCGATGACACCGTCATCTAAGAATAGGACTTTATCAGCAACATCAAGCGCAAAGTCCATCTCGTGTGTGACAAGGACCATGGCCATGTCGTCGTTTTTGGCAATGTCACGAATAACTTCAAGTACTTCCCCGACAAGCTCAGGGTCTAAGGCTGAGGTGACCTCATCAAACAGCATAATTTTCGGACGCATAACGAGCGCACGTGCCATCGCCACGCGTTGTTTTTGTCCACCTGAGAGTTGTGATGGATAGTTATTAATTTTATCACCAAGGCCAACACGTTCCAACATATCGATGGAACGCTGTTTGACTTCTTTTTTCTTTTCGCCTTTGACATGAATAGGGGAGGTCATACAGTTTTCTAAGATGGTCATGTGAGGGAACAGGTTAAAGTGCTGGAATACCATCCCGATGTCTCCGCGAATCTCGCGTAAGTGCTTTTCATCAGCTTCAACCATCTTTCCGTTCTTGTTCATTTTCCATAGGTTTTTACCGTCGACGATAATGTCACCATCTGTTGGTTCTTCTAGCGTCATCAACATCCGGATAATCGTTGTTTTACCTGACCCACTTGGGCCAATAACGGCGATTTTTTCGGCTGGGAAAATATCTAAATCAATCCCTTTTAATACTTCCACATCGCCAAATGATTTGTGTACGTCTTTATATTCAACAATAGGTTTTGTCATAACGTTCGTCACTCCTTTAAGTTGTCATTATTCTACTGGATCAATGACTTGATTTTTATCAAAACGGGTATTGAGTTTTACTTCTAACTTCTTAATGAGTCGTGCCGATGGGTAACTTAACACAAGGAAAATAATCCCGACAATCGTCAGTGCTTCAATTAAGTTAAAGTGCTCGGAACCGAAACTATTGGCCATGTGCAAGATCCCGGTAAGCCCAATCGTTGACGCGAGTGGTACTTCTTTAAACATAATGATAAAGTAGTTCCCAAGCATCGGTACGGTTGGTGGGAAAGCTTGTGGTAAAATAATTAACCGCCATTTATCGAGTAGTGAGAAGTTCAAAGCTGTCGCAGCTTCCCATTGACCGTTATCCACACTTTCGATACCAGACCGGTAAATCTCACCGATATACGTACTAAAGTGAATACCAAAACCAACAACCGCACTCGCAAATGGACTGAGTGTCACGCCTACAACAGGAATCTCGGGCCAAGCATAGTAAATAAAGAACAGTTGTACAAGCGGTGGTGTTGAACGAATAAATTCCATCACCCAGGTGACGACCCAGTTGATATGACGTTCTGGGATGCGGCGTAAGAAGGTCCAGACGAACCCGAAAATAAGAGCGAAAAGAAACGCACTAATCGTAACCCCAACGGTAATATGGAGACCTTTTAATATATAAGGCCAAGCTTCAAAGAAACGTTCAAAACTCCAATAATTCATTAATTAGCCACCCCTTTCTTAGAAACTTCTTCTGCTTTACGGGTAAGGAAAATAAGTGGTAAAGCGAGGACGAAATAAAAGATTAAAATGACTAAATAAATCAGGGGTGCTTGTGATAGATTAGAACTACGGAGAATGTTTCCGTAATATAAAATATCATTCAAACTAATTAAGGACACAAGAGCGGTCCCTTTTAACATTTGGATCGTATAGTTACCAAACTCCGGTAACATCATCCGTACCGCTTGTGGTAAGATAATGTAGCGCATTTTTTGAAAACTCGATAGATTAAGGGCAATCGCTGCTTCTGTTTGTCCCTCATCAACGGCCTCAACAGACCCGCGGACGACTTCTGACAGGTAAGCCCCGTAATTTAGTCCAATCGCGATGACACCAATAATCCAGTTCGATCCTAAATTAATACCAAACAACATCGGAATGGCATAATAGAGCCAGAATAACTGGACGATAAGTGAGGTGCCGCGGAATAATTCAATATAAAGCCCGGTCAATTTTCGAATAATCGTATGTTTAGATAGGCGCAGTAAGCCAGAAACAAAGCCCATAAAATAGGCGAATAAACTCGAGGCAATTAAGATACTAATCGTGACGAATAAGCCACGTGATAGCTCTTGTGAAATCGAGAGAATATCTTGCATATCGTTTACACATCCTTTTTCGTTTAATAAAAGAAGATCCAGTTCCTAGATCAGGAACTGGATCATAAAACTAAGACGGTTCCTTAGTAGTTATCGCCGTTCACAATACTTTCTGTCGTAATATCAGCACTTGGGAAGTTTGATTCTGGGTGGAAGCCATTCTTCTCAAGCAGTTCTTGGACGGTCCCATCGTCTTTTAATGTTTGAAGGGCTTCGTTATAAGCCTCGCGTAACGCTTCGTTTTCTAAACTAAAGGCCGCGGCACCATAACTTGGCACACCCTCAACATCGGGTTGTTCAAATGATTCAACAAATTCTAAGTCTTCTGTGTTAGCTGACTCGAATGCCATACGCATGGTCATTTCCGTTCCTGTTGTTGCGTCCGCTCGACCTGATTGAACCGCCGCGAATGTATCAGGAATATTGGCTGCATACGTAATTTGGTCATCACTTACACCAGACTGACGAAGAAATTCGACTCCTGTCGCTCCTTCCATCACGATGACAGTAATATCTTCGTTACTCGCGATATCTTCAAAACTTTGAATGTCATGTGGATTACCAGCTTCTACGACCAAACCTTCACCATAAGTCATTTCCGGTTCACCAAACAAGACGTTTTCAGCACGTTCAGGTGTAATCGCCATTCCAGCTGTAATCGCATCAAATTGACCTGCTTGCACGCCTGGTACTAACTGACCCCAGTCTTGAAGAGAACCACGTACTTCTTCAATACCGAGTTCATTAAAGACAGCTGCGGCAATATCATAAGCGGCCCCTTTTAATTCACCATCTTCTTCATACGCGTAAGGTGCTTCGTTAGCAAAACCAACGGTGACATAACCTTGTTCTTTTAATGCATCAAGTGATGAACCTGCTTCTTCATCTTCGCCACCACACGCGGTGACAAATACTAGTATACTGAGTAAAACCAACCCTTTAATTATCTTTTTCATTATGATTGTACCTCCCTGTATTTTTGTGTCTACAAGATATAGTTATTTCTCTTTAGCCATTGTCAATATCTTGTCGTCGACACTCACGTTAATTATGTTAACGTATATGATGATGATTATTCAAAGTGGATAAAATCCCCTATTTTAGGATATAACCGACTCAGCTTGTCTCTCACCGGTATAGCTCGTGTATCGTTAAATATAGATGGATTTCTTCGTAAATACGGGGGGATACCATAAAAACAGCTAAAAAATGTAAAAAGAGAGATGAATTAATCACCAACTGCTAACATATTAATCAAAAAAAGAGATGACACGATTGTCATCTCTTCGATAAGTATATTAATATCATCTTTAAAAAGTACCCATGCTTACTTTTTTGTGTAGCGCGGTCCAATGATGTTGTAGCGTTCATGATGAATATGTTCCCACGCTGTTTTTCGGTATGTAATACGCTTTGAACTTTCGTTGATACCATCCATATCAAGTGGTTTAAAGCCGTTCTTTTTCGCAAAGGCCAGGGCTTGTTCATGTTCTGGGTCTGAGGGATTGGAATACGAATCTAAGAAACGATAAAAACCGTCGACACCGGCCACTTCTTCTCTCGCGGTGTATGGTTTAGGCGATCTTCAAACCATTGCTTGTTTTTTAAAATTAAGGCTTTTACAAGCCTCCACTTCAAAACTCGTTAGAGTTTAAGTGGAGGGTAATTGACGTAATCTTTGTGATCTAAATAGCGTTCCTCATCATTGGTCACGACTTGATTTTCTTCTGATAAATCAAATGAGTGAAAGTGACGGTAAGGATAAGGGTAGCCACTTAAAAAATTCGTTACTGTTTGAATTGTATCGTGAAGTCGGTTAAAGGTTGTCCGCTCCGGTAAAATAATTTGGCGATAAACGAGTGGGTCTGTGTCATTTATAGATAGAGAAACAATAAAGCCTCGCATTGAATCGACTCTTTTTAAAAATGTCAATAATGTGACAGATTAGTCACATTATTCATGAGTTAGGTCACCTTCAGCAAATTTTTCGAGTAGTGCCTGAAACAAATAAAAGAGTGGGTGCCACTCATCATCTGCCAAGTTCTCTGTGATTGATGAGAAAATCTCGCTGTAATACCAGACTTGTTCTTCTCTTGAGCCGACAAAGTTGTGCCACATGGCCTCACCGTGGACCATCTCTTGGTCAATCATGGATTGTAAGTTATCGATTTTATCAGCGGCAATGAGTAGCTTCACATCATACGGAACAGATTTAAAGGCTTCAATACTATGTTCTTTTCGTTCTTTCCACGGGACGTGTTTATCAAGTTCCGTGACATAATCAACGTAAGTCTTTACGCCCCCACCGAATAAGTGTTCAATTTCTTCAAACGTACAGTCAGTGTCTTCAACTGTATCGTGTAGTAGGGCAGCAATCACAATCTCAGCGTCGCAATCATGTTCTTGTAGCAACATCGCCACCCGGTATGGATGAGCGATAAATGGGGTTTTATCTACTTTTCTTACTTGGTCTCTATGTTTATTGGCCGCGTAGGTAATGGCTCGCATTAAGTTATTTCTGATCATGGTTTGTCCCCCTCTAGGCTAGCTGGTGCATTGTACATTTATGAGTATGAGTTAGTGGTGATACTTTTTTCTTTGTCTTATCAAGTAGGTATCAGATACGTTAAAATGTCTCATTTACTTTTTGCGCTTATATGATAAGCTCTACACATCTATTATAACTTTTATTGCATGAAGTGAAAAGAAAAAGGGAAAGAAACAGAAGAGGGGCAACGAATTTAGTGAAATGAGGCCACAACAATGAAAAAAATAATTCAGATCATAAGCTTATTCATACTTGTCATGACTTTAACCGCTTGTTCTGAGAGTTTTAGCGGAACGGCAAAGAATTCAAGTGGTGAGATTGAGTTTGTAAGCAAAGAAAAACCCCTGCCTAATTTTCTTGTAACAAGGTCAGTTCGTATAGGTGCGTTTGGTGATATGCTCATTCACAGTCGCGTCTATAATGATGCCAAAGTTGAAGGTGGTTATGATTTCACCCCGATGGTTGAAGGCGTGATGCCGTACCTCGATCGCTATGATTTACTAACAGCCAATCAAGAAACGATGATTGGTGGGGAGAGTCATGGTTTATCGACTTACCCTCAGTTTAATAGCCCGAAAGAAGTAGGTGATCTCCTCAAAGTGATGGGCGTCGACCTCGTTAATCTTGCCAATAATCATACGCTTGACCGTGGTGAAGGTGTGATTCAGTCGGCTTTAGCATACTGGGATCAGTTAGCTATTCCTTATGTAGGTAGTTATAAAGACGAAGCGGATGAAGATAGGTTACGGGTCGTTGAAAAGAATGACATTACCTTCGCATTCTTAGGCTATACTTACGGCACAAATGGTATTCCGGTCCCAAGCGGGAAATCACATCTCGTTTCATTGATCGATGAAGGACGCATGTTAATAGATGTTGAAGTGGCGAAAGAAGAAGCTGATGTTGTCGTGATGCACCTTCATTTCGGACAAGAGTATCAGCGCACCCCAAACGACGAACAACAGCAATTGGCTAAGCAAATGATAGAGCACGGTGTTGATATTATTTTTGGCCATCACCCGCACGTCTTACAGCCAGCAGAATGGATTGAACGAGAAGACGGGACAAGGGGCTTTGTGATTTATTCGCTCGGAAACTTCTTATCTGGTCAAGACGAACTGTATCGTCAAATCGGAGGGATTGTCAATGTGACGGTTGAAAAAACGGGCGACAATATTCAGCTAAAAGAACCGGAAATGTTGTTGACCTATGTTCACTTTAATCAAAAAGTGCCGAGACAGTACCGCGTTCATCCACTAGCGGATGTGACAGATGATATGCTTTTAAATCATGAAGCGATTGAACAAGAACTGAAACAACATTATACGGAGTGGATGCCAGAGATGACGTTTATTGAATAATTTGAGGGAATAAGTCGTTATCCGGTAATATAGGAAGCAACGATGACCAAATGGAAAAGAGAGCTAAAGGGCTCTCTTTTTTCGTTATAGAAAAAATGGAAATCTTATATATGCCAAGATGTGAATAGACCTTGGAAAGTTAAAAGATGATTGTCAGTTATGAAAGCGGTGAAAGAGATTATATATGATTATCTAATCAATTTTAATACACCCTCACGGATTTTTAATGTCGGGATGACCAGGAATATATTTAAATTTTGTAAACAAAAAGGAAAAAATATGTTAAAATACGTATGAATGAAAGTTGATCATTTAGAGCGAGAAGACGCCTTCCTCAAGGGTTCGTTAGAATATTAGATGGGGGTAGTTCAATTAGGAGGATGAGGTACTAATGAGACGGTCTGTATGTATTTTTCTTGGTATGCTTATGTTAGTTTTGGTAGGTTGTAGTAACGAGGCTCTAGTAGAAGAACAAAAAAGTACGTTAGAAGCGCAAAGAAGTATGCTAAAACAATTAGATCAACAAATTGTTGAACTAGAAGAAACGATTAAGGAAAAGCAAAAGATAATCGAGCAACATGAAGATGAATTTTCTTATTTGAACACCCTCTCCCAATCAGAATTAGAAGCATATAAATTATTCGCAGAAGAAAAGAAAATAGAACATTTATCACAATTTTCACCTGAGAACATCTTATTGGTTTACTATCATTCTGTCGTCATTGGTGATATAGATGCGATCTACACACTCACATATAATGATGGGACATTACCTGACCTTGTTACATTTCAACAAACATATACTAAAGAAGGTTTGCTTATGAAGGACCTAAACAGTGCGGCAACGTTCAGATACTATCATACAATCGAAGTTAGGGAAGAAAATCAAACAGATAAAGACGCATTCGTAGAATTGAGGATCAGTTACGGGAAGTTTAATAAATCGATTATTTATGGATTGAAGAAAGAATCAGGCATTTGGAAAATGGATATGCTACCCTATTTTAGGGACTTAGAAGAAAAAAGTCAGTAAAAATTCTCTCATTCTGTTTAAAAAAGCGTTAGCTGATGGATGATGCTCTCTGCCTAGGTCGTTTCAAATCAAACGAATAAAATGGCCGCAACAGTCGCAACATGAATTGAAAAAAGAAGCAGGGCTTCCTCAACTAGAGATAGATATTGTTCAATTGGAGGGATGATGTTGGATAGATTCTTGTTTGTTTTTGGTCTTGTCGTTTTTCTTATTTGTGTTATATTTTTTGTGATGAATGTTTTCACGCAATATTATGGATTATCGTTTATTTTATCCGTGTTTGGCATGCTAAATGCCAGTATTGCTATCGGTGTTTCTGAAATATTAAGAGCGTTACAATTAAAGAACAAATAATACATGAATAGCATATTTAATACTTAACATGTGTATTTTAATTGGTAATCAGTCAATCAAAGCGTTGTTAGAGTTAATCACAGTAGATACTGGGGGCATTCGGCCCTCTTTTTTGTTTCTAGTATCACTTGAATGAGATATTTGTTATAATAAGGAACAGTTTTAAAATACTATTTATGTATAAAGGGAAGTGTATGTATGGAGTGGAGAAATATATACCGCGGTATGATGATGGGCGCAAGTGATGTGGTCCCCGGTGTCAGCGGTGGCACGATAGCTTTAGTGTTAGGTATTTACGATCAACTGATTTTATCGATTAACGGACTGTTTAGTAAGGAGTGGAAGAAACATTTAGGCTTTCTTATTCCTTTAGGTATTGGTGTATTAACCGCGATTCTCGTGTTAGCGCAGGCAATCGAGTGGTTATTTGAACACCACCCAAGACCAACCCAATTTGCTTTTCTCGGGTTAATTTTAGGTGTCTTACCTTACCTATTTAAAAAAGCAGATAGTAAACATCAATTTAAAACGTATCACTATGTGTTACTCTTTATTGGTGTTGGGTTAGCGGCAATGATGGGCTTTTTAAAAGGCGATGAAGCTTTTGTTATTGAGACGATTACTCCAAGTGTTTACGGGTATTTAATGCTGGCGGGCTTTATCGCGAGTACGGCGATGATTTTACCGGGGATTAGTGGTTCACTTATTTTAGTCGTTATTGGGGCTTACGGTACCATTATTAATGCGGTCAATGAGATGAAACTAGATATCTTAATCGTTACCGCGATTGGGATTGGCTTTGGTATTATTACGATGAGCAAAGTGATTAAGTTTTTCTTAACGAATTATACGTATGCGACCTATGCGGTCGTCATCGGACTAGTGATCGGATCGATTTATGTCATTTTCCCAGGGCTTCCTGTTGGGACGCTTGATTGGTTACTCAGTGTCGTGGCGTTTGGTTTTGGTTTAAGTCTCGCTTACATGTTAGGGCAGATGGAATATCAAGAGGTCTTAGAGACCGAATAAATAATAAGGTATAGTCAATGGACTATGCCTTTTTTGTCTACATGGTTAAGGCGCACGTTCATGGATGTTTCGGGCTTAAATAGGATTCTATATAAAGACGTATCACTTGGTACATCTAAGTTTTCCGCATATAATGAATGAACAAAATAAAACATAGGAGTGACAATCATATGAGATTATGGAATAGATACAAAAATACCTCTTTAATCGCAAAAATGACAGTAGGTTTCGTATTAGGTATACTTGTTGGCGTCATAGTGGGGCCTCAAGCGGAGATCATTAAACCACTTGGTACTGTATTAATCAATCTATTAAGCATGATTGCGACACCGGTCGTCTTTTTGACGGTTGTACTCGCCGTAAACAAAATGAACCCTAAAGAATTAGGCAGAACGGGTGGGAAGTTGATTTTATATTATGGCACAACAACGGCTGCTGCGGTTTTAATCGGACTCGGCTTAGCGCTTTGGATTAACCCGGGCGAATCTTTATCTTTGCCGAATGTTTCAGTAGATAATCCGACCAACCCAAGTCTGTAGCAAGTTCTTTTAAATATCGTTCCGAGTAATATCTTTACTGCTTTTAGTGAAGGCAACTTAATGGCGATTCTTTTTCTTGCGGTCATTGTTGGCTTTACTATGTCGCATATGATGTTTTCACATGATGAAAAGATGAAAAAGTACGGTCACTATTTACAAGATTTTTTTGAAGTGGCGAATACATTATTTTTCAACATTTTAAAAGGTATTCTACTTTATGCCCCAATCGGTATCTTTGCGATTGCCGCATCGACCTTTGGAACACAGGGCTGGGATACCTTTACTTCATTACTTAAATTCACGGGTGTTTTCTATCTTGGGCTTGTGTTACTTTGGGTATTCATATATACAGGTATCCTTTGGATGTTCAAGATACCGATTCGACATTTTTATACACAAACAAGAGAAGCTTTTACCACTGCCTTTTTCACATCGAGCAGTATTGCCACTTTACCAATTGCGATGGAAAGTGCTAAAAAGGCAGGTATATCAGACAAGATTGTTAATTTCAGTTTACCATTAGGAGCTGTGTTTAATTCTGATGGAGGTGCCCTTCGAATGGGGGCGTCGATTGTATTCGCTGCAAATGTGACCGGTGCCAACTTTTCTTTAGTCGACCTTGTTACTATTGTTATTATCGGAACGCTTCTTTCAATTGGCACAGCCGGTATCCCGGCAGCAGGGCTTGTGACCTTAGCCGCTGTATTAACCCTTTTTGATTTACCGTTAGAAGTTGTGTCACTCATCGCTGGTGTTGATGCTCTTATAGGAATGGGGGGGACAGCATCAAACGTTGTCGGAGATATCATAGGAGCGGCAGTCGTGGATAAATCAGAAAATAAGGCAGCAAACAGCCGTTAATGCGTTGTTGTAGCCAAAAGGAGTGGGGAAAATGATTCGCTTAGCAACACATTCAGACCTTGATCGTATTATGGTTATTGTGAATGAAGTTATTAAGGAGATGCATGTGCGCGGAAGTCAACAGTGGTCAACAGACTATCCTAAACGTGCGGATTTTATACAAGATATCAACAAGCGTGAACTGTATGTTTATGAACAAGCAGGTGAAGTCGCGGGTATGTGTGCCTTTAGCGAAACAGGTCACGCGGAATATTCACTGATTCCTTTTTCAACGACTAACGCCTTAACAATTAAACGACTGGCGATTAGCCCTCGGTACAGAAATAAAGGCATTAGTCATCAATTTATTGAGGCAATCAAACGAGTGGCGGACGAAAAGAACAAACAGGCCATTAATGGGGATACCTTTAAAAACAATCCTGACGCTCAAGCATTTTTCTTAAAACATGACTTTTGTTTTATCGCAGAACGTCCAGATGATGAAGGAGATGTCCCTCTCTATTATTATGAGTTGACATTGAAGTAAGTACGACGAAGAAAGATGCGAAACGATCCATCATGCTTATACCGAGATAGAGATAAGATAATGAACAAAGAAGGTGAGAGGTTATATGGCGATATTAACAGTGGAAGATTTAACGGTCAAACAAGGCGAGACACTAGCCTTAAATGGGATGAATTTATCTGTTGAAACAGGTGAAGTTGTTGCGTTAATCGGTCATAATGGAGCAGGGAAATCAACCTTTTTTAAAACCGTCATGGGCATGATTGACCTAAGAGACGGAAGTATTGAAATAGATGGTTTCACGAAGGATAGCCTAGCTTATAAACAACGCGTCGTATACATACCGGAACAACCTTTCCTGTTGCCAGAACTCACAGTGTTTCAACATTTTCAACTATATCTTGAAAGTTATCAACAACATTCAGATGAGAAAGTAAACAAGATTCATGAATTAACTAGGCGATTTGAAATTGCGGATCAACTGGATCAATTCCCGCTCCAACTATCAAAAGGAATGAAACAAAAAGTTCAATTGATTGCGGGATTGATTATTGACGCACCGGTGTTATTGATTGATGAACCGTTTGTCGGACTGGATATCTATGCCCAACAAGAACTCACCTCAATCTTAATAGAAAAGAAACAAAAAGATCAAGCGGTTATTTTAACGACCCATCAATTCGATCAATTAGAAGGGGTTATGGACCGTTATGTCATGTTACACCAAGGTAAGGTGATAAAAGAAGGCGACCGGACCGATTTAGGTGAACTAAAAAGGCGGTTTGATTAATGCGAAAAGAAACTATTAAGCAGTTCAGTCGCATTCATTGGCAACGGACAAAAAAACGTCACCACACGAATCGGGATATTATCACCATGGTCATTGATCCTGTCACTGCCTTTTACCTTATTCCGTTTGTCATAATCGGTGGCCTAATCATACGTGATGCGTTAATGACCTATCAACCGTTATTACAGACGGTGAGTGACACGATTTTTAACCGTGACATACTGATTTTTGGGTTAGTCGTGGGGCAGATTGGCTTATTTAAAAAAACGCCAATTTTACCTTATAGTTCGAGTGAACGGTTGATGGAATATGTAAGTCATAGGCGGCGTGATATGTTTATATTACTCTGGTTAAAGCGTGTCGCGTTTTATCTAGGACTAGATATTTTTATTGCCAGTGTCTTATTGTTGGTATTTCCTCTATATTCGGAGCAAATCGTGGGCCTTATACTCGTTGTGATCATCACACAGATCAGTCTGATTATCCCACGCGTCTATTTATCGACGATGATTGGTTGGCGTGGTTTTTTAGAACGATTGCTTATTCAACTGGCTGTTTTATCTACTATTGTCTCCTTAGCTGTTTCAACAGGTGAGAAGAGACTGGGTATTATCGTCTTTTTAATCCTCATACTATTTATCGCGCAAGTACTCGGCTTCACTTATATCGAAGAAGTAAACGATTTAGATTACATTATGAGTGTCAGTGATTATATGAGTTACCGGACGGTTTTAAGCAAGGTGTTTTTCTCGAAAACAGCGGTGAAAGATGTGCCAATCAAAAGCCATAAATGGTATGAAAAGAGGCGGTATCAAAAGCGATTGACGAAGCAGACCATGTGGAAATTATATGCGCGGCTTATTTGGCAACACCTGTCAGAGAATATGACGACAATTTTTCAAATGGTGATACAACTGGTGGTCATTGTCGCGCTGCTCTCTCTACAAGGACCGATGTTTTTACGTGTGGGGATCGTGCTAGTGGTGTTGTTGTTTAGTCGGATGTATCATGTGATATTTCAAGCTATCTTTGACCGTCCATTGTTAAAAACCTTACCGCTTAGACAGGGTCCGTGGTCACGGTACTATGGTCTTTTCTCAACCTTTTCGCTCATAGTATGGGTGTTAGGTCTGATTGGTTATTCTCATTTATTCTATCCTGAGGCATTTACAACACTGGAATCCTTTACATTTCTTTTAATCACGGTTATATTAAATCGTGAGTGGTTAAACCGAGTAATAAAGAAATTTTCAACGAAAAGGCCTAAAGAGACTATGGTCTTTCGTTTATGTTTTATCTATATGGTCGGGTATGGTGTCACGTTTGTCACCTACGCCCCCATTGTATATGGGCTGGCATCTGTGATTACTGGTTTAACAATATTAGAGCTGATATCTAAGAGGTTTAGGAGCGAAAAACATGACACAAGATAAACATGAATATGAGAAGAAAAAACAAGACCCGTCACTGAAACTGTTTGTTGTCTTATCAAAAGCTTATCGTGCCGTGAGTGATCAAGTTGCCGATGATATTAGGAGTAAAGGTCTCAATACGACAGATTTCGGCGTATTAGAACTGTTGTATCATTCAGGTGATCAACCGCTACAAAAAATCGGGGATAAAATACTGCTTGCGAGCGGCAGTATTACCTATGTCGTAGATAAATTGGAAAAGAAGGGGCTAGTAAAACGGACCCAATCAGAGAAGGATCGCCGGGTCACCTATGCCTCGATTACAGACGCAGGTGTAGCATTACTTAATGATATCTTTCCGGATCACTGGAAACAAATTGAGCACATTACAGATGGACTAACAGAAGAAGAAAAACGACAAGCGATCACATTGCTTAAAAAATTAGGCGCGTTTGCTGATCAGTTAAAAAAAGAGAGCGAATCTTAAATAGATGAGATTCGTTCTCTTTTTATGTTTAAAACCAGGTCGATATGGCTATATAACTAATAGCTTAATTAATCAATGCATTCATGTTTAAATAATACGGAAAATACACATACTAGGGAAAAGTTTGATGTGAGAGAGACATCATGAACTTGCACCATGGTTCGGAGGGGAATAGAAATGGAAAAAGAAGTGCTTGTCTACGTCAGTGATGATTGTGATGAATGCGACCGGATGGTAGCATTACTTGATCAAGAAGATGTGACTTATGAGTTGAAAAATATATCTGATGATAAAAAGCATTTACATGAGTTGCAAAAACACCATGTGTATGCGACACCTGCCCTCATTGTGAAAGGAAAGAAAGTACTCGGTTTTCAAGAACAACGCATTAAACAATTGTTAAACCGGTTATTATAATGAATACCGTCCATAACGTGGACGGTATTTTTGTAGACAGTCAGTTAACAACAGACAATTGAAAGAAGGTCAAGAAATGATTGGTGTTCTCCTTATACATGGATTTACTGGCGGGCCACATGAACTCGCACCCTTAATCGAAAGGTTAAAAGAAACAACCGACTGGTTAATAGAAGTGCCTACTTTACCAGGACACGGATTAGATTTAGATTTGTTACCGTACACACATGAAGAGTGGATTAAGACAGTAGAGACAGCTTACCAAAAATTAAACCAAGAGGTGGATCGCTTATATATCGTTGGTTTCTCCATGGGTGGCATGCTTGCTGGGTATTTGGCTGGTAAATATGGGGCGGATAAATTAGTGATGTTGTCCCCTTCTCGTAAATATCTCAATCTGATAAAACTGACAAAAGAAGTGACACAACTCGTAAAAGATCGAGTGGTAGGTGAACTAGAAGAGAACTTCACCTATAAACATTATCATCATAAACAAGGTAAAATTCCGCTTAAAGCTTATTTAGAGTTTGTCAAATGTGTAAAAGTGACAGAACCATACTTAAAAGAGATTAAAAATCCAACCCTCGTATTACAAGGAATGGAGGATGGTCTTGTCCCTTACCAAACAACCCATGCGTTAGACAAAGAAATCCCTATCGATATTGACGTTATTTACTATTTAGACTCTAAACATATGATTTGTTTAGGGGATGACCAAGAAGTGGTCGTTGGAAGTGTGCTTGACTACTTGTTGAAAGCGCCGCATGAAAGAAAAGAGAAAGAAGCTAATACCACTTAAAGTTAGAGGAACTTATCTGGTGCAGGTACTGATCATCTAGTGAAAATAACCCCCTGATAAAAGTCATCAGGGGGTTAAGGTTTTATCTTGTTAATGTTTTTCTTGGTGTGTTAAATCACTAAAGAATGACATCACGAGGGCACCTTTACCTGCGTGTGCAGCAATCACTGGGCCGGTTTCTGCTTGGTATACGTCTTTAAAAGCGTAACGTTCTCTGACTTTGTCTAAGACGTCATCGCATTTTTCTTTCGCATAGCCATGTGTCATCACAAAAACTTTTTCGGCTGGGTCTTTAATATACTCACCAATAAGGTCATGGAAACGACGATGCGCTTTCTTTGCTCCACGAACTTTTTCAAGAACATCGATTTTTCCTTCTTCACTTGCGTGAAGAATGAGTTTCACATTTAATGTTTTCGCAATGGCGCCCTTCGCACGACTCAAACGGCCACCGCGAATAAGGTTGTCAATCGTTTCAAGCAAGAAAACAGTTCGTAAGTATGGGACACGTCTTTCTAGATGAAGGGCAATGTCTTCTGCTGACATGTTTTGCTCAATCATTTGAATCGCATCATCCAACATTAAGATCATCCCGCTTGAGGCGGATTTTGTATCGATTAAATAAATGTCTCGGTTCGGTTCTTCTTCAAGTAATTGCGTTTTTGCCATCACCGCATGATTGTAAGACGCGCTCACGCCGCTTGATAAACTTATATGAATGATTGGCTTCGCCGGATCAATCGCTTTAAAAGTATCATAATAGTCTTGTGGAGAAGGCGCAGCCGACTGTGGGAAGACTTTCCCTGTTGATACTCGTTCTAAAAAGTCTTTCGTTGTAATATCTTCTGATTTATATTGTTCCTCACCGAAACGTACAAATAAGGATACGACTTTAATGTCCCACGCTTCTTGTAAATGCTTTGGTACATCGGCACCACTATCGGTTGTCAATTGAATAGTCATCTCATCACCTAGCTCTCATATATTGTTGAATCGTAAAAAAAATATTCTGACTATAATAATATTAGAGAATGCGATAAATTGCAAGGATTTGCGCTAACAGTGAGTTGTAAGCTGTTACATTTTTATTGATTGGAATGAAAGAAATATGAAAACGTGATAAATCAAAGGTTAACTCGAGTTTTCGTGCTAGAATTTATCAAGTATGTGTGGTAAGATAGCAATATCCATTGAATGCTCGTAACCAAGCCGCTTCTGTTTTAAGGGTCGGCTTTTTTTCACGTTAATATAACGCTGGTCTTCACCGATACTTATTAGTTTACCACTGTTCTTTTAGTAGTAAATATGATTAATAAGGGTAAGCTAGTACATGAAGATAAACATTTAACATCAGCTACGCCGTTTTCATTTGAACGTGTAAATAGTGTTAACGTGTCGTAACGATTCCGATGAGATATAAACAAAAAGGAGAATGACTTTGGCAACATTTCAATCACTAGGTATTTCAGACGTAATTATGAAGGCTCTCGACAAGATGGGCTTTGAGGAAGCAACACCCATCCAGGAACAAACAATCCCGCTCGGACTTGCAGGGAAAGATGTTATTGGACAAGCACAAACAGGAACAGGTAAAACAGCCGCTTTTGGTATTCCAATGCTTGACAAAATCGATAAGAACCAACGCAAAATCCAAGGACTTATCGTTGCGCCAACGCGTGAACTTGCGATTCAAGTATCAGAAGAAATTCACCGTTTAGGTAAATTTAAAGGTATCCGCACGTTACCGATCTTTGGTGGTCAACCAATGGACCGACAAATCCGTGGTTTAAAAGATGGCCCACACGTGGTAGTAGCGACACCAGGACGTTTACTAGACCATATCCGTCGTAAAACAATTGATACCCGTTTCGTGCACACCGCAGTATTAGATGAGGCAGACGAGATGTTAAACATGGGCTTTATCGAAGATATTCGTGATATCTTAAAGCAAATCCCTGAAGACCGTCAAACTCTCCTCTTCTCTGCAACGATGCCGAAAGAGATTCGTCAGATTGCGCAAACATTGATGCGTGACCCTGAAGAAGTCAAAGTAAGAGCTAAAGAAATGACTGTTGAAAATATCGAACAACATTACATTGAAGCGCATGAAAAACAAAAATTTGATGCGTTAACGAACTTACTTGATATTCAAACACCATCACTTGCGATTATCTTTGGTCGTACAAAGAAACGTGTAGATGAAGTGACAGAAGGCTTACAAGCCCGTGGCTTTAAAGCTGAAGGCATTCACGGTGATTTAACACAAGGTAAGCGTATGAGTGTGTTAAGTAAATTTAAAAGTGGCCGTGTAGAGATTCTTGTTGCAACTGACGTTGCTGCTCGTGGTTTAGATATCTCGAACGTGACCCACGTATATAACTTTGATATTCCACAAGATCCTGAAAGTTATGTTCACCGTATCGGACGTACAGGCCGTGCTGGTAAAACAGGTGTTGCAGTGTCATTTATTACACCAAGAGAAATGTCACACCTTCACTTAATTGAGAAGACAACAAATTCTAAAATGCACCGTATGCAATTACCAAGCTATGATGAAGCTAGACGTGGTCAACAACAGCTAGCAGTTAATAAGCTTGTGCGTGCAATCGAAAAACAAGGGTTAGACGAATACCGTGAAACAGCAAGTGAATTACTAGATGAATATGATTCAGTGACACTTGTAGCGGCAGCACTTAAGATTATGTCAAAATCACGTCGTCAAACACCGGTGACTTTATCATCTGTTACACCACTTAGCGTGAAGCGCGGTGGAGGTAAAGGTAAAGGTAATTATCGCGGTAAAGGTGGCAGTGATAAAGGCCATAACTTTAACCGCAACAAAGGTAAAGGCCGTAACCGTAAGTTTAACAACAAACGCGGTTCAAATAATTCAAATAAACAAAATTCATAATAAACAAGCGCAAGGATCTGATCTAAAACAGGTCCTTGCGTTTTTCTTTGTTTTTAGGTCGATGACGTCATTCGAGATGAGAGATATAAAGATGATTCTTCAGACAGACGGTTACATCATCTTTTTAAAACAAAAAATGATCCACCGAAAAAGGTATGAAAATTAATAGAAGGAGAGTTTTTTCATGAAAAGATTAAAAACCTGTGAGGGGAAAGTGAAAATCGACAAAAAGAGATGATCTTGCTGTTGCTTGTAGAAAGTTAAAGCGCGTTATATGATAATGATCTGTTGTAAAATTGTATACTCTATTACATCTGTTGTGTTGACAAAGACCTTGTTCATATATATAATTAGAAATCTTGTCAACAAACTGTTGACGTTAAGGGAACTTTTAAAAAGTTCATTCTTAGAAAAAGGGTGAAAAATATGAATAAAGAGCTATTAATGGAAAGTGCACGTAAGATGAAAGTAACGGCATACGTACCTTATTCCAAGTTCCCAGTTGGAGTAGCATTATTACTAAAAGATGGTACTGTAATTAATGGAGTAAACGTAGAAAATGTTTCACTAGGTGCAACTAATTGTGCTGAAAGAACAGCTATTTTTACCGCTATATCGAATGGTTATAATAAGGGTGAATTCCAGGCTATAGCTGTTGCAGGTGATACGGTAGATTTTCTTCCTCCTTGTAGTATTTGCAGACAAGTTTTAGCGGAATTTTGCTCACCTGAAATGCCAGTTTATTTAACTAATGAAAATAAAGATATATTAGAATTGACACTAAAGGATTTGCTCCCTTACGCATTCACAGATTTAGAAATGTGAAAAAGATTGAACGTTTATTATAAAGATTGATAAAAATCACCTCTTCAGTTACCCTATGAGGTGATTTTTTTGCTTTTGACCTCGGGGGAAGCTGTCACCATAGAGTGACAGACCCCTGATTTTAGCCCCAGGCAAGGGATGTAAAGTATAGTGAATATTGCGGACAAAAAGAGCCACTTGAGCGGAGTTTAGAGCCACTGAATGCATGAAATAGGCCCACCGAGGGCGGAGAGTGCGCCAGTCGGTGGCTAGCGTCACGTTTTAACCTTACGGTTAAAGGCTTTATTTACTTCTCTTAAATCCGTGTCTTTCACGCACAGATGAAGGGTTTGATTTCCTTCCGGAAGAGTTAAAACAAGTCGTCCCAAATTTTCATTATATCTTGTACGATTTGTCGACCTACTCCGATCAAGACATAAAAGGCGTCGCCCAGTTACAAATATTATTTAGCCTACTTAGAGATATCTATACAAAAAATCCCGAAGAATTAAAACAAACAATTTTTAAGGCGATGGAGGCGTTACGCGCACTAGAGAAAGAAGAGACCGCGATAGCGTATGTCGAAACGCTGTTGCGCTATGTTTTTAGTGCCAGTGATGCATTCACAAAACACGATATCCGTGATATAGTCAAGACATTAGAAAAGACTTATCCGAAAGGAAGTGAACGCATGAAGACGATTGCTGATGTACTTAAAGAAGAAGGTAGAGAAGAAGGCAGAGGAGAAGGCATGGTGAACATGTTGTTGACAATCCTAAGTGAAAAATTCACTCATATACCCGAAAGTTTACAAGAAAAAATAAAAATGTCAGATGAACAAACGCTCCAGACAATTGCGGTGAATTTGGATGACATCCAAACGGCAAAAGACTTGAATAAATACTTATAACAAAACCATACGATGTGTATGAATTGGTTAATATATCCTGAAGGTTTAAGTGTTCGATTATCAATCTGATAGGAGATAAATAGCCCTCTGTACCAAGTAGAAACTTGATATAGAGGGCTATTTTTCTGTCTAAAGATACGTCGTCATGATGGCGCTAATTTTTTTCTTTTTACATATCGATTGGGATTAGAAAGGCGTTTTATCCCTTGTGTCGTTATCTTAACAACGGTAAAATAACAGGTCCTAATAAACCAACAACGGCTAAAATAAGCAACACCCACCAGAGGATAGCTGAGACGTTGCCATTCATTTTAAACCGGCGACGTCTTTGCCAGCGGTTAGGATCGAAGTTAACCCCACTTGCATGTGTGCGTCTAGGACGTGGTCTAGGTCGACGGTAGGGGTTGACGTTATTCACTAGAAGTGGTCCGAAACTAAAACCACCGACTAAGCCAAACACGTGACCGGGAATGCTGACATTTTGCTGAATGAAGGTCATGACTAAACCAATCATCACATAAGTTAAGACTAATTGTCTGCTGGCGGGGTCGATAAGTCCAGGTGTGAAGAAAATCATGTAGACAATCAGACCAAGCATTCCGTAAATAGCCCCACTAGCTCCGAGTGAGAGAGTCGTCGAATCCATGGCGATTAAATAATCGAACACATTCGCGAAAATACCCGCACCTAAATAGAGTACGACGAATTTCACTTTACCTAACATCTGTTCAAGAGCTGGGCCAAATAAGACAAGAGCAAAGGAATTGAAGAGAATATGGGTAATACCTTGCCAGTCATGAAGGAAAATTGGGGTGACTAAACGCCAATATTCGCCTTGCCCAACGAGCGCATTCATTCCAATCCCTTCATTTAAAATGATAAAACCAAGAGATGTTTCAAAATACATAAGTAACCAAATAACGACTTGAATAATGATAATGCCGGAAACGACCGGGTAATATCTGAAAAAATCACGTAACGATTCAGTTCTAAAAAACATAATAGGCTCCTTTTCTTCTTCAAAATCAATTGTTAACCTATAAAGAAGTATACCGAAATAAACGCTCAACTTGCAAATCTGATATACTATAAGTGTGAAAAAATTTATACTTTATAGAAGAATAGGTGACAAAAATGATTAGAGGCATTGGCATAGATATCGTTGAAATAGCCCGAATAAAAATATTGATCAAACGTAATCCCCGGTTTATTGAAAAAGTACTCTCAGTGAAGGAACAAGAAAAATACTGGACATTAACATCAGACAATCGGCGTGCGGAATTTGTGGCCGGCCGTTTTGCGGCCAAAGAGGCACTTGGAAAGGCATTAGGGACAGGGCTAGGGAAACTAAGTTTTAGTGACATTTCAATCTTAAATGACGCTCTTGGTAAACCTGCCCTGCACTTTATCGGTGATGATTTGTACAAGGTACATGTTTCTATCTCCCATAGTCATACGTCAGCTGTCGCAAATGTTGTCTTAGAATCATAATACAGGTCGTTAGGACATAAATTACAGTAAAGGCAGGAGGAAGCGAATGAAGTGTTTGACGAGTGAAGAGATGCGACAAGTGGATATGTTGGCGTTTAATGCTTATCATATGCCAGGAGAAGTTTTAATGGAAAATGCCGGGCGCGCGATTGTTGAGGCAATGGTTCAAGATCTCATAAAAAGTGATCGTATTGTTGTCGTTGTTGGGCCAGGCAATAATGGCGGCGATGGTTTTGTTGTGGCGCGCGAGCTAAAGAATAGGGGTTATATGGTAACGGTTATTCAGACGGTCACAAATGATAAAATTTCAGGAGAAGCGAATGTGCATTTAAACGTCATGCAGCGGTTTAATGTTGACATCATTTATGATTTTCCTGATGCCGTACAATATATACATGAAGCAACAGTCATTATTGATGCGTTATTTGGTACAGGGTATACTGGACCGATGCGCGAACCGATGCACGGATATGTCGCTCTGATGAATGATGCGAGGGCCCCTATTTATAGTATTGACGTTCCAAGTGGTGTCAGTGAAACAATCGGATCAATGAGTGCTGTCGTAAAAGCTACTAAAACAGTGACGATTGAAGCGCCTAAAGTGACCGCGTATATCGAGCAAACCGCCCCCTATTATGGTGAGTTAACCATTGTTTCTATCGGCTTACCTACACGTGAATTAGATAAAATTAGCCGAACGATTTGGCAGGTGTGTCACGTTAAACAAACGTTAAAAAAGCGGGAGCGGTTTGGACACAAAGGCACCTATGGTCACGTCTTACTTATTGGCGGTAGTGTCGATATGCCAGGGGCGATTCAGTTAAGTGCACGTGGCGCGTTAAAATCTGGTGCTGGGCTCGTGTCGGTTATGACAGAACAAGCAGCGCGTCCTTTCTTGCAGTTACCACATGAAGTGATGTACCGCTCACATGATGAACTTACGCCACAGTTATTATCTAACTACCAAGCCATTGCTGTTGGTATGGGGTTTGGATTAACTGATGAAAAACTAGCCCTGTTTTACCAAATATTAAAAACAGAGGTCCCACTCCTTATTGATGCAGATGGATTAACGTTGTTAGCGCGTGACATCAGTCGTCTAAAAGAACGGCAGGGACCGACGATACTAACGCCTCATCCTAAGGAATTCGCCAGACTTACAGGGTTCTCAGTAGATGTGATTAAAAACGATCCTTTTACATTGACAAAAGCTTTTGCACAAGAACACGGGGTGTATCTTGTGTTAAAAGGCACCCATACGATTATCTCATCACCGAGGGGTGAACAAGTTATTAATACAACGGGGAATTCAGCACTAAGTAAAGGTGGCAGTGGAGACATTTTAAGTGGCATAGCGTGTGTGCGTATAATGCAAGATGAGACGGTGTTGGCAGGTCTTTGTAATGCTGTATACTTACACGGATATGCGAGTGACATTGCTGTAAGAGAAGATTTTACCGCTTTTGATATAACCCCAACAGATGTAGTAGATAGCCTAAGCAAGGCTTATCGAACCTTTATCGAAAATCCTGCCTAAGTGATTAATAGGTAAAGGACGTGGACATCATAGAACGACGACGGATTATGTTATTAAGTAGTTTTATATTTATGTTGTTGTTGGTTGGTTGTAAGTCTCTGGATGCCGAGGATGTGTTTGAAGAAATCATTGAAGTAGGTGAGAACTTAACGACTTATCAAGCGGAAGCCGATATGCAAGTGCTCACCGCAAGTGGAGAAGAGCATGTGTTACTTCGTGTCAGTCGATCGGATGATTTTTATCATGTCGATTTAACTGATGAAGCGAGAGGGTTAAAACAAACGTTAGTCCGTAATGCGGATGGGGTATACTTATTAACAGAAAATGAAACACCAGAACCGTTTCGAATGGATTGGCCTCATGACCGGCCCCAACTTTACTTGTTGTCTTCTGTAATAGACACATTAAAAGCCTATCCAGAAGCGCAATTTGAAGAAAATGATGACACATATATGTATACGATTCAGGCACCGCTAAAGGAAGACCCAGATCTAACGATACAAACATTAACGTTTGATAAAGAGACATATTTACCGGTGGAAGTATTCGTAACAAATGAAGCTGAAACAAAACACGTGTCAGTAAAATTTCAGTCGATTACGGTCACACCTGACTTTGAAACAGATTTGTTTGACGTTGTGCTGGAAGAAGAAAGTCCGCGTGATGACGAAGTAGAGACCGAAGAACAACAGGAAGACGAAACCTCTGGTTGGTATTACCCGACAGAAACCTTTAATCAAGCGTTAGATGAGACAGAGGAACGGTTGGTAAATGGCAAAAGCGTTGTTATGATGAGCTATACGGGAGATCAACCCTTTACGCTTATTCAAGTGAACAAAAGTCAGACAAGTAGTGTTGCAGATGTCTTATCAGTCATTAAAGATGGCGCGTCGTTTATGAGTGATGATGCTGGCTTTGTATGGGCGAATGAAACGACTGAGTTTTATATTGCCTCAGACAGCCTAACGCCAGAAGAAAAAGAGGCCATCGCGACATCTGTTGAATGGGTAGAAAATAAATAATAAAATTAAATGCAGGAGTCAATCTTTAGAAATTGAAGTAATAGTGAGAAAGGAAGTCAAACAATGCAGTACCGAAATGCACAAGTCATCGTTGATTTACATGCCATTAAAGAGAATATTCAGTTGTTAAAGAGCCAGTTACCAAGAAAGACCGAGATTTTTGCCGTTGTTAAAGCGGATGGCTATGGTCACGGCAGTGTTGAAGTAGCGCAAGCAGCTTTAGCCGCGGGTGCATCTGCTTTATGTGTTGCGATATTAGAAGAAGCTATCATATTAAGAGAAGCGGGGATCGATGCGCCTATTCTCGTCATGGGATATACCGATCCAGCTTTTAGTGGTGAGGCAGAAAAGTTAGACATTCAACTAACAGCTTTTCAACTTGATTGGTTAGAAGAGGCGAAGCGACATATCACCCAGCAACTAAGTCTGCATATGAAGTTAGATACCGGTATGGGGCGTCTCGGTTTAAGGACTGTTGAAGATGTGTCCGTCTTTTTAGATGCGGTTGATGATCCGTTATTTAACGTTGCCGGTGTCTTTACCCACTTTGCTCAAGCGGATGCAGCTGATGATGCTTACTACCGTTATCAAGAGGCGCATTACCGTGAGCTCATTCAACCGATTAAACAGCGGTATCAACAGTCGATTATTTATCATACTGGCAATAGTGCCGCTAGTATGCAGTTTCCGTCAGACATGTATGATGCAGTAAGATTTGGCATTGGGATGTATGGTTTGTATCCGTCAATCTATTTAAGAGATCATCCCCCCTTTGAATTGAAACCGGCACTGTCTTTAACGACCCAATTAGTTCATGTAAAACAACTCCCGCAAGGAGAGATGATTAGTTATGGACTGACGTATGAAACAAAGGCCGATGAATGGATTGGCACCATCCCCATCGGTTATGGAGATGGAATTCAACGAAGGTTTCAAAATTTCGATGTCTTAATTGATGGGAAACGGATGCCGATTGTCGGTAGGGTGTGTATGGATCAATGCATGGTAAAATTAGATAGAGCTTATCCTGTTGGGACGAAAGTGACTTTTATTGGATTGGATAAGGAAGATAGGATTACCTTAGAAGAAGTGGCTGAACATTTAGGCACAATTAATTATGAAGTCAGTTGTTTACTTACTGCACGATTACCGCGACGGTACCATAACTAAAGTAGGTACGGATGCTCAGAAAAGGGCAAAACCTCTTGAAATCAAGGTTTTATCTATGTTTTTCCACGAATAAATTTTAAATATCTGTCAATTACACCTTTAATTCTAGGCGCTTAGATGATATGATAAAAGGGATCATAATTGAACAGGAATCGTGTTGGAGGTGTTGGTTTTGTCAATGGACATGCAGGAAGTTGTTGTCAAATTACCTGACTATTTAATGGATGAAGTCAAGGGTGTAATGACAGAAGAACAGTGTAACTTTGAAGATTTAATATTTAAAGCAACAAAGTGCTACCTCGAAGAACGAAGAGAAAGACAGATCCGTGAGGATATGAGACAAGGCTATTTAGAGATGGCCAAAATTAATTTAACCATCGCTTCAGAAGCCTTTTTAGTTGAACAGGAGGCAGAGCGCCTAGTGAGTGGGGTGTAAAGCGATTGACTTTGATTGTAAAGCGCGGTGATGTATATTTTGCAGACCTTTCACCGGTCGTTGGTTCAGAACAAGGAGGGACCAGACCGGTGTTAATTATACAAAATAATATTGGCAATCGATTTAGTCCAACGGTGATTGTCGCAGCTATTACCGCCCAAATTCAAAAAGCTAAATTACCGACCCATGTTGAAATTGATGCGGAAAAATACGGTTTCGAAAGAGACTCTGTGATTCTTTTAGAACAAATTCGCACCATTGACAAACAACGCTTAACAGATAAAATCACCCATCTCGATCAACCGATGATGGATAAAATTGATCGAGCGTTAGAGATTAGTGTCGGTCTAGCAAATATTTAAGGAAAGGAAGTACTTGTCTCTTAACTTAGAAGTTGGCAAGTGCTTTTTTTTAATTGATCAAAAGGTGGTGTATCCTTCAACTATTAATAAGTAGAAGGTGCCAAACAGAATGAAAACATGCTAATGACTATTAAAATAACTGAAAGTTTAGTAAAATAGAGGATAAGAGGTTTAATTTGGATGTTTTGTTTTTTTGACTCAATTAATGGTAAAGTAGAGATACGGAAGAAATTTTAATGTATTTTGCAACATACATATATTATATGAAAAGGTGGTAATAGATGTGCCGAAACGCGTGGATAGAATCGTGTTGGATAATAGCGATATTATTATAAAAAATTGGCTAAAAATCGTATCAGAAAATCGTCAAAATGATTATACATCATCGATTTCTGATGAGTTATTTCAAAGTACGAATCGAGAATTTGTGAATGTCATTTTTGATAGTCTAGGAAATGGCGGAGGCTTGACGACTGAATTAGAATCATTTTCAGAACGATTAGTGAACTTAGGTTGGCCACTTAGTTACTTAACGGACGGTTTGCAAACGTTCCGTCGAGTGACCATTGATTTTGTCTTGAGTCAACATGATCAAATTGATACCGATTTCTTTTCGATTATCTTAGATCGAGTGGATACTTGGGTGGATCCGATCATTAATAAATTAGTGAATGAATACTCCGGCAGTTGGGAGCATACCGTATCACTTCAGCGAGTTGCACTTCAAGAGTTATCCGCGCCACTCATTCCGGTCATGCGAAATATTACCATTATGCCGCTCATCGGGACGATTGATACCGAACGAGCGAAACAGATTATGGAAAATCTATTAGATGGTGTGATTAAACATAATGCTGAAGTTGTGTTGATTGATATTACTGGCGTACCGGTTGTTGATACGATGGTCGCCCATCACATTATTCAAGCAGCAGAGGCGGTACGTTTGATTGGTTCAACGTGTATTCTTGTCGGTATTCGACCGGAAATTGCACAAACCATTGTTAATCTCGGTATTGATTTAGGGAAATTCCCAACCAAATCATCGTTGCGTAAAGGATTTGAAACCGCATTAGAATTAACAGGACGAACGATTCATCGCGAAAAGAAACAAGAAACCATTGTAGAAGACATTATGAATCAACTATCAAAGGGGTGAACACATGCGAATTCCAATTTTGAAACTGCATAACTATTTACTTATTTCTATTCAGATTGATTTAGATGACCAGTCAGCGATTCAATTTCAAGAAGACTTACTGAACAAGATTCATAAAAGCGGTGCAACAGGTGTCGTCATTGATTTAACTAGTGTCGATATCATCGATTCATTTATTGCCAAAGTACTTGGTGACGTGGTGACTATGTCTGATTTGATGGGAGCGAAAGTAGTTCTAACCGGTATTCAACCTGCGGTCGCTATGACGTTAATTGAACTTGGCATCCATATGCAAGATGTTCAAACGGCCTTAGATTTAGAACAAGGGTTGATAAAACTTCGCCAGGAACTGGAGGGGTAATGATGGAATTGAAGCCCTGTGTAAATATACGACAAGAGTGGGACATCGTTGGTGCGAGACAATTAGGGCGTGAAAAAGCAAAGGAACTCGGCTTTGGGACCGTTGACCAAGCACGAATTGCGACAGCTATTTCTGAGTTAGCCCGTAACATTTATCTGTATGCTGGCACCGGTAAAGTTTACTTTGAGACGATTGATCACTTAGATAAAAAAGGTTTAAAAATCGTCGCGGTTGATGAAGGACCAGGGATTCGTGACTTAAGTCAAGTCATGCAAGATGGCTATTCAACTTCGGGTGGATTAGGTGCGGGCTTACCTGGTGTCAAGCGCCTTATGGATACATTTGAAATCAACTCCGAGTGGGGTGAAGGAACAGAAATTACTGCGGTTAAATGGGTAAGATAAGTTAATAGGGGGGTGATCAGGTGAAAAAAGAACGATTAGATTTAGATGATTATCGAAAATTGTTGAAACAATACTTATTGACGCATGATGAAACAGCACTCTATCAAGCGGAACAACTCAGTAAGCTATCCGTTCAACATAATGTTTCACCTGAAGAAATTATTCATGTACACATTGAGGCGCTAAAAGAACTGTATCCAGAGTTACAACAAGAGGTAAGTGATTCGCTCAATTTCCTCTTGGAGGCGATGATTTCGTATGGACTAGCCTTGCAAGAATACCAGTCATTACGTGAAAAACAATCAGCGCTAGAATCTGAAATATCAGTTGCGGCGAATATGCAGAAAACCCTCCTTCAGACGAAGAAACCGACCATCTCTGGTTTAGATATCGGGGCCATTAGTGTCCCTGCCAATCAAATGAATGGCGATTATTATCACTTTATTGAAGGGTCTGATGGGACGCTCGGCATCGCTTTAGCTGATGTGATTGGAAAAGGTGTGCCAGCGGCGCTTGCGATGTCAATGATTAAGTATTCCATGGATAGTTTTCCTGAACAATTAAGACAACCCGCCCAAATATTAGAAAGTCTTAATCGGGTCGTTGAGCGTAATGTAGATACGAGTATGTTTATTACGATGTTTTATGGTTTGTATAATACGAACAATCATACGTTTAGTTTTAGTTCGGCGGGACATGAGCCAGGTTTTTTCTATTTTAATAAGACAGAATCATTCAGTGAAATTAAGGCGAGAGGGCTTGTGCTTGGGGCGACCTCGGATGCGCGTTATAATGAAGAAGCTGTCACTATTCATGATGGAGATGCGATTATTCTGCTTACCGATGGGGTGACAGAATGTCATTTAGGCGACCGCTTTATTGAACGAGATGAAGTATTAGAAGTCATTGAACATTACTTACACCTTCCGGCTCAAGAAGCGGTAGAGAAGGTGTATAAACATTTTGAACGCCTACAAGATTTTCATTTACGAGACGATTTCACGTTGATTATTCTAAAAAAAGAAACGTGAAGTGTGTTTACTCTTTAACGAATTAGGGTAATACATAAAGCAATTGACATGGCGGAAGGAAGGTACAGAATGAATATTAATTTATCAATTGATGTCGTAGAAACAGACAATCAAACAGTATTAACCGTAAAGGGAGAAATTGATGCGTACACGGCTCCTTTATTAAAAGAAAAACTTTTACCAGCAACAGCCAAGGAAACGGAAAAAATCATTGTTGATTTAAATGATGTGACTTACATGGACTCAACCGGTTTAGGTGTCTTTATTAGTGCATTAAAATCAGCAAAAGAACATGGCTCAACATTAACACTCGTGAATCTACAAGAACGGGTACACCGCTTATTTAAAATAACGAGTTTAGACTCAATTATTGAGATTGACACAACAATACGGGGTGGAGAATAGAATGGAACATTTTGATTTTATTGAGATGAAGTTACCGGCCAAACCAGAATATGTTGGGGTGATTCGTCTAAGTGTTTCTGGAATTGCTAACCGCATGGGATTTACCTATGAGGATATTGAAGATCTAAAAGTAGCTATTTCTGAAGCCATGACGAACGCCACCACACATGCGTATGAAGAGAATGAAGGCGGAGAAGTAACGGTAGGTTTTGGTTTATATCGTGACCGTTTAGAAGTCATGGTGGCAGACCATGGTGGGAGTTTTAATTTAAGCGAAGTGAAACAGCAAACTGGACCGTATCGACAATCAGAACCGATTGAAAATTTACGTGAAGGTGGATTTGGACTATTTCTTATTGATGCATTAATGGACAAAGTAGAAATTAAAAGTGACTATGGCGTCATTGTGTTAATGACGAAAAATCTTCCTACAAATGAGGTGGGCATTGATGACGACCAAATCTCAACCAGTCAATAAGCGTGGAGATGAGGTTTACCAATGGATTGCACACCTACAAAAGAATCCCAGAGATGAAGAAATTCAAGAAAAAATCGTCTTAACCTATCAAGATCTTATTCGTTCGATTGCACGAAAATATGCGAAAAACAATTCCATTCATGAAGATCTTGTGCAAGTAGGGATGCTTGGGTTACTAGCGGCGATTCGTCGTTATGACCCGACATTAGGTAAAACCTTTGAATCTTTCGCGATCCCTACAATTATTGGGGAAATCAAGCGATTTATTCGTGATAAGACATGGAGTGTTCACGTTCCACGTCGTATTAAAGAACTTGGACCGAAAATTAAAAAAGCAACAGAAGAATTGACGACAATCAATCAACGCTCACCGTCGGTTAAAGACATTGCCGACTATCTCGAAGTAACAGAAGAAGAAGTGTTGGAAACGATGGAAATGGGTCAAAGTTATAAAGCACTTTCTGTTGATAAAAAGATTGAAGCAGATTCAGATGGTTCAACGGTATCGATTCTTGACTTAATTGGTCAACAAGATGAGGCATTTGATCAAACGGACTTACGCATGTTGTTAGAGAAAGTCTTGCCAATCTTAACCGAGCGTGAACAGAAAATTTTACAATACACCTACTTTGAAAATAAGAGCCAAAAAGAAACGGGTGATTTACTCGATATTTCTCAGATGCACGTATCGCGGATTCAACGACGTGCCCTGTTAAAGCTGCGTGAAGCACTGCAAGCGGATGGGATTGGGGTTAATGACTAATGACAGTTTTTGACCACGTTCATATTTCGGTGTACCAGAAAGCGAAAGTAGGGAATTATTATTGTGGCGATAGCTATTACTATACCGAAACAAACGAGGGATTTCTTTGTGTCGTCGCGGATGGCTTAGGTTCGGGGGAAGTCGCAAAGGAATCGTCACAAGCCGTGATTGATACAATAAAGGAACATCCTAACGCCACAGGTGACGCTCTCGTGAAGTTACTTAATCACGCGCTTATTGGTAAACGTGGCGTCGTCTTAGGGATATTGCGCCTTGATTATCATGAACAGGTGTATTCCTATACATCTATCGGTAATATCGGACTTATGACGATTGATCAAGCGACACTAAAAAAGCGAAACATACCAATCTCAGGATATCTCGGTGTGTACCCGCGCAAGATGAAAGAAGTACGTGATCGGCTTGAGGCAGGAACGTTATTCGCCGTCTTCTCTGATGGTGTACATGCGAAAGAACTGTCACATGTGTTATTTCAATTAGATGATGTACATGACGTGACCGATCAGTTTCATGACAGGATGGCTCATAAACGCGATGATGATACAACGTTAGTTGTTCTGAAGTACTTACCGAATCAAGGGCAATAATAGAACGCATTTATTAAGGAGTGAAGGGAGACCTTTGCTCCTTTTGTGTTTTTTAAAAAGTTTGGTAAAATAAAGAGTGAGAACTGGAGGAATGTCAAATGACAGTAGAATTAGCTAGCCATTTATTAGATATGGTCGCAAAAGATGTGAAAATTAATCAAGCGACAGTAAAAGAAGTCATTGGGTTATTAACAGAAGGGAATACCGTTCCGTTTATCGCACGGTATCGTAAAGAACAAACCGGTGGTTTAGATGAAGTTGAAATAAAAGCGATTGAAGATAGGTATCAATACATAACGCAACTAGAAGAGCGGAAAGAAGAAGTACTGCGCCTCATCGATGAACAGGATAAGTTAACCAAAGAATTGGCAGACGAAATTAAGCGGGCAACACAGCTACAACGTCTTGAAGATTTATATCGCCCTTATAAACAAAAACGTCGGACGAAAGCGACAGTCGCAAAAGAAAAAGGCTTGGAGCCACTTGCTGAGGCGATATTAAATCAAACATTGTCTGATTTAAATCAAGCGGCACATGCCTATATCAATGAGGAACATGAACTATTAACGGTAGAGGATTGTTTGGCTGGAGCGAATGATATTATTGCTGAGTGGATCAGTGATGAAGCGAGTTACCGTGAACGCATTCGTAAGCTGACGTTAACAGACGGTAAGATTGAAACGGCAATAAAAGATGAGACGATTGATGAGAAAAAAGTTTATGAAATGTATTATGCGTTTGAAGAAAAGATTAAAACATTAGTGAGTCACCGGGTACTAGCATTTAACCGTGCAGAAAAAGAAGGCGTTATTAGAGTAAGTGTGAGTGCGCCTGTCGATCGAATTGAAACAGATCTTAAGCGTCAGGTCATTCAACGAAAAACAACGCCGGATGTGGCGTTTTTCTTAGAAACAGCCATTAGTGATAGCTACAAGCGTTTAATGGCCCCGTCGATTGAACGTGAGATTCGCTCAATATTAACAGAAGAAGCAGAAGAGCAAGCGATTGATATCTTCGGTAAAAACTTAAATAATCTGTTACTTCAACCGCCATTAAAAGGCCGAACAATTCTTGGGGTCGATCCAGCTTTTCGAACGGGTTGTAAGCTAGCGGTCATCGATGAAACGGGTAAAATGTTAAAAGTAGGGGTTATCTATCCAACGGCTCCTCGTAAAGATGTGTCGGGTGCAACGAAAACGGTGCTAGACTATATTAAGCAGTTTGATGTTGATTTAGTCGCCATCGGTAACGGAACGGCGTCACGAGAAACGGAACAATTTATCGCTAATGTGATCAATGATAGTGAATTAGACTTGCCTTACCTTATTGTGAACGAAGCGGGGGCAAGTGTGTATTCAGCATCAAAACTGGCAAGAGAAGAGTTTCCTGACCTCCAAGTCGAAGAGCGAAGTGCGGTCTCCATTGCGAGACGTGTCAGTGATCCGCTTGCTGAGTTAGTCAAGATTGATCCAAAATCGATTGGTGTTGGTCAATACCAACATGATGTCAGTCAAAAACGTTTGAATGAAGCTTTAACTTTTGTTGTTGAGACGGCGGTTAATAAAGTCGGTGTGAATGTTAACACCGCGTCTGAATCTTTACTACAGTATGTGTCGGGATTAAGTAAGACTGTGGCTAAAAATATTGTGAATTACCGGAATGAAGTAGGAAAGTTCAACTCGCGCACGGAATTAAAGAAGATTCCGCGTCTCGGACAGAAAACATACGAGCAAAGTATTGGCTTCTTAAGGATATTAGATGGCAAAGAGCCATTAGACCGGACGCCGATTCACCCGGAAAGTTATAAGGAAACAAAAGCATTACTGAAACAAATGGGGTATACGACCAAAGATTTAGCGAAAGATACACTCATTAAAGACCTTGATGTACTTGATATTAAACAAACGGCTGAAACATTATCGATAGGTGAATTGACGCTACAAGATATCATCAAAGCATTAAAGAGCCCAGAACGCGATCCACGTGATGCTTTTCCGCAGCCACTATTGAAGAAGAGTATTCTATCGATGGAAGATTTAACACCAGGGCTAGAGTTAGAAGGCACGGTAAGGAACGTGATTGACTTTGGTGTGTTTGTTGATATTGGCGTGAAACAAGATGGGTTAGTTCACATTTCAAAAATGGCCAATCGCTTTGTGAAGCATCCAATGGATATTTGTTCTGTCGGGGATGTTGTCACTGTATGGGTCGATAGTGTAGATACGCAAAAAGGGCGTATTGCGTTAACGATGATTCAACCAGATCAACAAGTGAAAGAATGAGTACTGAAAATAAGTAGCGGAGATAAACTATAGAAGAGACGTATAATAAGCATGCGGATTATTTAATCCGTGTGCTGATTATAATGAAATAGGTGAGATGAATGACGAATGAAGAATTGCAACAACTTGTAGAAGAACTGTCGCGTGCATATTTCAATAAACCGTTCCGTCATCAGGCGATGTTTAACTCGCGACTTAAAACAACGGGTGGACGGTATTTACTGAGAACGCATCATATTGAAATTAATCCTAAGTATCTGTTAGAGTGTGGGTTAGACGAATTAAAAGGTATTGTGAAACATGAACTATGTCATTACCACCTACATCTAGAGAATAAAGGCTATCAACACCGAGATCGGGACTTTAAAATGTTAATGAAACAAACCGGCGCACCCCGGCACTGTCAAATGTTGCCTTCATTAGTAGGTAAACAACGTGTGCGCTCACATAAGCGTTATTTGTATACATGTCTGTCATGTGGGCAAAACTATGAAAGACGAAAGCGAATGAATCCTGACCGCTATCGTTGTGGTCGGTGTGAAGGGCGCTTAACAGAACAAGTCCTTCAACGTTAAATGAATGAGGGAAGTAAAAAAGAATAAGTTTTTATAAAAAACCTATTGACGAATACGAGCTAAATATGGTAATTTTATTTAGGTCGCAAGCGCGATGGTTCAAATAGAGTTAAGTGATAAAGAAAAACAATTTTCAACAAAGTTGTTGACAACTTACTTCATATATAGTATATTATTAAACGTCGCTGATGCGGCAAATTAATATTGTTCCACAGTAGCTCAGTGGTAGAGCAATCGGCTGTTAACCGATCGGTCGTAAGTTCGAATCTTACCTGTGGAGCCATTTCGGAGAAGTACTCAAGTGGCTGAAGAGGCGCCCCTGCTAAGGGTGTAGGTCGTGTAAGCGGCGCGAGGGTTCAAATCCCTCCTTCTCCGCCATTGATTTTTTGAGATTAATGGCCCGTTGGTCAAGCGGTTAAGACACCGCCCTTTCACGGCGGTAACACGGGTTCGAATCCCGTACGGGTCACCATCTAATTTTATATTGGTCCGGTAGTTCAGTTGGTTAGAATGCCTGCCTGTCACGCAGGAGGTCGCGGGTTCGAGTCCCGTCCGGACCGCCATTTTTATTGGGCTATAGCCAAGCGGTAAGGCAACGGTTTTTGGTTCCGTCATGCGTTGGTTCGAATCCAGCTAGCCCAGCCATTTTATTTTTTGAGTAATTAAGATAGAATGCTGATCCCTTTAAAACATCATGTTTTGAAGGTTTTCTATTTCTTACCCATGTTTCTCAGAGAAATAATGAGCCATTAGCTCAGTTGGTAGAGCATCTGACTTTTAATCAGAGGGTCGAAGGTTCGAATCCTTCATGGCTCACTTTTTTATTCTTGACCTTGCTTATTAAGCGGTCGTGGCGGAATGGCAGACGCGCTAGGTTGAGGGCCTAGTGGGTGAATAACCCGTGGAGGTTCAAGTCCTCTCGACCGCACCAAAAAAGTTCTTGACTTTCGGTGCTAAACATAATATAATAGTTAACGTCGCAAATTTAGCGCCCGTAGCTCAATTGGATAGAGCGTTTGACTACGGATCAAGAGGTTAGGGGTTCGACTCCTCTCGGGCGCGCCATAATAGATTGATGCGGGTGTAGTTTAGTGGTAAAACCTCAGCCTTCCAAGCTGATGATGAGGGTTCGATTCCCTTCACCCGCTCCATTATGGGCCTATAGCTCAGCTGGTTAGAGCGCACGCCTGATAAGCGTGAGGTCGGTGGTTCGAGTCCACTTAGGCCCACCATTTATTTGACCATTGAAAACTGAATAACACACACAGTAATGTTAAGAAATAAAGTAAGACAAGCTAGTGCTTGAAACCAGAGTAAAGTATTGCTCATCAATTTTATTGAGAGTTTGATCTTGGCTCAGGACGAACGCTGGCGGCGTGCCTAATACATGCAAGTCGAGCGCAGGAAGCTAAACTGACC
>NZ_FPAI01000044.1 GCF_900116255.1 Halolactibacillus miurensis
CGCAGATACGAACAGGCAAAGAAAGACGGCAAGCCGTTGCACGAAGCAAAAAATTATCAAAAGCAAAAAGTGAAAGTTGCCCGTATTCACGAAAAAATTAAACATGCACGTACGGATTTTCTGCACAAACTCAGTACCGATATTGTCAAAATCCACGACATCATAGGTATTGAAGATTTGCAGGTGTCAAATATGATAAAGAATCATAAGCTCGCAAGAGCGATTAGCGAAGTCAGTTGGTCAGAATTTCGTTCAATGCTTGAATATAAGGCAAAATGGTACGGGAAACAGGTGGTGCCAGTAGGAAAAACCTTCCCTTCGAGCCAACTATGTTCTTGCTGTGGCTACCGAAATAAAGACGTTAAGCATCTTGCTTTGCGTGAATGGAAATGTCCAACGTGTCACACCCATCACGATAGAGATCTGAACGCAAGTAAAAATATTGAAGCTGAAGCGATAAGACTTCTAACCGAAGGGACTTCGGGGATAGCCTAATCCATAACTGACCGTTAGGTTGGTCTTCTTAGGAATCTCCATCTTCAAATTTCGTAAGAAATTAAGGTGGAGTAGTTCAAGGCTGTAGTCACTATCCAAGATGTACTCATACACAAAAGGTTGGATCATAAAGCGCATTTAAAGTCTCGTATGTGGTATATCAAGTTGAAATTAGTATATTGATTGTTGTCAGAGGCGATTTTAGAGACGATAACCTTTCATTAGTTGAGTAATCATCGGTAGACGTGAAGAAAATGCTGAAAATAAGGTAATATTTCACGAAGAAACCTGTAAAAATTTGTGGTAAAGTCATTAAGAACACTATACAAGAAAGGATGATTGATTTGAAAAGAATTAAACACGTATTTATTATTTTATTTGTGGTAACAGTACTTGCTGGATGTAGTTCATCAACTAACATTCAAGGGGAATGGGATGCGGTAAGCAGCGACGGCATTGTTGGTGTATTTGATTTTAATGAAGATTCGACGTTTTCATGTACGATTGGCATATTTCAGAATAGCGGTGTATACGCTGTTGAAGATGGGGTTATGGAGTTGACTTATGAGGGGGATGAACCAATGTTTTATGACCTCGATAACAGCGAGAAAGATGTTATAAATCTATATTCAATTGATGAAGAAGGGAATAGAGACAATAGAGAGAACATTGAATTATCATCGAAATAACAGCAATCGATAAGGTGGCTTCTACAGCGACCTTATCGATTATTAACTTTATTTTTTAATCGTTTCTATTGAATTCACAAAAACTTCTGTCTCATCACTTTCAATCCAACCAACTATTTCATCCTCTATAGATAAACCTAATTCCTCTAACTTTTTTTGATTATATTCTACTTCTACAAGTAGCTTTGCCATATTTAATGACCTCCTGGACTTATATTTTTTAATATATGAGAAGGGATTCAACCCTCTTATATGAATTCTATATATATACTTTCCCCAATCCTCTGAAGGGATTGTGTCTTATTGTCGATAAATCTATAAAATCGCCTTTTTCATCCTGTCTAATCTTAACTACATTGTTCATACACTTGATAAAGCCATCGGTTAGATTAATGTCACATGTTCGGTATGCCTTCCCGTACGCTAATAAATCAGGTTCATGTCCTATCCGTGGGATTTGTACCGTTTTAAATCCTATCTTTATTTCTTTCATGTTTATTCCTCCTTGATTTTTCATTTGTACTGCCCCTGAAACGAAATGTGTTCCCGTAAAGGGGAGTATTTTTCCCTTTTGCATGATGAAATCTAAAACCAGCATAAAAAATCGTCAATATGACCATGAAATACCGGAACATCGTGAGGATATGTCGTGAAAGCTTATTGATGGTTTTTTCAAGAACTTTGGGGATCGGCGGAAAGGTTCGGGTGCCCTGCCGCCTAGCCCCTTAGTTCGCCTGGTGTGTTTTACGATTCAGGGGCAAAAGGAAAAATACGCAATAAAAAAAGCAAGCATAGGCTTGCTATCCGTACGGAGGGGCTATGGTATATAACGGTTTTGTAGTCGTCTATCCCCCAAGAAATCATCAGTAATCTAGAAGGAATTAAGAAACGATTGGTGCTTCTTTAATTCCTCTGATTATTGAAGAATATATCCACTGTTACAAGCATGGACAATCCAATAAAAAGCTAGCTGGATTGAGTCCAGTTGAATACTGAACTCAATCCAGCCAATTAGTTATATAATATAATTCTATCTTTTAGGAGTAAGTACTGTGAAAGGATATAGTAAAGTATCTCCTTTATGCTTCTGTCATCGATAGTTCATTAAAAACATCGCTATATTGCATGTTTCCCTCCTTTATTAAACTTAGATAATAACCAATATCTTCATTTGATAAGAATATATTGTTTTTTAAAGCATAGTCCCTTAGTAAAGCAATATATCCGGATATTAAAGCGGTTGCTTGTGATGTACCAGAGGAATAAAATATCTCATCATTAGCATCTAATACTAATATATTCTCCCCAGGTGCATTAATTGTTGTTAGGTCAGGCCCACTAGTTAATTCTAATGGCTGTAAGTTTTCACCAAGTGCACCAATAGAAATAACTTCCCTCATATTTGCGGGGAACATCATTTCAAAATTAGAGAAGTCACCAGAAGATGCAGTAACTGTGATATTCTTACTGTGAGCCTCTTTAATTAAACCAGCAATGTCTTCATTATTTTTGTAGCTTCCAACACTTAAATTAATAACTGTTGCATTTTTATCAATAGCCATTTCAATCGCATCATATATCAATTCTGGTCTAGTTGATTCTGCCTTATCTAAAATTTTTATTGATAGTATATCAACATCGGGACTAATGCCTAGGATATCATCTTCCGTCCCTTTAATTATAGAGTACATCATAGTACCATGTCCGTTGTAATCGTAAATATCCTCACTCGTTAATGAGAAAGCTTTTTCTGCATCAAGTTTTATATTAGAAGAAATTCCACTATCTATTATAGCAATGGTTTGTGAAGATCCAGTGGAATAATGATGAAGCTCTTTATAATTAAGATGTTTATATACCCAGTAGTCTATTTCATCTGGAGTTGTGTTTTTTGAAAAAAAAACTCCAAAAACAATACTACTTACTGATAACAAAATTATTAATATTACTATTTTTTTTTTCATGAAATAAGTTTTACCCCTTTTTAAGCGCTACTACTACTGAGTTTCAATTGAGAATGTAAGCGTCCAGTGTAAATTGGCTATTATTCCACGACTAGTTAAAGCATTATGATAATCAGCTCTACTAGCAAGATTATTTATATATATTGAGGTTAATGAAGTAGAAATTGCTAGTGGTGCAACCCCGAATGCTGTGGCAAAAACAGCGACCCCTGTCCCAGATAAAGCAGCACTTCTTAAATTTGTAGCCCACAATCGGGCATTATTTGTACTTTTATATCTTCTTCTTCCCCACCAAAATGTTTGATCTTTAGTTACGCCTCCTTGGACATAAAAATGATCATCATTTGCATCAATTAATGCTCCATTAGATAGAATTTCTAACTTCCCATCACGCACATCAGCATTAAGATTTTCAATATTCTTTAAATATGTATCGACAATGCTTTGTTTTGTTAATGGTTTGTCACGCTTAATTCCCTGTAACTCAGAAAGTTTATTTAAATTATTAATATCCTTCTGATTTAAACTACTAATAATTTGCCCTTTATTTCTTGTTACCTCTATTCCATCCTCACTAAAGATTATGAATTCAGATAAAACTTCCTGGATTCTGTTCATACTAGATTCATATGAATACATGAAGTCAGAAGAGCTTTGGGAATGGGCAAAGACAGGGGGTGAAAAAATTCCAAAAGACAATACTATTACTAAAAATAATGATATTTGTTTCATTTAAAATCCTCCGTTTTTTTATAATTAACTAATTTTCACCATTATCGAATAGAGTTTATTGAGTTCTTGTGAAAAACGTAAGAGTCCAATGTAAATCGATTATTATTCCCCGATTACTTAAACTATTGTGATAATTAACTCTATTCGCGACATTAGCTATATAGATTCCCGTTATTGCATTCGGAATCCCCCCCATTGGACCGAACACAGCACCTGCAATAATTGCATGTGCTGCGTTAGCTTCAGAAAGAAACAGTAATTCCGCAGCCCATGTTCTAGCGTTAGCTGTACTTTTATACCTTCTTTTTCCCCACCAAAAATTTTGATCTTTAGTTACGCCTCCCTGGACATAAAAATGATCATCATTTGCATCAATTAATGCTCCATTAGATAGAACTTCTAACTTTCCATCACGCACATCAGCATTAAGATTTTCAATATTCTTTAAATATGTATCAACAATGCTTTGTTTTGTTAATGGTTTGTCACGCTTAATTCCCTGTAACTCAGAAAGTTTGTTTAAATTATTAATATCCTTCTGATTTAAACTACTAATAATTTGCCCTTTATTTCTTGTTACCTCTATCCCATCCTCACTAAAGATTATGAATTCAGATAAAACTTCCTGGATTCTGTTCATACTAGACTCATATGAATACATAAAGTCAGAAGAGCTTTGTGAATAGGCAAAGGTGGACTCTGTAAAAACACCAAAAAACATTACTGAAATTAAGAATAAAGCTGAAAACTTTACTTTTAACATCCAAAAACCTCCTTTAAATTATTTACATATATGTTATAATATAAAAGTCGAAAAAACAAGGAGGTTTGTGGAAATTGAAAAACTTTATTTTTTTAACAGCAATCATTATCGTAATCATAATTTTATTTTTATTAAAATATTATTTTGAAGTAATTGGTAGCTATACGCTTATAATAATCTTTTTAGCAATAACAATTATAATATCGTTCTTGAGAAAGGCATTAGATATAAACTTTTATAAATAGATAAGATTGCAAGGTATATCGTTTTCTATAATACTGAATACAAAAAGCAACAAATTAGCTGGTATAAGTCCTACTAAAGGCCATATTCACACCAACGAACTAGCTGCTCAATATTAACTTTAATTTTCTGGAGTTGCTATATTTATGAGTTTTTCAATTTCTTTTGTTTTTGGCACTCTACCAGATACAACAACTTTATCATTAATCACCAAAGCTGGCGTCCGCATAACGCCATATTTTTGAATCTCAATACTATCTGTTATTTTTACTAATTCAAAATCAACAGAGAGAGTTTCTAGGGCATCTTTCGTGTTTTTTTCTAACTTTTCACATTTTTTGCAACCTGGTCCTAATATTTTAATTATCATAATTTATCTTCCTTTCTAGTTGGGCAAGTGTCAAAAACAAATAATGCTTGTTGTGTATTTCAAAATTTTAAATAAGGAACCAATTAAAAGAAATGCCAATGGATAGAATCCCGATTAAGCAAATTAAAATAAATATCCCTAGTAATTTAGGTTTCACTACTTTACTTAGCATAACCAGGGAAGGAAGTGATAGTGTTGTCACAGCCATCATGAAAGCAACAAGAGTACCTATTGGGACTCCTTTTGAAAATAATGCTTCTGCAATTGGCAATACACCGAATATATCTGCATATATAGGAATACCAATTAATGTCGCTAAGAAGACCGAAATGACATTGTTATTTCCTAATGCACTTTGAATGTAACTTTGTGGCACCCAGTTATGAATACCTGCTCCAATAGCAACACCAATAAGAATATAGGGCCAAACTTTCCCAGCTACTTCTTTCACTTGTTCTATACCAAAGTCTATACGCTGCTTGAAGGTTAATTCTTCACTAAATATATCCTCTTCTTCCATATCTCTGATATAGTCTTGTACCTGATCATTCATATTTAATTTATCAATGACGGTACCTCCTACTACAGCCAACATCAATCCTACAAGAACATACATTATGGCTACCTTCCAACCAAAAAAAGACATTAGCATGATGATTGACGCGATATCTACCATAGGTGAGGAAATTAAAAACGAGAACGTGACTCCTATAGGAAGTCCCGCAGTGGTAAATCCGATAAATATAGGAATACTTGAGCAACTACAAAAAGGGGTGACTGTTCCAATCAAAGCACCTAGAAGGTTCCCTTTCCACCCTTTCATACCTCCTAACAAAACCTTTGTTCGCTCTGGTGGGAAATATGATTGTATAATCCCCATAAGAAAAATAAGCACGGAAAGAAGGATAAAAATTTTGACTGTATCAAATATAAAAAATTGAAGGCTTTGTCCCAATTTTTCATCTAAATTTAGTTTAAAAATTGTTTGAACAATCCACCCAGCTAAATCATTTAGCCAAACCATTCTAAATAATTGATCATTAATAAAGGTCAACATTACTGATCGCCTTCAATCAGATAATCAAATTTATCAATCTTACTTAGATCTGTTAAAAATAGCTCTTCATGACTACTATAATCTTTAACAGTATTTAAAATAGCAATAAGAAATTTATCTTCAACAATTTCATACTTTGTAAATTTCCCATCTGGAATTCCTATAACTAAGTTTAAATCTCTCATTTTACTTAGATGCTTTGATAGTTTACTCTGAGGAGTATTTAAAATTTCTTGTAATTGACACACACACAATTTTTTTTGAAGCAATAATAATCCCACTCTTAGCCTAGTTGGATCAGAAAAAGCTTTGAAAATTTTTATAGATTCTAGTTCATTCACACGCTCACATCCTCATATCCGAATTCGTTCATATAAATTATATAATAATAATTAGCTTACTGTCAATATGTTTTATCAAACATCATGTTTATATTACTTAAAGAGTAGAATTATTAAAGATAATAGATAAATTCATCTGATAAGCGATTAGGTTTCTTTTATATATAGCGTTTATATGTGAAAAACTCCTAGCACTGTAAGAGGTGCTAGGAGAAAAAAGAGAACAAAGTTATTTACTATAGTTTTTTTCTATCATTTTGATATGATTTTGAAAATTTTTATTTCCACCTGATAAATTGTAGACTTTTTTAAATCCATAATTGATTAATACATTTTGAGCAGCATTCCCAGTGACACCTTTGTTACAATAAGTGACTGTTGTTACGTTTTTATCTAGTTCAACATTTCTTTCCCTTAATTCAGCTAATGGAATATGAATAGCTCCTTTGACATGTGATTTTTCGAAATCTTTTTTAGAACGCGTGTCAATGATTTGAACTTTTTCATTCCAATCTAGACGATTTATTAAATCAGCTGGTGTTATCAACGGGTTTCGCTTTAATGCATTATCTAAAACCATGCCGGTGTATAATATAGGGTCTTTCGTTGTCGCAAATGGTGGCGCATAGGCTAAATCTAAATGGAATAAATCTTCGGCTTTTGCTTTAAAGGTGATAGCTGTTGCAATTACGTCAATTCGTTTATCGACCCCGGCTTTTCCTATAACTTGCGCACCTAAGATACGACCTGTTTTTTTATCTGCTAATGCTTTGATTGTTAATTCTTTTCCACCTAAATATTCGGCGTGATCTGGCTTGATATTATATAAAACTTCAACATCATAACCTTCTTTTTTCGCTTCTTTTTCGGTTAGACCTGTTTGACCAACATGTAACTCAAAAATTCTGAAAATTCCTGTTCCTAAGACACCTCTGTGCTCTAAATCACCACCAGTAATCACGTCTCCAGCAATTCGTCCCATTTTATTAGCCGTAGATCCTAATGGACGATAGATAGGTTTTCCTGTAATAACGGAGAAGCTTTCTGCTACATCCCCAACTGCATAAACATCTGGAAGATTGGTTTGCATTTTGTTATTGACCGCAATTGCTCTTGAATCTCCCAGTTTTACGCCCATTTCTTTAGCTAATTCTGTGTTTGGACGTACACCTGCTGATAAGATAACGATATCTGGTTCGATTGTAATGCCGTTTGTCGTGATAACTCTCTCTACTGAGGTTTTCCCTTCAATTATTTTTACAGTATCGCCAAGAATCAGATTAACGCCTTTTGCACGCATATGTTCTTCAATGTGGAAAGTCATATCTGCGTCCATAGGAGGCATCACTTGATCTTCTAATTGAACGATTGTTACTTCTAATCCTTTATGGATTAATTGTTCTGTCATTTCTAAACCAATAAATCCAGCACCAATAATCAATGCTTTTTTAGGTTGTTTAGATGAATAGGCTCCAATATCTCGTGCGTCTTGAATGGTTCGAACTTGGAACACATTATCATACTCTTTTTGATTAAATGGAGGTGGAGTGAATGGAGAAGCCCCTGTAGCAAAAACCAATCCATCGTAATTGTCTTGTTTCTTTTCTCCAGAAACAAGATCCGTTACTTCTAACTGTTTGTTGGCCGGATCAATGCGTGTCACTTTATGTTCAGTGAAGACTGAGACATTGTATCTCTTTTTAAACCACGCTGCATTTCTAGGAGTTAAGGCACTCAATTCTTCCACTTCCTCACCAATGTGATAAGGAATACCACAAACCGAATAAGAAATATCTTTTCCTTGATCGTATACGAAAATTTCAGCTTCCTCTGTATTTCTTCTAGCTTTAGCTGCGACAGATGTACCCGCAGCGACAGATCCAATAACGACAATTTTCATTTTTTTGCCTCTTTTCATTTAATCTAAACAACGTTTAATATTCATATCCGTCGAACCAATGTTTTGTTTTATTTGAAAATTTGACTAATAAAAGCATAACAGGAACCTCTACTAATACTCCTACAACGGTTGCCAATGTTGCTCCAGAATTCAACCCAAATAATGCAATTGAAACGGCTACGGCCAGCTCAAAAAAGTTGCTTGTTCCAACCATGGCTGCGGGTGCTGCAATTGAAAAAGGTAATTTACAAGCTTTAGCACCGCCATAACCAAGGAAGAATATTACAATATTTTGAATAATTAAGGGAACAGCAATTAATAAAATATGAAATGGATTACTTAAAATCCGTTCACCTTGGAACGAAAAAATAATAACAAGGGTTAATAATAATCCTATTCGGGTTGTACCATCGAATTTATTTACGAACTCTTTTTCAAAATAATGGTCACCTTTTTGCTTAACGACTTTTTTTCTGACAACAATTCCTAAAACTAAAGGAATAACAATAAAGACAAAAATGGAAAGTAAAAGTGTATTGATAGGGACAGATACGTTACCTATGCCCAATAAAAGTGCCGCTATTGGAGCATATAAAAAAAGAACTATAATATCATTAATAGACACTTGCAATAAGGTGTATGCTGGATCACCTTTTGTTAGTTCACTCCAGACAAATACCATAGCCGTACAAGGTGCTGCCCCTAAAAGAATTGCACCAGCTATGTATTCATTGGCTAGTTCTGGACTTAAAAAGGGTCTAAATACCACCAGAAAGAAAAAGGCGGAAATGGCATACATTGTAAAAGGCTTAATTAACCAGTTTACTGCTGTAGTTAAGATTAATCCTTTTGGTTTTTTTGTTGCATTTACAATACTGCTAAAATCAATTTTTAACATCATTGGGAAAATCATTAACCAAATTAAAATAGCTGTTGGAATTGAGACATTATAGTACTCAAATTGACTTAAAAAATTAGGAATTGCAGGAATAAATTGTCCTAGCACTACACCTATAATCATTGATAAAGCAACCCATAAACTTAAATATCGTTCCCAAATCCCGATTCCACTTTTCTTATTTAATACTTTTTCTTTTGACGCTGAATCTTTCATGATTTTCCTCCAATAATCGTATTTAATCTTTTAATGAGAAACAAAAGAAGTTAAATTTATTACTTCTTTTTGAATGCCTTCAGACTCACAAATACATTCAGATGAATGTGTTAACAAATGAATGGTTTCTTGAATATATTGTTGGGTTACTTGCTCATTAATTGAGTAATGTTGCCATGTTCCTCTTTTTTCGGCTGTAACTAAGCCAGCTTTTACTAATATTTTAATATGGTGAGACAATGTAGGTTGAGTAAAATCAAAATGTTTTAAAATATCACACGCACACATTTCTCCGCACGACAACATATCCAGTATTTTTGCACGTTTAGGTTCAGATAAAGCTTTAGTAATTTTTGCGAATTCTTCATAATTCATTCTCATGTTCCTTTCTATTGGTAAAAAGATAGCTCTCCTTTATTCCAAGTTTAAATCTATCCATTCAGAAAGTTCTTTATTCGTTGGGTATTTTTCAAGCTTCACAATTTTAGTGTCATTTAATGCTGTTACTGGCAAACAGTTAACCCCATTTTCTTGGATTAACTGCGTTATCGCTTGATTTCGGACGAATGAATCAGGACGGGATCTTCATAAAGAGTTATTTTAGCCACTTTTATTTCCTTGCCTTCATCTAACTTATTCTAAAATAGTGCTATAGATTTTCCTTTCACTTCAGGAGAACTCCACTCTACTACCGCAAAATGATTATTCGATAGTTCTGCTACTTTATTAATCCACGTAACTTCACTTTGTGCACGAGCTTTGAGCACTTCATTTGTTGTGCCACTCGTTAGCATACTATTGTTTATTACCCACCAAGTATGAGCGATTTTGGCACGATCTAAATCTTCTTGTAGACGTATAGATTCATAGACGGGCGTATTTTCAGGTAGAGTAACCATGACAACTTCTGTTTGTTCAGGATCTTGTAAGACTGGCAACAGTCTGCGAACGGACTCAGGAACTTCACCAGAAGTTCTTTCGACTTCTTCAGCATAACTTTTAGAGGAATCTAACAACAATAACGTGTGTCCAGTTGGTGCAGTATCAATAACAACTACATCGCAATCAACTGTAGCAACAATCTCTGCAAATCGTTTGAAAACGGCTATTTCTTGAGTACAAGGCGAGCGTAGATCTTCTTCAACATACTCTAGTTCTTCAGAAGACATTGTCTTACGAGCAGTAGCTAGAACTTCTTCCTTGTAATCCTGTAATTCTTTTTTCTCGTCAATATGGCTCATTTTAATATTTTCTGATTCAGTAATCACAAATTTCAAATGAGCTGCGGGATCTGTTGTTGCTAAATGCACCTTTTTCCCTTTAGCTGCCAATCCTGTTGCCAGTGTAGCAGCAATCGTTGTTTTTCCAACGCCACCTTTACCCATAGTGAAAACAACTTTTTTATTTGTTCGATCTAACTCATTTATGATGTGTTGTAATCTAGGGTAATCCATTAACTCTGGAGCTTCTACGACTGCATTTGTTTGATCTGATGTTAACAGTAATCGTAAGTTCTCAACGCCGGTTACATTATATGAGCGTAAAGGAACGATGAATGTTGAAAATTGTTTTAAATTTTCAGGTATATTTTTTAACGTTAATTGTTGTTCATCATAAATTTTTTGAGAGACACTGTCTGTAGATCTTTCTAACAATCCATTTATAATTAATTTTTGATTTAATATACCGATTTCTTTTAATTCTTCAGAAGCTCTATTCGCTTCGATAAGGGGTCCATTTTGTGGACGTGTCACTAACATTAAGGTTGTTTTTGTACCCTCTGATAGTGTATTTACTGCGTGCTTATACATTTCTTTCTTATCACCAAGTCCTGAAAGCTGACCCATACATGATACACCAGTAGTGTTTTCATCTAAGAAGTTACTCCACGCAGAGGGCAATTGCAACATTCTTAATGTGTGTCCCGTAGGGGCAGTATCAAAAATAATGTGATCATATCGAGCTTCAACTTCTGGATTCGTTAAAAATCCAGCAAACTCATTAAAAGATGCAATTTCAACGGTACAAGAACCTAATAATTGCTCTTCCATATTGGCTACAGCTGAATCTGGCAGCACCCCTCTATACGGACCAACAACACTTTCCATATAGTCACGTGCAGCAGTAATTGGATCAAAGTTCGCTACGGTTAAGCCTTTCACTTCTGGAATTTCTAAGCCATCATTCGTTAACTCTTTATCAAAAACATCTTGTAAATTACTAGCAGGATCCGTACTCACTAACATAACGTTCTTTCCACTATCCGCCAATGAAACTGCGGTAGCACAAGCGGTAGATGTTTTTCCTACGCCACCTTTACCAGTAAAAAAAAGATATTTTGTAAGGTTTAATTGTTCTGGTTGATAATTTTTCATTTTTAAAATCCTCCTAACAACATTCTGAGTTTGGTCCACAACAGCCACCGTCATTTGATCCCATTGGGACAAATCTTACTCCTGTAAAAGCTGTTATTTCTTCCATTGAAGGGTATTCTCCAAATTTTACTACTTCGCCATTTAATAGTGTTGCTGGCAATGCTTCAGCGCCCTTTTCTTTCAATAATTTACTTATTTGTTCGTTTTCTAAAAATACTTGAGGACTACTAGATAAATTGTATCTTTTAACTTGAAACCCCTCTAATGTATCTAAAGCGTTCATAACTGATGTAATTTGTAATAAAGCTTCATTTACAGCTGGCCCACACACCCCTGTGCTACAGCACATTGCTGGTTCAAATAATGCTAATTCTGTCATAATTTTTTTGCTCCTCTGTAGAAAATTTATTTGATTATACATAGATAAAGTTCTATATATAATATAGAACTTTATCTATGTATAGTCAATAAAAATAATTTTGAGTAATTATACTAGCTTGATTTTCTGCGGCTAAGCTCTAAAATTACTGCTGGATAGCAAAAAAAAGAACTTCAAAATATCAAGGTTCTGGATACACGATTCTATCCCACAGAGAGACCGATGATGACCAAGGTAAAGAGAGTTTTTCTAAAGAGGCCCTTTTCAGGAGAAAGAAACAAGGTGGGCAAAACCATGATACTGACCATTAATCCCAAAAACCCTAATTTTATCTAAATTAGGCGAGAAAACCCTCATCTTCAAGGAATGTTATGGGCTAAGCCCAATGAGTAAGTGGGGGATGAATCGCCTTCGGGCAAGGGATGGGCCTTCCCCGTCTTAATTGCCCGACTTATCGAGTGCTACTTGTATGAGGTGAAAAATAGTTTGTGTTCGAGTACTAAACCCTTTTTCATCTTTGTATTTGTCCACTCTATTCAAAAGTGTTTTTGGGAATCTTAATACAACGGATTGTTTTTCCATCATAACCCCCTAAA
>NZ_FPAI01000043.1 GCF_900116255.1 Halolactibacillus miurensis
AAAGCAATATCAAATAGCATAAAAAATTTTTAAGACAAATATTGAAATTCTGGTCGTGTTTGATTTTTTAAAAAGAGCAATTATGAAATTGATTCTATCTAAAAAAGCAAAATAGTACTCACTTTTCCAATCAAGAAAAAACCTCTCTAAACCTTTACAAATCAAAGGATGAGAGAGGTTTGTTTTAAATTAAGTGTTAAACTCAAAATCTTATATAGACAAGTGAATCAAGTCGAAAGTCGAAAAAAGTGACAAAACCATTAAATATTTGCTTGATCAAGCAACCCGTCGTTTTTTCGTGCTTCTTCAATAACGGCTTGATAGTCAGCTTCTGACACTTTAAAATCAACAACCGCTCGTCTCGGGCGATCATCATCAGATTTTTCAAAGCCAATCGCCATACCCGCACTTTTCTCTGATACTTTTACTGGCGGTACACCTGCAGCAGATGATGTTGCCGGTGGCGTTGGCATAACCAGAATTCGACCATCGTCATGTTCGATTTCATCAACGAAAACATCTTGTGTTGAATATTTTGCGAGCGTTGCTTTAAATGCTTCTGCCTCACTCTCATCATGAAAATATACTTGAACGTGTTTACTCATACTACTATCACTCCTTAAAAAGTTTGATAGTAATTGTTTCCCTAACGGGATAAAATCAAACACCTAATTGGATTAAATTCTTGTTAAGCTATAAGCTTCAGCTGACAATCCAGGCTGATTAGCACCTGTAAATTGTTCTAAGGCGAATGCTGCGCATTACATTTGGGTACAAAAAAACACGAACAAAAAGCGTCTACTTTTCATTCGTGTTTTAACTCATCCATTTCGGTGGTGTATTTTTACCGTAACAGACTTCTGCGATTGGATAGTGATGATCAAAATCATCATCTTCTAAGTGATAATGGAAATTAAAGAAATAACCATCTAGTGGTTTATTATCACGTCTCACATGAAACTTAGCCACAATCTTTTCATTTTTTTCATCATAGACATCAAAGATTTTTTCACCATAACCTGGTGTTTTATGTTCAATGAGTGATAATCTAAATGACTGATCAGGATCGTATTTATCTACGATGGCATGCATCACTGTTTCAATTTGTGGTAAAACTTCATAGGTCACTTCGCGTTCAATGGGTTTAATTGTTCGCGGACCGATTTTTTCAAGTGTTCGCTCCATTGCTTGTTCTACGAGCTCTTCTTTTGAGGTAACAATTGAACTAGGATATTGTTCAGGTTCAGTTGGCGTATGGACGATTCGCGATCTATCAAGCGTTTCTTTACTTTCTTCTATGTCTTTATTGTCTACATCAGCATTCACTTCTAAATCAATCGACGGTACATACATACCTAGCGTTAAAGCGGCAACCGTTGCGACAAACAACTTTTTAACCCATAATTTCACGTGCCTTATTCCTCCCTCCATACGTTTTCTGAAAACGTTTACTATCATCATCTTAGCATACTTTTAAACAGGATTCACTAATGAAACAGAACTGTTATAAAAATGATAAGTTTTACACAGTTTTTCTACAGTTTACTTGGCAATATGTAAAAAAACACGTTACCCACATGTGGATAACGTGTTTTGATTACCTTTCTCTCATAAGTTATTCAACTTCATGGGATAACACTGAGGATAACTTAACTTTTCGTGTAACGTTATCCGTTACACACACCCTTAATGTTTATAAGTGGATAACTTTTTAACGTCCGAAACTCAGCGTATGCTTTTTCTTTTTAACAAAAAGAATGACAATCACGAGTAACGCACTGACGATAAAGCTGGTCATACTGACAAGCTCGGAGACACCTTGGTTTTCAATGCCCACACCGATAAGCGCCCAAATGAAGACGAGTGGATAAACGATATCTGACTGGCTATATCGGAACCAAGTTGCTAGAACAAACGCAATAATAAGTAACGCTACTGCCCAAATCTCATCACTTATACCAAAGCCGTTCCAACCGATCTCAGTAAGGTAATAACTGATATTTGCAATCGTTGCGACACTAATCCAACCGAGATACAGTGAAAAGGGTAGCCGATCGAAAGCCTTGTCCTTCACTTGGTTAATCACATTGTACATCCCAATGAGTAAGACAAGTAACAGAACCATAATAATAACCCCGATACCGAAGTAAAAATAATGCCAGGTGATGAGCCAGATTCCATTAAGTAAATTAATCAACCAAAATAGCACGTGCGTATCCTGATACACGGCCCGCTCTCGTTGATCGCTTTTAAATTGTCTAAGTGTCCAAATTACAAGGGCTATATAAATAACACCCCAAATACTAAACACATACCCTGCCGGTGTAAAAAGAACGTCCAATCGATCTGAAATAGCACCTGTATCAATGCCATTAAGGGGTAGCGCGGTCGCAAGACCGTTTAAAACTAAAGCGAATATAAGCGTCAATACATTTATCCAAATTTTTATCATGATGATGCCTCCTTTATTTCTTGATAGCGCGAAAGCGCCCGTTCTCTTGCTGATTTATGATCGACAATCGGATGTGGATAGTCTTCTCCTAAAACAACCCCAAAGCGCTTCAACTCCGCCTCATCTGCTTCAAACGGGCGAAAGAGTGCCTGACCAGAAAGCTGTCTCAGTTCTGGTACGAAACGTTTAATATAGTCGCCATCTGGGTCAAACTTTTCCGCTTGGGTGATTGGGTTAAAAATTCTAAAGTAAGGTGACGCGTCAAAACCAGACCCCATCACCCACTGCCAACCGAGCGCATTGTTTTGCCGGTCGTGGTCAAGTAAAGTATGTTCAAAATAATCAAGACCAACCCGCCAATCCACGAGTAAGTGTTTCACTAAAAATGAGGCGACAACCATTCGAACACGGTTATGCATATAGCCGGTCTCATATAACTCTCGCATACCCGCATCCACCAATGGATAACCCGTTTGACCTTTTTTCCATCGTTCAATTTCTGCCTGATTATTCTCCCAGTTAAATCGGTCAAATTCTTCCCTCATCGCTTTCGTCTCCGCCTCTTTATGTTGATAAAGCTGTTGATAACTAAAATCTCGCCACATCAGTTGTCGAATAAATGCTTCTTTTTCTTTATCGACTCGTGGTCCTACTTCATCATACGCCATCACCGCTTGGTATATGACCCTTGGACTGATAGCACCGACAGATAAATAAACAGAAAGATGAGAGGTGTCCTTACGTGCCGGGCGGTCTCGCCCTTCAGAGTAGCGACTAAGAGCCTGCTCTAAGAATGTATTAAGCTGCTCAATTGCCACATGTTCCCCTGGAGTATAGTGGTTGAGAAGCTTTTTAAACCAAGCAGGTTCTTTAAATGCAATGTCATCAGATTCGATGGATAAGCCAGAAAAAGTGGTTGGCTTTTTAACAGGTTCAATGAGTGGCTTTTGTCTTAGTGCCTTATAAAATGGCGTAAAGACTTTATAATACTCTCCCTTACCCGTTAACACACTCCCTGGTTTAGCTAAGACATCTCCAACAAAACGCTTTGTTTTAATCCCCTTATTTTCAAGCGAATCGATGAGATCATCTTCTCGTTCAATCTCGTCATGTAGATAAGACCGGTTAAAGTATACCGCATCAATATCATACCGATCACACCACGCATTTACTTGTTCAACAACGGAACCCTCTCCTAAAAGAAACGGAACGTCTTCGCGATTCAGCGCCTGCTTAATATCAGCAACGTGTGCCATTGTCCAGTAGTCATGGGCTGACGTGAGTGATTCTTTTTTTATGTATCCACAGACAATCTCCCCATCACGGGCTGCCTCTGCAAGAGCAGGATGGTCAAGCAGACGTAAATCGCGTCTAAATAAGACGAGGATGCGCATAATCAATACCTCCTTTTGCTACTTATTAGGTTTACCCTTTTTTACGGTTTAAAAAACAAAAAAAAGAAGCAACCACAAAGTGGCTACTTCTGATTGTAGAAATCATTTGAGTGTGAAGCTAACTTATGCTTTAACCCAGTTGTCGTTCATCTCAACACCAGCTGCTTTAAACATTGTGTAAACAGGGCAACGAGATTCTACTTTTTCTTGTAATTCTTTAATACGTGTCTCTGATTCAGACGTTGTCACGGTAACGTCAACAGATACTTCTTCGAAGTATGGACGTACACTTGGGTCACCCATGAAACCACGTGGGTCAAATGAACCTGAAATGTTGAATGACAGACCTTGAAGATCGAACGCCATTTCTTTTGCGGCCATATGTGCCGTCACATTTTCACATGAAGCAAGTGAAGCTAAGACGTTTTGCATTGGGTTAGGACCTGAATCTTTTCCACCCATTTGTGCGCCTTCATCTAAGACAATTTCGTGTTTCCCTGTTTTTGCAGTGATTGCTAAACCTTCGTTTTCTGCTCTTACGTTGAATTTCATTTTTTGCATAATGTTAACCATCCTTTTCAAAATTATAATATATTTAAGCCTGAACCGGCTTATTCACAGTATTTCTTTCCTCTTTTTGATCTTTTTTAAACCAACGACTTAAGGCTATTTTACCATACAAAGCAATCCCTTGTTGCTGGACAACAAACGCAATCGTAACAATCAATGCTGCCTCTGCTCCAAATGAGGCAACAGCTAAACCAATCGCAATTGATAAGTTACGTAATACTGTTCCGTTAACCAAGGCAATCCCATCACCACGGTCAAAGAATTTCACCGCGAAGAAAGTACTAATCGCAAAATTGATCACATAAAAAATAATGAGAACGGCTGTTGCAATCACAATCAATTCTAAATTATTGAGAATCATATTTGCTCGTGCACTGACACTCACAAACACAATAAATAACATTGCCCAAATACTCAGAGGACCTAAAGCTGGTTTCACTCGTGTTTTAAACTCTTGCATGGTCATTCTTTTCATTAGAATCTTAAAAGTAATATGTCCAAGAATCATCGGAACAAATACTACCGTAATGATGGTACGGAAGGTTTGAAGAATATCAACTTCCACTAACTGACCAACCATCGCAAGTAAGTACCACGGCGTCAGTAATGATCCCAAGATCAAACCAAAAATCGTTAACTTCACGGCTGCTGGAACATTTCCATTATGCAGCGCTGTCCAAGAAATGGTCATACCACTCGTTGGCAATAACGCTGATAAGGCAAGACCCGCAAACATAATCGGATACTCTCTTAAAACCGTTACCCCTAGTAGGTATGCGACGACTGGTACAATCGCAAAGTTAATGAGCATTGAAAAGACTAAAACCTTTGTCCCTTGGGTTGACGTAAGTTGTTTAAAATTAAAGCCAATCATCGTTGCATAGATCATAATAATTGTTGCGTAAAGAACAACGGGTTGCAAAACGCGCGTATCAACCATCGTACCCACAATAAAAGCAATAACCAAAGTTAACGGGACACTAATCATCAAGTAACGTTGGGGGAATGTGTATAATTTATTCATAATTTCTCTCCTCTCTCACTTACCCCTTGGGGTATGTTTATACTATAAGGGGTACCCGGAAGTTTGTCAAACCTTTTAACAAACTTTTTTCACTTTCAGCGAAAAACCACATAACATCAACACATTCTCATGATACACTCAAAAATTTCGTATCCGTTTTCACCGGTATTTTAGTTACTTTTAGCCTTATAAACTTAATAATAGGACTCTCTCTAATATGTGGTGCCAAGTATAAATGATTCATTAGATAAGTGAAAATGTGTAGATTTTTGAATATGACATACAAAAAAGCAACACCTAATATTCTATGTCGGTGCTGCTTTTCTTATGCATCAAAGGTCTCTTGAGACTATGTCGTCAGTTCAACTTTTGATATTAAAAAATATTTTCAATAAATAAACGAATCACATCGGTACTTGCGACGACTGTTCCAAGTGTTGATCCTAAGTTTGCTAACATAACCACAAGTAAAATACGTGTCACTTTATTTTGCCAGAAACCCTTCACAGTATACACGTCATCACTCAGTGCTTCAAAATCGCTCACCTTCGGTTTTTTTACGTAAGCTTGAACCAATCCACTGACCCAACCTGCAGCCATTAATGGATTAAGCGATGTAATAGGTGCGGCTACAAGCGCGGCTAGAATAGCTAAGGGATGCCCAAAAGCAATCGCTGTCCCAATGGCTGAGAAAAGCCCATTCCAAATGAGCCAACTCATGACTTGATCGGTACCTGCTTCTGGATTCATAATAAATGTCGCGAGTACCATTAAGACAATACCAATCGGAATACCCCAGGCGATTCGTTTAGGCCATTTTGATTTTTTAGGAACTTTATTCAGTTGCTTCAAATCGTGATCTTTCTTAATCTCTTCGGTAATACCGGGCACATGAGCAGCACCTAATACGGCGACGATCTTTTCACCTTTTGCCCGTTTAATTTTTTCTGCTAAGTATTGATCACGTTCATCAATAAGAGGCGTTTTAAGGCGCGGGAAATGTTCGGTAAATTCATCGAGAATCGCCCCAATCGCATCTTGACTCTTCATCTTCTCAAGTTCTTCTTCTGTGATGGACTCATTAGAAAAAATACCGGCCATGACTTGCGTAAGTAACATCAGCTTACCCTTTGTACCAACATTCCCCCAAATACGAGAGAAGGTAATTTGAATATTACGGTCCGCAAGGACAAGTTCTGCGCCAACATCTTCAGCTGACTTAATCCCTTGCATCATCTCTTGACCCGCTTCAATATTAAATTGTTTTGCCATCCGCTTTTGGAAAGATGAGATGGCTAAGTTCATCAGTAAGAGAGTTGCTTTCTTATCTTTTATAACTTTAAAAATGTCCATCTTCTTCCACTTATCACTATCCATCATCGATTGATAGCGTTGTTCATCTAATTCAATACATACCGCATCCGGTTGTTCTCTCTCAATAACTTCTTTTACTTCATCTGCACTTGTTTTAGATACGTGGGCTGTTCCAATTAATATGTATGTTTTACCATCTTGTTCAATTCTAACAACCGTATTCGATTGATTATTTGATTCTATTTCCACTTGTTCAGGCGTTGTTAATTCATCTTTTTCCATATTTAAATCCTACCTTTTTTATTCAGTCTTATCTTTCTAGTATAACTTATCTCATCGTCATATGGCTAAAGAAACCCACTTGAAAATACAAAAAGGTGATAAAACCTTTACTCAATGACATATATACACTTGATTCATTTGTTTACTCGATATTTAAAAAGGACTACGACACCACATCCACCTTTGTTATAATTAATAGATGAAAGTAAAAACATTAGCTCTACGGACATGTTATAAAAAAATGATATTAAAGGAGACCAACCATGACAGAAGAAAATATTTCTACAGACGTTATACTGAGTGCCTTTAAACAGGACCTAGAAGCGAAAAAGTTAACAACTAAAACGATCGATAAGCATATGATTAACGCAGAGAATTTTTATGACTTTATCGAAGATGAGCAGATGGAACCCCCTCACTATTATGATGCATTGATATTGTCCTTTTTAGGCGACTACTATATTAGAAAATACTTATTCAGCTCAAAAAGTGATGTTGGCCCGTATTTAGCGACGTTTAAAAAGTTAGCCGATACACTCAGTAAACGCAATTGGATCTCACCAGAAGAAAATATAGCTATCAAAGACTTGTGTAAAGAGAAAGCGTTTTTTATGCACCGGTTTGATACATATGAAACGACAACCGATTTTCTTGACTGGACGTTTGAAAATGATCCGAATGTTTATCATCAAACAACGACTCATACGATTAATCGTGAAGCATCAAGCGGGCTTGATGTCGACGACTTACTTGTGGCCCCGTTAAAGACCATTGATTTTGACCAACCGCCATTTTTTGATATGTTTAATGTTTTTCTTAAGAATCTTGATCAGAAACAACGTCATAAGGTTACCAATGGCACCCAGCATTTAACGCGTGCCTTTTGGAAAGAGTTTGATGAAACAAATGGGTTAAATCTTTTCACGAAGCCAACCTTAAATCAGCGAGATATTCCTCCCTTCCACCTGTTATATGTATTTGCGGAGGCCGGTGACTTTTTCATTATTGATGGGAATTTCCTTATTCCGACCGATTTCGTCACTGACTATCTGAATGCTGAAATAGAAGCACAAGTGGCTTATGTGATGGAAGTCTTCTGGCATGGTGTTGACTGGCGATTATTAGATGTTGCTAATGGTGAACATCTTCTCGGCTGCCTCCAGGTAGACCAGATTAATTTTGCTGATATACTGAGTGCGTTTCCACCTGGTGAAGCAATCAAAGCGGACCACCCATTGTTTAAACCACTCTTGGACTACACCTCTCATCTACGTCCGACTTTGGATAGCTTCTTTTTAGACGTTTTACCCGCCTTTGAACCATTCGGTTTGGTGAAGCTTGATTATAACAATTACACCCCGGTAAACCCGGTAAGTTTTAAAGAACTATCAGCGATTACGGTTACCCCGCTTGGGCATGTCTTCTTTTCTATTTTCAAAGACATGGCTGATGCGTTCGATGATGATGACGAGAACGACTTTTTCCGTTTGATTCTCGATTCACTATAATAAAAAGGCGCTAAACCATCTGGTTTAGCGCCTTTTCTATTAATTTAAACTTTACTAACCGCGTCTACGTCATACCGATGGTCTAACTTAAACTTAGTCTTTTAGTTTATCCGCCTGTTTCTCCGTCCATTTATATCTTGCGATCCATCCCCAAAGACTTGTTCCTAGCAACACTGCACCAAGCATGACATATAACCAAGTCACTTCACCACGCTCCTTTGGATAATTTTAGAATTACCTATACAAATATATCCCCCTAATACTACAAATCATCTTCGTCTTCACTTTTACTACTTCCGTTTAAACACCCGATGCGTCACAAGCTTCTCAATTTCAACGACAATAAAGACGCCCAAGCCAATCATCACCGGGTAGAACCACTCACCAAGTGAGAGGGGTTGTAATCCAAGCGCTACCTGCATAAATGGGACGTAAGTCACCAGTAGTTGAATGATGATTAATAGAGCTGACACAATAAAAGCCGCTTTATTTTTAAAGAAATCTTTGTTTAAACTAAAGTGTCGCTCATTACGGACATTAAACATATGAAACAGTTGCGCAAAAACAAGCGCATGCAGGGTAATCGTGCTAACATTCTCTTGTCCATATTGTTCAACCCAGCGCGGATAAAGTAATAGAATCGATCCGCCAATTAATAATGATACAAAAACAATACGAAACATATAGTAAGGACTCAGCAACCGCTCCGTTGACTTCCTTGGCGGTTTTTCCATCGTCCCCCGCTCAATTGGTTCAAACGCTAACGCTAAGGCCACCGTTACAGCCGTCACCATATTGACGTACAGAATTTGTACTGCCGAGAGTAGCATCGTAAGCCCTAACAGTAATGCCGCCATCACAAGAAACGCTTCAGCACCGTTGGTCGGCAAAATAAACAGGATCGTTTTCTTTAAGTTATCATACACGCGGCGACCTTCTTTTACCGCATTCACAATCGTTCGGAAGTTATCATCAACAAGCACCATTTCTGATGCTTCTTTGGCAACCTCCGTCCCTTTGATTCCCATGGCGACCCCAATATCAGCTCGCTTCAAGGCAGGCGCATCGTTCACCCCGTCTCCGGTCATCGCACTAATGTCACCGTTTGTCTGCAGGGCTTCGACGAGTTGTAGTTTATTTTTCGGGCTCGTTCGGGCAAAGACATCCACGCGTTTAACAACCTCACACCGCTCGTCATCTGACATGTCATCAAGTTCACGACCTTCTACAACTGCATCACGGTCTGTCAGTTGCATCTGTTTGGCAATCGCAAGGGCAGTATCTTTATGATCTCCAGTAATCATCTTGACCGTTATTCCTGCTTGTTTACATGCTTTAATCGCTTCTATTGCCTCTTCACGTGGTGGGTCAATGATACCGGCAAGACCGAGTAGCGTCAGACCTGTAGAGACATCCTCATGGTCGATGGTTTCTGTTGTCTCACTCACGTCTTTTACTGCCGCCGCAATGACCCGTTCACCTGTTTCGGTCCGGCGCTTCATTTGTTCTTCCCAGTAATTGCGTTCCTCTGACCCTACTTCTAGTCCCGCCATATCAAACACACGGTCAGGTGCTCCTTTTAAATAGATACGCTTCTGACCGTCTTCTTCTACAAGAGCAGCCATATACTTATAAGAAGAGTCAAACGGAATCTTTGACTGCATTGATAATTTCTTAATAGGTTGACTTGCTTTGTCTGCCAAACTCACAAGACAGCCTTCGGTTGGTTCGCCTTGAACAATCCATTGGTTATCTTTTTCAATCACATCCGATTCATTAACGGTTTTGACGGCTGTTAGAAATTGAAATAACCTTGGGTAATCAATCACATTTACTTCTTTGTCATTCAATCGCAACTCACCCACGGGCTCATATCCTGTTCCGGTAACGTCAAACGTTTGATTCGCCGTTACTACCGTCGTTACGGTCATTTCATTCTTCGTTAATGTACCGGTCTTATCTGAACAAATTATCGTCACCGCGCCAAGCGTTTCAACGGAAGGTAACGTGCGCATGATTGCTTTATTGTCGGCCATTGTCTGTACACCTAAGGCCAGAATGATTGAAAGAATGGCTGGCAAGCCTTCCGGAATAGCCGCGACCATTAAGCCAATCACTGATAGTAATAATTCTTGCCAGTCATATTGATGAAACGTCAAGCCGAAAATAAACAGCAAGGTAGCTAAAACGACAATCACGATCGAAATCAGCTTGCCAAAATCATCGGTTTGTTTAAGTAGTGGCGTTTTGATTTCCTCGACGTCTTGCATGGATTGATTAATCTTACCAATCTCAGTATCTTCCCCTGTCGCAACAACTATCCCGCGTCCTGTCCCCTGTGAAATAGAGGTCCCAGAAAAAAGCATGTTGACACGGTCCCCTAATACAGTCTCATCATCCAGTACCATTGTTTCCTTCGTAACAGACGTTGATTCTCCTGTCAGAGACGCTTCTTCTGCTTTTAAATGATCCGCCTCGACTAAACGAAGATCTGCGGGAACTTTATCACCTGCTTTCACTAAGACGACGTCTCCTGGGACAAGGTCCTCTGCTTCTAAATCATGGCGTTTCCCTTCTCGGACAACGGTCGCATGGAGCGACAACATGTTTTTAATGCCGTCCAGCGCTTTTTCTGCTTTTCCTTCTTGAATATAACCGATTAAGGCATTGATCACCGCTACGAGAATGATCACAACCGTATCAATATAGTGTCCCAGAATAAGCGTGACGACCGCAGCCACAAGTAAGATATAAATCAGCACATCGTGAAAATGTTTAATGAATTTCAACCACTCCGGTGTCTTTTCTTGTTCAGGTAGTTTATTCTTACCGTAATAATCACGCTTTTCCGTTACTTCACGTTGAACTAATCCTTCGTCACGATTTGTCTCTAATTGTTTTTCTATCGTATCTATATCTAAACTAAACCATTGCCGACTCATACAACCACCTTCTTTCATTTTTGATAATGTATTCTTTCGCATCAAACATTGATAACTTTCTTATGCTTTAACTACTTCTATTTAATTTTTCCTTATCCACGATGAACTTAAACCCTTTTTCACTACCCAAGCGCTTGTTTCGTCTTTTCCCTTTGATAGCAATTAAAATAAACAGGAACGGTAGCAATTGAATACAAAATTCGCAGGAAACGAGATGATTAATCTGAATTTGAGATTAATTTGATGTTAGATACGTATTGTTTTAGGGTATAGAGAAACGATAGAATGAAAGATGTATCAAGTTCAAAATTATCAGTCAATTTTGTTTTAGAATTAAACAAAGAAAAGTAAAAAACAGAAAATCAATAGGAGGAATTAGTGTATGTCAAAAGATCGCGCATTAAATTATGTTAATGACGTATTCGAAACAGTAAAAAAACGTAACCCAGGAGAATCTGAGTTCCAACAAGCAGTAAAAGAAATTTTAGATTCACTTGTTCCTGTATTTGAACAAGACCCTAAATATATCGACCATTCTATTCTGGAACGGATGATTGAACCAGAGCGCATCATCCAGTTCCGTGTTCCTTGGACAGATGACAATGGGAAAGTTCATGTCAACCGTGGTTTCCGTGTCCAGTTCAATAGCGCGATTGGACCATACAAAGGCGGACTGCGCTTCCACCCATCCGTTAACGCAAGTATTATTAAGTTCTTAGGGTTTGAACAAATTTTCAAAAACTCACTGACAGGTCAACCAATCGGTGGTGGTAAAGGCGGGGCCGACTTCGATCCTAAAGGTAAGTCAGATAACGAGATTATGCGTTTCTGCCAAAGCTTTATGAGTGAGTTATCTAAACATATCGGACCAGACACAGACGTTCCTGCCGGCGATATCGGTGTCGGTGCCCGTGAGATTGGCTTCTTATTCGGTCAATACAAAAAAATGCGTGGCGGTTATGAAGCTGGCGTTTTAACTGGTAAACAAGTTGGCTTTGGCGGTAGTTTAGCACGCACGGAAGCAACTGGTTTCGGTACAGTTTATTTCGCACAAGAAATGTTAAAAGGACAAAACGATTCATTCGACGGAAAAACGGTGGTCGTTTCTGGTTCTGGTAACGTATCAATCTATGCGATGCAAAAAGCAACTGAACTCGGCGCTAAAGTGGTCGCTTGTTCCGATTCAAACGGTTATGTTTATGATAAAGATGGTATTAACTTAGAGACAGTTAAGCGTCTAAAAGAAGTTGAACGTAAACGTATTAAAGAATATGTTAACGAACACCCAAATGCTGAGTACCACGAAGGATTCGAAAATATCTGGAGCGTAAAATGTGATGTAGCACTTCCATGTGCGACACAAAACGAACTCGATGAAACAAGTGCACAAAAACTTGTCGATAATGGTGTAAAAGCTGTCGCAGAAGGCGCCAACATGCCATCAACACTTGAAGCTGTTGACATCTTCCAAAAGAACAATGTTCTCTTTGGACCTGGTAAAGCTGTAAACGCTGGTGGTGTGGCCGTATCTGCCTTAGAAATGGCGCAAAACTCTGCCCGTATCGCGTGGAAGTTTGAAGAAGTGGACGAAAAACTTCACGAAATCATGAAAAACATCTACAAAAACAGCATGGACGCGGCTGAGAAGTACGGTGAAGCTGGTAACCTTGTTGTCGGTGCCAACATTGCTGGATTCTTAAAAGTAGCGGATGCGATGATCGCTCAAGGTGTCATTTAATTTACCCATTCTTTTAACTACCCATAAAGAAACCCCGTGTATGAGATGAATATCGGTTCTTTGTCAAATGGTGTTGGCGAGAAGTTTTAACCAATAATTTCAAGCTTATATTTCACATGTTTCGGCTCTTTTTATGCAGCTGAAACATG
>NZ_FPAI01000041.1 GCF_900116255.1 Halolactibacillus miurensis
CCTTTTATCTTTTGAAGTGTCGTCAAGCGCGCCTTCGTCGCTTTTATTTTTCTTTTAACGGCGTTGATTTGTTCTTTTTTATTACGCATGTACACCTTCTTCAATTCTTTTTGCGCGGATAGAAGCGCCCGTCCTTGTTGAACAGCACTGGTCGCATAATAATCATTTAATCCGTAACGTTGTTTCAATTGTTGATGGATGGAGACGGGATTTTCCGCTTTCACGCCCCTAAGCTCCCGGACCTCCGCTTGATAGCGAAAATGTTTGGCTTGATTAAACATCCGAAGGGTGTGATCCATGGACATAACAAAGTTTGCATCGATTTTATGCTTATATAAGCGATTTGAAAAGATTGCCTTCATGCCCATGATACACACCCTCTCTTTGTTTTGTGACGGTCACTGTTAGTGCTTTAATAATACCATGTGGAATATATGTTTGTCACTTCAAAAATATTCAAAACAAGCGATAAAAAACGTTACTGTAAATAATAAAAGGCGAACATATGTACTATTTACCAATTTTTCTAATCGTAACCCAAAAATATGTGGTGAGAAGTGGGGGGATGTGGTAGACTATAAGAAAAGGTGGGCGATGATTATGTTTATGGGTGAATACAAACATAATATTGATGCTAAAGGTCGGTTAATTATGCCGGCTAAATTTCGTGATGACCTTGGAGAACGCTTTGTCGTGACCCGTGGTTTAGATCAATGTTTATTTGTATATCCTGAAACAGAATGGCACATCTTAGAAGAGAAGATAAAAAAGCTCCCATTAACTAAAAAAGATGCCCGGGCGTTTAGTCGGTTCTTTTTCTCTGGTGCAACAGAGTGTGAAGTAGATAAACAAGGGCGTATCAATTTACCACAGACACTAACCGCGTATGCGGGGATAGAAAAAGCGTGTGCTGTCGTTGGTGTATCTAATCGTATTGAGATTTGGGCAGAAGCGCAGTGGGAAAGTTATATGGAAGCATCCGCAGATACATTCTCAGAAATTGCTGAAAATATGATGGACTTTGATTTGTGACGATGAGAATTAAAAGGATCAGATAAGATAAATGATATAAATGAGGTGAAAGTAAATGTTCGAACATGAAAGCGTATTAATGAAAGAAACGATTGATGGATTAAATATTAAACCAGAAGGAATATACGTAGACGGGACACTCGGTGCTGGCGGACATTCACTTCAAATCGTCAAACAATTAACGACAGGGAAACTGATTTGTTTTGATCAAGATTTAGAAGCCTTATCCGCAGCTAAAGAACGATTAAGGCCATATGAAGCTAACATTATTTTTATTCATTCGAATTTTAGACATATGAAACAAGCACTTGTGTCACGTAATATCCAATCCGTTGATGGGTTTTTATTTGATTTAGGTGTTTCATCACCTCAACTAGACCACGGTGAACGTGGATTTAGCTATCATCAAGATGCGCCGCTAGATATGCGAATGGATCAAACACAAGACTTAAGCGCATACGATGTGGTGAATGATTGGGACTATCATGATTTAGTTAAAATATTTTTCCGTTACGGTGAAGAAAAATTCTCAAAACAAGTCGCTCGTGCCATTGAGAGACAACGAGAAGTAGCGCCTATAAAAACGACAGATGAACTTGTCGAGCTGATTAAAGAAGCAATTCCGCATCGAGCTAGACGAAAAGGTGGACACCCCGCGAAGCGGATTTTCCAAGCGATTCGGATTGCGGTGAACGATGAATTAAACGCCTTTTACGATGTGTTACATCAAGCAGCGGAGTTAACGAGTATTGGTGGACGAGTGGCAGTGATTACGTTCCACTCTTTAGAAGACCGGATTTGTAAACAAGCATTTAAGAAGTGGAGTACGACACCACCACTTCCGAGAAACATGCCGGTTGTGCCAGAAGGTAGTCAACCGCCTTTTAAAATGGTGACGCGAAAACCGATCGTCGCCGATGAAGCCGAATTATCCGACAACAGACGCGCACGATCAGCTAAATTACGTATTGTTGAAAAAGTAAAGGCGTGGGATGAACAATTCTTTTATGACAAAGGACGGGATGAATGATGAGCCTAGATAGAGCGTTTGTACATCAACAAATACCACAGAGAAAACAATCGAAACAAGTTAAAGTTGTCGTTAGATCCAAACGATTGACATCAGGTGAATACATATTAATGGGTCTATATGCATTAGGGTTTTGTCTCGCACTGTTTTTTGTGATTCATATGAGCGCAGAAATTGACGGAATCAATCGGAATATTGAATCAGTCAAAACAGAGATGACCGAGCAACAAATGGTGAATGAAAATTTAGCTTATCAAAAAATGGAACTCTCTAATCCTGAACGGATCCTAGCCGTTGCTAAAGAACATGGGTTAGACATACAAAATACTAAAGTGAAACAAGCATCAAAAGTTAATTGAGTGAATGCCTATGAAAAAACAGCTGACATCAAAGACGACTTCATCAAAAATCAAACCCTACCACCCAGTCATACTTGCGGTGGTTGTGTTTTTTCTTATACTGACAGGGAAAATGCTCTATATTCAAGCAACAGGACAAGTCGATGGTTTTAATTTAGAGGCATGGGCAAAAGACCAGCGTGAGAAAAAGGAAGTTACACCAGCAAAGAGAGGTTATATCTATGATCGAAACGAGATGGTTTTAGCACAAGATATTAATGTATACCGACTCTATGCGATTGTCGACCCCTCCTTTTCACCTGATCCTGAAAAACGTTTGAACCATGTTGCTGACCCAGCGACAACGGCAGAACAATTGGCGCCAATAATCGGCATGGACGTATCAGTTGTCCAAGACATCCTTGACAAAGGGAGCGCTGATGGCCGCTTTCAAGTTGAATTTGGACGTGAAGGGACAAATTTAACGCGAGAACAAAAATTACAGATTGATGCGCTAGACTTACCGGGTGTTCACTTTATTGAAGAAGCTAAACGGTACTATCCCAATGGTATCTTTGCTTCACATGTCATTGGCTTAGCTCAAACGAACGATGACCAATTAATTGAAGGGATTACTGGTATTGAAGCGCAGTTAGATGAGTTACTGACAGGTACAGACGGTTCAGTGACCCTGCTTGAGGATAGATATAATGATCCACTGCTAAATGAAGAGGTTCAAGTATTAGAAAAGCAAGACGGATTTAATGTTCAGTTGACGTTAGATCAAAAAGTACAAACCATTCTAGAAGATGCGCTAAGCCAAGTAGAGGCAGAATTCAATCCGAAACGCATCACAGCAACGGTCATTAACCCTAAAACAGGTGAAATCATTGCGATGGGTTCAAGGCCGAGTTATAATCCGAATGATTTAGGGAATGTCACGAACTGGTATAACGATATTGTCTCAACGCCGATTGAACCAGGCTCAACGATGAAAATCTTCACATTGGCATCAGCGATTGAAGAAGGGGTATATAATCCTAATGAAACGTATCAATCAGGAACCTACAAAATTCCGGAAATTACACGTGCTGTACCAGATTATCGTAAACATTGGGGCACAATCACCTATGCGGAAGGTTTCCAGCGTTCATCAAACGTGGCGATGGCAAAGTTGGTCTGGGAAAAGGTTGGAACGGAGACGTTTTTAGAGTATTTAAAAGCCTTTCAATTTGATCAATTGACTGGCATTGATTTACCGCGAGAAACACTTGGCCGGCTAGTATATCGTTACCCAATCGAACAGCTAAATGCGGCGTTTGGCCAAGGGACAACCGTGACGCCCATTCAAATCGTTAAAGCAGCAACAGCCATCGCGAATAATGGTCACATGATGACCCCTTATATTATTCAGTCCATCACAGATCCAAATACAGGTGATGTGATTAAGGAAAATACGCCAACCATTGCCGGTGAACCTATCTCAGAGGATACGGCTCAGCAAGTATTACAAGCGATGGAATCAGTTGTCACAGAAGAAACTGGGACAGCTAACGGAATTTTTGAACTACCGTCTTATACGCTAGCAGGTAAAACCGGTACGGCTCAAATCTCTGGTGGCGCCTCAGGGTATTTATATGGACGGGAAAATTATATCTTTTCTTTTATTGGCATGGCACCAAGCGAAGACCCTGAATTACTGATGTATGTCACCGTTCAACAACCAGAGCTTGAAGCAACGGAATCCGGCTCTAAACCTGTGTCGTATATTTTTAATCATGTGATGGAGAATGCGTTACATTATCAAAATATACAACCGGATAAAGATCAAGTGTCAACGGTGAACGAATTAGTGATGCCGGTAGCTGTTGGACTAAAGACAGAAGATATTGCGGATAACTTAACCAGTCAAGGGGTTCAGGTTACTGTTGTAGGTGACGGTCCAACGATTACGGCTAGCAATAAAACAGCCGGTGAGACGATCCTATCGACAGATCATATCATCTTAGTGACAGATCAACCCAAACTACCGGATTTATCGGGTTGGTCATTGCGAGAAGTTGTTCAATTAAGTAACCTACTAAAACTTGATCATGAAATTGTCGGTCAAGGTTATTTAGAAAAACAATCGATTGAACCTGGAACACCGATTGCTTCAGGAGACTATATTCTTTTTGACTTTACTGATTTCAATCCTGTCTCGCCTGAGGAAGAAACGAAAGAATCTGGCGTTGAATAGCTTTAAAACAAAATTAAACAGTGCATGATGAACTGATTTCACTCATACAGTAAACTACATCTTCCTTAAAAGAAAGTAGGTTAAGTATGTATCGTTTCCGAGTGAGCAAGCGCATCATCACTGTTTTTTTTCTGTTTATAGGTTTATTTTTCATTCTTTGTGGTCGGTTAGTTTATTTACAAGTATGGTCTTATCCAAGCCTGTTAGAAAAGGGGGAGGATTTATGGTTAAGAGATCTCACTCTCGAAGCACCCAGGGGGGAGATCATCGACCGCCATCATCGCGTGATTGTAACGAATGAACGGGTGAAAACTTTATTAATTGTTCCTAGACAAATAACAGATCAAGCGGCGGTTGTTGCTGCCTTAAGTCAAGCGCTTCAGCTAGACCGTGCGGTGGTGGAAGAAGCCGTCAGTCAACAAATCGCGGTTGTTAAAATGCGGGAAGGCATTAAATTACCACCACATGTGTCAACCAAGTTAATCGGTTTAGATTTAGCGGGACTATATTTTGTGGATGATTATGAGCGGTCCTATCCATATGGTTCGTTACTGAGTCATGTTTTAGGTTTTACTGGGATTGATCAACAAGGCCTGTTAGGCATTGAACAAATATACGACGATATGTTAAGTGGTGAGTCTGGTAGAATGCGCTATTATGCTGATGCCAAGGGTCGCCGATTACCAAATGAATCTGATCAACTTCAGTTACCGACAAGTGGAAAGTCAGTTGCGCTTACAATCGATTTGGATATACAAATGATTATTGAGCGCGAGTTAGACCAAGCTGTGGCAACTTATCAACCGGACCAGGCGCTAGCGATTGTACAAAATCCAAACACGGGCGAAATATTGGCGATGGCGACACGTCCGACCTATCAACCTGATCGCTATCAAGAAGTGGACGCAGATGTATACAATCATAATTTGCCTATTTGGTCAACGTATGAGCCAGGCTCAACGTTTAAAATTATTACATTAGCCGCCGCAATTGAAGAAGGTGTTGTTGATTTGACTGAAGACCACTATCATGATCACGGCTCTATTCAAGTGGCGGGACAACATTTGCGTTGTTGGAAACGTGGTGGTCATGGTGATCAAACTTTCTTAGAGGTCGTTGAAAATTCATGTAATCCCGGATTTGTTGTGTTAGGTCAACGACTTGGAAAAGAGCGCTTGTTTCAATATATTGATGCGTTTGGTTTTGGAGAAAAAACGGGCATTGAATTAAATGGTGAAGCGACTGGAATTTTATTCCACCCAAGTCAGGTAGGACCGGTAGAACTTGCGACGACAGCATTTGGTCAAGGGGTTGCCGTTACACCGATTCAACAAGTGAGTGCGGTCAGCGCGATTGTCAATGGCGGTCACCGGATTCAGCCGACTATTATCCAGTCACATATACCGGTTACCTCAACGGATGGTAAACAAGTGATTAGCGAAGAGACGTCAAAACTCGTAAGAGAGGCACTTGAGTCAGTCGTGAGTAAAGGGACAGGGCGAGGGGCTTATATTGAAGGTTATCGTGTGGGTGGGAAAACAGGAACTGCTCAAAAAGTCGGACCTGATGGCCGTTATATGGCGAATAATCATATCGTCTCTTTTATCGGTATAGCGCCGATGCAGGCACCGGAAATTGTCGTCTATGTCGCGATTGATAATCCGAAAAACACGGTGCAATTTGGTGGAGTAGTCGCGGCTCCTATTGTTGGTCGTATCATTGACGATGTCTTAACCTTACAAGGGGTTGAAAAAACAGCTGGTGTCGATAAAGAAGTGGATTGGCCTGAGAAGCGGTTTGTTGAAGTGCCGGATTATATTGGGGAAGATATTTCCCATATCTTGACTCAGTATGAATTATTTACATTAGATATCTCAGGAGAAGGCGACGTCGTATTAGATCAACGTCCAAAACCAGGCGAACGTGTCAGGGAAGGCAGTGTTATAGAATTATTCTTAACCAGTGATAATTAATCATGGCATCACGTGACATTTTTGATATAATGGACATGGATGAATGAAAGAAGGAAGGCATTCATAAAGAATGCCTTTTTCCTATGGCAATGGCTCGTATATAAGTAAGTCATCAAGGTGTTTAACCTGAATAATAGAGAGGAGGCGTAGGTAGAAAGTGAACTTTCTACTCAAACCAAAATGAAAGAACTTCAAACATTATTAGAACGACTACCGTTTGTCTATCAGATAATAAATGAACAAAATCCCGTCATTACGCATATGACGACAGATTCCCGTGAAGTAAAAGCAGGCGCTTTATTTGCGTGTATAAAGGGGTATACCGTTGATGGTCATGATTTTGCTCAACAAGCCTATGACCAAGGGGCTGTGGCGTTACTCGTTGAGCATGAGTTAACGGATAGCCCACTTGTACAAATTAAAGTGAAAGATGTCTTCCGCGTCCTTAGTTTCTTAGCGAATGAGATGTATGACTATCCGACGAATGAGATGCACATGATTGGGATCACAGGTACAAATGGCAAGACGTCGATTACGTATATCTTAGAAGAGATATTCAAAAAGAATAAACAACAAACCGCCCTTGTAGGGACCATTCAAATGAAAATTGGCGACAAAAGTTTCCCAATTAAAAATACAACACCCGAACCATCTTATTTATTCAATAGTTTTCAGGCGATGAAACAAGCGAATGTCGACCATTGTATGATGGAGGTATCGTCGCATGCGCTTGAAGAAGGACGTGTTAGAGGGATTGATTTTGATATAGCTGTTTTTACTAATCTGACACAAGACCATTTAGATTATCATCCATCGATGATGGATTATCGTTTAGCGAAGGAACGTTTATTTCAACAGCTAGGTAATCGCTATGATCCAGTGCGACCTAAATATGCGGTGATAAATGCGGACGATGCATACGCTGAACATTTTATTCATGCGACGAGCCAACCGGTCGTTACTTATGGCTTAACTCCGGCAAGTGATTTATATGCGACCGATATTCAATTATCAGCCACCCAAACTCAATTTACTCTATCGGGTATGGTTGATGAGGTGAGGATTACGTCCAAGCTCATAGGTAAATTTAATGTGTATAACATGTTAGCGGCAACAGCAACCGCACTTAAAAGTGGGGTATCAATGAACGTGATTAAAGCGGCGCTCGAATCGCTTCCAGGTGTGAAGGGACGATTTCAATCAGTACAAACAAACACGCATTATTCAGTCATTGTTGATTATGCCCATACGCCAGATTCACTTAAAAATGTGTTAGAAACAATCCAAACCTTTGCGACAGGAAAGATTTATTGTGTCGTTGGTTGTGGTGGCGATCGTGACAAAACGAAACGACCATTGATGGCGCATGTGAGTGAGACGTATAGTGATGTCACGATTTTGACATCAGATAACCCGCGTACAGAAGATCCTGAGACAATCATTAAAGATATGGAGAAAGGATTAGAGTCGTCTAATTACGTGGTGGAAATTGATCGAAAACAAGCGATTCATCGTGCGATTGATTTAGCTCGTGAGTCTGATGTTATTTTAATTGCTGGAAAAGGTCATGAAACCTATCAAATTATTGGACGTGAAACGTATCCATTTGATGATTACCAAGTCGCCCATGATTATTTAGAAAAAAGGTTAGGTGATTAAATGATTCCTTATCAATTATTAACAGCGGTGGCACAATCTGTGATTGGAAAACCGCCTGAGAATGTTGAAGGCGTGTCAACAGATAGTCGGGCGTCGTTACATGGTCAGTTATTTGTGCCGATTGTTGGGGAACGCTTTGATGCTCATGATTTTTTACTTGAGGCGATTAATCAAGGCGCTAAAGCGTCGTTTTGGCAAGCGGATCATCCTTTACCTGAGATTGATGAGCGCGAGGTCACACTCTACATTGTAGACGATACCTTAACAGCACTACAGGCTTTAGCCAAACATTACCGTAAGACACTAAATGCCGTCGTCATTGGTATTACCGGGTCCAACGGTAAGACCTCAACAAAAGATTTAATTGGGGCTGTCACAAAAGAACGCGGGAAGACCCATGTCACCAAAGGGAATTATAATAATCATATAGGATTGCCCTTGACGATTTTATCCGCTCCAAATGATACGGCATATTTAGTGTTAGAAATGGGTATGAGTAACTTCGGTGAAATTAAACAATTATCAGAGATTGCCACACCAGATATCGCTGTTATTACGAATATCGGTGAGTCACATATTGAATTTTTGAAGACACGCGAAGGGATTGCTGAAGCAAAATTAGAAATTTTATCGGGCCTTAGGGCAGAAGGTGTGTTAATCTATGATGGAGATGAACCGTTACTTGAGCGTTCGTATGCTGTTAAAACCTACGCTGTTGGATTCACTGGCGAGGTGTCACACATGATCAGTATGGATACTCTCACACTAGAGACAACGACATTTCTAGACCGATCAACACAGCACCTCTTTACGATTCCGATGATTGGTCAACATCATGCGAAAAATGCGATGTATGCGGTTCTTGTTGGTCGAGAGATTGGATTAACGGATGCCTTAATTCAACAAGGATTTAATCAGTTAGAGAAAACAGGGATGCGTTTTGAACAAGAACATTGGCATGAGCATTTATTTATTAATGATGCCTATAACGCCTCACCGACATCGATGAAGGCAGCGATAAAATTAATTCAGTCGTTATCAGACCCCCGTCAAAAAGTGCTGGTCTTAGGTGATATGTATGAACTAGGTGAGAAAGCAGATCAATACCACCGTGAAGTCGGTGAGAGTATTGATGCGCCTATCGATTACGTCTTGACCGTCGGTCAACTAGCCAAAAATATTTCTGATTACTCACACGTTGAACATACTCATGTAAAGACAAGTGAAGAGGCGGTACATTTACTTAAACAACTCGATCATCCCAGTGTTATTTTGTTTAAAGCCTCACGCGGGATGCGCTTAGAGCAAATTATTCAGCAATTAAAAGAAGATTAAATAACTAGTCATAACCAAATGTGAGACGAGAAAGATGGAGGAACAGTATGGATTTACTTTTTATTATCGCTAGTATACTTGTTAGTTTTTTTATTGTCGTTATAACCGCACCAATGATTATCCCTTTTTTACGTCGACTGAAATTCGGTCAAAGTATTCGTGAAGAAGGACCGAAATCACACCAGAAAAAAACAGGCACACCTACAATGGGTGGCGTTATGATTATCGTTAGTGTTGTGATTGGCAGTTTAATTTTACATCGTTTTGTGATGGGGACATTTTTTTCAAGAGAATGGGTCCTGTTAATGGTCGTTTTTATTGGCTTCGGTTTATTAGGCTTTATAGATGATTTTATTAAAGTTGTGTTAAAAAGAAATTTAGGGTTAACGTCCATTCAAAAATTAATCGGCCAGCTATTTGTCAGTGTATTGTTTTACTTTTTATTATTGGGGACAGAGATTGATACAACCCTCGCCATTCCTGGGACTGAGGTCTTAATTGATCTTGGATTTCTTTATCCGATTTTTGTTGTGGTGCTACTCGTTGGGGCTTCTAATGCGGTTAACTTAACCGATGGGTTAGACGGACTCGTTGGGGGACTTGGGACGATTAGTTTTCTTACTTTCGGTATCATTGCCGCACTGACGACGACGGAGTCAGTCGTTAGTATGATTAGCTTTAGTGTTGTCGGCGGATTACTCGGATTTTTAGTATTCAATGCCCATCCAGCCAAAGTATTTATGGGTGATACCGGTTCACTTGCATTAGGTGGATTACTTGGGGCAATTGGCCTTGTATTGAAGCTTGAAATTCTCCTTGTATTCGTTGGTTTCGTCTTTGTGGTTGAAACGCTATCGGTGATGATTCAAGTCATTTCTTTTAAAACACGAGGGAAACGTGTCTTTCTTATGAGTCCGATTCATCATCATTTCGAACTAAAAGGTTGGTCAGAATGGCGTGTTGTGACAACCTTTTGGTCAATCGGTTTACTATCTAGCATTATATCGATCCTTATTCAGGTGGTGTTGTAAATGGTTCATCATATTAAAGGCTTTCCCTATCAACATATTCTTATTCTAGGCTTAGCTAAAACGGGTACAGCTGTCAGTCGTATTTTGCATGCCGAAGGCTTTCATGTCGTTGCAAGTGATTTAAACGCGAAAGTAACTGACCCAGAAGTAAAAGCGCTCATTGACCTAGGGGTGACTGTTCAACTCGGCGAACCATCTGAATCGTTACTAGATACGTGTGAGGTGATTATTAAAAATCCTGGTATTCCGTATACGAATCCATTACTAGAGGCAGCAGGAAAACGAGGTATTCCGATTCTAACAGAAATTGCGTTATTACCTTATATGATCGATGTTCCGACTGTGGCGATTACCGGTTCTAATGGCAAGACGACGACCACGACTTTAACGGAACAAATGTTAGCGCGAAGCAATCAGAAAGTGCGTGCAGCGGGTAATATTGGCCATGTCGCAACAGAGGTAAGTTATGAGCTTGAAGAAGATCGGCTCGTATTAGAGCTTTCGTCCTTTCAATTGATGGGGAGTGGCACGTTTAAGCCGAAAGTCAGTGTCCTGCTCAATTTATTTGCTGCGCATCTGGATTATCACGGGGATTTTGACGCTTATAAACAGGCTAAAGCGAATATTTTCGCTCATCAACAAGCAGATGATTACTTGGTTTATAATGCCGATAATGCTGAAGTCGTCAAGCTTGTCCAAACAGCAAAAGCAACGAAGATTCCTTTTTCACGGAAAGAAATCCTGACGGACGGTGGTTATATTCGAGACGGTGCGCTGTTCTTTAAACAACAAAAAATCATTGATATTTCTGATATTAAACTCGTCGGTGCGCATAACTTAGAAAACATTTTAGCAAGCAGTATCAGCGCTTTATTGTTAGGGGCAACGATTGAAGGAATCAAGGACGTATTAACGACATTTACCGGTGTGAAACATCGGTTACAGTTTGTTAAAGAGCAAGACGGCGTGCGTTTCTATAATGACTCAAAGGCGACAAATATATTAGCGACCGTTACAGCTTTACAAGCTTTTAACGTACCTGTTCGACTCATTGCGGGTGGACTTGATCGTGGTAATGGTTTTGATGAGCTATTGCCACATTTAGATCACGTCGTTGGTTTATACGTATACGGTGAAACGAAAGATAAGTTACATGAAGTCGGTATAAAACAAAACATCCCAACGGTTGTTGGGGAGACATTAGAAGAAATGACAAAGCGGGCAGCCGCTGATGCTAAAGCCGGTGACGTTGTGTTGTTATCGCCTGCATGTGCAAGTTGGGATCAGTTTAAAAACTTTGAAATACGCGGAGATATATTTATCGATACCGTGCATACACTCTAACAATAGGATATTGTTAGGGTGTGTTTTTTTATGAATCGAATGATAAAGCCGACGTCACTGTTTTGGCCAGTATTTATTTTGTCTGTGATTGGATTATTCATGATTTATAGTGCGTCATCTGTCATCGCTACTGAGCGTTTTTTGGATCCTTATTATTTCTTGAAACGGCAAGCCATCTTTTTTGGTTTAGGTTGCGGCTTGATGGCAATCTTTCAAAGGGTTCCGTACCAACTATATAAAAAAAGGGCGCCGCTATTATTTGTCTTATCTATTATCTTACTCATTCTCGTATTAATACCAGGGATAGGCCTTGTCAGAGGAGGAGCTAGAAGTTGGATTGGTTTAGCTAGCTTTAATATTCAACCAGCAGAGATTGTGAAAGTCACCTTGATTATTTATCTTTGTTACTTAAATGAACATTTAGTCTATCCAGTTAGTCAGTTAGGAAGCGGCTTACTATTTCGTCTCGTTGTTATTCTATTGTCGTTTGGTCTAGTCATGCTACAACCTGACCTTGGAACAGGCTTAATCATTGTGGGGGGCAGTGTATGTACCCTATTTTTTCAAGGAGCGAAAATCAAACATTTCTTTAGCTTGTTTATACTCGGCCTATCGGGTTTAATTGGCCTTATTTTAGCTGCTCCATACCGCATCAGACGGTTAACTGCCTTTTTAGATCCGTGGCAAGATCCTTTAGGCAGTGGTTTTCAATCCATTCAATCGCTTTTAGCCATCGGACCGGGTGGTATTTTAGGCACGGGCTTTTTGCGGGGGAAACAAAAATATTTCTATTTACCAGAACCACATAATGATTTTATCTTTGCGGTTATTTCTGAAGAACTAGGCCTGATTGGTGCTGGTTTAGTGATTGGGTTATTTATGATGTTCTTCTACAGAGGCTTAAAGTTAGCGCTATTCGTTCAAGACAATTTTGCTCAAACACTCGTCCTCGGTTTAGTGACGATGATGACGTTACAAGTCTGGATCAATATAGCGGTCGTCATCGGGGTGTTACCAGTCACCGGTCTTACGCTGCCGTTTCTTAGTTATGGTGGGTCATCGTTACTCATTAATTTTATGGCGGTAGGTATCTTGTTAAATATTGAAAGCAATACCGTTTAATTTTACTGTTTTTTTCTTTTTTATCATTGAACTACCCCCACCTAACATTCTCACGAATGTTTGAGGAAGTGGATTCCATAAGGACACCCTAAAGGCGACCCATGCTCATTCAACTAAGCATAGGTTTTTCTACTCTCCAACCGCCGCAAACCTATTTTCTCAACATCTGTTAAAGCATGTTGGGGAAATAGTGTGTCCCAGGAACACAACTTGCTTTGGTCGAATCGTTCTGTCTGGTAGAACGCATGGGTTCTAACAAAAGACAGGGTACGCGTCATATACGCCCATTGCGCCCAATGGTGTAGACCTTGTTTCTGCTCTGGAACAAGTGAATACAACATTGGTGGAGGCCACTGAAAAAGTCCAAAAAAGATCGGATACCTCATTTAATCATAGGCATCCGGTCTTTTTTTCGATAAAATAGAAGTATCAATAATAGGT
>NZ_FPAI01000033.1 GCF_900116255.1 Halolactibacillus miurensis
TGACATGTGTAGCTGACGAATACTAATCGATCGAGGACTTAACTAAAAGATTTGTTTGATGATTGTTTACTTCTTATCTAGTTTTCAAGGTATAATTTTTTCGTAAGAAAAAACTTATAAAAAAGTTAAATTTTTTATAAAAAAACACTTGATTTTATACTCAGAAATGAATATAATATTACTTGTCCTTGTAAAATGTATCACTTGGATAAAGCAAAAAAGATCTAGTGACAATAGCGAAGAGGTCACACCTGTTCCCATGCCGAACACAGTAGTTAAGCTCTTCAGCGCCGATGGTAGTTGGGCTTAAGCCCTGCGAGAGTAGGACGTCGCTAGGCATACTATCCATTCCACAGTAGCTCAGTGGTAGAGCAATCGGCTGTTAACCGATCGGTCGTAGGTTCGAATCCTACCTGTGGAGCCAAAATGGAGAGCTGTCCGAGTGGCCGAAGGAGCACGATTGGAAATCGTGTAGGCGGCGTTAAACCGTCTCGAGGGTTCAAATCCCTCGCTCTCCGCCAGATGACTTTTACTTATGGCCCGTTGGTCAAGCGGTTAAGACACCGCCCTTTCACGGCGGTAACACGGGTTCGAATCCCGTACGGGTCACCATTATATGTTGGAGGATTAGCTCAGCTGGGAGAGCACCTGCCTTACAAGCAGGGGGTCGCAGGTTCGAGCCCTGCATCCTCCACCATTTACAAACTTTATATCGTCGCGGGGTGGAGCAGTCTGGTAGCTCGTCGGGCTCATAACCCGAAGGTCATAGGTTCAAATCCTATCCCCGCAACCAAACAATTTAATATGGTCCGGTAGTTCAGTTGGTTAGAATGCCTGCCTGTCACGCAGGAGGTCGCGGGTTCGAGTCCCGTCCGGACCGCCACTTAATTTATTAAGTGCCCATAAATGGCTCGGTAGCTCAGTTGGTAGAGCAACGGATTGAAGCTCCGTGTGTCGGCGGTTCGACTCCGTCCCGAGCCACCATTTATTTGGAGGGATAGCGAAGTTGGCCAAACGCGGCGGACTGTAAATCCGCTCCCATCGGGTTCGTAGGTTCGAGTCCTACTCCCTCCACCATTTTTTCTTTTTAATACAAGTGAGATAATAATATAGGGGTATAGTTTAATGGTAGAACAGAGGTCTCCAAAACCTCCGGTGTGGGTTCAACTCCTACTACCCCTGCTCTTTCTAATTTTATATTGTGGCGGTCGTGGTGAAGTGGTTAACACATCGGATTGTGGTTCCGACATACGTGGGTTCGATCCCCACCGGTCGCCCCATTTTTGTTTATAAAGATTTAATTATATATTGTTGGGCTATAGCCAAGCGGTAAGGCAACGGTTTTTGGTTCCGTCATGCGTTGGTTCGAATCCAGCTAGCCCAGCCATTCTTGCGAAAGTAGTTCAGTGGTAGAACACCACCTTGCCAAGGTGGGGGTCGCGGGTTCGAATCCCGTCTTTCGCTCCATTTTTTTATTTAGAGAACGGCGGTATAGCCAAGTGGTAAGGCAGAGGTCTGCAAAACCTTCATCACCGGTTCAAATCCGGTTACCGCCTCCATAATATGCCGGTGTGGCGGAATTGGCAGACGCGCGGGACTCAAAATCCCGTTCTTTCACGAGAGTGTCGGTTCGACCCCGACCACCGGTACTTTTGAGTTAATTTAAGTTAATTTTAAAAAAAGATGATAGTCTAGGAATGTTGTTATATCAACGTTCCTAGACTTTTTTTATATTTTGAGTTTGTCGTAGAATATCATACGTTTTAAAATTCTATTACACATTTCTTACACAAGAAGTTCATCAAGAATCTTGATTGTATTATCTTCATCTTCCTTGCGCATTTCTTTTAAAATGTGTGCGTATGTTTTCCAAGTCGTTTCTAAATTCTTGTGTCCTAAACGTTCAGAAATGTAGTTGATTGATACCTTTTTATACAACAACACACTAGCATGTGTATGCCTTAAACCGTGTATAGTTAAGTCTTTAAGTTTCAACTCACTTAAAATAGATCTAAGCAGCTTATTTACGTTTGTATTAGTAATCACTTGATGCCTAGATTTTGGACTATAAAATACTAGGTTATTGATGTTTAACGTTGATTTTTTTACTAATGGTTTAAATAGATCCATCGTTGCCTTATTGATTTTTATTTTTCTAACTTCATGGTTCTTTGTAGGGGCAAAACGTGGATCATCAAACTTATAGTTCCAAGTCTTATCTACATTGATCACGTTATTCTTAAAATCAAAATCTTTACGAGTTAAACCAACGATTTCACTAAAACGCATACCCGTTACTAAAGCTAAAAAGATAATGTAGTAGCCTAGTCCTTGATCTAATCGGTCAAGGACTAATTTTTTTAACTTTTTACTTTCTTCATAGTTCAAATGTTTTTGATCAGGTCGTTTTGATTCAACTTTATAAGTTAACGTCACTTTACGAGTAAAGTCAAACGGTATAATCATATCTTCTACAGCATCTTTCACACATGATCTAATGTGACGATTTAACTTATCTACCGTTTCTTTAGCACGTTTTGAACCGTATTGATTGATAAATAACTGATAATCATTTCTTGTGATGTCCTGGATCGGTACGTTAGCAAAATAATCTTTAATCACGTTCAATGTGTCGTTATAGTGTGATTTTGTAGATTCGCTGATGTTCGTCTTATATAGCTTCACCCAATTATCAAAATACTGGTCAAATGGTTGCGGCTTTAAACTCTTAATGACTGACTTACTTAGATTTCCTTCAATTTGAGCCGCTGCAATTTGTGCTTCTTTCTTTGTTTTAAATCCGCCCTTTCTAATATTTTTAGGTTTTGCACTTACAGTGTATTGCCATGTATTGCCCCGTTTTTGAAAACTAGCCATAACAATACCACCTTTCATTTGAATTTCTCATAATACCATCTAGCCGATCACTTACAACTTGTTCCGATACGCAAAACGCTTGCGCCATTTTACTAATCACAAATGGATCATGTAAATCAAACAATTTAATCATGTGATAGGGAATAGCCGCATATCTTGTAAACCTTACTGCATCATATTCTTGTAGTTGTATAAATGCACTTGCTAGAAACAGTTGTGATCCATAATGACGTAAAATGTGACATAACTCATGAAAGTAATGTTCCCGCCTTAAATGTTCCGGCAAGCTAGCATCTACATTAATCATTCTAAAGCGTCCAGATTCAAATGCAAATGTTTTTTTAGTGGTATAAGTCAAGTTAATGCCAAAACCGTCTGAAATCGCCTGTAAATCAATCTGATAAGGTTCTAGTATACCTATTGATTTATAATAGTTCGATATTGCTAGTTCTGTTTCAAATGGTTTATAGTCCAATTTAATCACCTCATAACCATTATACGAACACTTGTTCTTTTTATCAAGAAAAAAATTACAACCTAAAAAGATTGTAATTCAAATTTACTTTATGTATTTTAGTCGTTTAGCTTCTTGATCACGCCATGTTAACAACTTATTTTGTACCCAAGTCTTATCATTTGTAGCGATTCTGTTGTCATCAGCTTCACGCATTGCGGCTAAAGATATATCTGACGTTGTAATAAGTCTTGCAAGCATACATTTGTGATTCTTTTTAGCGGTGTTCAATTCTCTAATTATTCTAACGTCTACTTGTTGTTTAGTGTACTTTTTGATTTGAACAGCTTCATGACCATTATCTTCTTTGTTCCAGATGATTAGATCAATACCACCGTCAGCACCTTCACCGGTTTCTTTAGGCTTTTGTCCTTTAGCTTCAAAATAATAAAAACAAAGTCTTTCAAATTCACGCCATGTTAGTTGATCAAATGGCAATGTCAAAATTTCTTTTTTACCTCTTAACTGATTATGCCCCTTTTTAGGTGCATTGTTTGTAGCTTTTTTATTTGTTGTTTTCTTAGTTGCTGCCTTATTGGTCGTTTTCTTTTTCGTTGTTTTACGTTTTGTCTTTTTAGTCGGGATCATTGCTTTTACTGATTCGCCAACAATAAATGATATAGCTAAAGCGCCAACAATAAAATACATGATGGGAATAAAGCTAAAAACATTACGTGCCATGATCAACAAAAGAAAAACAATTAATGCTATTGAGTAACCTAACTGATCCTTATCCTTTTTCGTCATTTCACTTCTCCCTTTGTCCTGATTTCCATTTTACATATTCAATGTGTTCTTTAATATCTTCAATTTCTTCAGGTGTTAGACCGTCCATATCGAAAAAGAACAGATTATCGTTTTCACTATCTTCTTTACCTAAAAGGTAATCAGTAGACACTTCAAGTACATTGGATAACTTTAATAGTTCTTGATCTTTAACAGGTCTTTCACCTGATTCAATACGATTCATAACTGAAACATTAATATCTATTCTTCTTGATAGTTCTCTTTGCGACCAACCCCGCTTTTCTCTTAACTTTATAATTCGTTCGCCAATATTCATTAAGATCACCTACTTTCTAATATAGCAATTATATTTTAACATTTTTCCGTTATGGAAAAATAATTATTTCTAAAATAACAATAAAAACTGTTGACATTTCTAAAATAGCAAGTTATATTTAATACATAAAGTTTCTAAAACAGAAATGCAGGGGGTTAAATAATGAAAGAACTAAATCTTGAATACATTAGATCAAGACGTAATCAATTAGGTTTAAGCCAACTGAAAATGGCTGAAACACTAGGTTTTAAAAACAGTTCAACATACTTAAAATACGAAAGGGGCATCTATTCATTTAAAGCGGAACAACTACCAATTTTAGCAAACATTCTAAATTGTGATATATCAGATTTTTTTATCATAAACATTGCTAAAATAGAAATTTAATTAAGGAGATGAAACAAATGCAAGAACTAGAAGTGAGTTTATCTATCCCTATACCCTCAAACATGGTCTTAATAAGCAGGATTGAATTAAAACAGTTAAAAGATAATGCTTTGGCAGGTGTCTATTGGACTATGAAAGATTTGGAACAACGCACTGGAAAGAAACAAACATGGTTAAAAGAGAACATTCTTTATCAACCAAGATTTAAAAAGCAGCTTGATCTTGAACACGGTGGCTTTGTCTACTATCCAAAGAATCAAGGCGAAAAGTGGACGTTTCACGCATCAAAAATGGCTGATTTCTTAGACAAAAACTTTTCAAAAATTCATCAAAAGGCGGTGTAACAATGGCTGAAAAATATGTAACGTTTACCGGTCAAGAAACTTATTTCACTAACAACGTTAATCAAGTTTCAAAATTAGAAAGAGTTCTAAGAGAACAAAAGATTGAGTATAGAACAATTCTTTATATCAACAACAAACCAGTCACTTATGACGTAGATCAAGGCTTTGTTCAAATGGATAAAGAAGAAGAAATGAAAATTATAAACCAAGCAATGAAAGGGGCTTTATGAAATGGCAAAGTACAGACAAGTCTACATTGATTTTTGGCAAGATGGTTTTATTCTAGATCTCACACCTGAAGAAAAATATTTTTACCTTTACTTAATGACAAACAGCAAAACAACCCAGTGCGGCATATACGAATTGCCGAAAAGAATTGTAGAAACTGAAACAGGTTACAACCGTGAAACAGTTAATAAATTGATTCAACGTTTTGTTGATTATGGAAAAATTGATTACAACGAAAGCACAAGAGAAATTCATGTGATAAATTGGGTCAAGTTTAATTGGAATCAATCAAAAAAGGTTTTGATGTTAATTGATAAAGAACTAAGAAATGTAAAACATGAATCATTCTTAAAAACTTTTTTTACTGTATGCATAGATAATGGATACAGTATAGATACCCTACCTATATACAATGAGTACCTTAATAAAAATGATTCGAATGAAGAAACCAAAAAAAACAGCAAAAAAGATGATGAACAAGTAAAACCTTGTAATGACGGGGATTCAATACCGTATCCATACCCTATTGATAGTCCATATATAGACCCGGGGGAAGAACTAAGAACTAAACAACAAGAACTAAGAACTAATAACCAAGAACCAATAACTAAACAACAAGAACAACAACAAGAAGTAAACGCACTTACAATATTTTGGGATAAAAACGGATTTGGTGAAGATAATCATTATGCTAAAAAATCGTTGTTGTCGTTTGAAAATAAATTTGATTTTGATGATTTTGATGAAATGGCATTTAAAGCAATGAACATAGCATGTGAAGCTAATAAAAGACACATTGCTTATTTGCTTGGCATCTTAAACAACTGGAACAAACAAGGCATCAAGAACTTACAACAGCTTGAAGAACAGGCAAGCAAACAAAGTTATAAGCAACAAGATAAAAAGCCGCATGATCCTAGCATGGATCAATACACAAAATTACTAGGGTAGGTGAATGTAATGCAATCAATGCAAGAATCTATTAAAAAACTTTGGAAAGAATATGGTGTTGTTGCTTTCGTTGAGAAAAAAACATGTGATGTGTGTGGTGATGAATACAGCATGTATGAGCGTACAGATCGTGAAGGGAACAAGCACCTTATGGGTATGTGTATGACATGTGAGAACAAAAAACTAAGAGCAAAGTTCCCAAAAACGAAAGAAGAACTAGATAATAATAAATTTAATATTTGGATAAGTCACCATGAAAACATTGAGAAAAGTATTCATGAATCTAGTTTTGAAAGCTATAAACCACAAACAGACAAGCAACGTGAAGCACTAAGGCTATGCAAGGGCTATGTGTCTAAGTTTAATAACTTTTCTAAGAAACATAGTCTTGTTTTTAAAGGCGATGTAGGGCTAGGCAAATCACACTTAGCCGCATCAATACTAAAAGAGTTACGAGAACAAGGCTACAAAGTCATGTTTTTAACAACAACTGATTTGATGAACATGATCAAATCAACGTTTAACTACAATAGCGCACAAACACAAGATGACATTATCAAGCGTTTAGAATCGTTAGACTTGCTTGTTCTTGATGATGTAGGCGCTGAATATGTGAAGCGTGATGCACAAGGTTTTGAAACATGGGCAAGTGAAGTCTTATTTCAAGTGATTAACTCACGTCAAGCACTGCCGACCGTATACACGACTAATTACAAGGCGGAAGATTTCAGTGCGAAATACGGAAAGCAAGGTAAACGCATCTTGTCACGAATGTTAAACAGTGCGGAAATAATCGAATTTGATGGCGTTGATCAACGCATAAATAACTTTTAGAAAAGGAGTGAAGAAGTGTTTATAAAACTAACTAATTACTTTAATCGTGAAAATACATTTATAAATATCCAACACATTGAAAGCATGTCCAGAGTAAAAAGTGATGATAAAACAGAGATTTCAACTTTAACTAGCAAAATTGATCGTTACTTTCTTGTCATCGAAACGCCGGAAGAAATAATAAAAATGATTGAGGAGATGGAGAAATGAAATTAAAAGACACTAAAATACTCATTCCACAAATACCAAAAGAATGGAATAAAAGATTACGTTCGGGACACACAAATATTTGGAATGAACACTCCTATAATAGTGAATTGCCAGAAGTAAGATTAGATCCACCAATGCGAGGTTTGTATGCTGAAAGGTTTGAAGATGGATGCTATTGAGTGTGACGGTGATCAACAAGATGTGTTTTATATCGCTCAAGCCATTGAACCAAAAATAGAAATAGATCCAATAAACATTATCGAAAAAATGCAAGATCAAGCTATACAAGAATATGACTATTATGCTTTTGATTATCTTAATAGAGTGTCAAGAGCAGATATAGCTGAATTGCATGACAGACTAAACAAAGAATTTAACGATTGGCAAGAAAAAAACGGTTACAAGCCTAATTTTTACGACATTAGAAGTGAAGAATCATTTTCAATCAATGACTATGACAGCGAAAAAAGAGAAATAACAAAACAACATAAACAAACAGATATTTATGATATGGGGTGTTGAAATGAGCGATTTAATAAACTTAAAAATACATGTAAGCAATTCGTATAGAAAGATATCGAAAGACTCTATATTTTGTATTGATGGCGAAAGCTATATTTTGAAGAAAATAATTAGCGTTATTTTGTTAGATAATTCGGTAGGTTATCCTGAAAGGATTGCTTTAGTCGAAGGCAAGTTCATAAAGCGGGAGGAAGTGCTGAAATGAAAAAGAGACTAAAGAAGAAAGTGATCAAGAAATTAGCTGATAAAAATAAACAGTATGAATTAACAGGATTAACATATAAACCAACAAAACTTGAAAATAGAATAGTTGAGAGCATTTTCAATAGTGAATTAAGAGAGTTTCATACTGAAGAACGTGATAGCAAATATCCATACGATAATAAATTTCACATAAGATTTTATGTGAAATTAAAAGAAATAGACAACATGTTCAAATCTGAAAATCTATTAGAACTAGCTAAAAAAATTTAAGAGGTGAAAGAATGACAATACCGGTATTAGTTTTTGAGAGTAAGCGAGAAAAAGGGCGTTATTTATCGAATGGCATAGATTGTGCTGATAGTGATCACATTGACGGTGATGTAACTGACTTAAAACTTGCGATGATGATATGGCGTATAGATCTTCAAGTACCGACAAAGAAAGATCTACAAGAAAACATAGATTTATCACGTGAATATAAAAAGCGAATGAGAGAATTATATGGCGATGAAGCTATTGTTAGTTTTGATATGGAATTGTGGTTAGAACTGTATGAGCCAGTCGTAAAACATTTAGACGTTGAAACATTTAATAATGCTAGGGAGTGGGATCAATGACAAGCGTTGTTGTATTTAAACCAAAAGAAATTAAAGACACGAGAACCGTTTTTGAGAAGTACCCGGAATTATGTGTGGCAGTTGGTTATCTACCGAATCAAGCGAATCAAGATGCTTTAAAAAAATCTAGCTAGGGGGCTAAACATGTTCATCGAATCTAGTAAAGCACGAGGAAATCACTATTGTTACGTCAAGAAGTATGTGCCAGTCCAACGTATGAAGTACCGTGAAACGTTGTACAGTTTAGGTAAAATTGAAGATGCATTGAAAGAGTTAGAACACTGGGAAAATGACTTAAATCATGTACCAAAAATTGTTTTGTCTGAAGGTATCACACACAACCAGATTAAAAAATGGCGTATGAAGTTAAACGAAAAGTTACATAAAATGGAAAGGGGCGCATCAGTTAATAAAAGTAAAATGATCATTTGAATGGTGCAGTATAGCAATATATTTATATATATTATTACATGCACTAAAAATATAAGCAGAACGGGGAAAATGGAGTAAACGAGCGCACGTTATTAAGTCGCTTTTTACTCTTTTTTTCGTTCATTTTGTTCAAAAGTTTTGAATGGTTATCACTAATATCTTGATAGTGGGGTAGGCTACACCTTTTATATTTTATCGAGTGGTAAAAAAACGAATTTTTAAGTTTTAAAAATGTTTTGGCATAAAATCTAAATGTTTTGGCATGTTTTGGCATAGTTTTTCTCAAAAAGGGGTGGTAAGGTTAAGTCAATCAATAATTAAAAACGGTTGGTGATCAAGTTGAACGAGGAAACAGAATTGCAGGAAACTGACGAAACAGGTCAAGAAACTGAAACAGAATTGACAGAAACAACAGATACACCAACTGAAACAACGACAGATGAACAAGTTGACGAACAGACTGACGAATCGACAGATCAAACAGATGAACCAGTTCAAACGACTGAAACAACAAGCGAACCGACAACAGACGAACCGCAAGTGGTCGTTCCAGTCGATACCAGAGAAATGACCGTGGTTGATTCTCAGGCGGGGACAATCAACGTGATCCATGAAGTAACGATTGGTGATTTGTTAGTGTCAACAGCGTTGTTTATTTTAATTATTTTTATGCTGATAGATCGAGTTGTTAGGAGGTAAAGCATGTATCAAGTATTAGACTTTACCGGTAAAGAAATTTTTCTAGCGTACGTAGTGATTATTTCAGCAAGTTTGGTTTTGTACCCACTCACAAATTTAGTCATTGGCTTACTTGAGGGGGTTGCTGAAAAATGGAGATAGGCGGCTTAATGGCAGAAGCCTTTAAAGTTTGGTTAGGCAATCCGGACATTTTAAGTATCTTACTTACTTTTACAGTATTTGTGTCGGTGCTTCTTACGTTAATAACAATCATACAAAAATAGTTAGGGGTGATCATGAGTGAATTTATCAGGCGTTTGGGATTGGACATTTTTCTGGGATACATTCGGTTTTACTTTACGTACAGTTTCAAACTTTTTAATGATCATTGTAGCTATTGTTGCGGTAGGTATGTTGTTAAACGTAGTAATTAAAGCAGTGAGAAATGGGCGATAAAAATGAAACTAGAGTTTTTCACTGATGCCAGACTTAATGAAATGTGGGGCTACATTAAAATGCTTCTTGAGATGGTAGCACCGGGCGTTATGATTACATTCGGTATTTTTGCGGTTGGGCTTCTAGTCAGTATTGTAGCAAAGTCATTTAGACAAGCATCAAAAGAACAAGATGATCATGATTATGATTATCAAGAATATTAATCGTTATTATTAGGCACACGCCTATAATATATAAATGTTTTAAAAATAAAGGAGAGTATAAGAAATGGAGGAAACAGGCATGTTTACAGGCGTAACTTTACCTTTCGAGGTGACTGAACTTTTAACGGCGGCTATGGATCTTTTAAAGATTGTATCACCATTAGTTCTACTCGGTATTGCATTCGTAGTTGTACCTAAATTCATCGGACTTATTAATAAGTCTATGACTAAAGGCGGCAGCAAGTAATTATTATCACATTATAAAAACGGGGTAGGTAGTGTAAATGCTACCCGCCCCGTTTTTTGTTTAAGAAGGTGATCGAGTGAAGAAAGTTGTTTTGATTGTTGTGTTGTTGTTGATGATTCCACTTTCAATCGTATCGGCTGCATCTGTTACGTTACCTTACTATGGTACAACAAGTGAATCAGAAAAGTTTATGTGGGCTGACCCGAATAAAGGAGATGATGAATTCACTTTTGTTGAATACACAAGTAACAGTAATAACGCTGAAATACTTATGTATGAAACGGTTAGTGGTTCAGCATCATTGATAGGTTCGCAATCTTTAAGTAATGGTGTTCATTCATTTAATTTTCCGGCAAACGTATCAGCAATAAAATTACGATCTAATGATGGCGGAGAGGTTTATCTCAATTACATGGAATCAAACAATCCAGTATCAACGCAAATCTATTTTGAAGAACCAACAACAAACCCAGACCCTGAGCCAGACCCTGGAGGTGGTTCTGGAGATTGTGGTTGTGTCGTTGATATACCGGGTTGGGATAACATGATGGGCAAACTTGATGAAATCAAAAATGCGATACAACCCGCCCCAGATTGGCAGCAAGTCGCAAATACGATGCGTGACACGATTGTACCGGCTTTTAGATCAGAGATGGAAGATATGTTAGGTACAGCACCAGAACCACAAAGCGCACCCGTGTTCAACAATCCATTACAAGGCGGCATAGATGAACCTAGGGGAAGTTTACCAAGTGATTTTGAAGAATCAGGCTTTACAGCAGGTGATTTAAAAGCAGATGCGGAAGAAATACAGTTCCAAGAAGATGCGTCAGGTGGATTTGAACTACTTGATCCAGTTGGATCACTACCAACGCAAGAAGAATTTAAACAGAACATACCAAGTGAACAAGACTTGCAAGCGCCAGAAGTTCCAGATGTATCAGGTACAGCGCCAGAACCACCCGTACAAGAGAACATTGCACCAGAACCACCAGACGTAACTGGAACCGCACCAAGCCCAATCGTGGAAGATAACATTGCGCCTAGTCCTAGTGAGGGTGAAAATGTAGCACCAACGCCAGGTTATACAACCGGTACAGCGCCTTTACCTGGTGATGATTCAGGAACCGCACCAGTTCCAAGCGATGATTTAACAACAGCGCCTTTACCAAGTGACGATCTAACAGGTGCGCCAATACCTAATACAGAATAGAAAAGGGTGAGAAAGTGAAAAAGAAAGTCGTTGTTTTAATACTAGCGTTGTTTATGTTGATGCCGGTTTCCGGGGTGTTTGCTGAAGAATTTGACTATCAACATGGTTTGTTAGATTCTTTGTACATTAAAGATATAACACTAAAAGAAACAGCCTATGATAATGATTTAAATACTAATGTTATTGGTAGTGATTTGGGTTATGTTGAATTTGAAGTTCCAATGATAATAAATGCTATTTTTACAGAAACTTCAGGTATGTTTCCGTATTTCGATACTTATTTTTTAGACGAAAATGGAAATGAACTATTACAATTTAATGAACGTGATGGAGACGGCTATCAAACAGTAAGTATTGATAATGTTAAAAAAATTATTTTAAGAAAGAACGCTGGAACAACATATTATGAAACTGATTTTTTTGGCGAGCCAATGGAAGAAGTAAAGCTACCAATAAAAGATGTTACAAATCTAGCCTATGAAAAAAAATACAATGAAATAAATCTTAATTGGCAAAATCCAGCGCAAGAACATTTTAGTCACGTTTTAATTAGTTTTAACGAACAAACATATGAAACAACTGAACAATCATATAGATTTGAAAATCTAGAATCGAACAAAGAATATGATGTGTTTATTCAGTCCGTTGATAATCAAGGCTTAAAATCTGATGGTATAAGTTTAACAGCTAAAACTGATAATGTTCCTTCATCTTTTTTAGGAGATATAAAAGAAATTAATGCTGACGCATCACACGATAGAGTAGATCTATCATGGTCGTTACCTGAAACGGAATACTTTGAACATGTCAATATCTATCGTAAAAGTGTGAGTGATGTTCAAACATTTAGCTTATTATCAGTTGATGCATATGATCCACTATTTGAAACAAACGGAACATACTTTAATGATTTAACCGTTGAAGAACAAACAACGTATGATTACAAGCTAACAACTGAATTTCAAGGCTTAGAAAGTGAAGGCGTGACCGTTCAAGCGACAACTTTAGTAGCACCGCCACCAGAGTTAGGCGGTCAAGAGTTTGAAGAACAAGAAAACGGTGATTATCTAGTTTCTTGGCAACAGCCAGAAGCAGGGCAAGTGAGGATTTTAGTTGACGGAAAAGAATATGTAGTTGTGCCTGCTAGTGATAAACAGTTTACTATTCCTGCCGCTGATATGAAATACGGACCTTTAGGCAACCCTTTAGTAAGTATTCAGACGATTGGTGACAACGGAGAAGAATCTGAAATCGTTGATAGTGGTTCAAATATTGATTTACCTTTTGGTGTTGGTGAGTTGATAGAAACTAGTGCCGGACTAATGAAAGTTATCGGAAGTTTAATTCTATTAGGTCTATCGTTTATCTTAGTACCTAAATTCGTGAAGATGATTAAACAATCATTAAGCAGTAGAAAAAACGAAAGGGAACGAATAGAACGAGAACAACGAGTGTCAGAACGTGCTTATAGAGAACCAAGAGAATCACGAATAAGCACAAGAGAAGGGCGAACGTCAACACGAGTTCCAAGAGAGTTTAGAAAGGGTGAATGATAATGAATACAGATTTATTAAGTCAGATCATTCAAGTTGTATTTGAGGGGCATTTAAAATATATTGCCCCTTTCCTCTTTCTTTTGATGATCACGTTATTTAGTCAAAAGCTGATTGATCTAATGATGGGCATCTTTAGTAAAAGGAAGTTTTATTAATGGGTATCTTAGGTGATGCTTTTAGAAAATTATTTGATTTATTTTGGAGATTCGGAGAATGGTTGATAGGTGGCATTGCTTCACTCTTTCAATTCTTGATTGATCTACTAGTTAATTTTTTTACACTCATATTTGATGTGATACGTGCTTTACTCTATATCGTTTATATGATTGGGGTACTAGCAGTCAAACTGTTTGAAGTATTGTTTGAGATTGGTTCATTACTTGTGTCTTTAATCGTTGGATTTGGACGAACGTTAGGTAGTCTAGCATATACGCCAACAGGAAGTGGCGGACATGGTTACAGTGACACAATCAGCAAGCTATTCCATGCATTAGAACCAATGCAACTTGATGTAATTGCTTATATTCTAGCGTTTGCGTTATGGGTTATTACAGCAGTAACAGCGATTAAATTAATTTCAAGTATACGAGTAGGGGGCGAATGATTTGAACGTGTATGAAGTATTAAAAAAGTTTATTGATACGATCTTACAGCCGCCAATTTCATTTCTTGATCTTGCTATTGAAAGATTACAAGGTGTACAACTAGTAACAGCGCAAGGATTGAATATAGGTCAATATTTTAAAGTGTTTGGTGATCTACCTAGCGAATGGCAGATGGTTGTCACCTCTCTTTTAGCATCGACCGTGCTACTGGGTACACTCTTAATGGTTAGATCAATCATGAGATTATACTTTTCTGTTAAGGACGGGGTTAAATGGTGGTAAAAAAATTGAAAGGAATGATGTTAAATGTTTGATGCATTTGTATATATGTTTTTTCTAGGGAGTGGAACAGCTTTAGGCGTGGCGACAATCGGGTTTTTATCCTGGTTCTTAGTAAAGAAAATTAATCAACCAAAGATAAAGAAAAACAAGAATAGAAAAGGTGGTAAAGTAAATGGCATTATTTAAACGCAAACAAGAAGAGGAAGATTACAGCATTGAAACAACGGATCTATTAATTGTATTTGATAACGATAACCGTACAAGCGATATAAAACAGATTGATTATATTGATGATGATGCAGTAACAGTAGAAGGCGCTTATAAAGTGCCAATTAAAGATTGTGAAATATCAGTGGGCAAAGAAGGACGTAACTTCTTTTACCGAGCACCGCAACAATCAATTAATGAAGTTGAACGTTTAGCACGTCTAGAACAAAATATTGTACTAAGTCAGATTACAAGTTATCGGGAACCAGAAATGCCGAATGCTACCGATTTAACTAAGATAATTTTGATGGGATTGATTGCACTAGCGTTTATTGCAATGATCTTCATTGCCTAGTGATTTTATGCAAAAACACATGTTGTCAGAAGCGATTTTAAGCAAGTTAAATGTTGATAGATGGGGGATTGATGGTTAAATGCAAAATAATAATGGTATGAATAACGTTGATAATGCGAATAAATTACAAAGTGCGATTAGTGATGATTTATTTCCGCAAGTACAACATATTTCAGATGTAAAACAAGTCATTGAAGAAATGACAACAAAATCACAAGCACTAAGAGAACCGCAAGTAAAAGCAATATTGTACTTAAAGCGATTAGGCGAAAACAAATATTTATATCCTGACAAAAATCCATATAAGGAAATCACTGATTACATTACTAAGCAAGGTAAAACAGATGTTGCTGATCCTGATTACTACTTAGATACGATAGAAGCACTAATTCCTAAGCCGCCTAAACCAATCGTGATGGCACCGGGTGATGCGAAAGGTGGTAAGAAGTAATGGCGCACCATATTTTTATACAGGGTGCGCTTGGATCAGGTAAAACGTTTATGATGTCATTATTGGCGCACTACTGGAAAGAGAAAACTCAAGCGAATGGCGGACATGTTGAACTATTTAGTAACTATGAATTAAAAGACAGTAAGCCTATGCGTGATTATGAAACATGGTATGACGTGGCGCAAGCGCAAGGATCTATTGTTTGTTGGGACGAGTCACAAATGGCGTTTAGTAATCGTAAATGGTCAAAATATGGTGCAGGTGTCGCAACGGAAGTTTTAATGTTTACACGTAAAATGCACTCGGTGCAAATCTATTGTTCACCGTCTATCAATAATATTGATAGTCGTATACGTCAGATTGTAGAAATACTTATCACCGTTAGAAAAATCGGTGACAAGGGTTTTGAATTACATTTTAGAGATTTTCAGACGGGCGAATTTATGCATAAGCAGTTCCTTCCGATGTGGAAAGCGAAAAGGGTCTTTAGATTAAACTTGTACGACACTTTTAATATGGTTCAAGGATTCCCTTTACCGCAAACAGAGCGGGAAGGTACAGAGTTCTTTGCCACGTTAGACGAGATCCATAACAATGCGAGGGGTAAACGTAAAAATGGACGTAAACAAAGTATCAGTAGTTAAACAAAACTACAACGAAAAAGACCCACGTAAACTAGCGTACTTGTACCCGTCAATTAATATCGTTGTTTATGCTAAAAAAGTACAAGAGTTTTGTTTTTATCAGTCGTTAGATGTTGCCGAGGATCTAGCGAACCGACAAGGATATTTATTATTGCCTTACAGTTGTATGCATTGGACTAGGGCGAAAAACTATGCTGATGATCGTAAAGTTAAGATAGGACGTAAATCATTTTTTATGATGAAGCCTAACGAGTTGACGAAAAACGAGATAAACAAGCTACATGATTATATATGGGAGGTTGTAGGACATGAACCAAGCTTTAGTAAACAAAGTTAGTCAAGACACTGATAAGATTTTAAGTTTTTGTCAGCTTTTAAAAGTTGCTTTACAAGATAAGTTTATCAAGCACGATCTAACAGATAGCGAGTTTGCGCACATGATTAATCTTTTAACGGTGATTAATCACCGTGCGACTGAAGTTAATTTTGAAGTAAAAGACTATATACGTGACTACAATCGTAAAATGCATATCTATCAGCCGGAACAGATTCAAAAGATTATTGATAAGAAGGTGTAAACATGTTTGAAATTATCGTAACAAAAGGTGAAGCAGCATCTTTAATGCTTGCTATGGCACAATCACGACAAAACGTAAAAAAAGCATTTAAAAAGACAAGAAAAAACGACTTGCAAACGTACGATAGCATTAAAAATCATTTAGAAGCCAATACAGAAGATTTAGAAAGCCTGAATGATTTAACACGCACAAGACTATTAATGACACGTGACGAGCTTATTTTAACGTCAGATTTTATAGATTGGTATGTTTCAGGCGCAAAAGAAGTTATAAAAGAAGCATTTAACAAAGTCGATGATAAAAGCCAAGAACAATTTGACAACATGACGAAAATAAAAAATAAAGTTGGTGAGTTGCTTGCTAAATAAAATCACTTTGCTAGTGATCACTGTTTTATTGATGGCAGGTTATCCAGTGAAGGCTGATAACCTGCAACAGTTAGAAAAGTACCAAAACGAATTAGAAAATGCACAAGAACAGCTATTAATCTATCAAAACAACGACTTAAACGAACAAATGAAACAAGAGATGATTAAGTTAAACAAGCGAGTATCTGAATTAAAGGGATATGTTAAAGCTTACGAGATGACACAAACAAATATCTTTATCAAACAACAACTAGTGAAGCTAGATCCTAACGCAAAACTTTATTTTCCGGCATCTACAACACGCATCACGTCCTATTTTGATAACAACCGTAAGCACCCAATTACAGGTGAGAATAAGGCACACATAGGCATTGATATTGCCATGCCAGGCAATCAATATATCTTTGCTGCCGAAAAAGGTAAGGTGATTGACGTTTATAAAGAGTATGACGGTAAAATGAATGGTTACGGTGATGCAATTATGTTGGAACACAAGATAGACTTAGACGGTGACGGACAAAAGGAAGTAGTGACAACGTTTTACGCTCACTTAATGCCAGAAACAACACAAGTAAAAGTTGGTGATGTTGTTGATCGTGGTCAGTTGATTGCACAAATGGGTAATAGCGGAATAAGTACAGGACAGCATTTACATTTTGAAGTTCATATTGGTAAATGGTCAAAACAAAATGCAGTAGATCCAATGCTATTTATAAATTAGGGGGTGAAAGGTATGAGTATAAACAAGATTAGATCATTACTTTACAAAACAGCAAAGTTTCTAGGTGATGTGAATGCGGTGAGAAAAGGGAAGATCAAGCAACGCATCAAAAATAGAATCGTTGGTAAGTACGCAAGTAAACGCATGTTTAGATAATAGGGCGATGATGATCGTCCTTTTCTTTTAACTTAAACGGTGTCATATCTTTCAAGTTATGACACTATTTAATCAAGCAACTAGAATCAGTGTTTGACTTGTGTCATAACTTAGGTTCATAATTAGGAGGTAAATAACAATGAAATATGGTTATGCTAGAGTATCAACTTTACAACAAGATTTAAACATACAAATTAAAGCGCTTAATAAAGAAGGTTGTGATAAGATTTATCAAGATAAATTTACGGGAACAAAAAAGAATCGTCCTACTTTTAAAAAACTACTTTATGATCTAAATCCAGGTGATACGCTAATTGTGACTAAACTTGATAGATTCGCGCGTTCAACAGTAGATGGGATTAAAACGATTCGAGAACTGTTTGATAAAGGTGTCAAAGTTCACGTTTTGAACATGGGGTTGGTTGAGGACACCCCAACAGGACGTTTAATCTTTAATATTATGAGTTCGTTCGCTGAATTTGAACGTGATATGATTGTGGAGAGAACGCAAGAAGGAAAAATACTAGCCAGGGGAAAAGAAGGATTTAGAGAAGGGAGACCAAAGAAATATAGTAAGAAACAAATTGATCATGCACTAGAATTGAAATGCAAATATTCATACAAGCAAGTAGAAGAATTAACTGGAATAAGTAAAAGTACATTAATTCGAAATAAAAATAAGACTTAAGAGGTGACATGAATTGATAAATAAAAAGCAAAAATTTTAATCGATACTCAAAATGGATTAGAATATTATTAAAAGGATGATTTCAATGTTTTAAGAGAGCTTTTTCACGCTAATTATCAGATACATAGTAATGATAAAACATACATTTAAAATCATTTGATGAATTAGTTATTAGGATTGAACATTTTAGGTTTGATTCGCCAGAGAGCGAAGGTGGTGAAAAAATAAATATAAGGAAATTATTAGTTTTAGAGAAGGGTATAAACATTTATCAAAATCACCTGACAAATACTTAATGGTGACGAACTTTTCCGGATATAGAAATCGATTCTTCTGTGAAAAACATTGTTTTTATGCTAATATGATTATCAGAAGACGGATTTTTCCGGCGAGGGAGGATAAATGATGAAAATTGAAGATGTTATTATATTAGCAGAGAATCACTTTCAAGAAAAAGAAAATCAATTTAGAAAAACTCTCTTAAAAATAGCGGAGAGTGAAAAGAAAGCAGGGAAAAAAAATAATCATTTAATGTTATTAAATATACTAAATAAATACCCCGAAGAAAAAAGATACCAAGCATCTACAGGCTTAAAAATGTTTGACAATAATAAGAAAAAAAATGAATCTAGTATTATAAAATCCAAACTATATGATGTTATATACCCATCGGGTATCGATACAGACAAGCTTGTTTTATCATCGGAAGTTCAAAAAAAAGTTGACTCATTGATTAATGAGTACTCTAATAAAGAAAAGTTTGAAAAAAGAGGTATCATTATTGAAAATAGACTTTTGCTTTGTGGACCTCCGGGTTGCGGGAAAACTACTATCGCCTATCATATTGCCAAAAAAATGAATTTACCCATTGTCTACGTTAGACTTGACTCATTGATTTCCTCTATGTTAGGTCAAACTTCGTCTAATTTAAGAGCAATATTTGAAGAATTGAATGACAAAAATGTTATTATATTTCTTGATGAATTTGATTCTATTGCTAAGAAAAGAGATGATAGTAATGAATTGGGAGAACTGAAAAGGGTGGTTAATTCATTACTGCAAAATATTGATAAAATGCCTACGAATAATTTCTTAATATCAGCTTCTAATCATGAAAAATTATTAGACTCTGCTATTTGGCGGAGATTTAATAGTGTTTTATACCTGGATAAACCAGACTCAAATCTAAGAGAAGTGTATATCAGAAACTTGTTGTTTGAACACAAATTTCACATGGATAAAATCAGCGTAGAAAAGGCTAGCCGTTATTGCAGTAATTTTAGTTTCTCAGAAATTCAAGAAGTTTGTATGAAGACTATGAAAAAATCTATATTAAATAACAGTTCGGATATCCTGTTAGAAGACTTTTCACAATCGATCATTGAAGTGGTTCTTATGTATAATTTTTCTAAAGAGAAAATTAATTATGAAAAAATAATACGACTTAGAGAGAATGGGCTAACTTTAACTAATATCTCTGAATTGTTAGGAATTCCTCGCAGCACATTGGCAGATAAATTGAAAGGAGGTAGGTGAAGATTATGAGTAACGATAAAAAAGGAAAAAAACATTTTACAATCCCAGATAATGAAGTGAAACGAGAGGAAAATAAGCGGAAATTTATTCCTGAATTGGTTGAAATTGATTTTAAAGAACATGGAATGAAAATTAGTGAGGGGATTTCATCAATAAAAGAAAGAAACAACTTTGAACACAATATATTATCAAATGATATATTGTTTTTTCAAGTTCAGCTTCCAGTTAATAAAATCATTGATTCACGAGGCGACTATGAAAGGGTTTTTGCTGAAAATAAGATAAGTATTAATGCTATTAGGGATCCATATAAAGCTATCGTCTCAATGAAAAAGGGCGATATGGAGAAGTTAGAAGCGAGTGCATTAGAATATAAAGAAGGTACAGCTCCTAAAAGTTCTTTTTGGCAGTATATTGATGAAATATCTCCAATAAACAATTATGATAAGAAGAGCAAAAAACTACATCATTTTCAACAAAGTGAGGTGGATAATGATGTAATTGATGCACAAATAACTATTGTCCCTAAACTGGACAATGAACAATATGCAAAAATATTGCCCCATCTAATTAATTTAGTGAAGAGGTTTAATGGGAATATAGAAAGTGACGGAATCTACTATCTTGCAGATCATACGCCTGTAATACATGCGTATTTACCTTCCAGTGCAATAAATGAACTAATAGAACAAGATGTTATATTAGATATAGATATCACTCATAACTATAATGGTAGCCATCAGATTACTGAAAACGGACTCGACGTAAAAAAAATTGACTTTTATGACGAGAATCTAGATGACCTCCCAATCATCTGTGTTCTTGATGATGGGATTTCTTTCCCCGATAATATTGCGGCTTCTGTTGTTGGTAGATGGGTTGCACCGGATATTAATTACAATACTTCTGCCCATGGTACAAAAGTGGCTAGTAGAATTATATTTGGAGACAATTTGGCTGATCAAATAAACAATAAAATACTTGTACCTAAGGCTAGAGTTATCGATGCAGTAATATCAGATGGAAATAACGTTACAGAGACGAAAATAATTCACAGGATTAGGAAAGCCGTCCAGGATATCAAACATGTTACTACAACATTTTGTCTAGCTTTTAATGATAACACTTCCTCCGTTTTTGGTGAAAAAACAGTCAGTAAATTAGCTTTTGAATTAGATGTTCTATCCTATAAAGAGGGGGTTAATTTCGTTGTTTCAATGGGTAATCATAAATTGTGGAAGGATTTAGATGATATTAATGATATTTATAACCATGACGATGCACGTGTGGCCTCACCAGCTGAAAGTTTCTATTCTTTATCTATAGGATCAATCACGAAAGATCAACACCCAGACAGTATATCTAATATTAATGCTCTTTCTCCTTTCAGTAGAATTGGATATGGATTTGCAAATTCGTATAAACCAGATTTAGTGTACCCTGGAGGAAATGTATGTAAACGAAATAAGAGATGTTTTATTCCAAAAACCTCTGATATGCTCGTCATTAATTCAAATGGTTTTATTACATTAGACTTTGGTACAAGTTTTTCAACCCCTTTAGCAGCATTTGACTTAAGTTCCTTACAATATTCTGTTATTGAATATTTAAATAGTATCGGAGATACGGAAGATTCAGATAGAAAAGCTGCATTTATATCAAGAGGTTTACTGAGCCACCATGCCATCTCGATAGATACTATGTCAAAAGAAACAACTGAAGACTATAACAAGATATATGGTTGTGGTTATGGAAATTTAGAGAATGCAAAGGAATCATTCTTGTCTAAGCCAACATATATTAGGTATGGAAAAATGAACCGAAAAACAAAAGAAAAAGTTGGTTTCCTAATTCCTTCTGTGCTATCTGATAAAAGAAAAAGTGGCGAAAAATTAGCAAGGCTTACAGTAACGTGTTTGTCTATCTCACCAGTAGATATAAGTAAGGGTAGTGAATATTTACGAGCCTATATTGATACCTCATTGCATATGCTAAATACAAATTCGAAATTAGTCACTAAGAATCCTTCACAAAAAAATGGCAGAAAGAAATGGAGCAATTTACATCACTTTTCACAAGATTTTACCGTTTTTGATTCCGGGGATTGGGAGTTATGGTTAAACCTATATACAAAGCCGGAAATTCTAGACGAAGATGAAATAGAATATATATTAATAATTACAATAGAGAGTTTGTATGAAGAAGAACAATTAGATCTTTACGGAGAAATTGAAGCTAGCAATAGATTCAATGTACTACAAGAAATTTCTATAAATATGGATGTAACTGAGGAGAATTAATGATGAACAAATTTGAAATAATAATGCCTATAAAAAAAGATGAATCACCACCAGAAAAAGTGTACGGTGGATCGAGCGGATTTGCAACCGCTTTAGAAGGTGCAAAAATCAACTTTGATGAAATTACAAGCTTCGTAGACAGTATAGGAGAATATGAACTCGATAATATCGAATTAAACTTGGAAGCTGCAATTGAAACTAACGGAATCACAAAGCTTATGGTGGGTGCTTCTGGAACTGCAGGGGTAAAATTAACTATTAAAAGAAAAAACTAATTATATAATTCTTTTACTTTATTCTTTATTATGAAAATATTAATGGATTTTTGATTCTTTATTTTTGCACACGTAGTATTCCAACAATCTTTATGTGATGTTTAACTTGGTGAATAGAGTTAATAGAATGAAAAACTTAGCCATCTTTAAAACAGTGTAAGGATTTAACGTTAATTATAATTTATATGTCAGCAACGTTTTTTAGAAAATTTAGATATATTCCGGAATATTGTTTTAATATTTTATTGGTTATATGAAAATTAATCGGTAATAAATTTCAAAACATTTTTCTGTTTCGGTAATAAAAGGGATATCGTTGATTGATGGTGTCTTAGTGCAATTTTCAGTTGTTCTAAAACATGATTGTGATTTCAAAAACATATAAAGGTGTGTAATATTTAATTTTAGAAATGGTTAATAGTTATTTTTAGTTGAATTACACATTATTTTCTCAAGAGAGTACAAGAACGTTGATTTAAGTTGTGTGAGGTCCCTCCTGGGAATCAAAATAACTAAGTTATAGGGCGGTTAGTATTAGAGGGGATATATTTATCTATATAAAAGCATCTGCAATAGCAGATGCTTTTATTACACATTTCTTACACAACAACTTACAAGAATATTGATATAATAGCCTATAAGGGAACAAGAGTACCCCGACCACCGGTACTTTAGCGTTATTTTAAGTTAATTTAAAAAATATCAAAACCCTTAGAAATGTTGTTATATCAACGTTCCTAAGGGTTTTTAATTTTATAGTATTGTCATAGAGGTTCTTTGTCAAATGGTGTTGGTGAGAAATTTTAACCACGAATATGCCACACTGATTACATACGAAGTTCATCAAGAACTTTTATTAAAATTATCTCTTAATATACTTGTTGAGGTTCATCAATCAATGAAATCACCTCTTCAAAGTTCAAAACAACTTTTTCATTAGTTCATAATGACCACCACACAAAGTTATTTTGGTTGTATAATATTTGGTGTTGGTAAAGGGATTTTAAGTGAGACAGAGATTGCTCACTAAAATAACTCACTAGCACCTTTTTTCTGCCTAAATG
>NZ_FPAI01000046.1 GCF_900116255.1 Halolactibacillus miurensis
GGCTTTTATTTTTTGAAGGGTTGTCAAGCGCGCCTTCGTCGCTTTTATTTTTCTTTTAACGGCGTTGATTTGTTCTTTTTTATTACGCATGTACATGTTCTTCAATTCTCTTTGCGCGGATAGAAGGGCGCGTCCTTCTTGAACAGCACTGTTCGCATAATAATCATTTAATCCGTAACGTTGCTTTAACCGTTGATGGATGGAGACGGAACTTTTCTCTTTCGAGCCCCTAAGCTCCCGGACCTCCGCTTGATAGCGAAAATGTTTGGCTTGATTAAACACCCGGAGGGTGTGATCCATGGACGTAACAAAATCAGGGTCAATCTTATGCTTATATAAGCGATTTGAAAAAATGGCCTTCATGCCCATGATACCCACCCTCTCTTTATTTTGTGACGGTCATTGTTAATGACTTAATTATACCACGAGGAATATATGTTTGTCACTTCAAAAATATTCAAAACGAGCGATTCATCAGCCACCTAGTGCTGACGCACTTGAGGAAGGTGGCTTCTCGCCCTAAAGCGATAAAAATCATCGGTGACTTAGATACATGATAGTCTTTATGTATGAAGGCGCATCTTTATAGACCAACGCAGCCATCTTGATACCCGTATTAAAACAACGATTAAAAATATTGCTTTCTATATTATATCGACAAATTCAAGCGAATTTAAAGTAGGAGTTTATACACAAAAAAGATGAAGTAAGTATCTTTCGAAAGACCTACTTCATCGGATGTTTATAAAACTATTCACTTAATACTTCTTCTAACACAGCCAAATTACGCTCCATTAAACTAAAGTAATCGTCATTACTTTCAATATCTTCTGTGCGCAAAGTAGACAGATTATGCAATTCTTTCGTCTCTAGTCCTGCCTCATCTCTAATTACTTCTGATACTTTGGATGAAATGTTTTGTTCAAATAAAATTGTGTCAATCGCCCGGTCTTCAACTAAATCAATCAGTTCGATTAGTTGTTGTTGCGACGGCTCATTTGATGGTGATAGTCCTGTCACCGCTAACTGTTCAATGCCATAATCACGCGCCCAGTAATTATACGCCGCATGGGTGACCAAAATTGTTTTATTCGGCACTTGATCAAGGACCGTTTTAAACTGTTCATCGAGTGTTGTTAATTTTTCAACAAGCGTGTCATAATTTGCTCTAAAATAACCTTCTTGCGCTGGCATTAAGCGAATCAGTTCATCTAAAATATTCTCACTTAATTCAATCGATAACTGTGGGCTCAACCAAACGTGGGTATCATAATCACCATGGCTGCGTTCTGCTTCTATGTCATGGTCATCGACCTCGTCGTCATGATCCTCTTCCTCATGACTATGATCGTCTTCTTCGTGACTATGGTCATCCGCCTCTTCATGACTATGATCGTGTAAATAAGTAATCATATCAAGACCGGTTGAAGCTTCTAAAAAGGTCACATCTTCATCTGCTAGTGCTTCTTTCATTGTTACCGCATAGCTTTCTGCTTGTTCCTCATTGTAAATAAAAAGGTCAGCTTCAGCAGCGGTAATCATTTCTTTTGATGTCGGTTCATATGAGTGTGCATCACTACCTGCGGGTAAGATTGAGGTGGCTTCAACGTACTCTCCACCAATTTCACCGGCGAAGAATTGTAACGGATAAATCGTCGTCATTACCTTTAATTCTTCATCGTTAGATTCCACTGCACTATCATCTGTTGATGCACTATCTGATTCACCGCAAGCCGTCAGTATAAGGATCATAGCGGTTATAAATAATAATAAGTATTTTTTCATTTCTTTATCCCCCTTGAATTTTTGCTACGGGAATAAGTATATCGTAACCGTTACGTTTTGTAAATAGTAACGATTACGTTTTATTGTTTTTTTTTATACTTTTTATATTTTAAGCGCTTCTCACTCCTACTTTTCTTTGTGATTTGACGCGGAATGCGTAACAATTGATAAGATAACAGTAACACCATCGTTATTAACATGAGGATATACCAACCCTTACTGTATAGCCAATTATAAATGACGATGGGAGAGCGAATAAAATAGTTTGTTAAAAAATACATGGCGATTAACAAACCAATCTGAACGACATGCATCGCTTGCTTGGATAGGGATGCATTAAAACTAATGATGATTATATACAACAAAATCACCATTTTCATCACGCTTGTCACAATGACAAATAACGAAAAGATGGCTTCAATTCTCTCTAACAAACTAAACCAATGAATATTCATTAACACGTGATAAAGTGGATACGTCGTAAGCGTTGTTAATTTCGAACCTAAAATCATCACAGAAATAATTGTCCCGAACGTAAAGAAGGCCATCACTTTTAACACCGTTTTTACATACAGCCCCTTTACATCCGAAGCATCTTTCACAAATTGTCCGAGTTTTAGTACGACTAACCCATCGGTAAAAATGACGGAAAAAAATAAACTGCACGCTTTTAAAAGTGAGAGATCCAGCGAGAACTGAACTGGTTTTAATGCAGATGTGTCTACTTGAATCAGTGCCATGATTAAAATTAAAAATATGGACACTGTCGGTAAATAATAAAACACTTCAACTGTTCTCCCCACATGTTCTAATGTCTTTGACCCTAATATAAACACTGTCAGAAGTAGAAGGATAATCAGGACTTTAAACGGCGTACCCATTAAATATTGAAAGGTAATAAATTGACCGAGCACCATCAGTTCAAATACAAATAATCCCGTCGCATATAGGGCAATGACCACACCGACAATCACTTGTGAAATCATAGGGGCTGTATTTGTTTCAAACAATTGTTTTGGAACGATGAAAATTAAACCTACCGCAAACAGTCCAGTGAGAATAATTGCCATCCAACCATTGTGATCTAAGTAATACAACACAAGTTTTGGCATATACAACAGTTGACTGCCTAGTAATGAAAAATACAAGATATACTTAAACTGTCGCTCTGTTAGTTTCACTTTGGCGCACCTCGCTCAGCGGTTATTTGTCCATTTTGAGAGATGGTGACATCAAATGTATAACTTGCGGTTACGTTTTGAAAGGTCTCATCCCAATCATCTTTTACTTCTTCCCATACAGACGGTTGATTCTGGTACAACAATTGCCCTAAACCGATACTATCGATTTGTTCCTCACGTAAACGATCCAGACATTGTGACATTTGATTTTTTATATCGTCAGATAATGCTTGCTTTAATTTAGCTAGATCATCGACATCGCCCCAAGCACTTTGACCAATACTTGCCTGGATCGTCGTGGTAACATCAAAATGCCGGCGCTTTTCACTTGGTTTAATTGCTACTTTTGCCTTCATGATTTCCAAGGTGACCAACGCATCGTTCACCGACACAACCGAGACAGTATTTTGTATATGATTGGTCCAATAACCGTAACCAATACTTTGTTGCTCGGTCAGCCACCCCACTAACTGATCTTCTCTAAATAAAGCTAAATCATTGATTTTAATAATGGTTTCAGGTTCTGTTTGTTCGATACTTTCGATGCTACTTCCACTGTCTACTTGACCTAACAATTCAATCCCCGTTAAAACTGGTTCTACCCCTTCAGAGTAGAAGGCTTTATAAAAATCCTCTAATTCATTTTCTCCTGCGGTACCGTAAAACTCTTCTGTGGCCATTGTACTGTTCAATACCTTATTGGCCGGAATTTGTTCGATAGGAGTCAGTGTTTTTAATAAGTCATTGGCTTTATATTCTTTTACAATAAAAAGAGAAAAATCGCTCCGCAGTTCATGGTCTCGCATAAGAAAATCTAATAAAGGTAGGAGACCCTCTCTGGCTAGCGCTTCATCAAAGGCGACAAAGCGAATGTGGCTAAGAAAGATCTTTCGCGGGGTAATGCGTGTCAATCGTCTAAGCGCATGAAAAAACGTCTCGCCTGTTTCTGAGTAACAACTCACCCCCGGTCGGCCCGTCTTCGTTGTACCTCCTGCCACTTCTGAAGGATTAAGCACTTGTAGCGTCACGTTCACACCTGTCTCTGTTTTATCAACACCTATCGCTGTCGCCACCATCATTTCGTTAAGCTCTGTTTGTGAATAACAGCCACTAAGCAACAGCAACATACATAATAAGCCGATGACTTTCTTTTTCATCCGATTACCTCTTTCTCACCTTTTCTCGTTTAAAGACTGTTTTTAGTTGAAACAGTTGCTTTCTTTTATCAAGGCGCTCTCTCACCCATAAATCAGCCGATGCTTCCGCATCATATGGCGCAAAACCACTTAAGTAACTAATCCCCACTGAATCCAATGTCGTCAGATGAAACGCCAGTAACATAAGTCCTAACACAATGCCAATGAGGCCGAATAGCGTAGCGGAAATAATAAACATAAACCGTAATAATCGCACGGATATGGCGAGATTATAACTCGGAAAGACGAAGTTACTAATGGCGGTAATCGAGACAATAATCACCATCGCACTGGAAACAATCCCAGCTTCAACCGCTGCTTGACCGAGTACGAGCGCTCCAACAATAGAGACCGCTGAACCAACGGCACTCGGTAACCGTACCCCTGCTTCTCGCAATATTTCGAACGTAATTTCCATTAACAACACTTCCGTTACCGCAGGAAAAGGAATCCCTTCTCGCTGGGCCGCTAATGAAACGAGTAGCGCGGTAGGAATAACTTCTTGATGAAACAACGTTAACGCTAAAAATACCGCGGGTGTTAATAACGCCACAAAAAAACTTCCCACTCTGAGTATCCGAATCGCGCTAGCAATGTCTGCGCGTTGATAGTAGTCCTCACTTGACTGTAAGAAGTCAAACATTAACGCCGGGACCATCAACACAAATGGGGTCCCGTCCACAATAATGGCACAGCGTCCTTCAAGTAAACCAGCCGTAATCACGTCAGGTCGTTCGGTATTATATACCGTTGGAAAGACCGTCTTCACATTGGTCTCTAATAGTGTTTCAATATAATGACTCTCTAATATGCCTTCTAACGGTTGTTCTTTTAACCGCTTCACAATATCATCTACGAGCTTTTTTTTACATGTCCCGTCTAAGTAAACGACCTTCACATCTGTTTTCGTTTCTGTCCCTAGCGTTAGCGTTTGAAACATTAAGCGTTTATTTTTCAACCGCTCTCTAAGCATCGCTTGATTAACAACAACAGATTCTGTAAAGGCCTCTCTAGGCCCCCGAATCACTTCTTGTGTTTTCACTTCACCAATCGCCCGGTGGTGACTTTTGCCAATCGAGACGCTAACAGCACTTTCACACACAACGAGTAATTGATGATTTAGAATGACGTTAAGATAATCACGCGGTGTTTGTTCCTTTTCTGTCGGACCCATTTCTTGACAAGCATAATAAAGCGCGTCTGAATTTTGCCGTTTCTTTTCAATCACAAACCGTTGTTTTAACGTCTCAATCGCTATCGCCTCTATATCAACCGTATCCGTTAAATAACAAAAATAAATCGTCGCTTCATTGATTTTCACCGGACGTATGACTAAATCTTCTCGGTGACGTAAGTCTTTTTTTATCTGTTCGATTATTGTCTCAGTCGCCTGTTCATCAAACGTTAATCGCATCAGTCCGCCTCACTCTCATTTCTTTTTTGTAGTGTCACCAAAATGGCGACTAATCATACATCCGTGAGTCAACAAGACTTACTTCGGTGAGGTAAACGAAACAACGTCATAATAAAAAATAAAAAAAGACAAAAAAATAACACCTAAAAGGTGTTATCAACATTATCTACTTTTCACAAGTAATTGGACGGCTTCATCGACTAACTTTTGTGGGTCTTCTTCGCCTGATTTTTCTGCTTCAATCACACAGCTAACTAAGTTCGAACTCACAACGACACCCATTGTTCGGTCAATAGCCGTGCGTATCGCTGACATTTGGGTGACGACATCTTTACAATCTTTCCCTTCTTCCATCATCTTAAGGACGCCGCGCACTTGACCTTCAATCCGTTTCATTCGATTAATTGCTTTTGGTGAGTAGTCCATTAAAATCCTCCGTTCTGATTTCATTCTTCTAAGATGCAAATTCTGCTAGATACTTTTTACATTTACATGGGTTATTAATAATCGCATAGCCTTTGATTTGATGACCGTGATGTCTGAGTAATCTAATACCCATATTCTTTTCTACCTCATCAGAGGCAATCACGACAATCCCTGAAGCAGGTAAGCCATCATGATGGCGTTTGATATAGGCAATAGGTAAAGCAATAGCACCGACAACGACTTCTTTTGCGGAATCACTATAGTCACGTAAATCAACCAAGATAGGTTGAGACGATAATTGATCTTTTTTAATGCACTTGACACCTCGAACAGGTACGTAGCGTGTATACAACAAGTAACCTACAAACACTGTAAGGAGTGTGAGAAAAATAGTCACTTTTTAAACCTCCTTGATAAATAAGTCATTACTTATATTTTATACACGATACGGTATTGAAGTCAAACAATAACCTTAAGAAAACTGTGAATTTTTTCACTCAACAAAAGTCTGATGTTTCAGGCGACTGTAAAAACGGGTCATACATCATAATCGCATGATTTTCCGTCACGTACTCATCTCTTAATTCTTCACCACTCGCATTGTACACTTTACGGTACAGCTGATTGTGTCGTAAGTAGCTGCCCCAATGGGCTTGTGATAAGCGATGGTTTTTCTCATAGATCTTGTAGCGATGTAACGTTGGTACATCAGATAAAATATGTCCGACAAGATGCGTATCTGTCACCTCCACGTTTAGTTGAAATGTCTGATTCGTATCATTATTAAATTGTAAGTCTAAGTAATTATAACTACACGTGGCTCCGCTACCAAATGGTTGCGAGCGTTTGCTGTCTGGAAATACGTCATAACTGTGGCGATATCGTTCGGTCACCGTTAACGGCGAATGAAGCACCATCCAATAGATCAGGTTAGATAACTGACACAGTCCTCCACCCGTTCCAGTCGTAACTTTACCGTAATGGAGAATCATCCCATCCACATATCCCTTTCGCTTCGTTGTGTTACCAATTAACTTCCAGTAAGAGAATGTTTCCCCCGGCTTAATGAGAATGCCTGATAACCGCTTAGCCGCTATCGTTAAATTCTTAACTTTGTTGTGCTGAAGCCACATATCAACATCTTTTAGCTGTCTGAGTAGCACGGTTTGATGTGTGAACACGTCATATTTTAGTCCTTCAGATGCGCGCGCTTTCGCGTAATGCTCCTGACCGACATACCAATGAATAGAGCGCTTTAAGCGGTAATATTTCTTTCCAAGAAAAATCCTTAATTGACTGCGTTGTTTCGGTTGCATCGCGTCCATATAAATCCTCCTTATACATCTATTTACATGTAATCATACCGCATACAGGACCTAATCGAAAGTATTTTAATGAAGAAAAAAACAGATAAAAACACACCAAAAAGATACTCCGAACAAAAAGAATAGAAAAAAACAAAAAAGCTAAAAGCACCGCCCTCGTCTACATCACGATCACGGTGCTTTTACCTATAGTTTCTCATGCGAATGTGTTACTTTAGTTGCGGTACTTGTTGATAGAAATCCACCAAGGTGACGATCCCGCGGTCAAAGTTCTCAACCGGGAAACTTTCATTCGGTGAATGAAGTCGGTCATCAGGTGTTCCAAATCCGAGTAGCACGACCGGGATATCAAATATATCATCGATCCATTCAACGACCGGAATCGACCCACCCATTCGGACAAAGACGGCTTCTTTATTAAAGGCCTTACCATAGCTCTTCGCTGCTTGATTAATCAGTGGATGGTTAAAGTCCACTTTATACGCCTTAGCTGAGAGAGGCTCGCGGGTGATCTCAACTGTGACACCAGACGGTGTATGAGCTTCAATATGTTTCACAAGCTTATCTTGGATATCATCTGGGTCTTGACCTGGGACGAGGCGACAGGTGAGTTTCGCGGTTGCTTTCTCCGGAATAATCGTTTTCGTTCCCTCACCTTGGTAACCGCCAAATAGACCGTTAATTTCTAATGTCGGTCTTGCCATCGTATGTTCTGTTGCTGTATAGCCTTGTTCTGAAACGGTTTCTTGAATATTGAGTGACGTCATATAATCTTCCTTTGGTGCCTCAGCCATCAGTGATCGTTCTTCTTTTGTCAGTGGTTCAACGTCATCATAGAAACCATCAACCAAGACGACTTCGTTTACATCTTTCATAGTTGATAGAATGTGACTCATCGCCATTAATGGATTTCTAACCGCTCCGCCGTATAAACCGGAGTGTAAGTCACGGTTTGGACCTACCACGCTAAATTCTAAACCCGTAAAGCCTTTCAGTCCATAAAGGACGGTTGGTTGATTTTCTTCGACCATGCCAGAATCTGAAATGATACAAAAGTCAGCATCGAATTGAGCTTTTTTCTCCTTCAAGATCGTATATAAATTTTCAGAGCCAATCTCTTCTTCTCCTTCAATACAAACCTTCACATTAATCGGCAACGTTCCATTCGTTTTCATTAATGCTTCTAAGGCAACTAAATGCATAAACACTTGACCTTTATCATCGCTTGCCCCGCGCGCATAAATGCGCCCGTTACGCACTTCAGGTTCAAATGGTTCTGAATTCCATAACTCATAAGGGTCTGCAGGTTGAACATCATAATGACCATAAATTAATGCCGTCGGTAAATCATCACTGACATGGTAATGGGCATAGACAAGTGGATGCTTGTCTGTTTCTTGAACGTTAATCTCAGTAAAGCCGATCTCTTGTAAATAATCAACTAAAAAGTTAACCGCCTTCGTCATCTCACCTTTAAAGCTAGAATCGGTACTCACACTTTTAATCCGTAAAAAATCATGTAATAATGCTAAATGTCGGTCGCGGTTTTCCTTTAAATACGTTAAACTATCGGTCATTCTCTTCACTCCTCTTCTTTACTCGGTCCAAATACGTCAGACCATTCTTGTCTTTTTTGTAGCATCTCTTCTGCGTAGATTTTAGCTAAAGCTAAGTCATGACTTGCCGCAAACCCGCACTGGACTTCATTACAAGCCGGGACAGTTTCAGCTGATACAACGTCGGTCAGCGTGCGTTCAATGATGTCCAATATCGCGTCATAATCATCATGATTAATCACACTTAAGTAAAAGCCGGTTTGACAGCCCATTGGACCAATATCTAATATGCGATCAGAATGGTTTCTTATATTTTCAGCCATCAAATGTTCTAATGAATGTAAGCCGGGCATTTCCATATAAGCTTTATTTGGTTCTTTGAAACGCACGTCATATTTATGTACCGTATCACCTTGCTTACCGGTTGTTACACCGACTAGCCGTACGTAAGGGGCAACAACTTTCGTATGATCTAGATTAAAACTCTCGACGTTCATTTTTGTCACTGTTTTTCCCTCGTTTCTGTTAAATAATTTGATGCTCTTATTTATCTTATCATATCCTTACTGTTTTTTTAAAAACAAAACAACAAAATTAAAACCAGTGTAACGACTCCTCTCGTCATCACACTGGTCATTTAAATGGCACCATTTTTTTAGCTACATAGGTTTAGTTAAGTAAACCGTCGGTCTTCCTTATTAGTTTTGTTGATCAGGGAAGATTCGGTCAATCATTTCGCCCGTTTCTTTAAAGAAACCTTCAACCGGTTTACCGGCATCAAGGTCTTCCTGATAACGATTAGCCAAATCAAGAAAGTCAGGATTTGTCGTTAACCTTACCGTTTCTACTTCAGGTAACTTTTCTTTCACCACTTGGCTCACCGCTTGTTCTTTTTCATCCACATCAAAGGCATCTTCTTGAACGTCTGCCGCAACATAGACCGTCTTGCCCATTCGCATCATATAAACACGCTCGACACCTTCTAGTTCACTTTTCACTTGTTCCTCTAACGCTTCATCAGACAATAATTCATAACCATCATTCATTGCATTGTCTTCTGTACCCCCAGCGTTATCTTGTTCACTTTGGTCCATCTCACCTTGATTGTTGTCTTCTTCATTCATATCACCGTTATCACCATTGGGTTCAGGTGACTCATCTGCCGTTTGACAGGCTACCAACAAAAAAATAGACATCACACATACTAACAGTTGTTTCATTTTATTTTCCTCCTTGTGATTAAACTTTTGTTAGCTTAACCACAACGCAAGAAGATTATACACGTCACCCAATATTTACTCGGGATAGGTTATCGAAAACTGCTTACACTAAACGCAGATAGCCATTTCACTTTGGAGGTGACTGATATGGATTCTTACGTATTGTGTGCGATGTATTTATTTGAACAAAACCAAGACGGTTTATTTATATTGATGTTAAGGACGAAAGATGATGTATTAAAAAAGCGAATCCATCAATTTCTTGATACCGACAAGCATCATCCATCAGTGATTGACATGTCACAAGCTTTTTATTTTTGTGAGTTAATTGACTATATTAGTTTTGCTTACCGAAAGCAAGTTCATCCACCCATGTCTGAACAGTACGAACATCAATAGCCAGTCCGACTCGTCCGTATTCAACACTCTCACGTGTCGCGTAAATAACCGCCACGACCTCGCCAGCCGCATTGACAACCGGACTGCCGCTATTACCTTTATAAACAGGTGCATCAAGCGCGTAGACAGCCGCTTCTAACGTCGCCGGCGTTTCTCCAATAATCGTTCCCGAATTGGCAATCCGGTTAAACCGTAAAGGATTCCCAACAAAAGTGATCGACTCTCCCGCTTCTACTGATTGCCGACTAAGCTCAAGATACGGTAAGTCACGGCCTTCCACTTGCACAAAGGCTAAATCCACCTCCGGGATGTGTTTAATGACTTCCCCTGTCGTCACGTCTTTATCTTTTATTCCGACCGTCACTTCAGTCTCATCATCAACCACATGAGCGTTTGTCACAATTAATCCGTCCGGCGAAATAAGAAAGCCCGTCCCCCGACCATCTCCAGTATCAATAATGACAACCGTGTCTTTTATTTGTTCAACCTCTTCATCAAACGATAGTGCAATCGATGTCTTGACGAATTCAATAGCAGGTATATTAAAGGTTTGAAAGACGAGCGCTAACCCTTGAATCAACACAACGAGTGCCAACAACAACCCAATCAGTTTCATATCTTTTGATAACGTTAACGGCGTTTTTTTCTTTCGGCCTTGTTGACGTTCTTCTCTGATGATGTCGATCATCTCTTCATGCGTGAGTGGTTCAAATAAATCCGCATCAATCATCTCTTGTTTCACTTGACGTAAATAGGCTTGTTCTTCTTGGCGCTTTTTCTCTTGTTCCATGTCTCTTTGTTTTTGACGTTCAGCACGCCATTGTTGTTTGCGCATCATTTCTTCTGGTGTCTCTTGTTTACTTATTTGATTTTGTTTTTGGTTTTTATCGTCAGTTGTCATCATTTTCACCCTTATTTCCCGGGAAATTTATCTTATCCTACAACTTTGCTCATTTTTCTCATCTATCTCACCCCATCAAGTCTAACACAAATAATGCGTGATTACGCTTTCTAGCTAGGTGAATGTGTCTAACTTTTCAGTAAAGTCTTGATTTTATCCCCTTTTTTAACTATGATAGTAAAAAATAGCGAGGGGGATTTTTCTATATGTTACTAGAAGATATTTTACAACATAATCATGTCTTTGTAGAGAACAAAGACTACGAAGCCTACGTAACGAATAGTGTACCAGATAAACACGCGGTCATTCTGACCTGTATGGATACACGATTAACAGAGTTATTACCAAAAGCGATGAACTTTAAAAATGGTGATGTAAAAATCCTAAAAACAGCCGGTGCCATCATTAAAAATCCATATGGGTCTGTGATGCGCAGTATTTTAGTGGCTGTCCATGCCTTACAAGCAGATGAAGTGTATGTTGTCGGTCATCATGACTGTGGTATGAGTAGTTTAGATGCGGATAACTTTATTGAACATATGAAAGTCCACGGCATTGACGAAGAAAAAATCAACAACTTACCGGTCGATGCCCATGAATGGTTTGAAGGATTTGACTGTGTAGAAGCATCCGTTAAAAGCTCCGTTGATTTAATTGAGAATCATCCACTCCTACCAGATGACATTCCTGTTCACGGCCTCGTGATTGACCCGAAAACAGGGAAGCTTGATGTCGTGATCAACGGCTATCAGTAACGAACAGCAAACATAAGCCAAACAAACACATAAACAAACGAAAAAGAGACCCAGCGGGTCTCTTTAGTTGGTTCTTTGTCAAATGGTGTTGGCGAGAAGTTTTAACCAATAATTTCAAGCTTATATTTCACATGTTTCGGCTCTTTTTATGCAGCTGAAACATG